>CAZOOP010000042.1:6566-35031 GCA_964581465.1 uncultured bacterium
AGTGATGGAATGAACCGTTATAACCACCCGGGGCTGATTTAGCCCCCGCTTTTTTATCGCGTGGGTGAAGAAGACCCAGGTGTTTGTGATGGACCGAGGCGCTTGCCGCCCCCTACAAGGTCCGACCGCCGGGAAGTCCCGTATATCGATCGGTATCCCCGCGCCCTTGAAGCGACGCCGTCCCGCCGCCCGCTTGTCGGCGGATTGTCCGATACTACGGGAACCCACGCCTAATTCAGCAAGGGACATCGATATAGAAAAAGGCATAGGATTATCACTCGCACCTGAACGGACTCATCCAGTTGATAGATTGTCATTGGTCGCTTGATAGCTGATAATCGACGCCATTGTCATACCGCTGCATTGTCGTACCAATGCCAGGTGGCGATGCGCCTGGACCTGCTTTGAGTACCACCGGAAGCCCGAGGCGGTTGGTTCCATTCAGGTTTCGACCTGGCTGTGAGCAAACGACCTGCTGACGACGCTCAATTGCTCGCTATCACAGCTACGAACGCTATCCGCCTTCGCTGGTTGATTACACGCAGCGGGTGGTTACCAAGCCCTCTTCTCGCTGCGGCTTACCTGAGTTGCGAATACTTGGTTTAGTTTCAGGTGATGATCCCCGAGGCAAGTATCCCGCCCAGTATCATCCTGCCGCGACGCCGCCCGCCCAACAGCTTCTTCCAACAACCCCGCTCGTCAGCGACCGACTGAGTTGTTAACATCAGTGTCGCCTGAAGCCCCATCCATAACCCCGCCCCACATATCAATCGGGAGAAGCATGACCGAACCGCGCATCGTGCCCGGCAGCGTGCCCGAGTGGCTGCCCCGGGACCTCTTCCCCTTCGAGAACCGCTTCGTCGAGATCGACGGCCACACCATCCACTACGTCGACGAGGGCGCGGGACCGACGCTGCTGCTGCTCCACGGCAATCCGGCCTGGTCCTTCCTCTACCGGGAAATCATCGCCGGGCTCAAGGACCGCTTCCGCTGCGTCAGCCCGGACTATCCGGGCTTCGGTCTCTCCGCCGCCGCCGAGGACTACGGCTACCTGCCGGCCGATCACGCCGGGGTGGTGGCGTCCTTTATCGATAAACTGGGCCTCGACGGGATAAGCGTGATGGTCCAAGACTGGGGCGGCCCCATCGGCCTCTGGAACGCCGAGCGGAACCCCGGGCGCTTCCGGGCGTTGATCATCGGCAACACCTGGGCCTGGCCCGTCGACGGCGACCGCCACTTCGAGCGTTTCTCGAAGCTGATGGGCGGTGGCTTCGGTCGCTTTCTGATCCGCCACTTCAACGCCTTCGTCAACATGGTCGTCCCCAAGGGTGTGCGCCGCGGCCGGCTGGAGAGCCGGGTGATGCGGGCTTACCGCCGACCCTTCCCCACCAGGGATTCCCGGCTGCCGACCCACATCTTCCCCCGGGAGATATTGGAGAGCCGGGAGTTCCTGGCCGGGATCGAGGCCGGTCTGGGACGCCTGTCCGGCAAGCCGGCGCTGATCCTCTGGGGCGACCGGGACATCGCCTTCCGCGATATCGAACGAGAGCGCTTCGAGGGCGTCTTCCCCGACCACCGCACCGTTGTGCTCAAAGGTGCCGGGCACTTCATCCAGGAGGACGCCGCCGCCGAGATCGTCCCGGCGATCCGCGCCTGGTGGGACGAGGTCGTCGAAGGAAGCTGAGCGGGCGCGACGGTTGGAAGCGCAACACACCGCACCGGCATCTCAACTACAAGAGCGTTGGGTGTCTGACAATCTTTGCGGATCGCTGATAAACGGCCGTTTAACTGGAGCAAAATACCTGTGGTAACTACTGATTCATAGGCGGTTATCTTCTTTGGGTCCAAGGCGGACGTTGTGGAACCGGCGTCTGTCTTCTCTATTGCTCCCTAAGCCGATTCCTCGATTGGTTTTGATAATCCGGAGACCGCCGAGCTGCTATTGAATCGTCAGAGATGCCGTGGCTTATCATCCTGTGATTATTGAACGACGGCATCATGGAACACGCGCGTATCAAATCTAGCTGGTTCGGAGCGGCTTGCTGTCTCTTCACCACCTACCCGAGATTGCTTTTGGGATTATCACCTGATTATGAACAAGCGCGTAGTATGCTCCAGAGGTAGTTCAGCGCGTTTTCGTCGTCGCGATGATTTAATCTGAGCGGCCTTTCTCTGATACAGAGCCTGTCGTTGCGTTTGAAGCCTCCATGGCAGGCGTTTTGGCGACGCTTGGCGTAACCCCGGAAGTTCTCGATGCCGTTGATAGGCAACTTGCCATCGACCAGGGTCTTGTCGTGGTTGATGCGTTTGTGGTGGATGCCGTTGAGTGAGAGTTTGTTATAGGCATTGTATCCATCGGAGTATACGATTGAATCCAACTCGACATTGTCTAAATTGTCCAGGATCGCGCCCAGCAGATGCTTGCTGTCACAGCGCTTGGGGAGGATGACCCGCGCCGCCGGGAGGCCGAGCCGCAACAGATGCGCTATCTCACTGCGTTTTCCGGCGGCGGCTCGTTGTGACGCCCCCGGGGACGATGGTTGAACAACTTGCCGCAACGCTTGCGCTTACGACGTCCGTCGACGCAGCGGTAGTTGCACCTGGGACACTTGACGTGCCAGTCCCTCGTCCCGCTCCTCCCTGCCACATTGACCCCTTTGCTTGTGGCGGGATAACAGACTTGCTCACGCCGATATAAGCACCCAACTGCAATATCTGATGGTCATCTTCTGTGATGATCCCTCGCTTTTTATTGATCAGACATTCAAACAGCAGACTCTTTCCGCCTGTTATCAATGAGCTTAGCAGTAGTCAACCGGATGCTCTCAGGGTATATACATGTGTGCTGATATCTGGACTTGCTGCAGAGCGCACCTGCACTAGCCGCCATTTCTTGATTAGCCGCCTTGTGACAAGCCCATCCTGATCATCACGTGTACTATCAGCTCGTTTAGCATCACGATCTGGTACAAACTGACAAACAATGGCCGCTTATCTTCATCGAGGCCATGGCGAACGTTTGAGAGTCAGTCCTTGTCAAGCACACTGCTTTAGGTTGACAGGCTTGTCCGGCGTCAAGGTTTTGATCGACCGTTGCCAGATCGCAACCTGTCCTGATTGCCGGGCTGTCTCGCAACTTCCACGGGCGCGCCAGAAGCGAACGAGAGGTGATGCCGAGATATGCAAGCAGGCCGGATCGTGGTGACCCGGCCTGCTTGCTTTGACTTGAACCGCCTGACTACTGCGTTGCCGCGCTTTCGTCAGGGCTTGCATCGGTGGTTTCTTCAGCGCCGTCGTCGGCCGTTTCGCTGGTAGTCCCGGCCGGGGTTTCCGTGCCGCCCTGATCGGGCAGCAGGCCGAAGTCCAGCTCGTCGAGACCCTCCAGGCCCTCGAGGCCGCCCAGGTCGAGCTCCTCGCCGGTGACGGCGTCATCTTCGGTCTGGCCCGGCGGCGGCGAGACGGGGATCAGGTCGATCAGGCTGGTCAGGTATTCGCCCGTCTCCAGCATCATCCGGGCCTTGTCGACGAAGGGGTTTTCGCCGGGCTCGGTCAAATCGTCGCCGTCGATGGATTCATCTTCGCCCTCGCCGTCCTCCGGGGCGGCCTCTTCAGCCTCGGCCCGTTCGACGATGCCCTCGAGGATCTCGCGGGCCTCGTCTCGCTCGCCCTGGAGGGCCAGGATGCGTGCCGTCTCGAGCTCGGCGCCCAGCGCCAGGTAGCTCTCCTCGGCGGCCAGACCACGGTAGTGCTCGAGGGCCGCGTCGAGCTGGCCGCGTTCGAGATAGACCGCGCCCAGGGCGTAACGGGCCTGCTGGGCCAGGGGGTCGAACTCGCTCTGCGTGACCGCCTCGAGCCGCTCCCGGGCGGCGTCGGCGTCGCCGTTGTGCAGTGCGATCATCGCGGCGTACAGGGCGGCGGTGTCGCGGTCGAAGTCCGAGCCCGGCTCCTCGAGGATGCGGTTGAAGAGGATCAACGCGTCGCCCAGATAGCGCTCCCGCTTCTCCGCCGTAGGCTCGACGTACTGCTGCCGGCCGTCGACGATCTCGTAGCTGCCCTCGAAGGCCATACCGTAGAGCTGGATGCCGCGGCCGAGTTGCTCGGCCGTGGGCGATTCATCGGGTTCGCCGGCGAAGACGAAGAGGTAGACGACCAGGACCACCAGCACCAGGGCGGCGATCAAGCCCAAGACCACGATGCGTCGGCGGCGCTTGTCGAGGAGGTCGGCCTCCTCGTAGTAATGTTGCAGCTCTTCCTCTTCCTGGCGCGGACGGCGTTTCTGCTTGGCCATGTTTACTCCCGGACCGCGGGGGCGGTCATCTGCTCAGGTAGCTTTCCGCCAGCTCGACGTAGCGGCGGGCGTGTTCGATGAGGGCGGCGGTTTCGTCGGGATTCTGCTTGCGGACCACCTTGCCCGGCGCGCCCATCACCAGGGCGCCGGCGGGAATCTTTTTGCGCGGGGGGACCAGGGCGCCGGCGGCGATCAACGCCCCCGGGCCGATCTCGGCGCCGTCGAGGATGATCGCGCCCATGCCGATCAGGGCGCCGTCGCCCACCGTGCAGGCGTGAAGCACGGCGCGATGGCCGATGGTCACATCGCGGCCGATGATCGTCGGCAGCTCCCTGTCGACGTGGATCACGGTCAGGTCCTGGACGTTGCTGCCCGCGCCCACGCTGATCGGCGCCAAGTCGGCGCGCAGCACGCAGCCATGCCAGACGCTGACGTCGCGGGCCAGACTGACCCGGCCGATCAGCTCGGCCGAGGGGGCCACGTATGCGCAACCCTCGAGCTGGGGCGAGTATCCCTGGTGGGCCTGGACCGGCATCGCTTCCTCCCAAGTTTACAGCGTCGGTTTCCAGCGTTGCAAGGTGGCCGATTGTACTAGCCGTCCGGGCGCAGTGTCAACCGTCGACGATGCGGGGTTCTAGCCGCCGCCGCGCTCAAAGCGGCGCAGGCCCCGGCGGGCGCCCCGGATCTCCTCGCGCAGCCGCTGGACCTCGCCGGGACGCAGGCGACGCCGGTGCCCCGGTTGCAGGTCGCCCAGCTCCAGCGTGCCGAACTTGATCCGCTTGAGCCGCGTCACCCGATAACCCAGACTCTCGCACATCCGGCGGATCTGCCGGTTGCGACCCTCGTAGAGGTCGATGTAGAAGCGGGTCACGGCCGCCGTGCGCTCCAGCAGCCTGACCCCGGCGGGCAGGGTCCGGCCGTCCTCCAGCTCGACGCCCTCGGCCAGCTTCTTCAACCCGGCGTTGCGCAACGGACCCCGGACGCTGACCAGGTAGCGCTTGACCACGTGGTAACGCGGGTGCAGCAGCTTGGCGGCCAGCTCGCCGTCGTCGGTCAGCAGCAGCAAGCCCTCGCTGTCGCGGTCCAGGCGGCCCACGGGGAAGACGCGCCGCGGATAGCCGCGCAGCAGATCGCCGACGTCCCGGCGACCCTTCTCGTCGTCCAGGCTGGTGATCACACCCCGGGGTTTGTAGAGCACCAGGTAGTGGTGATCCTCGGGCAGCTCCAGGGGGCGTCCGTCGACCTCGATGCGCTGCCGCTCGGCGTCGGCCTTGTCGCCGATGGTAGCCGGTTCGCCGTCGACGCTGACCCGGCCAGCCCGGATCAGCTCCTCGGCGGCCCGCCGGCTGCAGACCCCGGCCCGGGCGATGATTTTCTGGAGTCGTTCTTCTTCCATGAACGTATTATAACAGGCCGCCGGACTCCCCGCCTTGCCGTTCGACGGCCCGGGGTGCTATCATCCGCCGTAACAGTGAGGCCGCCCGCTCGATCGGCGGGATCGAGGCGCTATCACCGCCGCCTATACTCCAACGGGGAGGCGTGATCCCCAACCACCGACCTACCCGCGGTTGGTGGACGTCATGCTCCCGCCAACCGTTTACCACACCTTCGACACCGCAACAACGAGGCAACGCGTGCAGATCGGCGGCAAGCTTCTTCTGGTGGCCCTCTCCGGCGGCGTCGGCACCCTGGCCCGTTTCTCCCTGACCCTGCTCTTCGAGCGTCAGAGCAGCGGGCGCTTCGCCTGGCCGACAATTCTGGTCAACCTCATCGGCTGCTTTCTGGCCGGTCTCGTCGTCGAGCTGGCCCAGCGACGTTGGCAGTGGGACCCCCATACCACCCAGGTCGTCCTCATCGGCTTCTTCGGCGCATTCACCACCTTCTCGGCTATCATCCTGGAAACCCTGCGCCTGGGCCAGGGCGAGAGCTGGCTGGCCGCCAGCGGCTTCATTATGCTCCAGAACACTCTGGGCCTGGCGGCGGTCTTCACCGGCGTCGGCCTTGCCCGCACCCTGACCTGAGCCCGGCGCCGGTCCCCCGCCGCCCCGTCTTCGGCCTACGGCGCCTTTGATGGAATCCGCCGCCCCCGGAGGCTTTGGCACGTTTCTTGCAAAGCCTTCCCGCCCGCGACGGCCAGGCGAGCGCCCGACCGCCGGTCATGGTCGACGGCGCGGGATACGCATAGCAAGAAACGTGCCAAAGCCTCCGGGGGCGGCGGTGTTGCCGGAGGGATTCTGCGGCGGGGGACCGGCGCCTTCCACCCGCTTGATAAACGATGAGCGAACCGACAAACACCAGACTCGAGCGGCGGGGTTTCACGATCCCCTGGAAGCTCTACGGCTATATCCTGCGCGAGCATGCGGGTCCGTTTCTGTTCGCCCTGGTGGTGACCACGCTGGTGCTGTTGCTGGGTCAGGTGTTTCGGATGATGGAGCTGATCCTGACCAAGGGTGTGCCGGGCAAGTACGCGCTGGAGCTTTTCGTGCTCTACCTGCCGGCGGTGCTGGCCTACGATGTGCCGATGGCCCTGATGGTCGGCACGCTGATGGCCTTCGGACGCCTCTCGGCGGACTCCGAGGTCACGGCGATGAAGGCCACGGGGACCAGCTTCCTCAAGCTGATGGTCCCCAGCATCGTGATGGCGGTGATCTTCGCGGTGGGGATGTTCCTCTTCAATGACCAGGTGCTGCCCGAGGCGAATCATCAGTTCAAGAACCTGCTCTACGACATCCAGAACAAGCGCCCCGACATCAACCTGCGCGCCGGGGTGTTCATCAACGACTTCCCGGGTTACCTGATCTATCTCGAGGATCTGGACGACCGCACGATGGAGATGTCCGGTGTGCGGATCAACATGCCCCGAGGCGGTAGATTGGAGAAGATCGTCACAGCGGCGCGGGGGCATATCGAGACCGGCGTGGGCGGGGTGATCCGGCTATACCTGGAGGAGGGCGAAATACAGATCCGCCCACCGGGCAGCGCGGGTTTCCGCATTCTCAACTTCGATGATTACACCATCGAGATCGACGCCGACACCGAGCTCAAGCGTGAGGAGCGGTTGCTGCGCTCGGACCGCGAGATGACGGTGGCGATGATGCAGGACAAGGTCTACGAGTTCGAGACGGATCGGGCGATCCTCTTCAAGGCCGCCGAGATCCGCAAGCGGGAGCTGGGGATGGGTCGTGAGCCCCGGGAGCGCCACAAGCTCCTTGAGGCGCTGCGTTTGGCCTTCGGGGGCTATACGCCGGAGGAGGTCCGGCGGATGTACAACCTGCGCGGTCCGGTCGAGCCGATCAACTTCAGCGAGTCCGGTGAGAAGCAGACCGGGCCGCCCCGGCTCGACTTCTCCGACCGCGAACCCGTCGAAGAGCTCAGTGTGCCGGGCAGTCTCGAGGAGGGTCGCGGGGCCGAGATCGGCGCCGACTTCGAGCGGCGACCGGCGCCGGAGCGGGAGGCCGATACCCCCGTCGGGGAGTCATCCGGTTCGCTGTACATCGATCCCCTCGAGCAGCATTTGGCGATAATGGGCGAGTCGTCCCGTCCGGCGGAGGAAGAGGAGTCGGCGGCGGTCGGCGACGCGGATGTCGAAGCCGGCGCCGGGGAGCCCGAAGATGCTCCCGAGCCCGTCGTCGATCCCACCGGGGTCTTCTCTCCCTCGGTCAACCCGCGGGACGACGCCGAGCGGACGCTGACCCCGGCCGAGCTGGTCGCCCGGGAGGAGCGCTACCTGGCCACCCGGGGCCGCACCCTCCAGGGGCAGATCAACAAGTACGACCTGGAGATCGCCAAGAAGTTCTCCATCTCCTTCGCCTGTATCAGCTTCGTGCTCGTCGGCGCCCCCCTGGGCGTGATGATCCGCCGCAAGGGCAAGGGGATCGGCTTCGTGACCTCGATCGGTTTCTTCATCTTCTACTGGATCTGCCTGGTGGCCGGCGAGGCCCTGGGTGATCGCGGCGTGCTGCATCCCTGGTTGGCCATGTGGCTGCCCAACCTGGTCTTCCTGGGCCTGGGCGTGCTGTTCATCTACCGCGCCGTCAACGATATCGGTATCTCGAGTCGCGGGGTGGTCTCGGCGGTGCTGCGCTTCTTCACCCGGGAAGGACCCATCGGGCGCTGGCTGGTCAAGCTGCGCCGTCGCCGCGAGGAGCGTCTGAAAGGCCCTCCCCGAACTTGACCGATAACGGTTGAACCGCTATCTTGTTAGGTGAGGGGTTGTTGCATATCATTGTTGGAAATCGGAGACGTCCCTTCGGCTCTCGTCGTCGTCCGATTCGGGGCGTCCCGGGACGCGTAATCTGCCGGACGATCCGCTTCAGTCAAGCCGACTCGAACCCACCAGCCCTCAGCGCCCTAGGATACTCGCTTGAGCCGTATCGTGTCCCGTCAGGAGGAAAGCATGGCCATCGACACCCCCGAAGAAGCCCAGGCCCTGGCCGAGAAGCTGATCGACGAACTGCTGGCCACCGCCGATCCCGAGCAGCTCGAGCAGGCCCGCCAGATGGGCATGGTTCTTTCCCTCTTCAACGATCAGGTCGAGCAGGCCCGGGCCGCCTACAACGAGCAGACCGCGGACGGGTTGGACGGACGTGAGGATATTTTCGAGAACGTGGTCACGCACAAGCTGCGCGGTGTTTAGGGGCCGGGATAGAACAAGGATGAAGCCATACAATCTTGTCAGATTCGCATTACGGGCGGCCTGGAGGCCGCTTGATGATCTTCAGGTCTGGTGATCAACCACTCGGGTTGCCGTTCTCGATACGGGCGGTTGTTCGAGCCGCTGACTGAGCGGATGGGCGTCGCCTTGCGGCCGGCAGGACGCTGATGCGCGAGGACGTGTCCGCCCATCGCCGACCGGTATCCAATTTGGCACTGAATGATTCCGATGTGAGTCGAACCGCCATATCAGACCTAAGCAACGACTGATAGGGGACTTGGTTGGCACTTCCCTTTATTCAACCTCATCAAGTGTTGATGAACAGCGGCTGTTAACCGCAACAGGCCAGGATGGAGTGTTGATGCGCATCGCCCTCTGCGGCTGCGGAAAGATGGGCCGCGCCGTCGCCCGGGATTGTCTGGCTCGAACCGACCTGGTCGAGCTGCGCCTGGCCGACGCCGCTCACGAACGACTGAACCGGCTGACCGTTGAACTCGGTGACCCCCGGGTGAGTCCCCGGGAGCTGAACGCCGCTGATACCGCCGCCGTGCGCGACTTCGCCGCCGGCTGCGCGGTCCTGATCAGCGGGGTCTCCTACAGCTTCAACCCCGCTCTGGCCCGGGCGGCCGTCGACGCCGGCTGCCACTTCATCGACATGGGCGGCAACAACGATGCCGTCGCCCGGGAGCTGGCCCTGGACGACGACGCCCGCCGGGCCGGTGTGGCTTTGGTTCCCGACATGGGGCTGGCTCCGGGTTTGGTCAACGTGCTGACCCGGGAGGCCTTCGAGCGCCTGGGCGGTCTCGACGAAGCCCGCCTCTACGTCGGCGGCCTGCCGCGCAACCCCCGGGGGGAGTGGCGCTACGAGGCGGTCTTCTCGGCCACGGGGCTGATCAACGAATACCGGGAGCCCTGCCTGGTGCTGCGCGACGGCGAGCCGCGGGAAGTCGCCCCACTGACCGAGGTCGAAGCGCTCGAGCACCCGGTCCTCGGTGAGCTCGAGGCCTTCCATACCTCGGGGGGTTCCTCGACGCTGCCCACCACCTACGCCGGCCGGGTGCGGACCCTGGAATACAAGACTCTGCGCTACCCGGGGCACGCCCGCTTGGCGCGGGCGCTCTTCGAGCTGGGTCTCGACGACGAGGACACCGTCGAACTCGGCGGCTGCCGCGTCCGACCCCGCGACCTCCTCGAGGAGCGTATCGGTCGCCGGCTGGCCCCCGTCGGTGAAGACCTGGTCGTCCTGACGGCCCGCTTCCGCGGCCCCGGCGGCGCGTTGCGGGTCGAGCTGCTGGACTACGCCGACGCCGCGAGCGGCCTCTCGGCGATGATGCGCTGCACCGGCTTCCCCGTCGCCGTCACGGCGCAGCTCCTGGCCCGGGGGGAGATCAGCGTTCCCGGCGCGCTGACCCCGGAGCGCCTTCCGCCGCGACCCATCCTGGACGGCCTGGCCGAGCGCGGTCTCGACCTGGTCTTCCACGAGGCTTGACCTCCGTGATTATCACCCGCTCGTGGACCGGTGGGTATCGCTGGGCATCCTGAAACCTGAGCGGAGCAAGCCGGGGCGGTGAAAGCGGAGCTAGCCAGGCGGTCGTGTGCCGTTCGGATGTGCCGCGCTTTGCTCCCCGCTTCCGCAACGAGCGCTCATTGCTTGTCGGTGTTGCACTTCGGTGTTGCGTTGCACTAATGAGCCGAATGGAGGTTGAAAGACCGTCGAATCAAAGCTGTCTCAAGGGTGGAGTTTCCTCGGAGTCCCCTAGTCACCGCCGCTTTTAGGCGCTCTTTCAGGAACGGAGAACCCTGAATCTACATGTTTAGTATCAACAGCTTACAATCGCGATCCGGTCCGAACTGGGTAAATGATCACACATTCAATTGGCTGTCATGTCCCGACAGTCGATTTGTGGCAACAGACTTTGGCATCATGTACCCTGGGCGGACCGGCTCAGGCTGATTGTGGAGCGGTTTGCGGGACCGTTTCGCCCTTCCGGAAATGCTCCGCCTGCGGTTGAGAGCCCGCTTTGAACACCCTTAACGACTGTAAAAATGGCACTTATCAGCCAATGGCAACCCGCCGTCAGGTGTGGATGGAAGAATGCCGGTGGCGGAACACCTCCCCCAGCTCGCGTTTCGATTACCCGTCACTCTTCGGCTACCCTTATCATGACAGCTACCTGTAGCACATCATTAGTATTATCAGCAGGATATGATAATGATCCGCTCCGAACAGGGTAGACGATCCCCAGGCTTTTACTCCGCAGGTGTTTGGGAGCGCCGGGATGCTGTCGATCCCGCCGGTTCGTCTGGAAGCATCAACCGGCGAATGCTAGTCTAAAAGCATGCTGTGTCTTTGTTTAGCCCTTGTATCAGCCGGGTGCCTAGCCGAGTAACACCATCAGCGGAGCGCGAATCAAGAGCTAACCATTGGTAGCGGCTCTGGACAGCCATTGATATCGGTCCAGCTTCGTGTGATGATCCCATCAGTCAAGTGTTTTCTTCCAGCGCCGCATGTAGTTGGTGTTACAGATAGGCTTGCTCGCCGCGAAGGGCTCACGGGAATCGCCGCTTGGGTAGGTTGCCTGGCGGGTCGATCGACAGATCGACAGTCGGATTGGTCAGACCGCGCAGTTTTATCCACCGAACGTTCAGGTTGATACCCCTATCCGACACCGAGTCGCTTGACAAGCGGGAAGTTATCTGTAACTTTGAAAAGTGCCTGGATCGTCGCGATTCTCGTCTCCAGGGCCGTGTAACTTCATGATTGCCGCTAGAGCCGCTTCACGGCTTTATTATCGTCATAACATCAGCACGAGGAGTTCCTTTATGACTAAACGGATCATTCTGCTCGTTATATCGTTGAGCTGTGTGGCTTTCGGGTTGGAGGCCATCGCCGTCCAGGCCGACGCCGCACCGTCGCATCAGCGTCACCTGGACGCCTACGAGCCCATCGTTCAGGGTTCCGGCGCCGGCTACGCCTTCTACGACTCGACCGAGGATGTGGATCCGCCTTTCCGCTATACTTTTTTCCGTCCCTTCGGTTCTCAGAGTTGGACCGGCGACAACGAGTACTGGACGACCACCCTGCCCTTCGATTTCCGCTTCTGCGGCCAAGACTACCCGTCGGGCAGCACCATCTACATCAGCTCCAACGGCATCATCGGCTTCAGCGAAGAGGCCATGGACGACCCGGTCAACCAGAACCTGCCCAACCCCGACGCGCCCAACGGGATCATCGCCGCTTTCTGGGACGATCTCTACGCCGAGAAGATCTTCATCGACAATGTCCAGAAGTACGAACTCGACGGTCTGGCCATCACCTTCCGCAAGATGTACTTCGCCGACGAGGCCCACGAGGATCAACTCCAGATCCAGGTAGTTCTCTACTCTTCCGAGGGCGAGGGCTACAACAACCGCGTCGAGATATACTACTATGACACCGTGGGAGATTCCTGGCGCGATTACGGCGCCAGCGCCACCGTCGGAATCGAGAATCAGGACGGCAGCGAGGCCGCCCTCTACCTCTTCAACCAGCCCGACCTGACCGACCTTCTGGGTGTTCGCTTCATCGATCAGTTGTTGGTCGAAAGCCAGCTCGGCGCTTTCGATCTGCTAACTCCGGCCGATGGCGCCCAGATCGAGATCGGTGTTCCGACGACGTTCAGTTGGTCTGAGTCCGATTACAGCGGCTCCGGTGACCTGACCTACACCTTGCTGCTGGCCGACAACGAAGAGCTCACCGGCGCCCGTGAAATCGACGCCGGATCGGCGACCTCCCTCGAGGTGATCTTCGGCTCCTTCGACGTCGGTAACTGGTTCTGGAGCGTCGAGGTCGAGGAATCTCAGGGCGGCAACACCCGGCTGGCCGACAGCGTGCGCGGCTTCGAGGTCCTCAGCGATCCCGCCGACGCCGATGCGCCCACCGTCGGCTCCCAGTCTCCGGCTCCCGGAGCCTCCGATGTGCCCGGTGGTACGAATGTCGTCTTCCACCTCTACGACGCCACCGCCGTTGATTCGAGCACCATCGCCTTCACCCTTGCCGGCGATGACGGCGGCGGCGGAGGCGGCGGAGTCCAGCCCGTTTCCCGGGACAACAACCTCAGCACCGCCCCGCGAAGCGCCGGGGAGATATCCGGCACCCTGAACATCAACGATTCCAATCCCCAGGACGTCGTCTGCACCTTCACCCCGGACGCCGATCTGCCCACCGGCGATTACACCTGCACCGTGGCCGCCGGACTGGCCGACACCCTGGGCAACGCCACCACCGCGCCGGTCACCTGGACCTTCAGCACCGCGGGCAGCGAGGTTGTCGAAACCTCCTGGGGCGCCCTGAAGGCCGATAACTAACCAACGGTTCACATCGCCCTTGTTGTAGACCGAACAAAACGGGACCTCAACGGTCCCGTTTTCACTACTTGTTCTGGTTGACTCACCTGGGAACGTCGTCAACCTCAACTCCGACCAGGGTCCGGCTACCCATCGTCGTCGACGGTGCGGGGTCGACCGGCCCGGGCGGCCTGCGGATAGTCTCTCAACCCAGCAGTCCGGCGGTCCAGAGACGGTAAACGGCCCGCCCCAGCAGCAAAGCGCTCAGGCCGTAGAGCATAGCCTCCTTGAGCCAGCGCTGGACCTTTCCCGCGGCCGTCGGCCTGCCCAGGCCGTAGACGCCGATCACCAGCAGCGGCAGGGCCAGCCCCGCGCCCAGGGCCAGGGCGTCGAGCCAGCCGATGTCGCCGACGAGGTGGAAACCGATCAGGGCCGGGGTGACGGCGAAGGCCACGGCGGAAGCGATCAGCCGGGTGAGCCGGGCGCCCAGTCGCACCGCCAGGGTGCGCGCGCCGGCTTCGCGATCGCCGGGCAGGTCCTCGACGTCCTTGTAGAGCTCGCGTGCCAGGTTGACCAGGAAGGCCAGGGCGGCGATGGGCAGCACGGCGGGGAGGTTTCCGGCGCCCAAGGCGCCGTAGGCCAAAGCCAGCGAGGTCATCAGGGCCACGGCCAGGTTGCCGGGCAGGCCGGTGGGTTTGAGCCAGAGAGCGTAGACCAGGGAGAGGACGATGCAGAAGCCGACGATCCACAGTCCCGAGGTGGGTCCCAGCCAGGCCAGGCCGATCGCCCCCGCCCAGCAGAGCACCGCGAAGAGCGTCGCCGAGCCCGGTGAGAGCTCGCCGGCGGGCAGGGGCCGTTTCGGACGGTTGACGCGGTCGATGACCAGATCGCAGCGATCGTTGAGGGCGTAGCCGCCGGCGGCGACCAGCCCCAGGGCCAGGGCCGCGGGGAGGATCGTCCAGAAGAGACCACCGATGCCGGCCAGGGGACAGGCCCCCGGGGGTATCGCCAACACGCTCCCGACGAAGACCGCGACGACGATCAGCGACACGTTGCCCGGCCGGGCCAGACGCCACAGCGCGCCGAACTTGCCCCAGATGGTCATCGGGCCGCCGGCATCGGTTCGAGTACTGAGGTGTAAGTCGGCTTGTTCATGGGTCTTTAGTCCTCTTCCTGGCTGGACGGGAACGAGATTGCAACCTGTCGACTGTACTTGCCAATACTTGCGATGTCAGCATCTACCGATCACATTGTATGGAAACAAGAAGATATGCGAACTGCGGCTGGCTTTAGATCAATGTACTCATATATGCCTTGGCGGCGGCATTTGCATGCATCTAAGTGCAGCGATAACAATCGATAACGTCATGTGGAGCTAGAGGTTGTAAAAAACAGGGTGCTTGACGGCGCACCCGCTACGAACTTGGCGGAAGGCCGATGCTTCATCGAGTGCTCAGCCGTCGTCGCGCGGTCGCCGTTCCGGGAGACCTTTGCGATGCGTCGTCGGGGCAATCCACGCGCGTCGCGACCCGGCGCGAGGCGTTGGCACGTTTCTTGCGGAGTGCGCTGCGCCTCCGTCCGATACGCCGCGCCGCCCTGCTGCAAGAAACGTGCCAACGCCGGGCGTAGCGGAAGTCTCCGGCGGGAGTCCCGCAAAGGTCTCCCGGCGGTGTGGGCGTCAGAGCAGCTTGCGGACCTTCCAGAGCAGCCCCGGAGCGTGACGCAACACTTGGCGCAGCAGGCGTCCCACGGAGAACTCGCTCAGCTCGCCATCGGCGGCGGCCTCGGCGATGGCGGTGACGGCGCTGTCGAGTTCGTCGTCGGTGAGGCTGTCGACGAAGCCCTTGACCTTGGCCAGCTTGAGGTGTTCGCGACGGTGGCGCTGGATCCAGGCGCGTTGGTAGTCCTGAAGGTTATCGAGGGTGGGTTCGCGTCCGGCTGTCAGTGTGGCGCCTGCGGTCTCGGCGGCCAGTCGGCCGGCCTCGAGAGCCCAGTTGATGCCTGCTCCGGAGAAGGGGTCCACCTGTCCGACGGCGTCGCCGACGAGCATCACGCCGTCGCCGACGATGCGTTTCGGCGGCGGTGTGCTGGGCACGCAGCCGTGTACGCGCTCCAGGATTGAGGCGCCGGGGTAGTGGGAATCCAGGAGGGCTTCGAGGTGCTCCAGGGCGGTGGCGTCCGAGGATTCGCCGCGCAGCCCCACGCCGATGTTGGCCCTTCCTGAGCCTTTGGGGAAGGCCCAGGCGTAACCCCGGGGCGCTATCCGGGACCCGAGGTGGAAGTAGACGCACCCCGGACGGAGGGAGTCGTCCAGACCGGCGGCCAGCACCTGGGCACAGGAGTGGAGCTCGTCGGTCTTCCAGGGACCACGGAGTCCGGTCCAGCGGGCTGTTTTGGACTCGACGCCGTCGGCGCCGATCAGCACGCGGCAGTTGATGGTCTCGCCGCGTCCCTCGCGGCGCAGTTCGACGCGCCAGGTGCCGTCGGCGCGCTCGAGACCGACGGCCCGGGTCTTGACGCGCACTTCGGCGCCGGAGCGGGCGGCTCGTTCGGCCAGCATCAGGTCGAAGACCTTGCGCTCGAGGACGTAGCCGGTTCGTGGTCGCTGGAGACGCGCCCGCCGTCCCCCCGGAGAGACCAGTTCGCCCTCGTCGATACGGTCGGCCAGGTAGGATGGCGCGGGTTCGCCCTCGGGGCCGTCGGGAAAGAAGGCGGGATCCCCGCTCAACTCGGCGACGAAGCCCTCGCGGCCGACGGCCTCGGCGCAGCGAACCGGGAAGCCGACCTGTTGGCGTTTCTCGACGAGGAGCACCCGCAGGCCGCCGGCGGCGGCGTGGTGGGCCGCAGCGGCTCCGGACGGCCCGGCGCCGACAACGAGGATGTCCCAGCTTTCCATTGTGTTTCTCCGCCTAGTTCCTCTCCCGCCGCCCCCGAGGCTCCGGGGCGGTCATGGGTGCGATCGCCGTCTGTTGAGTGATTGAGGTGGAGCTTACGTCTGGATTATAGCAGATGACGGCGCGGGACGCCCCGGATTCGGCCGCCCTTTACCTTTTACCCGTTCTGCGCTAAGATATGACCCTCTAGGCAGCGCCGTCTATTACACACTGAGCTAACGACCGTCGTTCCCGGAGGTTCGCGAACGGCGGATCGAATCACCAGGTGACAATCGATGCGCATCTACGTCATCGGCAGCGAGGGCCGGGTGGGGACCTACACCCTGCCGTACCTGCAAGAGCGCTGGAGCGTGGTCGCCCCGCCGCTGTCCGAGCTCGACGCCCGCGATCGCAACGCCCTCTTCGCCTCCGTGGAGCGGGCCGCCCCCGAACTGGTCATCAACTATGCCGCGCTGACCAACCTGTTGCAGTGCGAGCACGAGCCCGCTTATGCTCGGGAGATCAACGCCGAGGTGGCGGGCAACGTGGCCGAGGCCGCCCGCCGGGTGGGCGCCCGGCTGCTCTTCCTCTCCACCGACGCCGTTTTCGACGGCGCCAAGGGTTCCTCCTACACCGAGGACGACGAGCCCGCCCCGATCAACGTCTACGGCGAGACCAAGCGCCGAGGCGAGCTGAGCATCGAGGAGAAGTCCGAAGACTGGCTGACTCTGCGGATCGGTTGGCTCTTCGGCGGGACGCAGACCGGCAAGTTCCCCGATTTCATCGTCCGGCTGGCCCGGGAGCGAGACAAGCTCCAGGTGGTCGACGACCGCTACGGCTCGCCGATGCGCATGGAGGACCTGACCCGAATCATCCTCGGCGTCGTCCCGCGAAGCGAACTCAGCGGCTATATCCACGTGGCCAACCCCGGCGAGCCGCCCAACCGGCTCGAGTTCGCCCGGGAGATCCTGGCCGCCCACGGCTTGGGGCACGTCGAGCTTGAAGGCGTCACCAGCGACCACTTCGGAGAGAAAGTCCCCCGCGGCGGTTACCTGGGCCTGGAAACCACCCTGCTGGAGAGCCTGGGGCTGTCCCCGGCCGACGACTGGCGGGCGGCGGTGCGGGCCGAGTTCGGCGCAGAGGGTGAGGCGGAGGCGGCTCGATGATCGCCGCCACCGTCGTCTTCTGGCTCTCCCTCTACATCATCGCCGTCATCTACGTCCTGCACCCGCTGACGCTCTGGCTGATCTCCCGCTTCATCCATCGCCCCGTCCAGCGCGATCCCGCCCACCTGCCCAGCTTCACCGTATTCATCCCCTGCTACAACGAGGCCGCGGTGCTGGCCGAGAAGCTGGAAAACGTCCTGGCCCTGGACTACCCGGCCGAGAAGCTGGAGGTTCTGGTCGCCGACGACGGCTCCAGCGACGACACCGCCGAGATAGCCCGCCGCTTCGTCGATCGCGGCGTCCGAGTCGAGGCCTTCCACGAGAACCGGGGCAAGACCACGGTGATGAACGAGCTCTCCCCGACCTGTCGCGGGGAGATAATCGTCTACTCCGACGGCAATGTGATGCTGGAGCCCGACGCCCTGCACCGCTTCGCCGAGCTCTTCGCCGATCCCGACGTGGGCTGCGTCGGCGGTTACCTGGAGCAGCGGCCCCCCGGCACCGGTTCCACGGGCACCACCTACGGCAACAGTTTCATCCGTCGTTACGAAGATAAGCAGAAGATATGGGAGAGCCGCATCTGGAGCTGCATCTACGTCCAGGGCGGCCACATGGCCATCCGCCGCGAGCTGTATTACCCTTCGGCTCCCGAGGTCTCGCCGGACACCCTGCTGACCATCTCCACCGTGGCCGCCGGCAAGCGGACCATCTACGATCCCCGGGTGCGGGCCTGGGAGGAGACCCAGGCCGCCGCCGGCGACGAGTTCCGCCGCCGCGTCCGCCTCTCCCTGCTCGAGATGGGCTTCTTCCCCTATCTGTTCCGGGTACTGCCCCTGCGCGGCCATCTGCTCTACCACCTCAACTACTTCCTGCGCAAGATCCTGCGCCAGACCACGCCGCTGTGGTTCATCACCCTGCTGGTCTCCGGCGTCGCCGCCGCCTGCCTCGGGGGGCAGGGAGCCGCCGCCGCCCGGGCCGGCTTCTTCGCCGCCGGGGCGACCTACCTCTGGCTCAGCGTCGCCCAGGGCGTCTTTTACCTGGGCGCCCTGCTCGGCTACCGTTTCCACGATCGCTTCCGCGGTCTGGCCGCGCTGCCCTACTACGTCGTCTCGACGGCCGCCGCCATGGCCGTGGCCTGGGTGCGCTTCTGGCGCGGACTCCGCGCCGTCACCTGGAAGCCCCGTCAGGATTGACAATCGCCCTACCCGACGGACTTATCCATCTCCCGGCAATACACCGGGGGTTTTTTACACCTGGAGAGTGTTGACTGGAGCAATTGGCGCAGATGGAGCGGGGCGTTAAGGTTCGGGATTGTCAGACATGCCTGAACAGGCACATACCGCAATACAATTGGGGATCGTATACCGTGTTCGGACCGCTCCCTGTATGTAACGCGTTGTTAACATACGTGATGGGCTGTGATGCTCTGTCACAAGAAAGGTTCTCAAATGTGGCGGAAAACCGAGCAACCGACCGGCACATCAGTTGACCAAAATGTAACCATGATATTAGGGATCATCACTCGCACCTGAAACGACTCATCCGGCAAATAGACTGTTATTCAACGCTTTATAGTTCACACTCGCCGCCATTGTTATCCCTCTGCCTTATCACACCAATGCATGACGGCATGAAATCCGGCCCTGCCTTGAGTTCCCCCGGAAGCCGAAGGCTGTTGGTTCCGCATCAGCAACCGACCAGGCTGTGAGTAAGTGACCTGCTGACGGCGCTCCATTGCTCGCTTTAGCAGCTTAGACCGTTATTCGCCTTCGCTGGTTGATAACACGCCGCGGGTGGTTACCAGCCCCTCGCCTCAGGGCGTCTTTCACCAATTGCTAATACCAATTGCCAATACTTGGTTCAGTTTCTGGTGATTATCCCTATGAATCATTATAAGTTGGCCGATGGTTAGTATAAATGTATGAGAATCGGCAAGAAATATACAGACCGAATCCAAATGGGAGCACGGCCCCGCCGCGCTGGAAAAGCTCAAGGTGGAATAGATCGTCAACACCGACGGCTGGAAGGCCGATAACAGCCTGTTGCTCAACGGGATACATTACAAACGCATCAACCGCGACAAGGCCCCGGCCAATGGCGAGGTGCGTATCAACGGCCTCGATAGCTGCCGGGGCTACGGCGAGAGACGGCTATCAGCCTACAACGGCGGCTTCATCCGTAACGACAGGCTCTTTTTCAGAGAAATATCAGAGAATTATCAGAGAAAGGCCGCTCAGATTCAGCCATCGCGACGACGAAAACCGTCTCGACTACCTGCGGGATACGCCGCCCAATTGGTCCGATCAGGTTGACTGGAAGCGGCTCGCTGAGCCGTTGCTCCCCACCCAGACTTACTCTTTCTTCAATCAAGCGTTCACCTTGCAAGCCCTTATAATCTAGTGGCAACCTGCTGCAAGGGTATATACATGTTTGCTGTTATTAAGATTTGCCACAGATCACACCATTTTTCGCCGCCACTTTTCGACTGCCCGTATTTCGACAATTACCTGATGAAAATTGCTTATGTTATCAATAAGCTACAGTTACAATCAGCTCCTAACAGGATATGCGAATTCTATTGTTATTATGTGTTCTAAAGCTTTTTTTCTTTCACTTTCCGAAACAGCCTGGTGGCGCTAAAGCACGATGTGCTCTTCTAGGATGCCGAGAGCCGGGAAATCTCGACTCCTGAGTTGCATCCTGGGCCTCCCAGGCAGAAGGAGGCTGGTTAGTTTCCAAAAGCGAAAGGGATAATCTCTCGTATCCGGACCGATGTGATAATCAAACTCAAATGCAGAGCGGGGGCTTCGGAACCAGTCCCACGACCCGGCCACCGCCTGTCTGATCCGTTCGATAAAAAACGGGAGGGCCGTTCGGTCCTCCCCTGTTGCACACGAACCTGCGACCCGCCCGCTCACTCCCCCCGCCGCATCAGACTCTCGCCGTCCCAGACCTCGGGCGCGGCCACGCCGAGGTAGTCGACAATGGTGGGAGCCAGGTCGATGATCCGGGGCTGTCCAGCGCCGAGGTTCAGCGGCTGGTTGCAGAACAGCACGGCGTTGACCACGCTGGGATCGATGCCGCAGTGGTCGGCGCTCCAGCGCTTGACCTGGTCGCGCAGGGTGTGTCGCTCCAGACCGCCCAGGCAGGACTGCCAACTGATGCGGTAGCCTTCGTTGAAGCCGACGATCAGGTCCGGGGCGTACTCGAGGGCTTCGCCGGAGTATATCTCGTCGCCGCGGTAGACGTCGACCAGGACCGGTACCGGCTCGGGCGGGTCGAAGTCCAATTCGGTGAGGTCGGCGCCGTCACTGGTGTCGTAGACGATGTCGCCCTGGGCCGTCGGACGCGGACCCGTCGGGGGGTTGGTGTCCATCAAACCTCGCAGGTCGCGCTGGATGTCGGCGACGACCTGGTCGTAGTCCGCGGGGCTGACCGAACCGTGGGCCTCGCGTCCCTCGAGGTTGACGTAGATGCCGCTGAGTCCCAGGGAGTAAGCCCGGGTCTTCGACCAGTCCACCCCGGGGAAGAAGAAGCCCTGACCGCCGTAGAGGTCGTCCAGGTTGAACTCCTCGCCGAAGCCGTAGCCCTCCTTGAGCACCATGTAGCCGTTCTCGACCAACCAGGTGTTGATGTTGACGCTGCGGCGGAAGGAGGCGAAACCGTGGTCGCTGAGGACCAGCAGGACGTCCTCGGGCTTCAGGCGTTCGCGGAACCAGCCGACGACCTCGTCCATAAAGGCGTAGACGTCGAGGATGGCGTCCTCGAACTCGGCGGCCAGCTCGGTGTCGTACATCGGGTGGTCGTGGTCGATGAAGCGCCACATCATGTGCTGGACGCGGTCGGTGCACTGGAAGACGGCCAGCATCAGCTCGGGGTCCTTGGCCTCGAAGAGATACTTGGCGTTCTCGAAGCGCTGCCCCGCGGTGTCCCAGAGGTTCTCCATGAAGGTGGCCTCGTCGATGCGGTCCTCGGAGAGGCTGAAGGTGTCGATGGCCCAGCCCTGGGTGTAGTAGAGGCCGGCCTCCTCGGCGACCTCGGCGGAGAGGTCCGCCGGGCAACTGATCGGCACCAGGGGCTTGCGCGGGTCAAAGGTGATCGGGTGCAGATAGATGCGCAGGGGATCGAGGGAGAGGACCTTCAGCTTGCTGATGCCGTGGACGGTGATCAGGGCGTTGGCCTCGAAGTCGAACTCGACCCAGCCGCTCCACTCGTTCTCGGCCAGGGTCAGATGCTGACCGTCGATGTTCAGCGTCACCCGTCCGTCGTCCAGGCGGCGGCCCGTGGCCTCGAGGACGATGTCCGGGTTCCGGGACAGATAATCCAGCTCCTCGGCGGAGAGGGCGCGGAACTGCTGATCGTGGAGCAGCTCGCGCTGGCGGTCGAGCACCACGGGGTTGGGGGTGCCCGGGATGTTGAAGGTGAAGGAGCCGTCGCGCTCCAGGCTCAGCCGCTCCAGCTTGCCGCCGAACTCGGTGTTCTCCTGGATGCCCGGGGGCAGGTCCTCGGCCCAGTAGTAGAAGGTGCCCTGGGTCTTGCGCACGTCGGGCACGCCCAGGCCGGAGAGGTTCTCGCCGCTGATCGCCGGCGGCGGGAAGGTCACCGGAAGCTGCATCAGCGCCTGATGAACCCCGGCCTCGTCGAGGACGTCGTAGAACTTGATCCCCTGCTGGCGGCACTCGACCTCGGGCAACTGGACGGGGATCAGGCCCCAGATGAACTCGGCCTCGGCGATCTCCTCGACCATCGAGTAGAAGGGGGTGTAGGTCGCGGGATCGCGGAGGAGGAAATCGTAGATGCCGTGGCGTCCGGGGTTGGAGCCCGTGGTGAAGCTGGACCAGCAGACCGGGCTCTGGGCCGGCACCGGCGGCAGCACCGGCGTGTAGGTCCCTTCGTCGCGCAGGGCGAGCAGATTGGGGAAGCGCTCCGGGTGCTCGTTCATGTAGCGCTCCAGCAGGTCCGAATCAACGCCGTCGAAGCCCAGCACGACCACCCGGCGCTCGAAGCCGCGGTGAGGCTGGATGTCCTGTAGTCCGCCGGCCAGCAGGAACACACCGGCGAGCAGGGCGATGATCCCCAGGCGGATCAGCCAGCGCAGGGGCGGGGTCAGGCGTTTGGTCGGGCGGTCTTTGCTCATCGCGGGGGCCTTTCCGTTCCGGTTCGGGCGGTTGGCGAAAACGGCGGGCGGCGGCGCGGCCTACTCTCGGCCGTAGCGGACGTAGGCCGCTGGTTCGCCGAAGAGCTCGACGGCGAACTCGCGCAGCTCCTCGGCGCTCAGGTCTTCGATCTCCTCGACGAAGTCCTCTTCGAAGTCGGCGTCCAGACCGGCCAGCACGTAAGCGGCGGCCTCCTGGACCCGGGCGGCGGCCGTGGAGAGGTCGTAGGTGTAGCGGGCCACCTTGAGCATACTCTTGCCGCGCTCGAGCTCCTCGGGCGGGACCTCCTCGGCGGCGATGCGCTCCAGCTCCTCTTCGACGATGCCGACGGCCTCGGCGGTCTTGCCGGGCTCGGTGCCCAGATAAAGGGCGAAGCCGCCCGGTTCCCGGCCGCTGATCGGGAAGGCGTGGACGGCGTAGACCAGCCCGGCGCCGCGCAGGCGGTAGTGCAGGCGGCCGTTGGGCAGGTAGATGCCGGAAAGGACGCTGTCGAGCAACTGGATGCGGTAGCGGTCCGGAGAGTCCAGGCTCAGGCCGGGCCACATCCAGTAGAGCACGGTCTGCTCGCGTTCGGTGTCCACGGCCAGCTCACGGGGCTCGTCGGGATAGTCGGGGGCGCCGACGGGGGCGGGTTCGGCGTAACCCCGGGGCGCATCCTCCCAGAGCTCCTCGACCAGCTCCTCGATCTCGTCGGCGTTGACGTTCCCGGCCACGGCCAGCACGATCCCCTCGGGACGCACCGTGCGCTCGTAGTAGCGCAGCAGGTCCCCGCGTTCCAGGGCGGCGATGCTCTCGCTGGTGCCGGTCTGGTGGTGAAAGTAGGGGTGGTCACCGAAGAACTCGGCCTTGGCCAGGCGGTAGGCCTGGACGAAGGGGTTGTCGGCCTCTGCGGCCAGCTCGTCCAGAAGCTGGTCGCGCAGGGCCTCGACCTTCTCCTCGGGGAAGGTGGCGTTGCGCAGCACATCGGTGATCAGTTCCAGGGCCGTCGCGGAGTCCTCGGCCAGGACCCGGGCGCTCACCGTGCCGTAGTCCCGGTAACCGGCGGCGTTCAGGTAGCCGCCGCGCTCCTCGAGGGCCAGGGCGATCTCCTCGGCGTCGCGGTCGGTGGTGCCCTTGAGCAGAGCGCGCAGCATGAAGTTGAAGGCCCCCTGCTCGTCGGGCTCCTCGACGCGGTAGCCGCCGTCGACGAGGGCGGCCACGCTGACGCTGTCGACGCTGGAGTCCTCGAGCACCAGCAGGCGCAGACCGTTGTCGAGCTCGTACTCCTCGATCCCGCCGGTGGAACCCCCCTCGCCCAGGCTGAACGCGTACTCTTCCGGGTAGTCGCGGGCCAGGTCGTTGACGGGCGAGTAGTTGTCCTCCAGGGGCACATTGGTGGCCGCCGGGGGCTGGTGGTAGACGAAGTAGGTGTCGGGCTCGCCGGGCTCGACCTCGCCCAGCGACTCCTCCCAGGCCGCCCTGCCGTGGACCTCGGCCACCAGGCCGCTCTCGACCAGCTCCAGGCGCTCCGGATCGCCCAGGTTGGAGAGCTCGAACTCGCCGGCCTCGACGGGCCAGGTCAAACTCAGGTAGAGGTTGTCCTCGCTAAAGTAGCGCCGGGCGACCTCGCGCAACTCTTCGGCGTCCACGGAGCGGCAGCCCTCGATGTAGTTCTCCGAGAAATCGAGGTCGCCGAGCATGGCGTCGTAGCCCAGGCTGCCGGCCTGGCTGGTCAGCTCCTCGGTGGAATAGACGTAGTCGGCCAGGAAGCCGTTCTTGACGCGCTCGAGCTCCTCGGCGCCGACCAGCTCCTCACGCAGGCGCATCACTTCGGCGTAGGCCGTGTAGTAGGCCTCGATTATCTTGGCCGGGTCGCCGGAGAGGGTCACGGTGAACTGACCGGCGTCGTAGACCGGGGTGTAGCTGGAGACCGAGAAGCCGGAGACCAGGGAGCGGTCCTCCCGCAGCGTCTGGTAGAGCCGACTGGAACGGCCGCGCTCCAACAGGTTCATCAGCACGTCCAGGGCGTAGAGATCCTCGGCCCACAACGGCACCGTGCGGAAGCCGAAGGAGAGGTGAGCCTCCTGGAAGGTGGTGTACTCGATCGCGTAGCGCGGAGCGGACAGATGCTCGGGCCGGGGCACTTCGGGCAGCGGGGTCTCACCGCGCGGAGCCTCGCCGAACTCGGCGGCGACCTTCTCGATCATCTCGTCGAGGGGCAGGTCCCCGCCGACGACGACGACCATCTTCTCCGGGGTGTAGCGCTCGGCGTAGTAACTGCGCAGGTCCTCCTCGCTGACCGCCTGGAAGAGGTCCGGGTAGCCCAGGATGGGATCCGAGGCCGGCGAGTCGCCGAAGATGGTGTGCTGGAAGCGGTACCAATTGCGGGTGTCCGCCTCGTCGTTGTTCATGTTGATCTCTTTGAGGATGATCCCGCGCTGGCTGGTGATGATCTCGTCGTTGAAATCCTGGCGCAGCAGCGTCTCGGCCATCAGCTCCACCAGGGAGTCGAAGCGGTCCGTGGTGGTGGTCTGGTGGTAGCAGGTGTGGGTGCGCGAGGTGTAGGCGTTGGAGGCCCCGCCCAGCTCCTCGTCCCAGGTTTCGACCTGCTCCTTGGACAGCGAGGTGGTGGCGTCGCCGTGAAGGTGCTCGTAGAAGTGGCTGATCCCGGCGCCCTGGAACTCACCCTCGTAAGCGCCACCCGTCTTGACGTAGACCCGCATCGTGACGATGGGGTTGACGTGGTTCTCGAAGGCCACGATGACCAGGCCGTTGTCCAGCTCGACGCGCCGGGCCTCCTGGGCGCCCGCGCTCAGGGCGAGGACGATGACGAGGATGACGGCGATCTTCAGGCTGTTGCTCATCAAGCCGTTACGCTTCATATCTTTACGCATCAAGACTCCCCTGTTGCGCGACTGTTTGGTCCCCGGTGAACAGCGCAGTTCCCCGGTATTATACCGTAAAATAGACCTTTTTGTTTCACCGACTGCTCATGGGTGCCTGTCGCGACGGGATACCCTCCACTTCGTCGGTCCCGGCGGAGGAACTCCACCCCAACAGGCAACCGCCGCGGGTCGGCATCCGGTATACGGTGATCGTCGCTCCGCCCGGCTCAGCACACTTGAGCGGAAAAGGCGGGCGGGTAGCGCACCGATGGATCATTCGCGGGGAGCCGCAACACCCCGTCCAGCCGTGGAAAGCCGGACAAAAAGCCCCGCCGGGCGGGGCTTGGTGTCCGTGGGCGCAACGCCCTCAGTCGATTTTGGCCTCGCGCAGGTACTTGGCGGCGTCCTCGGGCTGGGTGGGGTTGATGTAAAACCCCGTGCCCCACTCGAAGCCGGCGACCTTGGTCAGCTTGGGCATGATCTCGATGTGCCAGTGATAGGCCAGCAGGTCGGAGCCGCGGCAGTTGACCGGCGAGTTGTGGATCAGGAAGTTGTAGGGCGGGCAGGAGAGGGTGACGGCCAGGCGCTTGAGCGCCTCGCCCAACAGGGATGCCAACTGGGTCAGGTCGTTGTCGCGTTCGAAGAAGGGCCGGTGGTCCTTGGGCAGCAGCCAGGTCTCGAAGGGGAAGCGCGGGGCGAAGGGAGCCAGGGCGATGAACTTCTCGTTCTCGCAGATCACGCGTTCGCCCTTGGCCAGCTCCTGCTTGATGATGTCGCAGAAGACGCAGCGCTCCTTCCAGCCGTAGTAGATTTTGGAGCCCTCGAGCTCTTCGGTGACCCGCTTGGGGATGATCGGCGTGGCGATGAGCTGGGAGTGGGAGTGGGCCAGGGAGGCGCCGGCGGCCCGGCCCTCGTTCTTGAAGACCAGGATGTAGCGGAAGCGCGGGTCCTTGGTCAAATCGACGATGCGCTGGCGGTAGGCGGTCACCACGTGTTCGATCTCGCCGGGGACGAGCTGGTGCAGGCGCTTGGCGTGGTCCGGGGTCTCGATGATCACCTCGTGGGCCCCGATGCCGTTCATCATGTCGAACATCCCCACGCCGCGCCGCTCCATCTCACCCTCGATGCGCAGGGCGGGGAACTTGTTGGGCACCACCCGGACCTGCCAGCCCGGGCTGTTGGGGACGCGCCCTTCGACATCGGGCTGGTCCACGGTAAAGATCTCGGGCGGGGTCTTCTCTTCGTTGCCCACGCAGAAGGGACAGTTGGCGCTGCTGGTCTCCTCGGGCTCGGTGGCGAAGTCGCTGGGGCGCTTGCCCCGCTCCGAGGAGATGATGACCCATCGACCGATGATCGGATCTCGCCTTAGTTCGGGCAAGCCTTCCTCCTCTATAACAAGCGGTTGTGCGAACCGGCGGCGAGCGCCGGTGGTCGTCGGTGAAACTCGCTTCCAGTATAGCACAGCGACCCGGGATGATACACGCGAAGGGACGTGGCCGCCGTCACATCTCAGCGGGAATCATCCGTCTAGGGCGGGCCGTCAAGAGCCGCCAGCTCGGCCTCGGCCAGGGCGGCGTAGTCGTCGTGGACCTCGATACCGCGACGGCGCAGCGTCTGGATCAACCCGAGCTGGGACTCCAGGATTATCACACGGATCCGCTCGGTGTAGGTCGCCCCCTCGGGCAGGGCGGCCTGGGCGTAGGCGCGCAGGCTCTCGGTATAGGCGGCCAGATAGAGCTCGACCTCGCTGAAGCTGGTGCCGACGCCCACGGGGTGCAGCCGGATCTCGCAGGACCAGCCGCCGCCGGGTCCGCGGGAAAGCAGAGGTCCGCAGGAGCCCCAGGGGCTCATGTTCGGCGAAAAGGGCTCACCGGCCAGGGCGATGGTCAGATGATAGTCGCCCAGCTCGGTAAGGTCTCTCAGCGGCGGCAGATTAAGCAGGGCCTCGGCCAGGCGCCGGTAGGCGGACACCTCGGGCGCCGCAGCGGTGGCGTAGAGGTTGCCCCGTAATTCGATGGGAGATTCCAGGCGTGAGGTGTAGCTCAGACCGGCGGTGTAGAGGTGGCCGGCCAGCCAGAACACGCCGATGAGCAGGGCGAAGAGCAGGCCGCGCAGGGCGTGACGGCGGCCGGACTCACGGACGCTGCGCTCGAACTGATCGGGCTTCTTGCTCATACCGGCTTTGTTCCGACGGCGGCGCGACGCGCCAGGGCGAATAGGACAACGAACTCCTCGCAGACGGCCTCGGGGAAGTAGCCCCGGTAACGCTCGCCGTCGCCGCCGTGGAGCAGCAGGGGCAGCCCGCTCAGGCCCGTGCCCAGCAGGGCGGCGTACTCGGCGATCAAGTCGGCGACGGCCGCCGTGCACTGGCGGTGAGCGCCCAGGCGCAGGCAGTCCTCGGTGGTGGTTCCCGGCGGACGGGGCGGCTCGGTCGCCTCTACGCGGGGCAGAGAGCCCAACCTGCCCAGGGTCCGCAGGATCAGCCGCTCACCGGCCAGGATGGCCCCGCCGAGCAGTAAAGGCTCCTCGCCGCCGCCGACCAGATCCACGGTCACCGCCGAGCCGCAGCCGATAACCACGCAGGGGTTACCGAGACGATCAACGGCCTCGTCGGCGGCCAGCAGGCGGTCGTCGCCCAGCCCCGGTCCATAGTCGACGCGCAATGGGCAGTGCGCGGCGCCGCGGATCAGCTCGACGCCGCGCCCCCCGAGGGCGCGCTCGAGCAGGGCGGGGCCATCTTCGGCCGTGGCGCAGAACCAGACACGGTCCCCGGGTTCGAGGTCGGCGACCACGCGACCCGGGTCCTCGCGGAAGGCCGGATAAGGGCAAACCTCCACCGCGCGCGGCGCCGATCCCGGGCGGCCGGGATCGTGGCGGGTCCACTTGACCCTGGTGTTGCCAATATCGACGAGGAGGTTTAACATGGGTGTAGTCTACTATAAGCGCCCTGTTCTGACAACGCGGCCGCGTAGCGGGACGCTAGCCGCTCCGACACCGGTCGGAACATTGTGAGATGACATCATGTCTGGAAACGGGCGGTTAGGCAAACGCTTAGGGATTATCACCTGATGCTGAACCTACGTCGAAAACGCAAAAGAGCGGCATTATGAAAGGAAGTGCTGACAACTATCTCACGAA
>CAZOOP010000043.1:0-34350 GCA_964581465.1 uncultured bacterium
TGGATGTCCGCGCCGGGGGCAAGCGCTACGACGAGTTCCACCGTCGCGCCGTGGAGCACGACGGCGCCCTTTACCTGCGCGGTCGGGTCAGCCGCATCTACCGCCGCGACGACAAGCTGATCCTCCAGGGCGCCGACACCCTCTCCGGCGAGGCCCTCGAGGTGCCAGTCGACCTCGTCGTCACCGCAACCGCCATGCTGCCCCAGGCCGACTCCCGCGAGCTGGCCCAGACACTGGGCGTCAGTTACGATCGCTACGGCTTCTACGTCGAGGCCCACCCCAAGCTGCGCCCCGTCGAGACAAACACCGCCGGGATCCACCTGGCCGGGGCTTGTCAGGGTCCCGTGGACATCCCCGAGGCCGTGGCCCAGGGCTCAGCCGCCGCCGCCAAAACCCTGGCGCTGTTCGCCTTCGATGAGCTCGAACGCGAGCCCGTCGTCGCCCGAATCAACGCAACTACCTGCATCGGCTGCTGGGACTGCCTCCACGCCTGCCCATACGAGGCGATCACCCGCAAGGACCTTCACGACCGCCGCGGCGAGCTGCTGCGCCGCATCGCCGAGGTCAACCCCGGACTCTGCCAGGGCTGCGGGCTGTGCAGCGCCGTCTGCCGCTCCAACAGCGCTCAACTGGCCGGATTCAACGACCTCCAGCTCCATGCCGAGCTCCAGGCGCTCTGACCCACGCCAACCTGGTTGACCGGAACCGAAAACACACCGGCTGAACACGGCCTCCGCGGCGCTGACTGCAAGGCTTTGGCACGTTTTTTGCGCAAGGAGACGCGCCGGGAGGCAGGTCGGAGGCGATTCCGCAAAAAACGTGCCAAAGCCGGGCGTAGTCCCGGGCCCTCGCCGGGGCAACGGTGGCCGAAGTCCGGGACTCCGGGCATGATCAGCAACTGTTTGGTAGCAACCACGCACATCTTGAAAGCCGTCGCGGTGATCAACTGTGGAGACAACGTCAATGATTGCTGGACTCGATGCGGCCGTGGTCGCCCTGGGGGAGCGCCACCGGGATAGGATCTAATAGTTGGATGGAGTCACCGCTGAAACACGAAACCGCACGGTTTATCGCAGTGTACGATGTCGAGTGATGACAAGAACACTGAAGTAAATCGGCGACACACGGCCGAAGGCGCAGACGGGAGTAGCAGTTGAGCGAGGAAACCACGACAAGCAAGCCAAGTTCATCGGGAGATGAAACCGCCGTCGAGGCGGCCGTCTGGCGGCCGCGCATCGTCGCGGTGGTCTGCAACTGGTGCACATATCTGGGGATGGACCTGGCGGGCACCAGTCGGCTGGAGTACACCGCCGACGTCCGGGTGATCAAGGTCCCCTGTACTGGCCGCATTGACCCACTGATGGTCGTCAAGGCCTTCGAGAACGGAGCCGACGGGGTGCTGGTCTCGGGCTGTCACCCCGGCGACTGCCACTACAACACGGGCAACTACCACGCCCGCCGACGCTGGACGGTCTTCCGCGAGCTCTTCGACTTCACCGGCCTGGACCTGCGCCGCCTGCACTTCAGTTGGGTCTCGGCGGCCGAGGGGGTCAAGTGGGTCGAGCTGATCAACGGCATCGGCGACACCATCCGCGAACTGGGTCCCTACGACGACTATCATCAGCTAAGCCGCTGAGCGCAGCAGCAAGCAGGAGCGGCATCGATGTCCGACAGCACCCCGGCCCGCCGCATTCCCGGATTTGTCGATCTCTTCGACCGCGAGTTGGACGTCGTCTTCGCCGACGCCGTGCGACAGGCGCTGCGCCGTCCGGCGCTGGCCCGCTTTTTGGGCCGCACGCTGCGCAACCAGCGGCGAGCCTCCCGGCACCGCCGCCGCTGGGGTGAGCGCGGGGTCCACGTCCCGCCCCTGGTGATCTGCAGCGTGACCGACCGCTGCAACCTGCGCTGCCCGGGCTGCTACGCCCAGGCCCACCAGCGACCCGCGCGACCGGCGTTGGGCATCGAGCGCCTGGGCGAGCTCCTCGAAGAAGCCGCAGAGCTCGGCGTCGGGGTGGTCTTCTTGGCCGGGGGCGAGCCCTTCATGCGCCCGGAGATTATCGAGCTGGCGGGCGAACACCGACGGCTCACCTTCCCGGTGTTCACCAACGGCACGCTGATCGACGACGAATGGATTGACCGCCTGGCCCGCACGCCCAACGTCTTCCCCGCCATTTCCCTGGAGGGCCGCTGTGAGAAGACCGACGCCCGCCGGGGCGCCGGCACCTACGAGAAGTGCCTGGACCTGGTGCGACGTCTCGATTCGGCCGGTGCGTTCAGCGCCGTCTCGATCACACTGACCAAAGACAACTTCGCCGAGTGCACCGGTGACGAGTTCGCCCGGGAACTCACGGCGGCCGGTTGTCGGCTGTTCATCTTCGTCGAGTACGTCCCGGTCCGCCCCGGTACCCAGGACCAGACCCTGGACGCGGCGCTGCGCGAGCGGATGATCGCCCGGCTGGGCGAGCTGCAGCGTGAACACGGCGCGCTCTTCATCGCCTTCCCCGGTGACGAAGAGCCCTACGAGGGCTGCCTGTCGGCGGGAAGGGGCTTCGTCCATATCGGACCCGACGGCGGGCTGGAGCCCTGCCCCTTCGCCCCCTACTCCGACGTCAACCTCGTTGAGACCGACCTCAAGGACGCCCTGAACTCCGAGTTCCTCAGGCGCATCCAGGCCGAGCACGACAGGATGACCGAGAGCGAGGGCGGTTGCGCCCTCTGGACCCACCGCGACTGGGTGCGCTCGCTGCTGCGTGATTCGACCGAACGGGAGAACGCGTGAGGAAACGCGTGCTGGTCATCCACGGCGGACCGCGTCGCGGAGCCACCTGGAGGCTGGTCCGGCGCCTGGAGGAACGGATCGACGCTCTGGAAGGTCCGGAGCCGGTGGAGTTCGATTACCTGCACCTGGCCGAGTGCGACCTGCGAAGCTGCCGGGGCTGCTTCACCTGCTTCGTGCGCGGCGAGGAGCACTGCCCCCTCGACGACGAGCGGGCGGCGATCGAGGAGCGGATGCTGGCCGCCGATGGCGTGGTCTTCGCCACCCCCAACTACGCCGGCGGGATGGCCTCGGGGATGAAGACCCTGCTCGAACGCACGGCCTTCCGGATGCACCGGCCGCGCTACTTCGACCAGTTCACCGTCTTCGTGGTCACTTCGGGCGGACCGGCCGGGATCGGCGGCACCCTCAAGGGTATGGAGTCCTTCACGGCGATGGGCTTCCGCAAGGTGGCGGTGCTGGCCCGCCCCGTCATCCATCCGGCGGCCCGCAGCCTGCTGGAGACCGAGCGTGACCGGCGCCGGACCACCGCCGCCGTCGAGAAAGCCGCCAAGCGATTCCACCGGGCGCTGGTCGAAAAACCCCGGCGGCGTATCGGCCTGGGCGACCTGATCCACTTCGCGGCGATGAAGGGCACGCTGGAGTACGGCCGTAGCTACTTCGCCGCCGACTACCGCCATTATCGCGACCGCGGCTGGCTGGAACCCGGCGTCGACTACTTCGTTCCGGGGCGGATCGGGCCGCTCAAACGCTTGCTGGGACGGCTGTTCCAGCGCATGATCCGCCGGTTCACCCGCCGTGCCGTTCTGGAGAACGGCCATGATCCAACCGAGATCCGACGGCTGGAACCCGGCGAGTACCCCTCGACCTGCGAGAAGGCCCACGGGGACAAATGAGTTTCATCTACGCCAGACCCAACCTCTTCCAGCGTTTGCGCGGCAAGCTGCGCAAGCTGGTCAAGGGGCGGCGCAAGGGGAGCAAAGTGGACAAGGAACTGCGCGCCCAGGCTCGCGAGCTGCTCGCTTCGGGCCGGGCCGACGTCGTCATCGGCTACACGATCACCCGGGACGGCGAGGCCCGTCGACCCGTCTTCGTCGACGACGCGACCGGGATCGACGAACTGGTCTTCGACGAGCTCTGCCACCACAACCTGACCGCCTATCTCACCAGGCGCTACAAGCCGCTGGGCGCCGTCTGGAAGAAGCCCGCCGTGGTGGTCAAGGGCTGCGACGCCAAGGCCGTGGTGGGTCTGCTTCAGGAGGCCCAACTCGACCGCGACGCCGTCACCCTGATCGGCGTCGCCTGCGACGGCGTGGAGCTCGACGGCGAGAAGCCGCACAAGTGCGAGATCTGCGACGCCCACACACCGCGCGGCGTCGACATCATCGTCGGCAAGGCTTCGACCGCCGATCCCGCAGAGCCCGTCCCCGATTACCATCCCTCCGAAGCGGCCCGGGAGTTGGCCGAGCGTCCCCCGGCCGAGCGCTTCGCCTTCTGGCGCGAGCAGTTCGCCAAATGCCTGCGCTGCTACGCCTGCCGCGAGGCCTGTCCGCTGTGCACCTGCGAGCGCTGCATCGCCGACTCCAACCAGCCCCAGTGGGTGCCGACCAGCCCCCACGAGGCCGGCAACTGGAGCTGGAACCTGGTGCGGGCCTTCCATCTGGCCGGACGCTGCATCGGTTGCGGCGAGTGCGCCCGGGTCTGCCCCGTCGACATCCCGCTGGATCTGCTCAACCAGCACCTGCGCCGGGTGGTCGCTCGACGCTTCGACTACATCGCCGGACGCGACGCCGAGGCCCGGCCGCCCCTGACCGCCTACCGAGAAGAGGACGCCGAGGAGTTCATCCGCTGAGGGCGGTAAATCCGCTCGGATTGATCCACCGAGCGTGAGGTCGCCGTCTGGGTACTCCGTGTTTTTATACCGATATAACCATGCACACTCTTTATGTCTGTTATTGATGCACTTATTAGTATAGTAGAAATCGGATTGGCATGTATTATAAGCTGCTGTTAAAGCACATCGTTTACAGTTCACACATTTTGTCACTGTCACTTCTTGGCTGCTCATAAGAAACAAGTGCTTTTGATACCTCACACGTATTATTATCAGCAGATTGCAACCACCACCCGGTCCGAATAGGATACACGATCCCTAACCTAAGATATACATCGCTTGGCAGTCTTACTGCCGCCCTATCGGCGTGAAGCAATCACCTTGCATCGGCGCCAGACAAGCTGTTACATCGATGCTCATTTGCCGGACGAGCGACACCCGGCGTTGGCTCAGTTCCGGTCTCGTAGAGAACTGTACCGAGTATTGAGCCGAACAACTCAGACTCCGAACCAACTTCGCGACAGCACCGCTAAGGAAAAGAAACCACGTGGCCTTCCTCGGCAACCTCATCCATCGCGTCCCGCTGCTCTCCCGACTCGTCGGCAGGCTGCGCTCCAGGAAGGAACGACACCGCCTGCGGAACAGGAGCACCGCCGAGGTTTTCGAGGAGATCCACCGCACCAACGCCTGGGGCGGACGGGACTCCCTTTCCGGCACAGGCTCCGACGCCGAGCAGACCCGGCTGGTTGTCGCCGCGCTCCAGCGGATCATCGCCGAACGAAACGTCGCCACATTGCTGGACATCCCCTGCGGCGACTTCCACTGGATGCGCCACGCCGACCTCGCCGGGGCGGACTACACCGGCGCCGACATCGTCGACGAGTTGATCGAAGAGAACCGCCGCCGCTACACCCGACCACGGACGGCTTTCCGCCGCTTGGACCTGCTAAGCGACGAGCTGCCCCGGGTGGACCTGGTCTTCTGCCGGGACTGCCTGGTCCATTTCTCCCACGCCGACGTGCGGCGGGCGCTGGCCAATATCATCGGCAGCGGCTCGCGCTTCCTGCTGACGACGACTTTCAGCGAGCAGCGGTTCAACGCCGAGATCGTCACCGGCCAGTGGCGCCGGCTCAACCTGGAACGACCACCCTTCTCGCTGCCGTCGCCCCTCGAACTGATCAACGAGGGCTGCACGGAGGAGGACGGCGCCTTCGCCGACAAGTCCCTGGGCCTGTGGCGGATCGAGGATTTGAGGCGGCGGAGCGGCCGTTGACAACACGGATATCCCTTTGACCAGGCGGCCCGGCAATCCCTCAAGCGTCACATTCTGATCAAGGCGAGAGAGTGCAGACAAGCGTCCAGATCGTTGATACCGCATGGGCGGAACTCGACCGGCGCTATCAAACCGGATAGCTCAGGGCGACGAACCCGTTACCCGCCGCTTGTTGACTCACCCGCAGACAATCGGCCGCCAGTATCGTTGGGGATCGCCGACTCTTACCTGACCGGATCGTGATTGCATCCTGTTGATAGTAGAGGTGATGATCGGCGGATAGCGGTCACAGCATCACAAGCGGGCCATGGAGCGTCGTCGGATCCTGTACTCACAGCCTGGTCGGCTGCTGATGCGGAACCAACAGCCGCTGGCTTCCGGCGTAACTCAAAGCAAGGCCCGGTTCAGCGCCACCATGCATTGGTATTACAATGCATTGGTATGACTATACGGCGGGATGACAATGGCGGCGATTACGAAATATCAAGCATTGAATGACAATCTATCTGCGAGATGAGTCCGATCAGCTACGAGTGATAATCCCAAGAGTTTATCTATGACGAATCTATGGCGAATCCAGTAAACGACAGCCTTGAATAACCCCGAGGACGGCGCGCCGCCACAAGCCAAGAGCACTAATAAAAAGCAATAACGACGTGCTGAATCAAGGCTTGACCAAAACGGCGCATTGCCGGGGAATAACAACCGGCCCGGCAAGCCTTTACCCATCAGCCTGATCCGGTCCCAACACGTTCCATGATGCCAAAGAGTTTTGCAGCCACGCCCAAGTTTGCAAACTAGACGTTAGCACTACACCAAGGGGGACCCATGGGGGAGGAGTTCAGTTGTCCGAACTGCGGGAGTGACGTCGACATCGACGACATCACCTGTCCCAGTTGCGGATACAACTTCAGGGAATCGACATCCTTCTCGACGCTGGGCGCCGACAGCGGCCGCGTTTCGACCTCGCCGCGACGCTCATCGGGCGGCGGGGTCCGTCGGGGCTCCGGCGGTTCCTGCCTGGGCAGGATCATCCTCTGGACGGTGATCATCGGCGTGGTTATCCTGGCCCTGGTGGAGCTTTTGAACATGCCCTTCGTCGACGGCGAGGAACCCTGCTGGTCCCCCGACGGCCACTACCTGGCCTTCGTCCGCGACGGCGAGATCTACATCGTCGATCGCGAGGGCGACAACGAGCGTTTTCTGACTGCTGGCCGCTTCCCCGACTGGTCCCCCGACGGCTCGCGGCTCGCCTTCCACGACGCCGCCGACGGCGACAACGACATCTACGTCATCAACGCCGACGGCTCGAACCTTATCAAACTGACCGACAACGACCAGCACGACGAGTTCCCGCGTTGGACAGGTGACGGCGAGCGCATCGTCTACGCCTACTCGCCGGTCGGACACGGTGAGATCCACTGGATCGACGTCCACAGCGGGATCGACAAGCTGATCTCCTACGGCGCCCCGCCCCTGGACATCTCGCCGGACGGGCTGATGCTGGCCTACAACGAGGACGGTGTGTTGGTCGTCGAGCTGCTTTCCAGCGAGTACGGACCAAACGCGCTTTCAGCCCACGAACGGGAGCGACAGGGTATTCCCGAGCCGGACTGGCCGCTCAACACCGACAACGAGTGGGAGCTGCGCCGACGCTTCCGCTTCCCGGGCAAGAGCTGGCTGCGTTGGGCCGAGGACAGCGACACCATCGTTTATGTCCGCTCCGACACCGTCTACGTCGCCGACGGCTACGAGGCCCACGGACTGGACTTCTTCGACGATCCCATCGGCAGCCTGGAGAACGTTGAAAAGGGAGCGCAGCCCTTCCTCGAACGCGACGGCGAGACCGTCAGCCTGGTCTCCTCGAGTTTCCTGGGCATCTTCTCCGGCATCTACCGGGTCGAGGACGATGATTACGAGTACAACACCTCGGGCGACGACTGGGGTGGCGAGGACGAGCCCGTCGATCTCAATGTCGATTACAATGCGGGAGGACGATGAACGAGGAACTGAAGCGACGGATAGCCGCCGGGCGTGACTTTCTCAAGGCCGGAGACTGGCGCGGCTTCTCCGAGGTGCCGACGGACCAGCGCCGCGGCGTGGAGATACCCGCCTTCCAGAAGGCGCTCCCCGAGGGGTCCGAGGCAATCCCCCTGCCCGACCCCGCCAGGCTCGAACTGGGCCGAAGGCCCCTGGCCGAGGTCATCGACCAACGCCGCAGCCGCCGCCGCTTCAACGACGAGTCACTGACCCTCGAGGAGCTATCCTTCCTGCTCTGGGCCACCCAGGGACTCAAGCGGGTGGTCAAAGGCTGGAGCTTCCGCACAGTGCCCTCGGCCGGTTCGCGCCACCCCTTCGAAACCTACCTGATCGTCGAGCGCGTCGAAGGACTCGAGAAGGGGCTCTACCGCTACCTGCCCGAGGGACACGGCCTGGTCAAACTGCGCGGCGGAACCGGTCTGCGCCGACGCAGCGTGGTGGCCCTGGTCGGCCAGGACTTCAACCCCGCCGTCACCTTCTACTGGACAGCGCTGCCCTATCGCACCGAGTGGCGCTACTCCGTGGTCTCGCACAAGGTGATCGCCATTGACGCCGGCCACCTCTGCCAGAATCTCTACTTGGCCGCCGAGAGCCTGGGTTGCGGCACCTGCGCCATCGGCGCCTACGATCAAACCAAGGCCGACGAGCTGGTCGGTGTCGACGGCACCGACGAATTCGTCGTCTACGCCGCCCCCGTCGGCCGGACGACGCTCGACGAGAAGACCGATTGAGTGCAGTGACTTTCAGCCGGGTGGGCATGAACGAAAACGCCAACCCGGGGTCCTGACCCGGTATAACCAAAGCGTCGCCATTTCCGCCGGACTACTGCGGGCTGATATCCGTACAGGGCTCACGCGCCGGGTGCGGCTGGCTAGAGCGTGGCTTGGGCATTCTTAGCAGTGTGGACCTCCCGCGGAAGATCAGCTCTTACAGCCGCGCCGAGGGATTGAATAAGCGCTGTCGACTCTATACGGGGATGGTTCTGATTCGTGAGCGGAGCTCAGCCTGAAAACAACGCAAACGCCGGGAGCCTGGTCGCTGGATGAGCCGACTGGCTGGTTGACGACTTTCAACACCGACCCACCTTTGATCATCGAGGAACCATGAAGGAAGCCAAGCTGGAGAGTCTGGAGCGCCTACTCGAAGCCCTGATCACCGCCGGGGTCCGCGTCGTCGGACCGCGCCGGGACGGCCGCCGGGTCGTCTACGCCGAGCTCGACTCTCCCGCCGACTACACCGCCGATTACATCGCCCCGGCCAACTCGCCCAAGGAGTTCCTCTTCCCCAAGAGCGAGACGATCCTCGAGGCCGCCTACGACGCAGCGGGCGTCAAACTCGAGGACAAGCTGGATGACGATTACCCGGCCACGGTCATCCTCGGGGTGCGCCCATGCGACGCCCGGGGCCTGGCCTCCCTCGACGAGGTCTTCTCCGGCGAGTACGCCGACGAGTTCTATTTGCGCCGCCGCGCCGCCACCACAATCTTCGCCGTCAGTTGCCTGCGCTGCGACACCGACTGCTTCTGCACCTCCACCGGCGGCGGTCCCGATGATCACGCCGGCAGCGACCTGCTGCTGACCCCCCTCAAGGGCGGTTACTTCGTCGAAGCCGTCACAGTGAAAGGCTCGGCTCTCCTCGACGGCCACGCCGGGCTCTTCACCGAAGCGCCCCAACGCGCCCTGCGCGATCGCGCCGTCGCCGGAGTAAATAGCGAACTGCGCGCGGACCTAGACGGAACGGTCGAGGACGCCCGACGCTTCCTGCAAAAACCCGCCGCCTACGACGACGAACGCTGGGAACGCCTGGCCTACCGCTGCCTCTCCTGCGGGGCTTGCACCTTCGTCTGTCCGACCTGCCACTGCTACGACATCGTCGACGAGGGCAAGGCCGGTGCGTCCCGCCGCAAGAAGAACTGGGACGCCTGCCAGTTCGACCACTTCACCCTCCACGCCTCGGGGCATAATCCGCGCTCCCGCCAGCCCCTGCGCTGGCGCAACCGCTTCGCCTGCAAGTTCAAGATTTACCCCGAACGCTGGGGTGTCCCAGGCTGCGTGGGCTGCGGACGCTGCATTCGCGTCTGCCCCGTGGGCCAAGACATCACCGAGACGTTGGCCGCCCTGGCCACCGCCGCCGGTAAACCTTCGAGCTAGTCCGCGCCCCGCGCCGAACATCGAACGGAACACCACCGCCGTCCCGACCCGGCGTTGGCACGCTTCTTGCAGCAGAGCGGGGCGGCCCGGCGCAGGATACGCGCGCGCCACTCCGCAAGAAGCGTGCCAACGCCGCCGCGCCGGAACGATTGAAACGGTTCTTCGCCGAGGACCTGTTCGGCGCGGGGCGCGGCCGACCACCGATACGAGGGACCCCAGCAACGAACCCATTAATCAGAACAAGGACGCGAGCCGCCGATGATTCCTGACAACATCTACGCTCCCCGATTGATGCGCGTGATCGAGGTCACCCCGGAGACCTCGGACATCCAGACCTGCCGCTTGCGCTTCGAGGGCGAAGCCGTCGCGGAGTCCTTCAGCTTCGCCACTGGCCAGTTCGGCCTCTACTCCTGCTTCGGCGAGGGTGAGAGCACCTTCTGCATCGCCAGCTCGCCGACGCGCACGGGTTACATCGAGTGCACCTTCCGCGAGGTCGGCCGGGTCACCGCCGGTCTGGCCCGGAAGAACCCGGGCGACCTCATCGGCTTCCGCGGTCCTTACGGCAACAGTTTTCCCGTGGAGGCGATGCGCGGCGCCGACGTGCATATCGTCGGCGGGGGGATCGGCCTGGCGCCGCTGCGCAGCCTGATTTGGTACCTGTTGGACAACCGCGACGTCTACGGCGAGCTGAACATCGTTTACGGCGCCCGCTCCGTGGGCGACCTGGTCTACAAGACCGAACTCGAAGAGTGGGCTGACCGAGACGACCTGTCGCTGACCCTGACGGTGGACCCCGGCGGCGAGACCCCGGACTGGAGGGGCAGGGTCGGCTTCGTTCCGCCGGTGATGGACGAGCTCCAGCTTTCCAGAGACAACGCCTGGCTGGTCACCTGCGGTCCGCCGATCATGATCCGTTTCGTCTTCGAGTCCCTGCGCCGCGCCGGCTGGGACCCCGAGCGGGTGGTGACCACCCTGGAGAACCGGATGAAGTGCGGCCTGGGCAAATGCGGGCGCTGCAACGTTGGCGGCAGCTACGTCTGCGTCGACGGTCCCGTCTACACCATGGCCCAACTCGACGAGCTGCCCAACGATCTTTAAGCCTGATTGGCGTCTGCGGGACCCCGCACGCCTTCAAGGCTCGTTTACTTTTTCCAAACCCTGGTGTATCATCGCCCAAACGATATTTGCTCCGGAAGAACGCCCACTTTACACTTATTGTGCCGCGTCGCCGGACTAGAACACTCCCCAACCGCATCCGAGGAGCCATCGATGCGCAAGACTCTGTTGATCGTATTGAGCTTTCTGGCCGCCGCCGTTCTGTTGACCGGCTGCCAGGGCGGTCGCACCTACCAGTGCGAAGGCGCCGCCACCGACATCCGCAACGCCAAGGCCTACGACCGCGCCATCGAGAACATGATGACCTACATCGAGGGCGAGGGCGCCACAGAGCCTTGCGCCCGGGTAATGCTCTTCTGGGCCTACGCTGAGAAGGGCGATTTCACCGAGGCCGTGCGTTGGCGTGACGAGGCCGTCGAGATGAACCCCGCGTGCCAGGAGGAGATCGACTCCCTGATCATCGAGCGGCGCTTCTTCGTCAAGGCCCAGAACATGACCATCGAGGCCATGAACGCCGGCGATTACCAGAACGCTCTCGACAGCGCCATCTTCGCCCAGGAGCTCGATCCCAACTACTACCTGCCCTATTACCTGGCCGCCGAGGTTTACATCAACCTCGAGATCGAAGCCCTCAACGCCGGCAACGAAGAACTGGCCGCGGAATACGGCGAGCTGGCCGCCGAGGAATACCACACGGCCATCCAGAAGCTCCACGAACAGTGGAAGGATCCGGACAGCTACTACCAGCCCGTCAAAGACAACGACGCCATGCGCGTCTACTACCGCGGCGCCGACGTGCTGGCCATTACCGAAAAGTATGATATGGCTCAAGAGACCATCGACCTGGCCCTCGAACGCTTCCCCGATTTCTTCGAGATCAAGATGGTCAAGGCCGACATCCTTGTCCGACAGGAGAACAACGAGGAAGCCGAAACCCTCTATGAAGAGCTGATCCCACTGGCCGAGGAGAAGTACGAGGACGCCGAGGGCAACGCCAAGATCATCGCCGGTGATGACTACGTCAACCTCCTCGACAAGGTCGGTGTCTTCTACATCACCCGCAACAACCTCGACCCGGCCGACCTGCAGTTGGCCATCGAGTACCTGCGCACCGGTTTCGAGATCGACCCGGACAACGCGACCCTCGTCGATCACCTCAACCTGGTGCTCAACCAGCTCAACTTCACCGCCGACGACGCCGACTGGATCCGCGCGGTCTTCGAGAAGTGGGAAGAGCAGCACAGCGAGTAGTTGACACCGCCCTCGGGCGTGTGCTACTATGCCCCTCCGCGAGTTCGAACGGGCCCGTGGCGCAGTTGGGAGCGCGCCTCCTTGGCGTGGAGGAGGTCAGGGGTTCGAATCCCCTCGGGTCCACCAAATCTTCTGGCAGTATTGCGTTTACGAACGTCAAACGCCGGCTCGAGCCGGCGTTTTTTTGACGATTACAACACTCGCATCCGGTCCAGCGCATAGACTAGCGCTTGAGCCGATATATTGCTAAATGATTGTTATCCAGGGCATTATGGTCCACTCGGCTCTGATTCCCCGGCATTCGATTCGCGGTATGGAGCTGTACCGATCTTGGTGTTTTGCAAAGCCGGGAAGCTGACGATTCCGCCGGTTAGTCCGGCGGCTTCTTGCATTGTGAGCAAATGTATAGGGGTCGTATACTCGGACCGGAGCTGATCGTGATTGTATCCTGTTGATAATACAGGTAATGATTAGCAGTTTCCTGTCACAGGGCGGACAGTCGAAAGTGGCGGCGAATACGGGCCTAGTCTTTAGCGAACCTGGTTATCAGAACACTGGTCCATGCCCTGACGGCAGATTGCCGGCGACTCCTAAGCGTAGCAATAACATGGAGTAATGGTATGCAAAGTGATTGTATCGTCGTTAACATTTGGATCAAATCAATTAGCTTTGTCATCATAGAACATGATTGGACCAAATCAGGCTGTTTAGGAGCGGCTTGCCGAGCCGTTCTTCACTTACCGGTAATGCGCCTTGTTGACCCCACATTCATTTACCATGCCCTTATTACTTGTTATTAAGACACTTAAGCGTCAGTGACAATCTGGTGTCAAGGCATGGATATGTTTGCCATTATCCAGGCTTACTTACTATGACGCTCTTCTTTTTTGCCACTTTTATGACTGTCCGTTTTGTGACAGGAATCCGATACCAATCACGACAAATATCAACAGTATACAATCACGACCAGGTCCGAACATGGTATTCAATGCTTTAGCATTTAATCAGGTGCGTACATCGAGCGAGAGGCTTGCGGCAGGTACGTGATTTACTAGATTCATTAGGTGCAGCTAGCACCGTCACGACACTCGAAAAACCGCTTGACGCCGTTGGCTTCAACAACGAAGCCACAATCATAACTGTTTTATTTACAAGCATATATTATGAGTCGGCGCCGAGGGAATACGGTTGCAGGCTAGACTTTATTCAGCTTAACCTCGTATCAAACGCTGTTTCGAAGGGGGCGGAGTTCGGGTTGGCGTGGGCTGATCCGGGATCGTATGTGATGCCTAACATGTATTACCGGGAACTGAAAAACGGCCCAGCAAGCCCCTTCCTATCAACCTGAGTCGGTCCGAACACGTTCCATGATACCATGAAGACAAGCGGGCTGTTGCCTGGTTCAGTCCTTGTATCAGCCGAGGTGTGGTCGAGTTGACGACATTGGTACAACGAGCACCAGAAACAACTCTCTCGCAACGGCTCTCGGCAATCTATCCTGGACGGGCGAACGCCAATGCTATCCCCTGACCGGCCGGTTTCACTCCAATCGCCGCCGCTCCCGCTCCATGCGAGCCTTGAGCTCCTCGGCGGGCAGGCTCAGGATCGCCGCCAACTCACCCACCAGGGCGTTGACGAAAGCCTGGATGCTCCGCTCGTAATCCTCGATGTACATCACCACCAGCACCACGCCGAGCTTGCGCTCCCGTGTTTCGGCGTGCTCCTCCAGGGGCTTCACCAGGGAGCGGTAACGCTCCAGGTTCGCCGTCGCGCGCTCGAGGTTGTCCTTGCTGGAAACAAACGCGGTCAGCCTCTCCTGAGTCGGGGCGATACCGCGGATCTCGTTGATGAAGCGCTCCTTGGTTTCCGGCAGGACGTTGGAGAGACCGTAGATGATATCGAGCTGCGCCCGGAAGAGTGGGCGGACCTTGATTCCCATGAAGCTGGAGAAGGCCTCGGCCGAGCGGACGATCTCGTTATCCAGCTCCAGGGTGTTGTAATTGTAGCGCCACTTCTCGTAATCCAGGACCAGCGGCTCCTCCAGGTTCTCCAGTATGTCCAGCAGGTCCCGCTTGATGAGCTTGTAGAACTCGGCCAGCGTCTCCCGAGTGCGATAAAGCCGGTCGCGATCCGCCGCCTTCTCGAAGTAGAGCTTGTTCTCCAGCCGGGTCTTCTTGGCGTTGACGTAGATGATGACGATCGTGGCCACGGTCAGCAGCACCCCGACAGCGGAGATGAACAGCTCCGCCGGGATGCCCAGAATCCGGTAAGCCGCCTTGGTCATTGTGATATGTACCGGCATCGCGACACCCCCTCGAAGGTGCTAGTATAGCGGCGACGGCCACGCGGCGCAAGAGCGACCAAGCATGTAATAACATGGTAATTTTCCGACATATAATATACTTTGATAGTGTGGGGACCGGTCTGAATGTCGGCCCCGACATGATTGTACATGGTTGAGTAGCTATAACCTGCTCCTGATATAGGGCGGGGTCTCTGACCCCGCCATTTGCGACAACCCCCCTGGTGATCGAAACTCCAGTCTGGCCGAGCGCCTGAAACCCCTCGTGCTGGAGCTGGTCTACACCGCCTGGGACATGCGGCCCTTCGCCCGGGAACTCGGTTACGACGGCGAGCCCTTCGTCTGGGACGAGGAACGCCGCGCCCACCTCAAGGCGAGGATTGACGCGGCGTACATGATCATGTATGGTATGAGCATCGAGGACGCGGACTACATCTTGGAAACCTTCCCCATCGTCAAGCGCCAGGACGAAAAGGCCTACGGCTTCTTCAGGACCAAGGAGCTGATCAAGGGCTACATGCGGGCGCTAACGGCGGGGGACTGGGAGACGGTGGTTTCAATCTGATAGTAGACCTGCTCGACGGGCGAGGGATCGAGATGCCGCCGATCAAGCAGGTCAGTAAGACGTTCAAGCAAGCGCCGAAGTCAAGGCGGAAAGGGCCCGGAGACGGAGAGCTTGTTGGATTAAGAGAAGGCCGCCGGCGGACAGGCGGTGTCGGAGCGGATTATGGCCCCTTCAACCCGGTCACGATAGCAGCAAATCGTGTTCAGTATGTCCACTCTGGCCGGAGTGGACAGATATTTTGCGCCCGTCAACCCGCGCTTGTATAATGTCTATTCGTAACGCAATCTAATACAAGGCCCTGGCGGCGAAGACATTCTTCCCGAAGCCGAGGCCATAGCCGAGGAGGTGTTATTGTGTCATCAGAAACACTGACAAGCTTAGCGATGCTTAAGGTAAATATTGACCAAGGGGGCGATTACCTCGATTACTTGCAGCCTTTTATTATGCAGGTCCTCTACGACCACAGGCCAAGCCCGGTGACCGACGCGGTCGTGCGGGATCACATCCTGAATGACTTCGGTCTAGAGATACCAGAGCGGACCTTGCAGATAGTCATAAAGCGTCTGTCACGCAGGAATCCGCTGACGCGCAATCATGGCGTGTACACTATAACCGGCGACCTGCCGAATCCCGGCATCGCAGCAAAGAAAGCAGCCGCCGACCGTCACATTGGCGTTGTGGCTACGGGTCTCAAGGAATTCTCGAAAGATACAACCCGACCGATCACATCGGATGAAGAGGCTGTACAGGCGATTTGCGCTTTCCTGGCCGAGTTCAATATCCCGTGCCTTCGTGCATATCTTCGCGGCACCACAATACCAACGATTGAAAAGCATGACGACGCGCTAATTGTGTTGGTGAGTCAGTACGTTCTCACACTCCAGCAGACTGATCTGGAGCGGTTCGAAAGCTTCTTGGTCGTCGTTACAGGGCACATGCTCGCGAATGCGCTTTTGTGCCCTGACCTACGAAAGGCGCCGCAGTCATACAATGGCGTGACGTTCTATTTCGATACGCCGCTACTCATTCGCCGACTCGGCCTTGAGGGTCATGCGAAAGAGGACGCCATTAAGAACCTTATCACATTGCTGCGTAAACTTGGTGCGACAGTCGCCACCTTTACCCACACTCGCTATGAGCTTGATCGAGTTATTCGTGGAGCGGCGAATTGGGTCGATTTGCCTGACGGTCGTGGTGCCATCGTCAGAGAAGCGCGGGCGGTCGGCACGAAGAAATCCGACCTATTGATGATCGCCGGTCAGGTTGATGAGAAGCTTGCTGCAGCTGACATTGATGTTGTAAAAACGCCTCGCTACGTTAGGGATTTTCAGATAGACGAGACTGCGTTTGAAGGTGTGCTGGATGATGAGGTATCGTATCACAATCAACAAGCGAAAGAAGATGACATCAACTCGGTGCGTAGCATCTATGTCCTGCGCTCGGGCAACACACCGAGGAACGTTGAACGCGCCAAGGCCGTGCTGGTGACCAGCAATAGCAGCTTCGCAAAGGCGGCCTTTGATTACGGCAAAAACTACGAGGAAACACGCGAAGTCTCTAGTGTAATTACCGATTTCAGCCTGGCCAACATGGCATGGCTGAAGGCGCCCCAAGGCGCACCGGAAATCCCAGTGTCTGAAGTGATCGCGTTTTCGTATGCGGCACTGCAACCCTCGGAGCAGCTGCTGGACAAGTACTTCCGCGAGATCGAGAAGCTTGAGAAACAAGGAACGATTACAGAACGCGATCATCAACTTTTACGTAGTAGCGTTGGGGCCCAGCGCGAGTTGATGAATCTGACGTTAGGCGAAGAGGACGCACTAACTGACCAGACTGTTACCGAGACCCTTAGTCGGGTGACTAGCGATATCAAGAAGGAAGAAAGAGATAAGTACAAGGCGGAGCAAGCTTCTCATCTTGAGACGCAGCAGGAGCTGGTCAAAGAAAGGGCTGAGAAGCAAGCCATCCAGAAGCGGCTCTACGGGCGGTGCGACAAGAAAGCCAAACGATGTTCGTGGGTGTTTGCGATCTTTGTTGTTCTTGTTTTAGTCAGTGGCATCAGTACGGGCCTGTATGTGATCCCGCAAAACACGTTTTTTGGTGCGCTTCTGATCGGAGCGACTGGATTAGTATTTCTTTTCACTATTATGAGCCTTTACTGGGGCTGTACGGTTCTAAGAATGCGTGAGAAGCTTGAAAAGTGGCTTCTTACAATAATGCTCCGACGCGAGAAATCCCGAACTGGTATTGACTTTGGGGAGGGCAAATGAGCTACATAAACGAAGCCCAGGTTGAAATCGTAACCGTGGACTACTTCCCCGAGTTGGGCTACGAGTACGTCCATTGGCCGGTCAGCGCCTCCGGCGGGGAAGAGCCGCTGCGCCGGATGCTCGCCGCTGAGGAGGTCTAAAGAATGCGTATCACCAAGACGATAATCGCCCTGGCCCTGGCGCTGGCCGGCGTAGCCGCAGCCCACGTCGTCTCCGGTTATATAACCGGGGTCGCCGACAAGGGAGACGTCTACATCGCCATGTATGTAAACGACGACTACGAGCGCGAGCCCGACTACGGTCTGGTGCTGCCGCCCGACGGCACCGTGAACGGCCGTCTGGCCTTCCGCTTCGATAACATCGCCACCGACAAGTACGTCATGCTGGTCTTCCAGGATACCGACGGCGACGGCGACCTCAACCTGGGCATGTTCGGCCCCACCGAGCCCTGGGGCAACTACCGCCGCAGCCGTCCCTTCCCCAACTTCGGCAATATGCTCTTCGTCGTCGAGGGCGATGTGACCGGCATCGAGGTCGAACTGGACTAACAGTGACGGCAGGTTGACCAACCAAGCAAAAGATCGGGGCCGACCTTCGGGTCGGCCCGGTTGAACAACAGAGAGTTAACGGTCGGGAAACACGGATATCAACCGTCAATCGGCGGCGGTCCTGCGGCTCCCTTGGACAGGCTGGAGAGTCTGTTCTCCAGGCTTAACGTGCGATAAACCAATCATGCAGGGCGGGGATTCCATCCCCGCCGTCTTGATGATGTTTCAATCAAGCATGTCGATCCACCGGCTCAGAACGGGCGGCGGTAGTACATCCCCGGCAACTGCTCGACCAGGCCTTTGAACTCCAGCCCCAGCAGAACCTGCATCAAGGCGCCGCGGTCGATCGTCGTCCGCGTCGCCAGCTCGTCCAGGTGCAGCGGCTCGTGGGTCAGCAGGCCGTGGACCGTCGCTTCGTCGCCGACAAGCACCGGCGCCGGGGCGTCTCCACCCAGGGGCAGCTCGCCCTGTTCGGTGGCCCCGATAGCCTCCAGCACGTCCTGATACGTCTCGCAGAAGCCCGCGCCGTCTTTCAACAGGGCGTGGGAGCCCCGGTTGGACTGCGCCAGGGCGTTGCCCGGGCAGGCCAGCACCTCACGGCCCAGCTCCGCCGCGTACTTGGCCGTGATCAGCGCCCCCGACTTCTCCGGCGCCTCGACCACCACCGTCGCCAGAGCCAGCGCCGCGATGATCCGGTTGCGGCGCGGAAAGTTCTCCGCCCGGGGCTCGACGCCCAGGGGGAACTCGCTGATCAGCGCTCCGCTCTTGGCGATGGCCTCGTAGGCGTCACGGGCCGCCGCCGGAAAGACCCGGTCCACGCCGTTGCCCAACACGCCGATCACCCGCCCGCCGGCCTGCAACGCCGAGCGCTGCGCCGCCAGGTCAATCCCAGCCGCGCAGCCCGAAACCACCGTGAAGCCCGCCTCGGCCAGGTCCTTGCCCAGCTTGGCCGCCATCGAGGCCCCGTAGGCCGTCGTCCGCCGTGTGCCCACCACCGCCACCGCCCGGCGGTCGTCCTCGACCCAGCCGCCCCGGCAGTAGAGCACCATCGGCGGATCGTACAGGTCCTTCAGCGGCGGCGGATAGTCCGGGTCCGGGTAGAGGATCACCCCGGTGTCGGGGTTGCGGGCCAGGCGCTTGATATCCTCCGCCGCTTGCTCTTGAGCCTGCTCGCGCTTCGCGATAATTGTCTTCGCCACAGTGCCGCCGATACCATGCACACCCAGCAGGCGACCCATTGGAGAGCGGAAGAACTCCCGGGCGCTGCCCAGGCGCTCCACCAGACGGCGAAAACGAACCGGCCCCACCTCGGGCACGAGGTTGAGGCCGATCCAAGCCGCCGCTTCCGAGTCCGGCGCGATGTTGGCAGCCCGATGCAAAGCCCTACACCCGGGGGATGATCCGCAGGATGACAAACATCAAATGGGCCAGGACGTCCACGCCGTTGCAGTCGTCCTCGCCGATGGTCTTGGACAGTTCGGCCAACTCGGCGAAGCGGTCCTCGACCTTGTGCAGCAGGGTGGGGTAGGCGGCCAGGCGCTCGCGGACCGCCGCCACGGCCTTGCCGACGCCCTCCTGCACCTTGCTCCAGTCGGTGAAGTCCTCGGGCTTGTAACCGGAATGGCCCAGCTCGGCCAGCAGCTCGGCCAGGGCCTCGGAGACATGATCGTGCGGGAAGCTCATCGGGGGGGTCCTTGGGTTGGAGTGGTGGCCTTCTGTTGTTCTGGCTCTGCTTCACGATCTGCATCTATAAGAATTACATATACAGGAACAGCGGGGAAGTGACGCTTTAAACGTTCAATATCATAAACAAGTTGTTCACCATAAGAAACACCTGACGACATTTCACGATACAGGTCGTGACAAGCAACAATCTCAACACCAACGAGAGCTCGATTTTCATTGAAGAAATACTGAAACTTTGCCATATCATAGAACATAAAGGCATATTTGCCAAACTGTACTTCAATTAATACACGGTCTTTCTCGAAATCAATTTGCTTGTATGCGTTCCTGATTTCGATGTCCGAATTTGGAATTGTGATATTGTAAGAATCTCGAATTTCACTATATCCTCGTTCTCCAAAAAGGGTTTTGAACTGTTCGTTCATATCTTTTGGTGCATATAGCATTTTACCCTTCATGTTTTTTTCTTTGCTTTTCTTCGTTTTGTTTGCAACAACAGTCTTAACAACTGTTTCGATATCATCGAGAACTTGTTTATGGTTACATAAGAAAATCTCGTAGCCTCCAAGGTGAGAATATCTATATACTATCCTCATCTCTACTCCTTAAGAGAATTGAACGTTGTTTGTAAGCTACTAAGTTGTAATGTTTTAGGCGGAATACTAGTGGGATTATTTGGATCATAAACAGACCTTTCCATTGGCCTTATGCGTAATTTACCTTGCTCTGCTAATGCAATCCTTTCATAGGTTATATCATTGTAATCACTCTTGATTTCTGCGCCAACCGTTCTTCTCTTGTGTGCTAAGGCTGCTAAAGCGGTACTTCCAACACCAAGAAAAGGGTCTAGTACCCAATCACCTGGATTAGTCAAGGCTAAAACGAGACGTTCTATTAGCTCAATTGGGAACTGACAAGGATGTATAGTTTTTTCAACGTGATTTGACTTAACATTTGGTATTTCCCAGATATCACTGGGATTTTTTCCGTTTGGGTTTCCAGATAGTTTACCCTTATTAGGACCCTTAAAATGCTTTTTCCCTGGGTACTTTTGCGGTACACGCACTGGATCAAGATTGAATATATAATTATCAGATTTTGTAAACCATAATATAACTTCGTATCTACCTGAAAACCTTTTTTTTGAATGTAATCCGTGCCCAAAATGCCATATAATGCGATTTCTTAGCCTAAGCCCATTATCTTCAAATATATCATATAACATAATGTCAAGCGGTAGTATTGTTCCGTTATTTACATAGTTTCCCACTTGCCAGCAGATGCTTCCTGTGCTGCTTACAACGCGTACACATTCGTTTATTATCTTTCTCTGCTCTTCTTTATAGCTATTTATATTAATATGATTTTCATATTCCTTACCTAAATTATAAGGTGGTGATGTAACAGCTAGCTGTATAGTGTTGTCCGGAATAGTTTCTAACAAATCCAAACAATTACCTTCATATAATACAAAATCAGCTGTTTCGCAGAAGTTTCTTTTCACTTTTATCCTCATTCCCCTACCTCCTCACATAATCCACATAGTCGCCGATTTCGATCCGGCTCACCGAGCCCAGCACCAGACACGTCGCGGTGCTCTCGGTGGTCTTGAGCACGCCGAGGGTGGCGATCTTCTCGTCGGGCAGCGTGACGGTGCCCAGGTCGGCGGGGTCTTCGACCTCGCGCCCTTCGCGCCAGACGACCAGGCGGCTGCCGGGCACAAGGTCCATCTCGGAGCCCCAGTTGACGTAGACGATGTGGCCTTCGGCGGCGTAGAAACGCCCGTCGCGCTCGCGGCAGACGTAGCCGCGCAGGTCGTAGAGTTCGTCCTCGGAGGTCCACTCGCGGGGCTCGACGTAGGAGCGGAAGTTCAGGAACTCGTCCTCGACGTCCTCGCGGAAGCGCAGGCCGTCGCCCTTCTGCAGGGCTTCGAAGCTGGCGATGATGGTGGCCCGGCTGACGTCGTCGTGGACCTCGTCGATCTCGAGGATGCCGACGTTCTGGATCAGGTTGCCGACGTCGATGCGGGTGCCGGGGATGACGACGCGGCCGCGGTCGCGGTAGACCAGGAACTGGGCGCCGGGGTAGAAGCCGTCGCGGTCGCCGCCGGAGACGTAGACCTCGTCGTAGAGGGCGAACATGGTGCGCTCCTCGCCGACGGAGGCGACGATGTGGGCCAGCTCGGGCAGCTCGTCGATATCGGGGACGACCTCGCCGCCGTATTCGAGCAGACGGCGCCAGAGGGCGATCAGGTCCTCCTTGGAGAGGGTGATCAGTGGCTCCTCATCGCGGATGCGCACGCGGATCTGGTCGGGTATGTCCGGCGGGACGTTGGGCGGGATATAGAGCTCCTCGCCCGGGTAGATCCAGTGGGGGTGCTCGACGAGCTCGGGGTTGGCCTGCCAGATCAGCGGCCAGAGCCAGGGGCTGCCCAGGAACTCCTCGGAGAGGTCCCAGAGGGTGTCGCCGGAGCGCACGGTGTAGATACGGTCGGCGTCGAGAGTGCGCCCGGCGGCGATCACCGTCGCCAGCAGAAACACGACTAGCGGTAGGAGGCGTTTCACGGCTGGCTCCCTCGTCGGGTGGAGCGGGGTTAAGAGGCTGAGTATAAGTGTACGGTGCGGCGGCGGCGGGGTCAAGGGGTCAGGCAGGCCTCGGGGGGGACCAGGGCGACGCCGAGCTCGGCGGCCAGGGGCAGCAGGCGGGCGACGGCGGTCAGGGTGCCGTCGCGGTCGTGGCCGATGGCGACGACAGGTCCGTCGCGCTCGACGGCCAGTTCGAGGGCGCGGCGCAGTTGGGCCTCTATGCGCGCCGGGCTGGTCGAGTTGTCGAGGAAGATATCGCGCCGGGCGGCGGATAAGCTCAGTTCGGCGGCGACCTCGCCGACCACGGAGCCATGGTGGGTGTAGGAGTCGATGAAGTAGAGGCCGCGATCGGCCAGTTCGGTCAGCACGACGGCAATCGCCCGGCGGTCGGCGGTCAACCGGCTGCCCATGTGATTGTTGACACCGTCGACGAAGCCGACGTCAGCAAGGGCTTCGGCGATGCGCCGGCGCAGCTCGGAGTCGGAATGGCTTACGCGAAGGGCGCCGGGTCCGGGGTTCTCCGAGCCCAGTGGCTCGCAGGGCAGGTGGAGCAGGACGCGGCGGCCGGCCTCCCGCGCGGCGGCGACGACGGCGGCCGAGTACTCGCGGAAGGGCAGCACGGAAGGGGTGACGGGGAGATCGAGCAGAAGCGAGGAGCGAGGGTCCCGGGCGCCACAGTCGTCGATGATGATCGCCAATCGGGGTCCACTCCATCGTGGCGGGGACCATTCGAGGATCAACGTCGTCGATGCTCGACCGTCCACCGGGCCGAACTCCATCACCAGACGACGTCCGGCGGCGGTCTCATCGACGTGGTGGTCGAGGACGGCGTAGCCGCAGCCTCGGGCCAAAACCGCCGCCGACTGGGCGAGGGTCTCGGCGGCTGCGGCGTCGACGACGGTCAGGCTAAGCGTGTCGGTCGGGCGGCGGTTGGGCGAAATGGCGTAATCGATATCGACCAGTTCGGCCAATTCGGCGGTGAAGCCGGACCAGGCCGGAGCGACGACGCACACCAACAGGAGGGCGAGGACTCTGAGCGCGGTGGGTTTCAAGGGCCTACCGGGTTACGGGGTGGTGCCGGGCGGCCGGACCTTTGCCGCGCGAACCGATTCGGCTGAAGTACCTCCACCGCCCGGCTTTGGCACATTTCTTGCAGCAGAGCGGGGCGACCTGATGGACAACGGCGGGCTCAAGACCGCAAGAAATGTGCCAAAGCCGGGCGGTCGGCACGGTGTGGCTGCTCGTGGCAAAGGTCCGGCCTGGCCGTGGGCTTACGAACAAGGGTCCCGATGGAGGGAATCGGGACCCGAGGTGGATTGTTGGAGGACGGCGCCGGCGGCTAGTCGCCGCTCTCGTGGTCCGGGGCCTCGGACTCGGCGCTTTTGCCTTTGCGCAAGACAAAGAGGTAGAAGGCGTAGAGGATGAGGATATCGACGGCGGCGCAGAAGACGACGCCCTCAACGACGTTGAGTTCGATGGTGGCGGTGGGCTCTCCGGTGCCCAGCCCGGCGGCCAGCCCGCTGACGAACTCGGGGGAGATGCTCGGCTTCTCCGGCGGCTCGGGGGTCTCTTCGTCGTCGGCGGGTTTCTCCTCGGCGGCCAGAGCCTCTTCGTAGGCGGCCAGCTCGGTCTCGTACTCGACCTCGAGACGCTCCCTCTCGGCTCCGACGGCGTCGGCGACGGTCTCCTGGCCGTAGTGGTCGACGTAGAGACGATCGAACATCATCTGGGCGAAGGTGTTGCTCTGGCCCAGGGGCACCTGGACGGGATCGGTGGTCTCGGAGATCCACATGTAGTTGAACACCGCCAGCCCGGCGATGAGGACGAACATGACGATAACCTGCCAGAGCTTGGTGGCACCGAGGACGTTCATGGAGCCTCCTGGTAAACGCGCGGTCGGACACCCGGAACGGGGGTCGTCGAAGGGTGTGGTTTGATGACCGGGGGTCTACGCCGGTCGTGCGATCAATAGGGGCGGGCCGGCCGGTCGTGTCAAATCAAATGGCGAGAGGAAGTAACAATAAGAGCGAGTGCCGGGCTTGATTAATCGGCGCCCAGCCTTGAGCGGTTCATTGTACCAGATTTTATCTTGGTGTACAGCCCCGACCCGTTGTGTACTTGGGGCGGGCAGTCGGCCTAGTAATCGTCCAGGCGCATGGGCATGATCAGGCAGAGGTAGTCGTCGCCGTCGACGGGTTTGATCAGCCCGGGGCGCAGGTTCTCCAGCAGCAGGAACTCGAGCTCGGGAGCGTCGGTGGCCTTGAGGGCGTCGTTGATGTAGCGGGCGTTGAAGCCGATGCGCAGGTCGTCGCCCGAGTAGCTGACGGCCAGGGTTTCGCTGGCCTCGCCCTGCTCGCTCTTGCCGGAGATGCGCACGGATTCTCCGTCGAACTCGTAGGCGACGCGGTGGGATGTCTCGTCGGCCATCAGGGCGATACGCCGGGTGGCGTCGGCGAAGAGGCCGCGGTTGACCGTGGCGCTGCCCGGGAACTCCTGGGGGATCAGCTTCTGATAGTCCGGGTAGTCGCCCTCGATCAGCGTGGCGGTCAGTACGGTGTCGGCGAAGTCGGCCACCAGGTGGCCCCGGGCCAGGGAGAAGGTGACCTCCTCGACCTTGGCGGCCAGCTTGTCGATCTCGCTGACGGCCTTGGTGGGGATGATGCCGGCGAAGTCGTAATCGCCCTCTTCGAGGGTGCGGGTGCTCTTGGCCAGGCGGCGGCCGTCGGTGGCCACGAAGACCAGCTCCTTGCCCTGGGCCGAGATATAGATGCCGTTGAGGAAGTAGCGCGTCTCGTCGTAGCTGACGGCGAAGATGGTTTGGCGGATCATCTCACGCAGGGTATCGGCGGGCAGCGGCAGGGTGGTTTCCGGAGCGACCTCGGGGCGAGGCGGGAACTCGGCGGCCTCGATACCGGTGAGATTGAACTTGGCGTTCTCGCAGGTCAGCGCGCAGGCCGTCCCCTCGACGGCGACATTGACGGCGGCTTCGGGCAGCTCGCGCAGGATGTCGTTGAGCTTGCGCGCCGGCAGGGTCACCTCGCCGCCAGCGGCCACCTCGGCGGAGAGGCGGCAGCTCACGCCGACCTCGAGGTCGGTGGCGGTTAGATTCAGGCGATTAGCCTCGGCGTCGGCCTGGACCAGAACGTTGGAAAGCACGGGCAGCGGGGGGTTCTTCTTGACCACGCCGGTTACCTGGGAGAGGGTGTCGAAGAGGGTCCCTCGTGAGCAGACGAATTCCATGCGCGTCCCCCTGGTTATGCTGCGGACTTGCCGGCAAGATTGGGTTTGAAGCTGAGTTAGTTGGGCCTCCGTCCGTCGGCCGTGGCCGAGGGCGGAGCGTATCCGGTTTAATCCGGTTCTCGACGACCGTTTGAAGGCACTAGATTACTACGTATCGTGGAGTCGAGGCAAGGGCGTCGGCTCTGTCTATTAATCGATGCGTACCCAGGCCAGCAGATCGTCGCCGTCGGGCTCTTCGTCGGGTTGGATGGAGGCGAGAGCTGTCTGGTAAAGCCCGTCGGGTCCGGCGCTGGCGATCATCACGCCGCGCTCGTCGTGGTAATAGCCGATCGGGTTGTCGTGGACGTCGGTGGGCAATCCCTCTACCACGAGCTCATCATCCAGGTAGGGTCCGAACCAACTGCGCGTGTCGGCGGGTTGAACGATCAGGACACGTAGCGCGATCGACGAATGAACTGGGTTGAAGGGGTCAGCGACGACACCGGATTCGTCAGCACTCTGGTCCTGGTTGTCGTCATCCCCGTTTTCACCGCCAATTGCCGTTTGATCGCCAGCAACGTCTCCGCCGTTACTCTCAGAGTGAGGCTCTTCGGCGTCCGCCGCGGCCTCTTCGCCGGGCCAGTGGAGCGCATCGGAGCGGTAGGTCTTGACGGCGTCGGCCACCTCGGCCAGGCGCTCGGCGTTGGGCGGCAGCTCGGCGGGACGGCTGAACCACAGTCCGACGGCCAGACCGGTGAAAACCAGGGCGATGATTCCGGCGATACGCCGGCGCCGCTTGGACGAGGTCTCGTCGGCGGCCAGGCAACGCGGGCAGATGTTCTTACCGGCCAAGCGCCTGCGGCAGTCCCGGCATATCAGGCGACCGCAGGTCATACAGACGCCCACGGCGGGACGGTCGGGATGAACGGGGCAGTGTCCGCCGGGGGGTTGCGTACCGTAGCGGTCTTCCATTCCGGTTCTCAAACTCTTTTCGCGTGTGAAGCGAAGCCGGGCTCTTCCAATCCGTTTAATTTCCGAACAAGCCCCTGACGGATCCAGCGACGTTGCCTCGGCAGGGTCGCTCCGCTCAGTATCGCTCATGCCTTTGTTTTCGGGATTATCACGGGATACCGGGCCAAACTACGCAACTCAGCCAAGCCGCATCATTCGTGGGGCTTGGTAACTACCCGCCGCGAGGCGTCGAGCAGCGAAGGCAAGTGACGATCGAAACTCCCAATTACAGTAATCAAGCGCCGTCAGCGGATCCTTAACTCACAGCCCGATCGACTCCTGAGCGGAACCAAGAGCCGCCTGGTTCCGGCGGGAATCAATGCCGCCCCGGGTCTTTCCCTGCCGTGCAGCGCTTTGACGAGGCACCTTTATGACAATGTCGTTGAGTATTAGGTAGGGATCGTATACCCTTTTCGGACCTGACTGTGATTGTATTCTGTTGATAATAGAGGTGATAATTATCGGATGCCAGTCACAGTACGGGTAGCTGGAAAGTAGCGGCGTATCCGGGCCTGATCCCTAGCGATCGATAACTATCCGAGATATCAACGGACCTGTTTCTGCCCTGACAGTGGATTGTTATTAACGCTTAAATGCCATACTAACAAGAAATAAGGGCATGCTAAATGAACGCTTGCTCATAAACACGCATTTCCGGGATTTCAACACCGGCCCGGCAGGTTGATCTCAATCAGCCCGATTTGGACCGAACACATTCCATGATGCTATTGATTATTAAGCATTGAATGGCAATCGATTAGCTGGATAAGTCGATTCACCTACGATTGCTAATCCCTTGTTTGTTACCTCGGCCCGCTCCAGCTCCGGGTTCTTTCACCTCTGGGCAACAACCGTGTCTCTAACGCGCTTCTACCGCGCTTCTACCGCGTCCCAACCGCGGAGCCGTCGGTTGAAACTCGCCCACGTTCGGCAGCGCATCGCTTCCGAGCGTCTGCTCGATGGAGGGCTGAGGAAGGGTGGATTGTTGACCCGTGCGAGTATAGCAAGGAGGGTTTGGAGTGTCAAAAGAAATAGCCCCGTCGACCACCGCCGCACGGCCGGCCTTCTACGCACCCCCAAACCCGCCTCCGGCGTTATCAACCCCGCCCGTCCTGTGGTATAATCTGGCACACCTCTGCCACATCGACGGAGCCGGCCGCCGGAGCCCAAACTTGTGCCGTCAGGGCTGAGCGACTCGCAACGAACCGCGAGGATCACCCCGACCGCCGGCGACCTCCGCCGATCCAACCGGCGAATCCCGCAGCCCGGCCCGGCGTTGGCACGTTTCTTGCGGATTACGCCGCGGTCTCGCACCGGAAGGCGCCCCGCCCTGCTGCAAGAAACGTGCCAACGCCTCCGCGCCGGACGCTCCCACCGCTGCGCCGGGTCGAGGACCCATCGGCGGAGGTCGCCGGCGGGTAACGAGTCCGGAACCCCAGAGCGGGATTGACCGTTAACCCTAGCGAATACCTCTCCAGACAACGACCCAGGTTTGCCAACCCGTCCGTCCGAGGAGATCCATGGCCCGCACCGACAACGGCGAGAAGATCCCCAGCACCACTCTCTGGGACAAGCTGCTCTGGCCCTTCCGCGCCTACAAGTCCCATACCCGGCGCATCCCCAAATGGCTCAAGTTCGTCGAGGGTCTGGCCATCGCCCTGGTGGTGGCGCTGATTCTGCGCGAGGTCGCCATCCAGGCCTCCTGGGTCCCCACGGGCTCGATGAAGCCGACCCTGCTGGAGGGCGACTTCATGCTGGTCAACCGCTTGGTCTACCTTTTCCGTGATCCGGTGCCCGGGGACATCATCGTCTTCCGCCAAACGCAATACGATATCTTCGGCAACGAGGTTTCGACGGATTTGATCAAACGCTGTGTGGCGGTCGAGGGAGAGTGGATCAAGCTGGAGGACGGCTACGTCTGGAAGGACGACGACGCCGATCACGGCGATGTCCTCGCGCCGTATGACGAAACGGACTACCTGGGTCCCGGGGTTTACGGCCACACCTATACCTACCCGGTCTACGGCGGCGACAAGTTCGAAGAGGGGGTCTGGTACGAGGTGCCCGAGGACAAGCTGGTGATGTTCGGTGACAACCGCGAGCACTCGGCCGACAGCCGCTTCTGGGGCTATCTGGACGAGGACGACATCAAGGGCAAGGCCTTTGTGATCTACATGAGCTTCGAGGGCCGCAAGGTCTCCAACCAGATGATGTTGAGCTTGAAAGACATTCCCTACTACCTGGCCAATATCCGTTGGGACCGCTTGATGGACATGATCGAGTAGGGCCGCGATCCGAGGCGGTTCCGGACGGCGGTCGGCGCGTCCGCTGGTGGTTCTACCCGGCGGCCCTGCTGATCGCCGTCGCCGTAGCATTGCTGCTGCGGGCCTTCGTATTCCAGGCCAGTTGGGTGCCCACGGCCTCGATGCATCCCACTCTGCAGCGCGGCGACTTCATCATCATCAACCGGCTCAGCTACCTCGTCGGCGAACCCGAACGCGGCGATGTGGTCGTCTTCCACCGCGACGGCAACGACTACGTCAAGCGCGTCGCCGCCGTCCCCGGTGAGAACTTCCAGTTCAGCGACGGCTGGCTCTGGGTGAACGGCGAGCGGATCGACGAGCGGGCCTATCTCGCCCCGGACGGCTTGGGCCACACCCGGGGCCACGAGCTCTACGGCGAAGAGCTCCACCACGTTCCTCCGGAGCGTTACCTGGTGCTGGGCGACAACCGCCTGTTCTCCCGGGACTCGCGCTTCTTCGGCCTGGTTGAGCGCGGTGAGATCATCGGCAAGGCCTTTTTAATCTACCTGTCGGTGGATCTGGGCGAGCTCGAGGAGGCCGGCCTGAACTGGTGGAGCGCACCCTGGCACCTGAGACTCGACCGGATCCTCGACGTGGTGAGATAATCGGCGGCGTCGTCAGGCTCGTTGAATACGGACCGACGTCCAGCACAGCCGCCCCGCTCCGTCTCTGTCACGGCGTACGCGACAAAACAAACTCCCTAGAAAACACCAGTTGATTCACAATCGGGACTGTACTGCGTTAGTGTCACACTCTCCACCTGCTTCCATTAAACCAGTAGCCACGAGCCTATGATGCACTGAAGCCGTTGCGTATCCAGACCGCCCGACGGGGCAAACGAGCTAAAACATTTGGAAACCACTGAACGGCAGCGGACCTCGGCATATCTGAATGTCATTCAAACATGGGCGGTCAGCGGCTACGAGAAAGTGCAGTCGGCGAGTGCTGTTTGTAGCGGTCAGGGACGTATTGATACCCCAGAGCACTTGGGCCTGTCCCGGGCTGCTTGACTGATGAGCAAGCTTTATCCGATTCCGTATACCAATTCAAGTCACCTGGGCGGGGCCTGTGAACTCGTGTTGTAACACCTGGTTGTCCAAACTCAAACACGCATCGACGCCCCGGCACAATCGATGACTTCAGCAGACACCAAAGCCAAGCGAGGGCAATCCGGCGCCCAACGCCTCGGGGCCGCCGTCCTGGTCGCTTTGCTCCTGGTGACCGCCCTGCGCCTCTTCGTCATCACACCCTATCGGGTGGTCGGCCACGCGATGGAGCCGACGATGCTCGCCGGAGACTGGGTGCTGGTCAGCCGGGTGGCCTACAACTTCGGTGAACCCGTCCCCGGCGATGTGATCTGCTTCGACTCCCCAGGCGGCGGCGGCGAGGTCTTCTTCGGTCGGGTTATCGCCCTGGGCGGGCAGACCGTGGAGCTGCGCGAGGGCCGCGTTTATCTCGACGGCGCCGAGCGCCCCCTCGACGAAGGCTACGTCGAGCTGGCTCGCGCCGAGGCCTTCGGTCCCCTGGTTGTTCCCGAGGGTCGGCTGTTCGTGATGGGCGACAACCGGCGCGACGCCCGAGACTCTCGCATCTGGGGCACGCTGGAGTCCGAGCTGGTCATCGGCCGCGCTTTGGGGGTCTACTTCTCCACGGACCCCTACGCGCTGAGCCTCTGGCCCGTCCCCGAGCCCGGGGTGCGCTGGGAGCGTATCGGCCGCCGGATAGAATAGGTTCGCGCCGAGAACGTCGCGCCCGGAACCTTTGCCGGGAAGCGGGGATAAGCGTTCGGTTGGACCGGCGTTGGCACGTTTCTTGCAGCAGGGCGGGGCGCCTTCCGGTGCGAGGCCGCGGCGCATTCCGCAAGAAACGTGCCAACGCCCCTGCGTGCGGCGCATCTTGGGTCGGCGTCTGGAATCGCCCCCGGCAAAGGTCCCGCGCGGTTGCACCGCCCTCGAATCATACCCGAATCCGACCCCATACACTGCGGAAAGACACGTATGGTATTCAGAGGAAGAATCAGAGCCGTTGGAGCCCGTTTCGGTGCGTATATGCTGCTCGGCGCGGCCTGCCTGACCGCCTGCGACGCCGATGACGACGCCCTGGCCGAGGCGGCCGCGCGCATCCACACCGGCGAGCCCCCCGGCGCCGTCTGGCTGGATACCGGCCTGGACCCGGCGATGGTCGCCCGGATGACCCGCCGCCTGACCGAGGAGCCCGGGGAGCGTGCCGAGTTCTTGGCCGGGCTGCGCGAGCGACTAGCTGAATCTGCGGATGAGCGATGAAGAGTCTCCCGCTGCTGGTCGTCCCGATCCTACTGGCGGCCTGCGAAGCCCCCGTCGAACGGGTGGGCTTCCAGGAGGCCTTCTTCGCTTACCGCGACGCGCTGGCGGAGTACCACGGCGGCGACGAGGGTCTGTCGACGGTACTAGACGGCGCCCTGCGGCCCCTGGGCTGGAGCTACACCGAGCTGCGCGAGACCCTGGAGCGTACCCGGGCCAACGATCCCGAGGGCTACCGGGCCCTGCACAACCTCTACCGCGCCCGTCGGGGACTGCCCGAGGAGTAGGCATGGCCGACGCCGTTCAACCCGCACCCGACCGCTCCGACCCTCTCGGGGGCGGTTTCGAGGCCCTGGCCCGCGCCCTGGCTCATGAGCTGCGCAACCCGCTCAACGCGATGCGGCTCAACCTGGAACTGTTGCGCGAGGACCTGCACGATCTCGGCGCCGGCGAGGAGACCCTGGAGATCGCCGCCAGCCTCTCCCGGGAGATCGACCAGTTGGCCCAGATCACCACGGCCTTCCGCGACTACACCCGGCGACTGAGCCCGCGTGTCGAAGAGGTCGAATTGGGCGAACTGTGCCTGGACCTGGTGACCTTCCTGCGCCCCCAGCTCGAGGCGGCCGGGGTCAGCCTGACCCATCGTCTAACTCCGGTGACGGTGCGTGGCGATCGCACCATCCTGCGTCAGGCCGTGCTCAACCTGTTGCTCAACGCCATCGAGGCCGTAGAACGCGGTGGGGGCATCGAGGCGACCTGCGAGGCGACGGACGACGGCGGCGCCCGGATCACCATCGCCGACGACGGCCCCGGCTTCTCCGGGGATCCCGAGGAGCACTTCCGCCTTTTCTCCTCGACCAAGGACGAAGGCACGGGGATCGGCCTGCCCCTGGCGCGTAAGATCGCCCGGGTCCACGGCGGCGAGGTGAATCTGCGCAACCGTCCCGGCGGCGGCGCCGAGGTGATTATCGAGTTGGCCGCCGCCCCGCCCGCGGACCGATGAGCACCCTCGGGATGCCCCGGGCCTTCGGACGCACCGCCGAACTCTACCCCCTGGCCGACGGCCGGGCGGTCAAGCTCTACCGACTCGGGATGGACGGCGGACTGGAGCGGGAGCTGGTCGCCGCCCGCCGCGCCGCCGAGGTCGGTCTGCCCGTCCCGGCGGTCCACGGGGTAGTCGAGCTCGAGGGCCGACGGGGCATCGTTTTCGACCTGATCGAGGGTCGCGACTATCAGCACCTGCTGGAGTCGGGCCGGGTCGGGATCGAAGAGACGGCCCGGCTATGCGGCCGCCTGCATCACCAGGTCCATCAGCGTCGCTGCGTCGGACTGGCCTCCCTGAAGCGACACCTGGGCGAGCGCCTGTCACGTCTCGTGGGACGCTTGCCTGTCGATACCTTGCGCGCCGCTCGAGAGCGCCTGGCCGAGCTCCCCGATGGCGACCGCCTGCTCCACGGCGATTTCCACCCCGGCAACCTGCTGCGAGCCGGGGAGGACGTCGGCGACGACGCCCGGATCATCGACTGGGTCGACGCCGCCCGGGGTGAGCCCGCCGCTGATCTGGCACGCAGCTTCGTCCTCTACAACTTCCATGCCCGACGGCCCGACGAGCCGGCCTTCGAGCGCGGGGAGATGACGGCGCTGGCCCGGCGCTTCACCCGGTTGCAACTCGAGGCCTACGCCGAGGTCGCCGGGGAAGACCTCGACGGGCTCTACAGCAAGCTGGTTTGCTGGCTGCCGCCCGTGGCCGCCGCCAGGCTGGTCGAGGATATCCCCGGCCTCGACGAGCTGCTGATCCCCTTCTGCAACGATCTGGCCCGAGGAGACGAGCAACGATGGCTAAACCCCTGATCCTGATCGTCGACGACGACGCCGAGGTCCGCCGGGCCCTGGGGCGCTCGATGAAGCGCTGGGGCTACGCCGTGCGCGAGGCCGCCGACCTGGTCGAGGGGCGCGAGCTGCTCTCCTCCGAGGAGATCGACCTGCTGCTCACCGACCTGCGGCTGCCCACGGGCGACGGCATGGAGCTGGTGCGCCTGGCGCGCTCGCTCTCGGCCCAGACCGCCGTCATCGTCCTGACCGGCTACGGCTCCGTCGAGACCGCCGTCGAGGCGATGAAGGCTGGCGCCTACGATTACCTCACCAAACCGGTCAACCCCGAAGAGCTGCAGATCCAGACCGAGCGGGCGCTCGAGCAGAAGCGGCTGAGCGTGGACGTCCGCCGGCTACGCGCCCGCCTCGAAGACAAGCTCTCCCTGGGAAACATCATCGCCGCCAGTCCGCCGATGAAGCGCATCCTCGAGACCGTCGAGCAGCTCGCCGGCACCCAGGTGACCGTGCTGGTCAGCGGCCCCTCCGGCGTCGGCAAAGAGCTGATCGCCGACGCCATCCAGCACCGCAGCGACCGACGCGACGGCCCCTACATCAAGCTCCACTGCGCCGCCCTGGCCGAGGGCGTCCTCGAGAGCGAGCTCTTCGGGCACGAGCGTGGGGCCTTCACCGGCGCCGTCAAGCGTCACGCCGGGGTCTTCGAGCGCGCCGACGGCGGCACCCTCTTCCTCGACGAGATCGGCGAGGTGCCCACCTCGACCCAGGTCAAGCTGCTGCGAGTCCTCCAGGATCAGCGCTTCGAGCGCGTCGGCGGCGAGCAGACCCTGCAGGTCGACGTGCGCCTGATCGCCGCCACCAACAAGGACCTGCACGCCGAGGTCGCCGCCGGACGCTTCCGCGACGACCTCTTCTACCGCCTCAAGGTCGTCCAGCTTGCCGTGCCGCCCTTGGCCGAACGCACCGAGGACCTGCTGCCGATGATCAGCCGCTTCGTCGCCGAGGCCGCCCAGCGCAACCGCAGACCCGTGCGCGGCGTGACCCCGGAGGCCCTCGAACAGCTCACCGCCTACGACTGGCCCGGTAACGTCCGCGAGCTCAAGAACACCATCGAGGGCATGGTCGCCCTGGCCCGCGGCGAGGAGCTGACCGTCGCCGACCTGCCCCCGGAGATCAAGGGCCGCGTCGAGCGCCTGGCCTCCACCGGCGAGATCCGCGTCCCCGTCGGCTGGACCATGGAGCAGATCGAGCGCGAGGCCATCCGCAAGACCCTGGCCGCCAACGACGACAACCGCACCCGCTCCGCCGAGGTGCT
>CAZOOP010000044.1:0-21951 GCA_964581465.1 uncultured bacterium
CAGCAAGCATCTGGTCGGTGCTATCTTGGACAATGTCGAGCTGGGCCCGATCGTCTACTCCGATGGCTGGAAGGTCGACAACAGGCTCTCACTCAACGGTATCATCACAAGCGCATCAACCACGACAACCCCTGGTCGATGGCAAAGTGCATATCAACGGCCCAGAGAGCTCCCGAGGCTATGCTAAAAGCCTACAACGGCGGCTTCATACGCAACGACAGGCTCTTTATCCGTGAAAGGCCGCTCAGATTCAGCCATCGCGACGACGAAAACACTCTCGAATACCTGCAGGATGCACCGCTCAATTGGTCCGATCAGGTTACATGATGCCTAATAGATTACGGGATCAGCCCGAGAAACCGAATCCAACTTTTTGGCTTTGGGATCATCACCAGAAACTGAACCAAAGCATAGCAACCCGGAAAGACGCCTCGAGACGAGGGCCTGGTAACCACCCGCAGTACGGTGTCAAATCATGAAGGCGGAGAGAGGTCGAAACTACTGAAGCAAGCCATGGAGCGCCATCAGCGGACCCCTCACTCACAGCCTGGTCGGCTGCTGATGCGGAAACAACAGCCCTGGACTTCCGGCGGAGCTGTGTGCAGGCCCACCTTCAGCGTCACCCTGCTTTGGTGTGACAATGGCGGCGAATGTGAACTATAAAACAATGAATGACGATCTAATAGCTGGATGAGTCCGTTCAGATACGGGTGATAATCCCCTTGGCTTTCGAGAGCCGCATCGAGTAAAAGTCCTTGATAAATGCTCGGCAGAAGCCGACAACTCGTGAGACCGGCCGGCTATTATGCATGCTGGTTAAAACAAGGGGTCGCAAACCGTGCTAGGACCTGATTGTAACTGTATCCTGTTGATAATAGAGGTGATGATCATCGGACACCTTTCACAAGACGGACAGTCAAAAAGTGGCGGCTGGGAAGATCGTCATCCTTGGCAAGCCTGGATATCCACAAACTTGTCCATGTCCTGACGGCAGATTGCCACTGAGTCCTAAATGTCGTGATAACGAGTCATAAGGATATGCTAACTGTATATTTGATCAAAAACGGAGCATTATCGAGTGGGGGATTACGTTCCAGCAAACCGCTCCTAATCAGCTCGTTTTGGTCCAAGTACGTTCCATGATGCCTCGCGTTTACTGCCAGAAACCCAGCTCGATAATCTGACAGCGCATTGCGCGCTTCATCTTCATCTTTATCAGAGAAGCTGTATGTAATAGGTGCTTGCCGCCATTATAAGGCAATCTACCATGATAATAGTTTATCTGGTTGCTTATATCAATTGTCAAAGCGACACATAACAATAAGGTCGGCTGGAGTCCGCCGTCGGTGAGTGCTATGATTGAGTCGGTTAGTTGAACCGGCGTCAAGTCATGGATTCCACGGGAGTGTCGCATGGAGCTCGATCTGCGCCGCGGCGAGTTCCGCCTGCCCGGCGGAAGTTACGCCGCCGACTACGGCACGCTGCGCCGACCCGCGGGGCGGGGCGGCGGCGAGGTCGAGCTGCCCCTGATCCGCCTGCGTCACACCGGGAAGGAGTCCCGGGAGCCCGTCTTCGTCCTCTCCGGCGGACCGGGGACGCCCAACGTCTACGGCGCGGAGCGGATGACCGAGTGGGGCCTGCGGCGCCCGCCCTTCCACTGGCTGCTGGAGCGTCACGACCTGATCGCCGTGGGCTATCGGGGTGCCGAGGGAGCGCCGATCCTCGACTGTCCCGCCGTGGGCCGCTTCATACTAGGCGAGCCGCGTCCGCTGTCCCGCGCGAAACTGCGCCGACTGGCCGGGCTGTGGCGGGATTGCGGTAATGAAGCCCACAGGCGCGGCCTGGACCCCCGGGACTTCACCATCGTCGAGGTCGTCGACGACCTGGAGGCCGCCCGCCGCCGCCTGGGGTACGGACGGGTCAATCTGCTGGCGGCCAGCTACGGCACCCGTCTGGCTTGGCTCTACGCCCGACGATACCCGGAGTCCGTCGCCCGGATGGTCCTCTACGGCGTCAACCCGCCGGGGCATTTCGTCTGGACCGCCGCCGAGGTCGAGGCCGTCCTCGAGCACTACGAGACCCTTTGGCGCGACGCCGGACGGCGCCCCACGGGTCTGCGTCGTTTGATCAAAGACGTCCTGGACGGACTGCCTGACAGTTGGCGCGGCCCGCCCCTGGACGCCGATCGCATCCGCCTGGCCGCCTTCCACGCACTGTTCCGGGTGCGCCGCGCCGTCGCCGTTTTCGACGCCTTCGCCGACGCGTACCGGGGCGACTACGCCGGGCTGGCCTTCCTCACCCGGGCCTGGGGACGCCGCCGGGTGGCCTGGGGCGAGCTGGCCGCCAAGGGCCAGAGCGCCGACCACCTTCCCGGCCGCGACTACCTTTCCGAGCTCGATCCGCCGACGGCGACCCTCGGCTCGCCTCTGGCACTGCTCTACTGGGCGCCGGTCCAGCTCGGCGGTTCCGTCGTCGAGTTGATCGACGAGCGCTGGCGCCGTCACGGCCCCGTCGACGCGCCCACGCTCTGCCTCTCCGGCGAGCTCGACGTCGCCACGCCACCCCACTGGGTCGACGAGCTGCTGCCCCACCTGGCCGCGGGCTCGCACCTCATCGTGGAGGGAGCAGCGCACTGCGAGGATCTGGAACGCCAACAGCCCGCCGCCTTCGCCCGCGTCGTCTCCACCTTCCTCGACGAGGGCCGCGTGGTCGCCGACGCCTTCCGTCCGCTGCCCGTCGACTTCACCCCGGAGGTCAAGCTCGGTGCGCTCCTCGAAGGCCCCTGACACCCCCCTGATCCGCCCCTTCCAAGACGCCGACGCCGCCGCCGTCGTGGCCATTCTTCAAGCCAACGACCAGTACGCCTTCCCCGCCGTCGAGGGACCGGCGGCCATGGCCCGCGTCGCCGCCTGTCCCGCCGCCGTGGACCGCGTCGCCGTCTTCGACGGCCGCGTCGTCGGCTACGTCAAGGCTGTCTACGACGGCTCCCGGGCGCTGCTGCACCTGCTCAGCGTCCACCCCGATTATCAGGGCCGGGGACTCGGCCGCGCCCTGGTCGAGGAGGTCGAGGATGAGCTGCGCCGTCGGGGCGCTCCGTCGCTGTCGGTCCTGGTGACCACGGGCAGCGTGGGCTGGTGGGAGCGTCGGGGGTTCTCACCCACCCCGGCCTTCCTGCTGCTCAAGGTCTTCGAGGACCAAGACGGAGGAACCCTCAAGGGAAGCTAGCCGACCGCCGCCCCCCCATCCCGCGCCGCTATTGCGGCACCGGGGTCAAAATGCTAAACTCGCTTGAGTTATCAGTATCTAAAAGCTGATGAATGCTCGCAATAAGCACCTATGAATCGGTAGCGTTTTTAATTGGAGATCGCCAACTCCGTCCGGACGGGATCATGGTTGTAACCTGCTGATAGCACGAGTGATGAGCAATATTGAAGGGATTATCACTCGCACCTGAACCGACTCGTCCAGCTAATAGACTGTCACTCATTGCTTTATCGTTCACACTCGCCGCCATTGTCATCGCTCTGCTTGGTGGCACGTAATCCGACCTTGCTTTGAGTAACGCTGGAAGCCCGAGGCTGTTGGCTCCATTCAGGTTTCAACCAGGCTGTGAGTAAATGACCTGCTGACGACGCTTTTTGCTCACTTGTGCAGCTTCGCCCGTTATCCGAGTTCACTGATTGACCCCTCGCTGCGGGTGGTTACCAGCCCCTCGCCTCAAGGCGTCTTTCACCAATTGCGAATACTTGGTTCTGTTTCTGGTGATGATCCCATTTTGAATTGTCAAGAGTGGATAATCTATCAGGAGTAACTCCGGATGGGCGATAAAGGCCCGGCAAACCGCTCCGAATCAGCCTGATTCGCTCCGAACACGTTCCAGGCTCCCAATAGCTTATCTGATAGAATCGGACAGGCTCGGACAGGCGAGGGGGCCGCGAGGCCGACGATCGGCAACTCTGGATTCGGCGGTGCAAACGCATAACCGCCAATCGCCCATTGGCGGCCGACGGGAAGCTGACGCATGTAAAGAGCTTGGGCCGCTTCATACCCCAGTTGCGTATGATGCCGGTGTGATCCGGACAGTCTAGAGCCCAGGTCAAAAACATTCACTGATTCAATACCCGAAGACCCGAAGGATCAATCCAGCTTCAATGCCAGATTCACAGTCATCCAGGCATGACCGGACCCCCGGTTGGAGCTTCCCCATGAGCGGAAAGCGTCGAAAAATCGTCTGCTATCTACCCTACACCGCGGTGGGGGGGAGTCATCACAGCCTGCTGGGCTTTATCGAGGGGCTCGGTCCGGGCTGGGAGGCCGTGGCCGCCTACGGTGAGAGCAACCCCGAGTTCCTCCAGCTCTACACCTCTCGGGGCGTACGCTGCGAACCCCTGCTGGTCCGGGAGTACACGCAGATCCGCGGCTTCTCCCACCCCTTGACCCTGCTGCGCTCCCTGATCCAGAGCGTGTTCAAGCTGCGCCGTCTGCTGCGCCGCGAGCACCCCGACCTGCTCTACAGCGAAACGATCAAGGGCCGCCTGGCGGCCTCCCTGGCCGCCTGGGGCCTGCCCCCCAAGGTGCTGGGGTACGTGCGCGACTGGCGCAGCATCCGCCTGTCGGACAAGCTGGCCTTCCAGCTCGCCGACGCCTTCGTGGTGATCAGCCAAGCCGTCCTCGACCGCTGCTTCCCCCAGGGGCGGCGCCATCCCGAGAAAACCCACCTGATCTACAACGGCGTCGACACCGAGCGCTTCAAACCGCAAGAGCCCTCGCCCGAGCTCCTCGAGAAGCTGGGCCTGGACGGCTGCCGGGTGATAATGTACTGCGGGCGCATCGTCCCCTGGAAACGTCCGGACCTGGTCATCCGCGCCGCGGCCGAGCTTCACCACCGGGGCCTGGACGACGTCCGGCTCCTGCTGCTGGGCTCGCTGCAGGAGGACATCCATCCCGGCAGCAGCGCCGAGTTCGAGCGCGTCGTCGAGGAGAGCGGTATCGGCTCCAGGCTGATCCGCCCCGGCTTCGCCCTCGACGTGCGGCCCTACATCTCCCTGGCCGACGTGGTCGCCGTGCCCAGCGAGTTCGAGCCCTTCGGCCGCACCGTCATCGAGGCCCTGGCGATGGAGCGCGCCGTGGTGGGCACCACAGCCGGAGGCATCCCCGAGATAATCGACCACGGCGTAAACGGGCTGCTCGTTCCACCCGGCGATCACCTCGCGCTGGCCGACGCCCTCCAGGAGCTGCTCGAGGACCCGAAGCGGGCCCGTCGCCTGGCCCGCCGGGGCCGCGAGACCATCCTGAGGCGCTTCAGCCTGAAGATGAACCAGCGCCGCCTCAACGCCCTGGTACAAGAGTTGATAGGTGAATCGGTGGACGAATGACCCAGGCCGCAAAGCCGACGCGCAAGGCATAATCAAAGGCACCCGAGGGTGCCGATTATGTTAGCGGGATTAATGAACAGGTGGGGCCGCCTCATCGCCGGCGCCGTGATTGTCCTCTGACGGAAGCTTGCTCTCCCGACCAATACCCAGGACGGGATACTCATTCGTCACTTCGACTGGCTGATAATGTAGCCCGGAGAATCGTCTAGCCTGCTCAAAGGCGGGGATATCAGCGGGGAGGTCGGATAATAACAAAAGGGATCGTATACCGTGTTCGGACCGCTACCTGTATGTAATATGCTGTTAACAAACGGGATGAGCTATGATCTTCTGCCACAAAAAAGGGGATCAAAAAGTGGCAGATAAGAAGAGCGTCAACTAGGTAAGCCTGGATATTCGCACACTTGTTCATGCCCTGACAGCAGATTGTCACTGAAGCTTAAGCGTCGTAGTAAAGCATTAAGGGCAAGATATATGATTGTAGGGTCAACAAGGTGCATTTCCGGTAAGTGAAGAACGGCCCGGCAAGCCGCTCCTAAACAGCCTGATCTGGTCCGATCACCTTCCATGATGCCTAACAAAATCTGCGCAAGGAACGCGAATCTTGAGCTGAATGCCTCCTTCGGCCGGATCAGCGGCTCCAGGCAGTCAGACACACCATCGAGAACCAGCCTTAGGCAAAGGGATTATCACTCGCACCTGATCCGACTCATCCAGCAGATAGACTGTCATTGGTTGCTTTATAGCAAACAATCGACGCCATTGTCATACCGCCATACCGCTGCTAGGTAGGGATGCGCTTTGACTGGCGTTGAGTGCCGCCGGAAGCCGAAGGCTGTTGATCCCGCTCGGGAGTCGACCAGGCCGTAGGTGAAAGACCTGCTGACGACGCTCTATTGCTCGCTTTATAAGCTTCGAACGCTATCCGCCGTCCCTGGATGACGCCTCGCTGCGGGGAGGTACTAAGCCTCCTTCTCGAGGCGGCTTTCCTGAGTTGCGAATGTTTGGTCCAGTTTCTGGTAATGATCCATAGACAAATAGACGTCTGCGTTCCCTGGACTCGAGAGCTGCGGACTAGATCCGCCTCGTTGGCGAAATACTCGAGGAAGGCCCAAAGTGGGGCCGCCCTTGCCATAATCGCCGCCGGCCGAGTATCCGCCCAGCGCCCGTTCCGCCCCAAGTCGTGATCAACCAGCCGAGCAGCCCCGGCGTACGCGGGATGAGCGTATCTCTCCTCGAGTATCCGGGCGTCTAGGGGTGGCTGATCCGGTAGACGACGCCGGCGCGGTCGTCGGAGACCAGCAGCGAGCCGTCGGTCAGCTCGAGCAGGTCCACGGGTCGGCCCCAGGCCTCGGACCCCCGCAGCCAACCCTCGGCGAAGACCTCATAACCGGCCGGGCGGCCGTCGGCGAAGGGCACCCGCATCACCCGGTAGCCGATGGGAACGCTGCGGTTCCAGGAGCCGTGCTCGGCGATGAACACGTCGCCCGCGTAGCCCTTCGGGAAGGACTCGCCGCTGTGGAAGAGCATCCCCAGAGCGGCCACGTGGGGTCCCAGCTCCAGCGCCGGCGGGGTGATCTCGAGGTCGGGTGGTCGGGCGTCGCCGTAGTCGGGATCGCGGACGTCGACGCCGTGGAGGTAGGGGAAGCCGAAGTGCAGGCCGCGACGTGGGGCGTGGTTGAGCTCGTCGGGGGGCGTATCGTCGCCCAGCCAGTCCCGCCCGTTGTCGGTGAACCACAGCTCGCCGGTCTCGGGGTGCCAGGCGAAGCCGACGGTGTTGCGGATCCCCCGGGCGTAGACGCCGACGCTGTCGCCCTCGGGAGCGATGGCGAGCAGGCAGCAGTAAGGCTCGTCGGGATCGCAGACGTTGCAGGGTGCGCCCACGGGAAGGTAAAGCCGGCCGTCGGGGCCGAAGGCGATGTACTTCCAGCCGTGCCGGGGCTCATCGGGCAGACCGCCGTAGAAGACCCCGGGAGTCGGCGGGTCGTCCAGGTCGTCCAGGATGTCCGGGTAGCGCAGAACCCGCCGGATCTCAGCCACGTAGAGGTCGCCGTCGGCGAAGGCCACGCCGTTGGGGCTGTCCAGCCCGGCGGCGATGGTCCGCACCTCCTCGGCGACCCCGTCGCCGTCAACGTCGCGCAGGGCGTAGACGACGCCGCGCTCACGGGTGCCGACGAAGACCGTGCCGTCGGGGGCCGGGCAGAGGGAGCGGGCGCCGGGGGCCTCGGCGTAGACGTCAATGGTGAAGCCGGACGGCAGCTCGATCTCGTTCAGGGGAAGCTCGGCTTGAACACCACCGAGCAGGAACGGGACAAGGATGACGAGAACGCGGGACAAGGCGATCACCTGCCGGTGCGAGTGGGAGAAGCTGTAGGTCATCTTTATGATTATCAATGACATCCGGGGCAAACGAGTCTTGCCGCCGGGTAGTTGAGCCGGCTATCCGCCTTGCCGGGGCCGTCGACTCTATTAAACGCGGAGCTGGTATTGGAGTCAAGCCGGTCACTGCGGGCTGTTATCGCGTTACCCCAACTTCGTGGCTTCCAGCCTGATCGGCGGGCGAGACGGCTCGACAGCTTAACACCGCACCAAGTCGAGGCTTAACAGTCGCCACCAGTAGACAAAACAAAAGGGATCACTTAGCGGCAACGGACCAATGCAATACTGGATTACATTTAGATCAAAGCAGTTAGCTCTTTAATCAGGCGCGCGCATCGAGCGAGATGCTTGTGGCGAGTACGTGGATTACCACATTCTGCATACGCCCGTAGCGACGTAACAACAGGCTGAAAACTGCTTGACGACATTGGCCTCGATGACGACGCTACGATCATAAGTGGTTTAGGGATCATCACAGAAGATGAACAACTAACTCGCAACTCAGCAAAGCCGCTTTGAGAAGCAGCTTTGGTAACTTTCCTCAGCGAGGCTTCACCCAGCGAAGTCGGATAGCGGTCGAAGCTGCTAGAGCGAGCAATGGAGCGTCGTCAGCAGAGCCCTCACCCACAGCATTATCGAAATCTGAATGAAACCAACGGCTTCCGGCTTCCGGCGGGACTCAAGGCAAAACCGGATTCAGTGCCACCAAGTAACGGTATGACAATGACAGCGACTATGAGCTATAAAACATTCAATGACAATCTATTAGCTGAACGAGCCGGTTCAGATACGAGTGATAATCCCGTAGCTTATAACAAGCATATCTAATCAGCAACCACCATGGTGAAAAGAATGCGGGCTTAACTTGATTCAGCACGGCCTCGTCTCAGCCGCATTTTCGAAGGGGATCGGAGTTTCTAGTTGGAGTGGGCTGGTCCGGGATCGTGTGTGATGCCAAACAAAAAACAATGCAGTAAGCTATCCAGCATTAATGATAACCCGTTTGCCATGTACGTTGGGTTTGAATTGCGGGTGTTAATCCGTCACGAGTAACAGCTTGATCGCGCGCATACCTCGGCAGTCGACTTGCAGCTTCAAAGCATTACCCGCCCTCGATCGCGCGTGGAGGTGACGCTCCGGAACGAAACGCCCCCGGGCTGTGCCGGGCCTCCGTACCCCCTCGGACTTCGAGCGTGAGGTTTTGGCACGTTTCTTGCGCCTGGGTGGCGGCCGGGCGCGGCAGGCCGCGGCGACTCCGCAAGAAACGTGCCAAAACCGGGCCCGGGCGGGTGGGCCGCGGGCGGCGGGCATCGCAGGCGGGTCCTCGGGCGGCCGTGTAGCCGCTCCGATAGGGTCGACCTGTTCCGTGGGGATGACCGCCGGCTAGAAGTAGTACTTGAGGTGTATGCGCAGCTCGACGCCGTCGCCGTCGTTGCCGTAGCCCTCGTCGTCGGTTTCGGCGTTGTCGTCGTCGGAGAGCAGGGAGATGGGGGCCATCAGGCGGCCGCCCAGGGCCAGGCTGTCGCTGAAGAACAGCTCGATGCCCAGTTGGGGCGAGATCCCGGCGGTCCAGGTGTCCCCGGAGATGGTCTCCCAATCCTCCTCGGCGGTGGTGAAGTCGTCGAAGAGGAACTCGTAGGAGGCCAGGATGCAGAACAGTCCCAGGCCGACGTCGAAGCAGACGTCGCCCTGCTCGAGGTAGGCCAGGGCGTCCAGGCCGAAGCGGTGGAAACTCCCGGTTATCTCGTCGATGTAGCTGGGCGGGGCGGCCTGGGGTTGGACGGGTATCTGGCTGCCCCACCAGGCCCGCAGGCCGAAGTGCTCGCCGGGATGGAAATCGACCAGAGCGCCGATGTCCAGGCCGTTGCCCGGGTAGAGGGGTACGGGGACGATGATCGACCACTCGGCGTCGGGGGCGGGCTTGAACTCGATGGGCAGCAGCTCGCCCACGGAGAGGGAGCCGCCGATCTCGCAGCCCAGGGCGAAGCGGCCGGCGCGGTGGTAATCGGCGGCGCCCGCCGTACCGACTAAGAGCAGCAGCGTCAGTATAAGTGCCAGGCGGCGGTGCATCATTCTCCTCGGTTGACTGGGACGGGCCTTACTCGGCGGCGGCCTTGATGGCGCCCCAGCTCGTCTCGACGACGCTCCAGGGGTCGGGGGAGATGTTCGAGGTGGCCAGGACATAGCGCTTGGAGTAGCTGGTGAAGTCCGGTCCGGCGCCGTCGACGCTCTCGATGGAGGCCACGCCGCTCTGACCGATGAAGCCGTCGGGGACGATCCAGCCGTAGATCCAGACATCCTTGTCGGTCTGGTCCCAGTTGTCGTCGACCACGGCGTGCTCGCGCAGCACCAGGCAGGGCCACCAGTCATCGCCCGAGGCGGGAACCTTGACCCGGCCCTCGGCGACGATCTCCTTGTCGTGGCTCTCGTTGACGATCACGTGGATGATGGCCACCCAGAAATCATAGGTGAAGTCGTAGTTCCAACTGGTACCCACCGAGAGGGGCAGGTCCCAGAAGTCGATCACCGGATCGTACTCGACCTTGAACTGGAGGGAGCTCCAGGGCAGGGTGGCGCCGTGCTGGCGGTAAGCGCCGTCCAGGGAGGAGTAGAACCAGACCTCGCCGACGTCGTCCTGGATGATCCGCTCGGCGTAGTCGGCATCGGGGAAATCACCGCCGTGGGGTGAGGCCGACTTGCTCAGCACGTCGAACTCGGCGTAGTTCGAGCTGGTGATGCCGGAGAAGTCCCAGGAGTCCTCGCCTGAGTCAAAGCCCTCCCAGGTGCCGTCGGTGAGGTAGTAGAAGTCGCCGGAGATACCGGCGCCGTAGTTGTAGTCGCTCTCGGTAATGGTCAGCGCCAGGGTGCAGAGGGGTATCAGTAATAGAATCAAGCGTTTGAGCATCGTCGGCCTCCCGTTCCCGCCCAGCGTCCCGCAGGGTGACGCCTTTAGTCTGCCAGTATGTTCAACGGTTGATATAGTTCACCTAATAGGGCGATTATAGGGTTTTTTTCCGCTTTGGACAAGTGCCCTGGATCACACCGCGCAGGATGAAACGGTTACGGGCCAGGATGACCGAGCGCTCGTCGCTCTTGACTCATCGGCGAAGGGGTTCTAAGCTGGTTCGTTGACGGGGAGGCCGCCCCGGCGCCACCTTCGCCCGGCACAGGTATCGCTCCAGGCAACCGAGTAACCCGCGAGGCTTTGGCACGTTTCTTGCGGAGTCCCAGGCCGGCTCGGGCGGACGGCCGCCCCGCATTGTTGCAAGAAACGTGCCAAAGCCGGACCCCGGCCGGGCGGTTGGTTAGGTACCGGACGAAGTCGGCGTCGGTGAGTGCGCCTTGTGGGGGAGGCCCGAGAGGGCACGATTATGACGATGAAGAGCCCCCAGTCCTGGATCAGCGCCGTGGCCGCCGGTCTGGTCGGCCTGGCGGGGCGTCGCTTCACGGCCCTGGAGGAGCCGTCGTCGGATGACGATTACCCGGGCTACTCCGGCGGCAAGCGGCCCGCCCTCTACGTCCATCTGCCCTTCTGCCGCCGCCCCTGCCCCTTCTGCGCCTTCCACCGCTTCGCCTTCGAGGAGTCCGCGGCCCGCGACCACTTCGCCGCTCTGACCCGGGAGATCAAGGAACTGCTCGGGCGCGGCTTCGTCTTCCCCGAGGTCTACATCGGCGGCGGGACGCCCACGGTGCTTCCCGGGGAGTTGCTCGAGCTGCTGGCCCTGCTGCGCCGTCGGCTGCCCGAGACGCGCCTGAGCGTGGAGTCCCACCCCGAGGACCTGACGCCGGGGCTGGTCGACGGCCTGACCGAGCTGGGCGTGGAGCGGCTCTCGGTGGGAGTGCAGAGCTTCGACGCCGGATTGCTGCGCCTGTTGGGGCGGCCCGAGCCGACACCGCCGGAGCTCAAGCGAATACTCGCCCGCCTGCGGGGGCGCTTCCCCACGCTGCAACTGGACCTGCTTTACAATCACCCGGCCCAGACCCCGGCGCTGCTGGCCGCCGACATCGAGGTCGCCGACGCGCTGGGCCTGACCCAGGTGACCTTCAACCCGCTGATGCCGCCCCTGGTGCGCGGCGGCGAGGGCATCGAGCCGCTGCGGCCCGATCCGCGCCGCGGCGACCGGCTCTACGAGGTGATCCTGGAGCGCGTCGCCGCGAGCGGACGACGACCGAGCACGGTCTGGTGCTTCGTCAGCGAGCCCGGCCTGACCGATGAGTACCTGGTCGCCAACCCCGAGTACCTGGCCGCGGGCTGCGGAGCCGTGGGCTTTTACGCCTCGCGCTTCTACGCCAACAGCTTCTCGCTCGCCGAGTACTTCCGGCGGGTGGAGCGCGGCGGGGTGGGGCTGGCCCGACAGCGCAGACTGCGGCCCTGGGAGCGCGAGGCCTACCTGCTGCTGGGCTTCCTTTTCGGAATGGGCGGAACGGCGGAGAGCCTGGAGGCCCATCTCGGCGGTCCGCCTTCGCGACGGCTGCGGGCGGCCCTGGCCGCCGCCCGGAGCCTGGGGCTGGTCCGGGGCGCCCGGTTGACCCCCCGGGGGATGCCCGTGATCAACCGGATGATGCAGCGCTTCTTCGGCGCTTTGACCGTGCTGCGCACCCGCGCCCTGCGCGCGGGCTGGTGAGTTGCAGGGCTCCGACCACCCCTGAGCGGCTTCCAACCCGATGACATACGTTGGAATATCGGAGGTTTCCCGTAGCATCGGTCAGAGAGACAGCCGCCAACTCGAGGTCGAGAAGCGATCCAGGAGGGCCTCGGCGACCGTGGATCAAGGGCCGTCGAAGAACCGCACGGCTTCGCTCACACCGCTGTACGCTCGGTGTTAAACACCAAGGGATTATCACACGTGCTTGAGCAGGCTTTTATCTAGCTAATAGCTTGTTATTTTGTGCTTTATGGCTGCACAAGTTGAGACTGTCCGTGCGTCGCCAGGTGACACAAAACCAGACGTACTCAAATAGGACGCTGAGCTTCGGGAAGTCACGACTCTTGACTTAGATCCTGGCTTCCCGGTTATAAAGAGGTTATATGTTTCTACTAGAGGCTTTATCAGAGATGAAAACTTTTGGGATCATCACCAGAAACTGAACCAAGTATCGCAACTTGTGAAAGACGCATTGAGATAAGGCCCTGGTAACCACCCGCAGCGAGGGGTCAACCAGTGAAGTCCAATAACGCTCAAAGCTGCGGAAGCGAGCAATATAGCTTCTTCAGCAGATCCCTCACTCACAGCCTGGTCGGCTGCTGATGCAGGACCAACAGCCCAGGGCTTCCGGTGGAACTCAATACAAGGCCGGGTATAGCGCCACAAAACAACGGGATGACAATGGCGGCCAGTGTGAACGTTAAAGCAATGAATTACAATCTTTCAGCCGGATGAATCGGTTCAGGTGCGAGTGATAATCCCATAACTTTATTGCTTATCGCTCTAGTGCCCTTCGTAAGGTATTCTGCAGCATTTCCGTTCTAAATGCCGTGCTTTATTTTTCAACATCGGTTCAGTTTCAGGTGATAATCCCTTGGGAGCGTATACCCTATCCGGACCTGATTGTAATTGTATCCTGTTGATAATATAGGTGATGATCATCGGATACCTGTCACGGAACGGGCAGCTGAAAAGTGGCGGCCAATGTGGGCTTGGACCTTAGCGATCATAGATATCAGCGAACAATAATATACCCTGCTAGTAGATTGCCGCCAACTCATTGCCGTTAACTCCTAAACGCAGTAATAACAAGCAATAAGGGCATGAACATGAACGATTGCTCATAAACAGCGTGTCTCCGGGGAGTCAATACCGATCCGGCCGGCCGCTCCCCATCAGCCTGGTTTTGTTTGATCACGTTCCATGATGCCAATCTCTTTTTCTAAAGCCTCTTCAAACAGTGATCAACCGTGAATGAAAGGTGAAGTCACGATGCGCAGACTATCCCTCATGTTATGCCTTCTCGTTGTCGTCCCCTCCCACTGCGCCGGGGCTGCCCAGCAGTTCACCAACGTCACCATCGCGGCCGGAGTGGCCATGTCCGGCTTGGGCGCCGCCGCGGCCTTCGGCGACTTCACCGGCGACGGCCTGCCCGACCTGGTGATCAGCCGCAACTCACCCGATTACGCCGTTTTCGTCTACACCAACGACGGCGACGGCACCTTCACCAACGTCACCGCGGGCTGCGGCATCAGCGGTTATCTGGGCTCGCTGGCCTGGGCCGACTACGACGGCGACGGCGACCTCGACCTGGCCGGGGACTACGGCAACCTCGTCCTCTATTCCAACGACGGCGACGGCACCTTCACCAACGTCACCGCCGCCGCAGGTCTGGCCGGCGTGAGCACCGCCAAGCCCGTCTTCCTCGACTACGACAACGACGGCGAACTGGACATCCTCGCCGCCGCCGCCGATTGCCGGCTGTTCCACAACGACGGCGGCGGGGTGTTCAGCGAGACCACGGTCGCGGCCGGTCTGGGAGCCGCCACGGCGGACTGGTCGGCGGCAGCCTTCGACTACGACGATGACGGCGACACCGATATCTACCTGCCCAACGATCCCGCAAGCGCCCTGTGGAGCAACGACGGCGACGGCACCTTCAGCGACGTCACCGGCACCGCCGGGGTGGCCAACGCCGGCAGCGACCCCTCCGGGGTGGCCGTGGGCGACTACGACGGCGACGGCGACCTGGACCTCTACGTGGTCAACATCGGCGAGCTGCCCTTCGATCCCGACTACCACCGTCTCTACGCAAACAACGGCGACGGCACCTTCACCGACGTCACCGGCGCCGCCGGAGTGGGTTGCTACGGTGACGGCCGCACCGCCTGGTTCCTCGACTACGACCGCGACGGCCTCCTCGACCTCTTCGCCGCCAGCCACGTCAGCGACAACGCCATGTACCACAACGACGGCGACGGCGGTTTCACAGATCGGGCCACGGCGCTGAACATCGACCGCCCCTGGGACAGCTTCGCGGCGACCTGGGCCGACTACGACCTCGACGGCGATCTGGACGCCTACCTGGCCGGCCATTTCGACAACCGGCTGGTGCGCAACGACGACGCCCCCGGCAACCACCTGCGGCTGACCCTGGTCGGCGTGAACTCCAACGCCTCGGCCCTGGGCGCCCGGGTGAGAATCACCCTGGACTCCGGCGAGCGCTGGGAAGAACTCACCGGCGGTGGCGGACTCCAGGGCCGCCGGGAACTGCCCCTGACCATCGGTCTGGGCGGCGACGACAGCGTCGATCTGCGGGTGCTCTGGCCTTCGGGACTGGTCGAGGACTACCCCGACCTCCCCGCTGGCGCCAACCTGACCGTCACCGAGGGCGACGGCATCGAGTTCGATACCCCGGGCGTCGAGTTCACCGGCGGCGTAGTCGACGACGGCGCCCTGCTGGAGTGGAGCTCCGCTGACGACGGCGGGGGCGTCGTCGCCTGGGTGCTGGAGCGCGACGGCGACCGACTGGTCGAGCTGGAAGCCTCCCGCTCCGCCTACCTGGACCGTGACGCCGCCGCCGGTCGAGTCCACCGCTACCTGCTAACCGCCCGGACCGACGCGGGTCACGTCCATCGCTACGGCCCCGTCGAGCTGCTCATCCCCGAAGACTCCCCGGCCGACTTCCGGCTCTCGGCTCCCTGGCCCAACCCGGCCGACGGCGCCCTGAGCTGCCGCTACGCCCTGCCCGAGGGGGTCGAGGGCGAGCTGGCCCTTTACGACTGCGCCGGTCGCCGACTGAGTTCGCTGCCCCTCACGGGTCGAGGCGAGATCGAACTGTCGACCGCCGCCATGCCCGCCGGCGTATACCTGCTGCGCCTGAGCGCCCCGGCGCGCTCGATCACCCGCAGGGTACTTGTGCGCTAGCGCCCCCGACGTGCTATAATCAAAGCAGTTATCCACCCGGCACCCGGCGCCTGTGAACCAGCACCGCGCTCATCACCGCTCACAACGTCGATACGCACCCGATTCATCACCCCTCACTGTTCGACCTTTGACATGCGACCCGCGCCGAGTCCGCGGTCCGTTTTCCCCGCTTGATCCGTTTCGAGGAGGAACGATGCTCCAAGCCTGGCACATCTGGCTGATCGTCGGTTTCCTGTTGGCCCTGGCCGAGATCGTGGTCCCGGGCTTCTTCCTGCTGCCCTTCGGCGTGGCCGCCGGAATCACCGCGGCGGTTTCCCTGACCGGAATGGGCGTCGTCTGGCAGTTGACCATCTTCGTCCTCGGCGGCGCACTGCTGGTCTTCCTGGCCCGACGCTTCTTCGTCCGCTCCGATCGCAGCTCCGGCGAGGGCGAGGCCAAGACCAACATCGAGGCCCTGGTGGGCAAAAGCGCCGTGGTCACCCAGCCCGTGGCCTTCGAGCGCCGCGGCTACGTCAAGGTCGGCGGCGAGGAGTGGGGCGCCGTCTACCCCCACGACGACGACACCGTGCTCGAGGTCGGCACGCGGGTGAGGCTCAAAGACCTGGACGGCATCAAGTTCATCATCGAGCCCATACCCAAAGAAAAACAGGAGTAGACTACCCCGTCCCGGGAGGTCCATCCTCCGGCACCGACGAGGAGCCCGCCGCCCCGGGCGGCCGATTAACCGAGCAATCCAGAAACCAATCCCAGATTCGGAGGTGCGACTTGGGATCTAGACTACGTTATCTGATCGCCCTGGTGCTACTCGGGGCGGCCACCGCCAGTTTCGCCGGGTTCTTCGAAACCGAGACCGGCGGGATCGAGTGGGGCACGATCATCGCCATCGGCGCCGCCTTCATCTTCCTGATCATCTTCGCCGCGGCCGGCTTCAAGGTCGTCAAGCAGGCCGAGGTGATGATCATCGAGCGCCTGGGTAAGTTCCGCAAGGTCCTCAAGAGCGGCCTGCACCTGATCATACCCATCGTCGACAAACCGCGCAAGGTAAACTGGCGCATGGCCCGCAGCGTGCGCGGACGGACATACATCCAGCGCATCAGCACCGAGCGCGTCGACCTCCGCGAACAGGTCTACGACTTCCCCGCTCAGGCCGTCATCACCAAGGACAACGTCCGAATGCAGGTCAACGCCCTGCTCTACTTCCAAATCACCGACCCGATCAAGGCCGTCTACGAGATCCTCAACCTGCCCCAGGCCATCGAGAAGCTCACCCAGACCACCATGCGTAACGTCATGGGCGAGCTGGACCTCGACGAGACCCTGATCAGCCGCGACGTCATCAACAACAAGCTGCGCATCGTCCTCGACGAAGCCACCGACAAGTGGGGCGTCAAGGTCAACCGCGTCGAGCTCCAGGACATCACCCCGCCGCCCGAAATCGAAGCGGCCATGCAGAAGCAGTCCACCGCCGAGCGCGAACGCCGCGCCACCATCCTCGAGGCCGAGGGCGAGAAGAAATCCGCCATCCTCCGCGCCGAGGGCGACCGCGAAAGCCGCATCGCCCGCGCCGAAGGCCTCAAACAGGAAGCCATCCTCGAAGCCGAGGGCTACCGCCAGCGCCAGCGCCTCGAAGCCCAGGGCGACGCCGACGCCCTGCGCCTGCGCGCCGAGGGCGAGTACGACGCCATCAACAAGGTCAAGGACGCCGTCGGTCAACAGGTGGCCCCCAACTACCTCATCGCCGTCAAGTACCTGACCACACTCAACCAGGTCAGCCAGGGCCAGGCCAACAAGATCTTCTTCCCCTTCGAACTCACCAACGTCCTGGGCAGCGTCGGCACCCTCACCGAGATGTTCCGCGGCACCGGCGGCGGCGCCTAGCCACACCGCCAACGCCCGCCATACACACCAAGGGACGGCCCCGGCCGTCCCTTTGACCATCTCCTTGCAAACCCGCCAGCCCTGTAATATCATCTAGCGTAATCGTCACCGGACCACCCCGACGAGGAGCCCATGACACCCCTCACCACCCGCCGCATCAACAAGGCCTTCCGCGACTACTACGCCCTCCTCGACAGCTACCACGAGCACGGCCAGATGACCATCGAGTCCACCACCGAGACCGCCATGAAGCGGCTGCTGGGCGACTGGTGCTCGATGCTCGGCGGCTGGACGCTCATCAAGGAATCGATCAAGACCCCGCGCGGGCGGAGCATCATCCCCGACGGCATCATCCGCGACCACCTCAACAGCACCCGCGGCTTCTGGGAGGCCAAGGACGAGGCCGACGACCTCGAAAGCGAAATCGAAATCAAGCGGCGCCAGGGCTACCCCTTCGACAAGAACCTGCTCTTCGACGACACCCAAACCGCCGTGCTGTTCCAGAACGACGCCCGCCTCGGCGAATGCGACATCCGCGACCGCGACAGCCTCGAGCGGATGCTGACCGACTTCTTCGCCTGGTCGACCCCGGACATCGACGGCTTCCACGAGGCCATGGAACACTTCTACGAGGACCTGCCCCGCTTCGCCGAGGCCCTTCGAGCGCGGATTGAAGAAGCGAAAGGCAACAACAAACGGTTCGTCGAGCAGCTCAATCGCTTCTACGAGGTCTGTCGCGAGAGCCTCAACCCCGCCGTCACCATCTCCCAGATCGAAGAGATGCTGGCCCAGCACCTGCTCACCGAGCGTATCGCCCGACGCGTCTTCCATTACGACCGCTTCCGCCAGAACAACGCCATCGCTCACGAGCTCGAGAACCTCGTCGACGCCTTCCTCGAAGACGCCCCCTCCCGCGACGACTACATGCGCGGTCTCAACCACTACTTCGCCGCCGTCGAACGACGCGCCGCCAACATCTACGACATCAGCGAAAAACAGGATTTTCTTACAAAGGTCTATGAGCCATTCCTCAATGTGTATTCTCCCCGCGACGCCGACCGCCTCGGCATCGTCTACACACCCCAGCCCATCGTCCGCTTCATCGTCAACTCCGTCGAAGCCGCCCTCAACGAACATTTCGGCAAGTCCCTGGCCGATCGCGGGGTCCACATCCTCGACCCCTGCACCGGCACCGGCAACTTCATCATCGCCGTGCTCGAGAAGATCAACGACCTGCGGCCATCCGCCCTCGAATACAAGTACAAGCGCGAGATCTGGGCCAACGAGATCCTCCTGCTGCCCTATTACATCGCCGGGCTCAACATCCACAACACCTATCACGAGCTGACCGGGGAGCACGCCGAGTGCCCCGGCGTCTGCTTCACCGACACCCTGCTGCTGAACCAGGTCAAGCAGCAGCTCGATATGGTCGGCCTGTCCGAGGAGAACGCCCGCAAGGTCAAGGCCCAGGAGGAGGCCGAGATAACGGTCATCCTGGGCAACCCGCCGTATAACGCCTGGCAGGAGTACGAGAATCAGGGGGCCAAGAACGCCCCCCACGACACCATCAACGAACGCATCAAGCAGACCTACGCCAAGGACTCCCGGGCCACCAACCTCAACTCCCTCTACGATCCTTACATCCAGTTCATCCGCTGGGCCACGGACAGGCTGGGAGAGACGGGGGTCGTGAGCTATGTGACTAATAACGGCTTCCTCGATGGCTACGCGGCTAGTGGGATGAGGAAGCATTTAGTGCGCGACTTCAGCGAAGTCTATCACTACGATCTGCGAGGCAACGTCCGCAAGAATCCTAAGATAAGCGGGACGACACACAACGTCTTCGGGATTCAGGTAGGTGTTGGTATCAGCTTGCTGGTTAGGGATGGAAGTGATAGTGGCAAGGTCTACTATCAGCGTCAACCGGAGTTTATCCGCAAAGAGGAACGCTATGATGACTTGGATTACCGCGGAGACTACAGGGTGGTGGATTGGAAGGAGCCGAAGCTGACAAAAGACGGCGCGGAGTGGTTCGCGCCGGAGACGGACTTCGAGGAGCTGCCGCCGCTGGGGAATAAGCAGACTAAAAAGCAGCGGTTAACCGAATGTGAGGCAATCTTTCTGTCACTTAGCAATGGAGTAAAAACAAACCGAGATGCGGTAGTCTACGACTATGATGAGTGGCAGTTGGAGCAGCGCGTCAAGGCGATGATCGAAGCCTATAACCTGGAGATAGACCGCTGGAAACGCAGCGGACAGCCAACCGGCCGGGCGTTGAGCGAGTTCGTCGATACAGACAAGGTCAATTGGAGCCGTGACCTGAAGAAAGACCTGACTCGTGAACGCTATGTAGCATTTAGTAAAAAGCAAATACGAACCTCACTCTATCGGCCCTTTATGAAGAGCAATCTTTATTTCGATAGAGTTATGAACGAGGAGATATATCAATGGCACCAATTCCTCCCCACACCCGCCCAGGAGGAGGAGAACCGGGTCATTGTATTAACGGATAAATCCTCTGAGAAGCCCTTCATGTCTGTCATCTCCAATTGGATAACCGACCTGCACTACGTTGGCGCAGGCTGCCAAGCCCAATGCTTCCCCCTCTACGTCTATGACGAAGACGGCTTTAACCGCCGGCTCAACGTCACCCCCTGGGCCATCGAGCTCTTCCGCGAGCGCTACTCCCTCCCCGGCGACTACTACGACCAACGCGCCGGGGCGGGCAGCCCGGACTTCGGCCCGGTCACGCCCTGGCGGGTGTTCCACTACGTCTACGCGGTCCTCCACGCGCGTGGGTATCGCGAGAAGTACGAGGCGAATTTGAAGAAGAGCCTGCCCCGGGTGCCGCTCTTGGGCGAAGCGGAAACCTTCCAGCGCCTGGCGCGGTTGGGCGAGGACCTGGCGCGCCAACATCTGGATTACGAGAGCGCCGCAAGGTACGAGTTGGAACGGATCGAGAAGCCGCTGGAGGGAAAACCCTTCGACTGGGCCTGTCCGAGGCTGCGGGTGGACAGGAAGGACAGGAGCGTCATCCGCTACAATAAGCAGTTGACGCTCAAGGGTGTGCCGGAGCGGGTTCACGATTATCGGTTGGGCAACCGCAGCGCGGTGGAGTGGGTCTGCAACCAGTACAAGAAGTACCCGGCGAAGGATGATTTCGTTATCCAGTTGCTCGAGCGGGTGATCACGGTCAGCCTGGCGACGCTGGACTTGGTGGACGAGGTGAATGCGATGTGGGAGGAGCACGCGGGGGAGGGGGGCGAGTATGAAGAATCTACTAGGTGAAAATGAAGATACGAAAGATATACATGTAAATATATACGCTGATGAAATTCAATCTAAGGTGTGTCCAATTACAAGACATAAATGGATGTATATAGGATTAATAATAGAAAAAATAAAAAGTCCACTATTAAGAGATCTTATTTTTTATCGATATATTAATAATTATGATGTAAATTGTAAATATTTTGATAAAAATGATAAAATTATACATTGGACTGAAATATCATCTGCTGACACATACAATATATGTTTAAGGTGGATAGAATACATACTAAATTCATATGAAAGCTCAAATACATTTTACTCATACATACTTGGTATCAATAAATCAAAATTAAATGAAGATGAATTCGGAACCACTAATATATTTAATAACACTTATAATAGATTTTTTCGTTCTGCTGTGAAGTACGCACTTATAAGTATGAGTCATGGAAAGTGCGTTTATGTACATAACATATATCATGAAATAGGTCAACAAGAACATCATTGCTATTTCCCTTGGCATCCAATAAATAAAATCAGCACAGAAGAGGAAAGAATAATAATGAAGACAAAGAGCATCAAGTTTTTACCTAAAAGTCATAAAAAAGATATATTATCTAATATTATACAAATTATTGATTTAGTATTAGGAATAAGTACAAGTATCTTGCATGGCATTGAAGATAGTAATAATTCTAAATATCGCGTTATGTTGTGTAAAAAATATTGCCCATTATTTAAAAGAATCATTGACAATCCAAGAAATGTCAATAGTCATTATCAATACGCAAATAGGATAATGATAAGGTTTTTTCCAAAAAAGAAAACTAATATTGATGATATTGAAAGAAAAGCAGACAATTTTTATCACAAAAGAGATTTATTGTTATGTGATACTGAATCGGGTCAGCAAACATTTTCTTTTTAGTTATCAAAACTTAAGGGCGGGGGCGCAGGACTGGTCCTCTGCCCCCCGCCGGGAATTGATATCGATGTCGTTTCGCGGCGGACCGCGGAGGGTCCGCCCTACGTGACCTGGCGTTTTGGGACGGCGGACCGCGGGGGACCAATCCCACGGCTCCGCCCTACGTGACCTGGCGTATTGGAACGGCGGACCGCGGGGGACCAATCCCACGGCTCCGCCCTACGTGACCTGGCGTTTTGGGACGGCGGACCGCGGGGGACCAATCCCA
>CAZOOP010000044.1:22051-31165 GCA_964581465.1 uncultured bacterium
CGGCTCCGCCCTACGTGACCTGGCGTATTGGAACGGCGGACCGCGGCGGACCGCGGAGGGTCCGCCCTACGTGACCTGGCGTATTGGAACGGCGGACCGCGGGGGACCAATCCCCCGGCTCCGCCCTACGTGAGATATTGTATACGATATCCCCGGGCGATCCGCCGCTAACGTCGGATAACACGAAACACGTAGGGCGGGGGCTCTGCCCCCCGCCGGGAATTGATATCGATGTCGTTTCGCGGCGGACCGCGGGGGACCAATCCCACGGGTCCGCCCTACGTGACCTGGCGTTTTGGAACGGCGGACCGCCGGGGACCAATCCCCCGGCTCCGCCCTACAACGATTCGGTTAACAAAAATGTCGAAATACCCTCAACGCAAACATATCCGACTACGACGTGAACTATACAACAACCCTTCTTATGCATTCTTAATAACAATTTGCACTTATCAACGGCGCAAACTCTTTTACAATAAGATTTACGCCGATCCTGTATTTTCTAATATCAAGGGTTTTCTTTCTGAAGCCACTAAACTATACGCTGCTTCATTACTTCCGGATCATCTTTATCTGCTGTTATCACCGACAGGAAGAAACTTGATAAATGTTATTGGGGGTTGGAAGGCATATACAACGAATATATTACATGACTTAGGTCTATTTGGTACCATTTGGCAAACCAGCTTCTATGATCATGTATTGAGAAAGGCGGACAACATCAAGTCGGCCGGGGAGTATATCTTGGCAAATCCAGTGCGTTTGGGATTGTGTGAGGATCATCGAGAGTACCGGTATAATTATCTAGGTTAACAGCAAATAACACGAAACACGTAGGGCGGGGGCGCAGGACTGGTCCTCTGCCCCCCGCCGCAACGGCGGACCGCGGGGGACCAATCCCACGGGTCCGCCCTACGTGTATTCGGTATATAAGAGGTAATCGGCGCTTCACCGTCCGGTCTCATTAATAGCCAAAACCTGCCAAATCCCATAAAAAACTTGAAACGGGGCGATATTTGGTCTATTCTACCCTAATTGATTGATCGACGACACTCGCCAAACGGCCGAAGGCGGCCCGGGCGCGGTGATGATCGATTGGCGAGCTCCGCGGCGCGAACGCCGCCTTCAACGACCGAGGTGGACATGAAGCAGCTACTCCCGATCCTTTTGGCCCTGGCGCTGCCCGTATTCGCCGGCAACATCTACGTCGCCGACTACGAGTCCCAGGCCGACCTCAACGTCTACGTGGTCGATTACGAGTCCCAGGCCGACCTGAGCGCTTTCGTGGCCGATTACGAGTCTTCGGCCAAGGGCAAGGACGAGGTTTGGTACTTCGTGGATTACGAGTCCCAGGCCGACGTGGTGATCTATTTCGTCGATTACGAGTCCCAGGCGGACTTGAACGTTTACTTCGTGGATTACGAGTCCCAGGCCGGCTGGGAAGGCGGCCACGGCTGGCAGGGGCGCTTGAAGTAACCAACCCGGACCGGCCCCGCCGTCGGCCGGTCGCGCCCGGCCGTCGTCGCGGGAAGGGCGGACCATTGGGAGAGACACCATGAAGACATCGTTACATCTGCTCGGTCTCGCGCTGTTGATGACGGCGCTGCCGGCGGGGGCGCTCCTGGTGTACGAGTGCGACGATCCCGCCGACGCCGACCTGTTGGTCTACGAGCGCGACTACTCGATGAACAGCGACCTGCACGTCGAGATCGTCGAGAACCGCAACTGGGCCGACGAGGAGTGGGAATGGTACTTCACCGACACCGCCGAGGAGGCCGACGTGGTGATCTACATCACCACGGACAAGGAGAAGGCCGACCTGCTGATCTGGTACGTCGAGATGAAGCACCAGGCCGGCTGGGAGGGTTACCATCCCTACAAGGGGCACTTGGCGGAGCTGGACAAGCTGCGCGAGGTGCGCGAGAACGAGTAGGGCGGGGCGCCTCCCCCGGTGAATGGTAAAACGAGCGGCCGGGGATGACCCCGGCCGCCGGCGTTAAAGCTGGAGAGCTTTGGTTGGTTATTCAAGCTCGCACTCCCATTTCGCATACAGGCCGTCATAGGACCCCTGAACGATGCCAACCTTCATGTTCTTCTGCGCGAATGCGGTGTAGGTTCCAGCTGGTTGGCCTTCAAAGAAAACATAACCACTCGCACCAGTTGTTAGACCACCTACATATCCGTACCCTTGGCGATATAATTGAACCCATGCACCGCTTACCGGCGAGCCTCCGTCAGTAACATGAACCCCAATACCGGGGGGCGCAGCCAGGCCGTCGTCGGTTTCGGCGGACATGCCGTTCTCGCAGGCGGTCAGGCCCAGGCCGATCGTCAGCAGCAGAGCGATTGAGAGGACGTACTTGAGCGCTTTCATCGGTCTCCTTCCGGTTGGTAAAAGTGAACGATCAATCTAGCCTCGAAGACTCCGGAGAAATGAATAGCATACTTGTTATTAGATAACAATAACAATACTAATATACTATAGTATGTATAGCTAATGGAGCGGGCGAAGGTGGGCGGTCTTTGGTATACTTGGGAACCCGTCGCGGCGGGTGCCGCCGACCTTGCGACAGCCAACGGAGAATCCCGGACGAGTCTCGAACGAGGAGCGTTATGAGCCTGCGCGGTTACGTCAAGCTGGCCCGGCCCTTCACCCTGCTGGCGCCCTTCTTCGGCTTCGCCTGCTTCGCCCTGGTGGCGGCGGGCTCGCCGGTGGGCGGCCGGCTGGTCCTCGACGGCGCGCTGATCGTCAAGATCCTGCTGGGCGCGGCGGCGGCGGCGGTGCTGAACATGGCCTCGAACTCCGTCAACCAGATCTTCGACCGCGAGATCGACGCGGTCAACAAGCCCGAGCGGCCCCTGGTCACCGGCGAGGTGAGCCGTCGCGGAGCCTGGATCGCCTGCGTGGTCTTCTACCTGGCGGCGATCGGCCTCTCGCTGCTGGTCAATATGCGCTTCTTCTACATCGTGCTGGTGACGAGCTTCGTGACCTACGCTTACTCGGGCCCGCCCTTCCGCACCAAGCGCAACGGCTTTTTGGCCAACTTCACCATGGCCCTGCCCCGGGGCGGCCTGTTGGTGATCGCGGGCTGGAGCGCGGTGAAACCCATCGGCTTCGCCGAGCCCTGGTACATCGCGGCGGTCTTCTTCCTGTTCATCCTGGGCGCCTCGACGACCAAGGACTTCGCCGACATGAAGGGCGACGAGGCCCACGGCTGCCGCACCCTGCCGATCATCTTCGGCGTGCGCCGGGCGGCCTGGATCATCGCGCCCTTCTTCGTGCTGCCCTTCCTGGGACTGTTCCCGGGCATCCTGCTGGGCGTCCTGCGAGGAAACCCGACGCCGCTGCTGATCCTGGCCGGCCTGCTGAGCCTCTACGGGGCTTTCATCGCCTACCTGATCCTGCGCCGCCCCGAGGAGATGGCCACCGAGAGCAACCACGTCTCCTGGAAGCACATGTACCTGCTGATGATTTTGGCCCAGGTCGGCTTCGCGGTGAGCTACCAACTCGGCTGAGTCCTGCCAGAATGGCGCACCCACGGCGCCGATGTCTAATCTGGCATGGAAAACCGCCGTCCCGGCGGAGAACCCGGACAACTAATAGCTTAATTATCAACAAGTTACAATCTTGGTACGCTCCTTGCACATATAAGGGACGCTGAGGTCGTCTTTCGGCGACCCGGGTCGAGGTGACCTGGAGGTTTTTCATGCGCACGGTTCTACTGGCCGACGACAATCGGGAGTGTCTGCGCTCATTGGCGCGGATGCTCGACCGCTACGGCCTGCGGACCCTCCCGGCGGCCAACGCCGCGGAGGTCTGGCGGGCCTTGGAGCGGACCGTGCTCGATCTGGCCATCCTGGACCTGGAGATGCCCAGCGTGGGCGGCCTGCACATCCTGCAGCGCATCCGCCGCCGGCATCCCCGTCTGCCCGTGGTCATCCTCTCCGGCGCCGACTCGGCCCGCACGATCCTGCGTTCTTTCGCGGCCGGGGCGTACGGTTTTCTGCCCAAGCCGGTGAACGTGAAGCTGCTGCGTCAGCTTCTGCGCGAGGTTCTGGCCTCGACACCGCCGGTGCCCTTCAGCTATCCCCCGCTCCCCCACGACGAAAGGAAACCCCATGCGTAGCACCGCTTTGATCGTGACTCTGGCCGTTTTGGCCGGCTTCAGCTCCGCGGCCGCCATGAACTCCCAGGATGTCCTGGCCCTGCTCGAGGCCGGCTGCAAGGACGGCGCCATCATCGAGGCCATCCAGTCCACCGGCAGCACGCCCCTCTTCAGCGCCCGCGACATCATGTTCGCCGACGACGAGTACGGCATCGACGAGGAGCTGATGTACCTCTGCCTGCTCGCCGAGCCAATGAGCAAGGACCAGGTCTACGCCCTGGCCAAGATCGACTACGACGAGGACTACTTCATCAAGCTGCTGACCACGCCCGGGATCACCTTCGAGCCCGACTACGCCGAAGTGGCCCCCCTGGACCTCGACGACGACGTCCGCGCCGCGCTGATGATGGCCAAGCCCCGCGGCGGCACCACCGAGACCACCGAGGTGGCCCCCAAGCGCGCCCAGTTGACCATCAACATCTCCGGCGAGTCCTACCAGACCAGCGAACCCGTGGTCTACTTCTACATCCTCGTCGACGGCGAGGTCGTCCGCGAGGTCGTCGACGACAAAGTCGACGTCTACATCGGCTCGGCCTCCTACAACAAGTTCATCTACACCAGCTACACCGAGTCCGTCGAAACCGGCGCCCACACCATCGCGGTGGCCGTGGTGCCCTCGGACCGCGGCAAGCCCAGCCAGGGAACGATCAACTCCAACATCATGTTCTCCAAGCGGATCACCCTGGATGACAGTTACAACCAGCTCAACCTGATGAGCCGGTTGATCCCCGGTACGCAGTCCTACGAGATCTACGAGCAGTAAGACCCACAACCATACCGCACACCCCGGCGGGTCGGGAGTGACTCAGCCCGGCCCGCCGAGACAACCACCACGGAGGGACTTCACCCGTGTCCAAGATCATCGGAATCGACCTGGGAACCACCAACTCGTGCGTAGCGGTGATGGAGGGCGGCGAGCCAACCGTCATCCTCAACAGCGACGGCGGGCGGACCACCCCCAGCGTGGTGGCCTTCACCAAGGACGAGCGCCTGGTCGGTCCCGTGGCCAAGCGCCAGGCCATCAGCAACCCCCAGCGCACCATCAGCTCGATCAAGCGCTTCATGGGCCGCAAGTACGGCGAGGTGACCGACGAGATCAAGACGGTCTCCTACGAGGTCGTGCGCACCGACAACGGCGACGCCGCCGTCGAGGTCGACGGCAAGCGCTACGCCCCGCCCGAGATCAGCGCGATGATTTTGCAGAAGATGAAGGAGTACGCCGAGAAGTACCTCGGCGAGAAGGTCGAGAAGGCCGTCATCACCGTCCCGGCCTACTTCTCCGACGCCCAGCGCCAGGCCACCAAGGACGCCGGGCGCATCGCCGGTCTGCAGGTCGAGCGCATCGTCAACGAGCCCACCGCCGCCAGCCTGGCCTACGGCCTAGACAAGGGCGACGCCAACAAGACCATCGCCGTGTTCGACCTGGGCGGCGGCACCTTCGACATCTCGATCCTCGAGCTGGGCGATGGAGTCTTCGAGGTCAAGAGCACCAACGGCGACACCCACCTGGGCGGCGACGACTTCGACCAGCGGATCATCAACTGGCTGGCCGACGAGTTCAAGCGTGACAACGGCATCGACCTGCGCGAGGACCCGATCTCGCTGCAGCGGCTCAAGGACGCCGCCGAGAAGGCCAAGATCGACCTCTCCTCGGCCACCACCGCGCAGATCAACCTGCCCTTCATCTCCGGCGACCGCCACGGCGCCAAGCACCTCAACACCGAGCTCACCCGGGCCCAGTTCGAGAAGCTCGTCGACGACCTGATCGAGCGCACTGTCCAGCCCTGCAAGAGCGCCCTGGCCGACGCCGGCGTCCAGGCCTCGGGCATCGACGAGGTCATCCTGGTCGGCGGCTCGACCCGCATCCCCGCCGTGCAGGCCAAGGTCAAGCAGCTCTTCGGCAAGGACCCCCACCAGGGCGTCAATCCCGACGAGGTCGTCGCCGTCGGCGCCGCCATCCAGGCCGGCATCCTCTCCGGCGACGTCACCGACGTGCTGCTCCTCGACGTCACCCCGCTCTCGCTGGGCATCGAGACCCTGGGCGGCGTGACCACCAAGCTCATCGACCGCAACACCACCATCCCGGTCCACAAGAGCCAGATATTCACCACCGCCGAGGACAACCAGCACACCGTCGAGATCCACGTGCTGCAGGGCGAGCGCGAGATGGCCATGCACAACAAGACCATCGGCCGCTTCCACCTCACCGGCATCCCGCCGGCCCCCCGCGGCGTGCCCCAGATCGAGGTCTCCTTCGACATCGACGCCAACGGCATCCTCAAGGTCTCCGCCAAGGACACCGCCACCGGCAAGCAGCAGCAGATCACCATCACCGCCTCCTCGGGCCTCACCGACGAGGAGATCGACCAGATGGTCAAGGACGCCGAGCAGCACGCCGACGAGGACAAGAAGCGCCGCGCCGAGGTCGAAACCCGCAACAAGGCCGACTCCGCCGTCTTCGGCGCCGAGAAGCTCCTCAAGGAGATGGGCGACAAGGTGACCGCCGACGAGCGCGGAAACATCGAAAGCGCCATGGAACGCGTCCGCGAGGCCCTCAAGGGCGAGGACATCGGCGAGATCGAAAGCGCCCACGAACAGCTCAACAGCCGGCTCTCCGAGATGAGCCAGCGCCTCTACCAGCAGGCCGGACCCCAGGGCGACCCCCAGGCCGGACCCCAGGGTCCGGGCGGCGCACCGGGCGACGAAGCCCCCGGCGGTTCCGCCGATGATGAGGACGTCGTCGACGCCGACTACGAGGTCATCGACGACGACGAGGAGGAGAAGTAACTCAACCTAAGTAAACGTCGACCGGGGAGGGTCCGCGCCCTCCCCGGTATAATGAAGACACAGGATGAAGCTCCCAGGAGGCTTGAGGTGAAGTCAATCGATAAAGGCTATGTTAACAAAAATAACCAGCTTAATGAGGGTAAAACCAATCAACGAGGTTCAGATCACAATCAGTGGTTCTATCGGATGAAATGTGGCAATTGTCATCACGAGTATTTTGCTAACGGCTCCGATATCTTTCAACGTAAATGCCCCAATTGTCAGGGGGGAAGACCATAAGGTTTTGCATTCCAACCAAGCCCCGTTACGGTTGTTTCATTCCCACCGGACCACTCGCCCCACGGAGAACCAGTCCCACGGGGCCGACCTGCGCGGGCAAGCGCAACCTCGACGGCACAATGTAGGGCCGGGGCGTGGAACTGGTTCCTTAGACCCGACCGCCGGTTTAACATCTGCGTTACTGTAGGGCCGGGGCGTGGAACTGGTTCCTTAGACCCGACCGCCGGTTTAACATCTGCGTTACTGTAGGGCCGGGGCGTGGAACTGGTTCCCCATCCCCGCCGTTTGTTTGATGACCGCCCTTCGCCGGCGCGCCAACTTCAACCGACGAACCATCCAGGGGAGCGCCCGCGGGCGCTCCCGTTGTTCATCTTCCCCTGGGGAACAACCACGCCGTCGGGCCGAGCGGTCTACCACACCCCGGGGATCAACCGTCGCCGGGTCCGCCGGGCGTACTCGGCGTATCCGGCGAGCCCCCGGTGGAGCAAGCGGTCCTCGAGGCTGGTGCGGACGACGAAGAGTCCGACGCCGACGGCGCGCTCGTAGGGGGCGGTGTCGGCGCGCTCCTTCCAGCGTTCGGCGAGCAGGCCCGGGTTGTAGCGCCGGACCAGGGGCAGGCCGATCAGGCCGTGGAGGGCCATCAGACCGAAGACCAGCCAGGCGCGGAGGTGGTCGAGGCCGCCGAGGGCGATGAAGAAGACGACGGCCTGACCAACGACGATGATCAGGGGGGCGGCGAGGCGACGCAGGGCGTTGCGGGGGTTCATGGGGTGGGTCCCGGCGGGATCTTTTTCTGGATGAGCTCGATCAGCCCGCTGATCTGCGGGGTGGTCAACCGGCGGTACTCGAGGCCCACGGCGCGCTCGATGAAGCGCAGGGTGTTCTCGAGCCTTCCTTGGAGCCGGTCCGTGGAGACATCGCCACGGAGCAGATCCCGGGCCTGGAGGTCCCGGGCGGCGGCGATGAGCCCCAGGATCAGCTCGGCGGCGCCCTCGGGATCGGCGAGGCTGAACTCGCCCTCGGCGGCGCCCCGGGCCAGGATACGGGCCAGGACGGGACGGGCGGCCTCCGACTGCCGCAAGCGCAGCCGCTGGAGCAGGACCAGGTTCTCGTCGCGGTAGAGGCTGTTAAGCAGCCGCCGCATCACCGTGGGCCGGGCCTGACGCCAGAGCAGGGAGTGGCCCAGGAACAGCTCGAGCTCCTCGGCGGCGGTCCGCCGGGGCGATTCCTTCAGGCGCTCTTCGAGATCGGCCAGGGCGTCCTCGACCAGTCCCTCGAGAACGGCCTCGAGGAGGGCCTGCTTGGAGGCGAAGTGATGGTAGAAGGCGCCCCGGGAGAGCCCGCTGTCCTCGAGGATGCGCTGGACGCTGGTGCCCGAGTAGCCGTGGAGGAAAAAGCGCCTGCGGGCGTGGGAAAGGATGTTCTCGCGGTTAGAATTTTTGAGTGTCACATCATATCCAGTTGTATTTTATGTTGTTAGTGTACACAGACCGACTGTCGGTCGGTTTTCTGGAATCAGGATACACCCGTTTTTAATGGATGTCAAGGTGGCGGTTCTTATCGAAACCCAGCGAACCCGAGAGCATATTAGGAAGCTGTCGAACGGGGATCCCATCCTCACGTTGATGGGTTGCTGATTGACGATGCGCTCCACGGGGGAGAGCCTTCAGGCTTTCTCACTGGTTTATCTCGCCAGGGCGGGCAATCTCACCAAAGGCTATGTAGGGCGGGGCGTGGAACTGGTTCCTTAGACCCGACAGCGTTATCGCTCCCGGACAATTACCTTAGGGATCATCACCAGAAACTGAAGCAAGTATTCGCAATTGGTGAAAGACGCCCTGAGACGAGGGGTTGGTAACCACCCGCAGCGTGTGGTCAACCA
>CAZOOP010000045.1:0-29318 GCA_964581465.1 uncultured bacterium
ACGGGAATCGAACCCGCGACCCTCAGCTTGGAAGGCTGATGCTCTACCAATTGAGCTATTCCCGCTCGGTGCGTAGCTATACAATAGACCGTCGGATGTTGGGTGTCCAGTGGTGGGGTGAGAAAAACGGCCCGCGAACTGGTGTGGTTTCGGAGGACCGTTGTCTTACGTCGATGGTGGCGGGGGAAGGATTCGAACCTTCGAAGGCATTCACCGACAGATTTACAGTCTGTTCCCTTTGACCGCTCGGGAACCCCGCCGAACTTTTCGGGGCGAGTGCGGAGCGTATTCTAGCTAAAAAGGGTTGGTAAAGGCAAGGGGTTTTTTATCGAGGGTGGGTGTGCTCCATCAGCTATTCGAGGAGACGCCGCGAGTTGGCGTCGTTCATGTGGTAGAAGTCTGTGAAGTCATGGGTTGTACCGCCGAAACATTCGACATCCCGGAGATCGAACCAGGTGGAGGTTGTTGAGCGCAGCAGATCGAGGAGATTTGTGTCGGTGCTGATCCAGAGGGGATAATCGGTGAAAACATTTAGCAAATGATATGATGCGGTTATGGAGTGGTACAGCATGCGATAGCTTCGGGCTCAGATATATATCGGCTCCTTGGTACTCGACGACAGTTCTATCTGTGGAAATAGAACGCAGGTGGGCAGCTCAGAATGCAGCAGCGTCAAATCGAAACCGCTGTCGAGTGGAGTGGGTGGCGGAAAACGCAGGACGACCCGTCCGGGTACCCCATCGGTGCGGCCCACAGCGGGGCGAAGCCTAGTGTTGGTGATGGAGCCGAAGACCGGGATCGAACCGGTGACCGCTCGATTACAAGTCGAGTGCTCTGCCAGCTGAGCTACTTCGGCTAGGAGTGAAGGATCGGCCTAGTGCCGGAAGAGGTGGCTGGGCGGCTTTTCCGGCTTGCGCTGCAGGTGGTCCAGATCGCTGGGGGGACGCTCGTAGCGCTTCGGAGGACCCTTTAGCTCATGCCGGTAGCGGATCGCGAGGAAGATGATCCCTCCACCGACGATGAGGGCGCCCACGGCGATGATCGGCTGGAAGATGAAGCCCAGCGAGCCGATAACGATCAACAATGCGCCGAAGATGATTCCCTTGATCATCGACTCTCCTCGCCCAAAGAGTAACTGGTCTTGCAGTAGGGGCGGTTGACGAAAAGCAACCCGCTCTTCTCGATGACGTCCTTTTCCGCCAACGCAGCAGCGCTCGCAAACCAGGGCCTCGGTGTCGGAACGTCGGTAGCCCTTCGTCGGGGGGGCTTGTTTTTCGACCGGCGCTTCCACCTCACCGGGACCGCAGCAACCGCGCGACTTCTTCGCCTTTCGACTGCCGAAGGTGCGCCGCGAACCACCCCACGCTCCGCGGATGATCTAGCGTAACAGGACAGCCATGACGAAGACCGCCGGGATGATCCACCAGTAGCCGCCTTGGAATAAGGCGCGCATTACTAGCATATCCTCAGGTTGACATCCGCTTTGTGGTTCGTTATCGACACCGGTTCGCCCAGCCGCGACCTCGGCCCGTCGACCCAGCGACGTTAACGCCGCCGGCGCCGGGCGTTGGCACGTTTCTTGCGGAAGACGACGCCCGGTATGATACACGGTCGCCCCGCCCTGCTGCAAGAAACGTGCCAACGCCCTCCCGTCAATGACCACGAGTGGCTTCCACGCCCGGCCGAGGTCGCGGCGCCCCCGGCCTTACCATTTGGGCTCTTCCTCGACGGTGTAGCTGGTCCCGCAGTAGGGGCAGTCGATATGCACCGCCCCGGCCTTGACGCTGATGCTGTTCTTATCCAACGGGGCGCCGCATGCCTCACAGTGGAGTTTTTCGACATGGACCTCGCCCGTCAGGTCGATCTTCTGCTCGATGGTGACGCTCTCGACCTCGCGTTTGCGCTTCTTGGCGGCCCAGCGGGCGGTGAGCACCAGAACCACGACGCCGACGCCCAGGGTGCCGATGCCTCCGAAGAGGCGGGTGTAGGGGTGCTTGGCGTAGGGGCCGAAGGCGCTCCAGAGGAAGATGATGCCGAAGAAGACCAGCACCAGGGCCAGAACGTAGCCGACGTACTTCACGGGTCCTCCCGTGGGCGGTTGAGAGGTGGCCGACGGACGCGGGTGTGCGATCACGGGTGAATGATACCCGGTGACTCGTGATGATGCAAGACGGAAAGCTCGGGGTATCTCCGCAAGCGGTCGTGCGGAATCGGATCGATTAACTGTCTGTTGTCGGAACAGGTGCTGATTCGGCGGGATGATCCCCGCCGCCGCATTTTCCGGCGACCAGGCTGAGAAGCCGACGGCTTCCGGCTCAAGGATGGATCGCTGCGGAATCCAGGGTTCTGTTCAGCTCGGCGTCGGTTGTCGCACCGACCTAGAGGCCGAAGCGCTCGATAATTTCATCCCTGCCCAGACCCAGCACGCCGAGGCGCTCGCCGACGCGGACGAAGGCGTTGATGGCTCGGCTGAGCTGCCCGTCGGTGTGGGCCGCCGAGAGCTGAACCCGGATGCGGGCTTGGCCCTTGGGCACCACGGGGTAGCTGAAGCCGATGACGTAGATGCCCTCGTCGAGGAGTTCATCGGCCATCCGGGTGGCCAGGGAGGCGTTATAGAGCATCACGGGGACGATGGGGTGGGCACCGGGAATGATGTTGAAGCCCTTCTCGGTCATCGCCCGGCGGAAACGGCGCTGGTTGTGGTCCAGGCGGCGGATCAGCTCCTGGGATTCATCGAGGAGGTCGATCACGGCGCTGGTGGTGCCGGCGATCATCGGGGCCAGGGAGTTGGAGAACAGGTAGGGCCGGGAGTACTGGCGCAGGGCCTCGACGATGACGGCGGGTCCGGCGGTGAAGCCGCCCGAGGCGCCGCCCATCGCCTTGCCGAAGGTGGAGGTGATCACGTCGATCCGGTCTTGGCAGCCGAAGTGCTCCGGGGTTCCGCGACCCGTGGGTCCGAAGAAACCGGTGGCGTGGCTGTCGTCGACGACGACCAGGGCGCCGTGCTCCTCGGCCAGGTCGCAGATGCGGTTGAGCGGGGCGATCTCGCCGTCCATGCTGAACACGCCGTCGGTGACGATCAGCTTGAGCCGGGCCTCGCGGGCGGCGACGAGGTTGCGCTCCAGGTCGCGCATCTCCATGTGCTCGTAGCGGAAGCGCCGGGCCTTGCAGAGGCGGATGCCGTCGATGATCGAGGCGTGGTTGAGCTGGTCGGAGATGATGGCGTCCTCGTGGGTCAGCAGGGTCTCGAAGAGACCGCCGTTGGCGTCGAAGCAGCTCGAGTAGAGCACGGCGTCCTCGGCGCCCACGAAACGGGCGATCTTGGCCTCGAGCTCCTTGTGAATGTCCTGGGTGCCGCAGATGAAGCGCACGCTGGCCATGCCGTAGCCGCGCTCGTCGAGGACGGCCTTGGCTCGCTCGACCAGCCGCTCGTCGCCGGCCAGACCCAGGTAGTTGTTGGCGCAGAAGTTGAGGACCTCGGGGGAGTCCGCCACGCCGATCCGCGCCCCCTGGGGGCTGACGATGACACGCTCGTCCTTGTAGAGTCCCCGCTCCCGGGTCTCCTCGATCCGCTTGCCGAGAATGCGCTGGAAGTCCTCGTTGAACATCGTCTCCTCTCGTCGCGATTTACTATCGACCGACGGGTCGTGGGTGATCGTCCGAGCCGCCCGTCCCGATTGTAACAAACGCCCCGCGGGGCGTCAGGATGTCGGGGGCTGGAGAATCATCAAACCGTCGACCTTTGGGGGAATTCGCGGGTTCGATGATTGATGCGGCGATTCACGGCGCGGGATGCTCCGTCCGTTGTTGCTCCGCCGGGGAGGGCTCCAGGATGGAGGCTGTTGCCGCGGCGTTTCCACGCGGCTCGACGAGGCGCCAAACCAGAACCGCCAGCAGGGCGCCCGCCGCGGGGCCGAGGGTGAACAACCACATCTCCGCCAGCGAGCCGCCGCCGACGAACAACGCCGGAGCGAGGCTGCGCGCCGGGTTGAGCGAAGTCGCACTGAATGGAAAGCCGACCAGGGAGGCCCCGGCCAGGTAGAAGGCGATGGGAAAGGCGGCGGCCTTGGTGTCGCATCCATGGCTCGTCGCCGTCAGGATCACATACATCAGCAGGAAGGTGAGCGCGATCTCGCTGACCAGGGCCGCGCCGATCCCGATGGCGCCTACCCGGGTGGCCCTCAGACCGTGCTCCAGACCGCCGGCCAGCACCAGATGCAGGGCCGAGGCCGCCGAAGCCCCGGCCGACTGGGCCGGAACGTAGCCGGGCAGTTCGAGCCAGGGCAGGCGTCCGGCGACGCACATCCCCAGGGAGACCACCGGGTTGAAGTGGGCTCCACTGAGCGGACCCGGGGTATGGATCCCGGCGTAGAGAGCCAACCCGAAGGCCAGGGCGATGCCGATCAGCACAGTGTAGCCCAAGACGCCGCCGCCGAGGATGGAGGCGGTCGGCACAGCGCCGCAGCCGACGAAGACCAGGATGAAGGTTCCCAGAAACTCGGCGGCCAGACGTGAGAATGGCTTATCGGCCTGCCGCAACTCTTCCCCCTTGACCCTGTGTCGATAAAGCATGACTGCCCAGTCATATTATCGAACGCTTATGCGCTCCGTCAAGTCACGCGGGCCGGATTCGGCGCGCCGAAAGCGAAACGCTGGCTGAGCTCAGCCAAGAGGATTTAGCGGTTCCAGGCAGCGCAGCGTCCTCTCGAACCGCCGCCTGGATCGGGTCGAGGAAGAGGGGACGGCGCCCGCCGTCCCCTTTCAAAGCCGATCAATCAAAGCCCGATCTAGTCCCTGGGCGCGCCGATGGGCAGCACGGTGCGGCCCTTGGACTCGTTGATCACCTCGGCGGCCGCCAGGTAGATCGCCGAGAGGCCGCAAAGGATCCCCTCGTAGCCGGCGATACGGGTGACCAGAGGCAGTTGGAACCAATCGCCCACGGCCAGCAGCCAGAACAGGACCGTCAAGGTCGAAAAGACGACCTGGAGCGCTCGGTTCTTGCCCCAGGTGGCCGTCCACATGTAGCAGGTGAACAGGCCCCACATGAACAGGTACCAGCCCATGAAGCCCGTCGAGTTCCCCCAGGTGTCGCCGAAGATGACGATGAACACCAGGCTGATCCAGAACAGGCCGTAGCTGGTGAAGGCCGTGGTTCCGAAGGTGTTGCCCTTGCGGAACTCCATGATACCGGCGATGATCTGGGCCAGGCCGCCGTAGAAGATACCCATGCCCAGGATGACACTCATCGATTCGCCGCCGCCGAACAACCCGGCGTTGTGGATGTTGAGCAGCACCGTGGTCATACCGAAGCCCATCAGCCCCAGCGGTGCGGGATTGGCGCGCGCTTCGGACATCTACACCTCCCGATGATGTGGTTAATCTGAGCCCCGCGAACAATAAGGGATGCGGGGCAGGTTGACGTATTCGTACGGTTGTATGGTGTTAATACAATCCTGGACTGCCCTCCGGGAAACCTGCCGGCTGTCTCCAACCGCATAGGCGGCGGATAGAAGGCATGGGATCACTGAGCGGCAATGGACCGCAGCATTGATGGATAACATTGAGATAAAGGGATTATCACTCGCAAAAGAACCGACTCATCCAGCGGATAGACTTCATTCATTGCTTTATAGCTCATAGTCGCCGCCATTGTCATACCTTTGCTTCGTGGCTATACACCCGGGCTTGCATTGAGTTCCGCTGGTAGCCGGAGGCTGTTGGTTCCGCTCAGCTTACGTCCAGGCTGTGGGTGACGGATCTGCTGACGACGCTCTATTGCCTGCTTTAGCAGCTTCGAACGATATCCGCCTTCACTGGTTGACGCCGCTGAGCTAATCTCCAAGCACCCTTCTCGAGGTGGTTTTCCTGTGTTGCGAATGTGTTGTTCATCTTCTGTGATGATCCCAAGAGATGGTCCCAAGAAAAAAGCAGTCAGCTTTGAATCAGGTGTGTACGTCGAGCGAGCTGCTTGGGCGGGTATGTCGATTACCATATGCTTGGGATGCCCCCAGCGACGGCACCCACAATAAAAACTGCTTGACGCCTTTGGCCTCGATGACGATGCTTAATCCCAAGCAGCCTATTGACATACATATAACGCGTGAGCGCCGAGGGTTCAAGGTTGCGGGCTGAACTCGATTCAGCATGGCCTCGTCTCGGCCGCTTTTGCGAAGGGGCTCGGAGTTTCGAGTTGGAGTCGGCTGGTTCGGGAGCGTATGGGATGCCTAAGACAGTGCACACCTGGCTTTGATGCCACGTTCATATGAGAGCGAGTTGGTAGTCCTATATGCATACTAATGAGAGACTTATGGTGGTCTTACAACTGAAGGGATAAACGGGATCGATCGGTGGCAAAGGACCCTTCCGTCGGCATGGGTATCACGTTGGTGAAGACTGCTCAAGCTCCGCCGCTGGGAGGTGATCCCCCGGTTACCGGGAAACAGGCTGGGGGCTCAGGGCCTGACGGTGACGGTTGCCTCATCTTCATTCTCCGGCTTCTCCAGCCAACTGCGCACGGCGTAGAGGTTGCCGTCCTGGTTGCCGAAGTAGGCGGTCTGGTCGTTCCAGCAGGGATCAGTGAGCACGTGGGCCGTCGAGTCGGCGATCCAGTAGAGCTCGCCGTCCCGGGCGTCCAGGCAGTAGAGGTTGCCGTCGGCGCTGCCGAAGACCGCCAGGGCCTGTTCGACGGCGGGCTCTTCGGGCCATTCCCCGCTCTCGATCCAACGGTGGGAGTGACCCAGGTTGAACCGGCGGCCGTCGGCGAGGGTGCCCGCGATGACCCCGCCGGTCTCCACGGAGTTGCGCGTCTTGTAGCTCCAGATCATCTCGCCGGATTCGGCGTCCAGGGCGTAGAACTTGCCGTTGAGCGAGCCGAAGTAGACCCGGCCGTCGAAGACGACCACCCGGCCGCGAATGTAGTTCCAGAGCTGGGGATCGCGGAAGCGCCAGATCATCTCGCCCGATTCTGCGTCCAGACAGTGCAGGCGGGAGTCGGCGGCGCCGAAGTAGACCCGGCCGTCGGCGGCGTAGGGTGAGCTGCGCACCTCGCCGTTGACCCGATAGCGCCAGAGCTCTTCGCCCGTACCCGCGTCCAGGCAGTAGAGATGACCGTCGTAAGAGCCGACGTAGAGCCGGCCGTCGTCGACGAAGGGGGTCGAGAAAACCCATCCTCCGGTCTCGAAGCTCCAGAGGAGCTCGCCGGTCAGGGCGTCGCAGCAGTAGACATTGTGGTCGTAAGAACCGAAGTAGAGCCGGCCGTCGTGGTAATGGACGCCACCTCCGACATAGTGCCCCGTGTAGCAGGTCCAAAGCCGTTTACCGCTCTCGGCGTCCAGGCACCACACACCGGCGGCGCAGGTGCCGACGTAGAGGCGGCCGTCGACGATCAGGGTCTCGCCAAGCACGGGGCGGCCGATTTCGTAGCGCCAGACGCCTTCGCCCGTCTCGGCGTCGACGCGGTAGATGTAGCCATCCTCGGCGCCGAAGTAGACCGAACCGTCCCAATAGAAGGGGGAGCCACCCACGGGCTCGCCGACCTCGAAAACCCACAGCTTCTCGGCCTCGCCCTCGGGCACCTCGGGAAGACCGCCCAGCCCTTCGGCGAAGACGTCGAAAACCGTCGCCATCGCGAAGACCGCCGCCACGAACAGCGCCAGGACGCCCAACGCGACAAAGGTGTAGCGTACCGGTCGGCGAAAGCGTTTGCGTTTGGCGTACTCAGCGGCCGTGAGGGTGCGGCGCATCTCCTCCTCGTGGCGCAGATGCTCCGCGAAGGGCTCGATCTCGGAGAGCGGCCGCCAGCTCTGGGTCTCTTCATCGAAGGCCTCGAGGGACGGCGAGATCTCGCCCTCGTCGAGAAGACGAAGGACCTCCTTGACACTACGCGGCTTCTCCGGCCAATCGCCGATTCTGGTGATGATCTTTCTGGCCATCTCGTCGGACTGGTTGTCTTGAGTTAGGGAACCGTGCAGTCAAGTAAGTTTGGTGCGACGTTCGCTCATCGGCGGGCAAAACCCGCTCCAGCTCCATCATTATAGCCGCGGGACGGAGTCAGGTAAAGGGCTCAGGCGCCGCCGGAGGTTCCATCGGCGGATCCATTGACCAGCAGCCAGATCCGCGCCGCCGCCCGCGCGTCGTCCAGCGCCCGGTGCGCCTCCCCCGGGTCCACCCCGTAGATGCGGCAGGCGTTCTCCATGCTGGCCTTGCCCTTGCCCAACCGGCCGCGCACCAAGGGCAAGGGGTCCAGCCAGCGGTTGAGCGGCGGCACCGCCAGCTCCAGGCGCTGCGCCTCGGCCCGCAGGAAGCCGTAATCGAAGGCCGCGTAATACGCTAACGGGGGCCCCTCGCCCAGGAAGTCCAGCAGCTCCCCGGCAACCTCGGCGAAGCGGGGCGCCCCCTCCAGGTCCCGCGAGGTCAACCCGTGGATCAGCGTCGCCTCGGGGTGCAACGCGATGCCCGGATCGATCAGGCTGTGCCAGAAGGCCGTCTCGCGACCGCCCTCGTAGCGGACCAGCGCCGCCTCGATAATGCCGTGCCGGTTGGGGTCCAGACCCGAGGTCTCGAAATCCAGGGCAACGAAGCTGTCGACGACGGGGGGCATCAAGCACCTTCGGGTTTTCAGTTTGCCACGACCGGCCGGGGTGATTATAATACCAGTGATGAACCGCGAAGGGAAACCGCCATGCGCCGACTGATCACCCCGCTACTGCTTACCGCCCTGCCGCTGGCCGGGTTGCTGGCCGCCTGCGACCTGCAAGCCACCGAGGGAACCTCGGGGCTGGACCTGGAATGGGCTCGCCAGATCGCCGACGAGCGTGTCGCGGCCGAATACGGCGACGGGTGGTATCTGACCTCCTTCGGCGCCGAGTACCTGGACCACGACGCCCTTCTCTACACCCCCCACGAATTCAGCTACTGGGGTTTTCGATATTACAACGGTTCCGAGTACGTGCTGTGGGTCTGGGTGCTGCTAGACGGCGACGTGATCGTTTGGGAGATCGATCCTCACGATACAGACGCTCTGCCCGACACCTACGACTCCGGCGACGTCCGCGCCTGGCTGGCCGCCGCCCGGGGGTGTTACCGACGCCTCAGCGGACGGGAAGACGACGTCTGCTACACGCTTTACGTCTTCATGGACTACATGGGTTTCCAAGACTATCCCAGGGTTTGCATCGACTTGCACGATGCCGGGCTGGAGCGCCTGGCTTCCTGCTCATTGTACGCCGACACTGGCGAGGTCTACGACTTCAGACTCGATTAAAAATGATGAAACCAAGGCTCTTTCTATGCACCCCGCTCTGCCTGGCGGCCCTCCTCGCCGCCGGCTGCGACTTCCTATCCTCCCGGGCCGAGCCGACCACCGGCGACCTGGACTGGGCCTGGGAGATCACCGACGAGTACATCGCCAACCACCACTCGGAGCAGTTCTTCCCCGTCCGGCTGTACCCCTATCGGCTGACGATCGACGGACGACTGAACGAGCGCTCTCCCGACGCCCACTGGCGCATCCGTTACTATGACAACCTCGAGACCTACGTCGAGATCAGCGTCTTCGCCGACGGGCGGCTGATAGCCAACGAAGAACAGGGTAACGACCACTACATCGACGACTACACCCCCCTCAAGGCCGACTCCACCGACATCGCCGCCTGGCTGGACCTGGCCCGCCAAACCTACCGCTACCACACCGGCGAGAGCGATGATTGTTACTACGACCTTTACGTCTCCACCCTCTACAGCTATAGCGTCAGCGTGACGCTTTTCGACGCCGAACAAGCCGAGCTGGGCTCTGTGGACATCGACCCCGAGGAGCTGATGGTTACCGTTTTTCATTTTGAGTAGTAGGGGGTGGGTTTGTAGTGGATCTTCGCTAGGGCTGGGGCTAGAAAACGTAATCTAACAGGAGAATAAATGGCTTACGAGGACAAACTAAATACCTATGACTTTTTTGGATATTTTGTGCCAGGATTAGTGTTAATGCTGTCGTTTTCTTATATAGGAGCACCCGACTGGATCATAAAAGTAAAAGGCAATATAGCAGAGCTGGGTGTTATTGGCACAGGTGTTGTATTTCTGGTAATTACATATCTGCTTGGGCACTTAGTGCAAATAGTAGGTAGTGTTTTAGAGGATAAAATAGTAGATAAATTCTTTACCAAAGTATATGAAGATCATAATAATTTATATAATAATTCCCGTGAGGAAAATTCACAACAAAACAGCGGTTGTGTATTTAATTTTTTGACGTGTATATTTAATTTACCATTCAATATTTTACTAATAATCATAGCTGTGCCATTTGCTTTGCTTTACGAGTTAACTTGCACAACATTCAATTTCTGTAAGCGTGAAGAATGTGATAAACCTGTAAACGATAGTATAAAAAAATATAAGGAACTCTACAGGTTGACTATTGTGTCAAAAGTAAAGAGTTATGTAGAAAGATACGTCGCTCACAAAGCTATGTATAGAGGCTTGTTTATAACTTTTTATATTGTTTCGTTTATTACCTTTATAGAGTTGAATTGTATAATAGGAATAGGAGCTATAATTTTGTTGATATTGTCAGTAAACAGGTATTTTCATTTCAGAAAAAAACTTATAAAAGAAGTGTATGAGACAACACAATATATTTAATGTTAATTATATATAGTAATTTAGTAGATTTTAAAGATTAAGATTTATTACGCTTTGAGCTCCTACCCCCCCCGCCTTTACCTCTCCGCTCGGCTATCCTATAATCCCCCCGCACGTTTTCCTTCCCCCCTCTCCCCACATACCGCAGTCAAGGAGCGCGCCGATGGGAATCCTGCGCGATTTCGACCCCGAGATAGCCGACGCGATAAGTAACGAGATCGACCGCCAGGCCTACGGCATCGAGCTCATCGCCAGCGAGAACTTCGTCAGCCGGCCGGTGCTCGAGGCCATGGGCTCGGTAATGACCAACAAGTACGCCGAAGGTTACCCCGGCCGCCGTTACTACGGCGGCTGCGAGTTCGTCGACGACGCGGAGCGCCTGGCCCGGGACCGGGCCAAGGAGCTCTTCGGCGCCGAGCGGGCCAACGTCCAGCCGCACTCGGGCACCCAGGCCAACATGGCGGCCTTCTTCGCCTGCTGCGAGGCGGGCGATACGGTGATGGGCCAGGCCCTGGCCCACGGGGGGCATCTCTCCCACGGGCACCCGGTCAACTTCTCGGGCCGGTTCTACAACGTGGTGCAGTACGAGGTCCACCCCGAGACGCATAGGTTGGATTATGACAAGATCCGCGAGCTGGCCAGGGAGAACCAGCCGACGATGATCATGTGCGGGGCCAGCGCCTACCCGCGCGTCATCGACTTCGAGACGCTGGGCGGCATCGCCGATGAGGTGGGGGCCAAGCTGGTGGCCGACATCGCCCACATCGCCGGCCTGGTGGCCGTCGGGCTGCACCCCTCGCCGATCCCCCACGCCTACTACACGACGACGACGACGCACAAGACGCTTCGCGGTCCCCGGGGCGGGCTGATCCTGACGCACAAGAAGGGTTACAAGACGCTGCAGAAGAACGTCTTCCCGGGTATCCAGGGCGGGCCGCTGATGCACGTGATCGCGGCCAAGGCGGTGGCCTTCAAAGAGGCGCTGCGCCCCGAGTTCAAGGAGTACCAGCAGCGCATTCTCGACAACGCCCAGGCCCTGGCTCAGGCGTTGCAGGGCGAGGGCTTCAAGCTGGTGACCGACGGCACGGACAACCACCTGATGCTGATCGACCTGCGCAGCAAGAAGCTGACGGGCAAGGACTTCGAGGAGGCCCTCGAGCGGGCGGGCATAACGGTGAACAAGAACACGGTGCCCTTCGATCCCGAGAGCCCCTTCGTGACCTCGGGGGTGCGGGTGGGCACCCCGGCGGTGACGACCCGCGGCTTCGGCCCCGAGGAGATGAAGATCATCGCCGGCTGCTTCTCCCGCGTGGCCGAGGCGCCGACGAACGAGGATGTGGCGGAGACGATCAAGGGCGAGGTCAAGGAGCTCTGCGCCCGCTTCCCGCTTTACGAGAACCTGGTCGTGTAAAGCGTCGACAGGTGGGAGGGATGAACGGGGCCGCTGAGGCGGTCCCGTTTTCAATGGCGAAGGGGAGCGGCGCTAGGCCCCGAAGTCGATGTTGCAGATCGGGCGCAGGTTGCCGATGGCGTAATGGAAGAGGAAGGTGCGCAGGGGTACCAGGCGGTCGTCGGGCAGCGTCACCTGGGAGATGCGCAGGTGGGTGGGGAAGAGCGGGCGCACATCGTCGTACTCGTAGTACACCTGGTCGATGACGCGGCGGAAGGGTGAGATGTTGAGGGAGAAGACGTTGAGGCGGTCGTCGGAGAAGTCGACCTTGGGGATCTCGAGCATCAACTGCCACTCGAGGCGCTTGCGGATATTGTGGGCGTTCTCGAGCAGCAGGGGAAACTTGTGGCGGGGCCGCACGCGGACGAGCTCGCTCTGGATGGTCAGCGGGACGATCTGGTAGGGCTCGCGGTTGTTTAGCCAGCGCAGCTTGAGGGCGCCGTTTTCGGACCAGGAGCGCTCGGGCCGGTCCCACCACAGGCAGAACAGGCCGGGCTGCTCGGTGATTTCCTCGTCGGCGATGATCCAGTGACCGCCGGCCCGCACCAGGGGCAGGGGCTGGTCGTCGCGTTTGATCAGGTGCAGCAGGGCCTCGAAGTATTCCTCACTCAATGGTCCAGCTTCCCTTCCGAAGCGCTTGATGAGGCGGGGATGAACGGTTAGGTGATCAGCTCGAAGACGTCGATGTTGCACAAAGACCGGAAGGTGCCCACGGCGTAGTTCTTCAGGTAGTAGCGCAGGTAGACGTTCTCGTCGCCGGGCAGCTTCACGTAGGAGTAGCCCAGGTAGTTCTTTATCAGTGGGGTGAGGTCGGAGAGGTAGGGGAAGAGCTGGTCGAAGACGACGCGGAAGCGGCTGTAGCGGCTGGAGAAGTCCTCGAGCTTGTACTGGCGGTCGGGAATCTTCTTGATGTTGAGCATCAGGTGCTCGGCCAGGCGCAGGCCGATGTCCTCGGTCTTGCCGATGTAGAGGGCGACGGGATTGTTGGTTTCGATGTCGAGCATCTCGGTGTCGACGTTGTAGGGGATGAACTCGCCGTCGGCGTTGGCCGAGGAGAGCTTTATCTGCAGGAAGTTGCGATCCTTCCAAAGGATGCTGCCGCGCATCCACCAGATGCAGAAGACGCCGGCCTCGCGCGGGGTCTGTTCGAGGTCCAGCATCCAGCCGGCGCCGTCGCGGACCAGGGGGATGTCTTGCACCTTGCGCAGCAGGTTGAGCAGGGCGTCGAAGTATTTTTGGTCTTTCATGGCTTGGTTGGGGGTTATCCGGGCACGAGGCGCCGGTCGAAGTGGTATTCGTCGTCGGCCAGCGAGGCCGCGGCGGTGTCGATTATGTCGATATTGCACAGCGGTCGCATGACGCCGATGGCGTAGGCGGTGAAGAAGAAGCGCCAGAAGGCGTTGTCGGACCCTTCGAGCTTGACGTAAGAGTAGGCCAGGTTGTCGACGATCAGCTCGGCGGGGTTGTCGACCTCGGGGAAGAACTGGTCGAAGACGAGGCGGAAGTGGCTGACCTGGGTTTCGATGCCGCGCACCCCGAGCAGTACGTTGGGGATGCGGGCTGTGTCCAGCATCAGTTGGCGCTTGATACGCGGGGCCATCGAGCGGGACTTGCTCAGAAACAGCGGCACGGGGAAGTGGTGGTCGACGTCGACCAGGCTCATCGGCAGGCTGCACTCCTTGACGATGGCCCGCTGGTTTTCACGGCGGATGAGCTTGAGGGGGAATTCCTCTTGTTGCTGCCATTGCTCGTTTCCCCCGCGCCACCACAGACAGTATGTGCCGGCCTCCTCGGGCAGTTGCGAGGCTTCGAGGTCCCAACCCGTTTTTGTTTCGACGAAGGGCAGGGACCGCAGGCGCTTGAGCAGGTGCAGCAGGGCGACGAAGTAGCTGTGCTTTTGGGTCTTGGCGACCACGGGAAAACCTCCATTGCGTCAGTATCCGGTTTTGTAATTGAGCTCGTGTGTGTTGGGTAAAAAAAACACCTCAATACGAGGTGGTCAAAATTCAAATGAAAACAACGCGCCGGCCGCCGGAGGGAAACGCTCCGACTGCCGTCGCGTGGTGGTGTTGTCGATAATCGGTGTTGCACTGTGGCCCGCTGTAGAGTCGTTCCTTTGGCTCTCGTCGGGTCGTAAACGGTCTTAATGCAGGTGTCGAAGCGTTGCCGTCGCGCTAGAGCGTCGCGGAGTCGGTTTGTCGTGGTGCGGGGTCGGATTCAGGCTCCCTATCGGAGTTGTCAAGCAGTACGCCTATGTGTAATCGCATAAGATAAGGCGACTTACTTTGTCACGCACCCCGGCTCGCTCCATTTCCACTTTTACCGCCTTTAAGTATGCCAGTGAATATCGGCGAACGTCAACTGTTTATTCGTCACAAGAGGAGTGGATAATTGAGAACGGCCCCGTGTACACGGGGCCGTTCTGACGGGGTGAAGGGTGGCGGAATGGTTACCCCTCGTCTGTCGAGGTCTCTTCCTCGTCTTCACCCTCTTCGTTCTCTTCGGAGTCGAGTTGGGCCTGCATCAGCTCGAAGAGGGCCTCTTCGAACTCGACGGATTTATCCTCCATCAGCTCTCCGACGGCGCCGAAGCGATAGCCCAGCTCCTCGACGGCCATGTAGAGGTCCTCGTAGGTTTCGGGCTCCTCGACGGGCTCGTCGGCGGTGAGCATCTCCATCTGCTCCTCGAAGACCTCGTCGATCATCGGGGTCAGTTGCTCGACGAGCAAGGCTTCGGTTTCGTCGTAGAGCTCGGACTCCATCTGCAGGCGCTCCTCGAAGAGCCAGAGCTCATCTTCGGTGAAGCCGGCCTTCTCGATACCCTTGACCAGGAAGTCGTCGATCTCGCCGCCCTCGGCCTTGATCGAGCGCAGGGACTGGAGCAGCGCGCCGACGTAGGTCTCGGCGTCGAGCTTGGGCGGGCCGATGTGGTCTTCCAGGTAGGTCCAGTACTCGGTGAAGACGGCCTCGTACTCGTCGAAGTCGCCGCGCTCGATCTCGTGGCACTCGCAGGCGGCGGTGAGGGCCTGGTCCTCGAGCTCCTCGCGGGGCAGCTCGCTCATCTCTTCGTCGGCCTGCCAGCGACCGAGGATGCGGTAGTAGCTGCTGACCACCACGTTGTAGGTGTCCGGGGTCAGGCCCGTGGTGTGCTGGTAGCCCATCAGCTCTTCGGTGATCCTGGTGAAGATCTCGTTGAGCAGCACGGGCTGGAGGTTGGCGTACTGGTTGATGGTCCGGTCGTAGGCCTCGAGCTGCTGGGCGGAGAGCTCGACACTCTTCAGGCCGCTGGCCCGGGCGGACTCGGCGGTGTCGGTGCCGTCCAGGATGCCGTTGAGGGCGTTGACGTGCAGGGTGACGTAGCTCTCGACGTCGACCTCGCCGGGGAGCTGGGAGACCACGGCGAAGCGCACCTGCTGGGAATACTCCTGGGCCGGGGAGATGTAGCGCGGGACCAAGCCGGGGCGCGCGGTGTCGTACTGGGCGCTTTGGGCGAGGGGGGCGCCGCGGTAGGCGACCATCCCGGCGGCGGCCAGGGAGCGGTAATCCATGTCGTAGTCGTCGAGGAAATCGGCGGTGTCCTCGGGCAGGACGTAGCCCTCGGTGTTGGCCTCGAGCAGCCACTGACAGTCGTCGACCAGGCCGCCCCAGGCGGAGTCGCCGAAGCGCTGGACGTAGCCGTCGAGGAAGGCGGCCTGCTCGTCGAAGCCGATCTCGGCGCAGGGATAGCTCAGCGCCAGCATCTCGGCGGCCAGCTCGGCGAAGTCGTCGGGATCCGGGGCCAGGTCGATGTAGGCCTCGACGATCTCCTCTTCGAGGGACGGATCGAGCTGGCGCTGGAGCTCGAAGTCGTAGAGGTCGACCAGCTCATAACCGTAGAGCTGGCAGGCCAACTTCTCGGCGCTGTCGACCTCGCTGTAGTCGTAATCGTAAACCTCGAGGTCCAACTGGATCTCGGCGTAGTCGTCGGCGTTCATCCCGCCGCCGCACGAGGTGATCAGCAACGCGGCGGCCGCGGCCAGGACGATGAATACCGCGCGGGTGAAAGTGCGCATCCGTTCCTCCTAGGAGTATCCGCCCGGTGGCGGCTGGCTTCTAGTCTTCGGCCCGTGATTCGTCCGGGTCGGTCTGTTCGGTTATCCAGTTAAGATAGGGGCCGTGGCCGCCCGCGATCGGCAGGGCTACCACGCAGGGCAGCTCGTAGGGGTGGAGCTCGACGGCGCGCTCGGTGAGCTCCTCCAGGCGTCGCGCCGTGGTCTTGACCAGCAGCAGCGCCTCATCATCGCGCTGGAGCCCCTCTTTCCAGTAATAGATTGAGGCCAGGCGGGGCATGATGTTGGCGCAGGCCGCCAGGCCCTCGACGACGAGGAGTTCGCCCAGCTCCCGGGCGGCGGACTCGTCGGGGCAGGTGATGTAGACCAGCAGGGCTTCAGGTTTGGCGGTCATGGAGCTCGACCTCGGCGGGATTGCTCGGTGGACTTCAACGTCCGCGACCCTTGGGCTGATCAGCCCCGGGTTGATAAACGGCTCGAGAATCAGCCGATGTCCAACCGATCAAGTGACAGCTCGAGGCGAAGGGGCTTCACGCTACTGATGCCGCGTTTCAGCACCTCGCTGGGTGAGTGGAGCGAATCAAGCTGCTTGGTGTGGGCCGGCCGGCCGCTCCATTCTATGCCTGAGAGAGGCTACCAGACGCAAGCCGGCCGCGCCGACATGCTGGTGTTTGCCGAGCCGTGAAATATCAACGCAAGGTTGATTGCCGCCAGACCGCCGGCGCCGGTATTGGCGCGGTCACTATTCCCGCTCCAGGACCATCAGCTTATCGACCCGTCGCTGATGACGGCCGCCGTCGAAGGGTGTCGCCAGCCAGACCCGCAGGAGCTCCTCGATTTCCGGCGCGACGTCGACTCCGCCGGCCAGGCAGAGGACGTTGGCGTCGTTATGGGCCCGGCTGCGGCGGGCGTTCTCCGGAATGCGCACCAGGGCCGCCCGGATGCCGTCGACCTTGTTCGCCGCCATGCACATCCCCACACCGTTGGTGCAGACCAGCACACCGCGCTCGGCCTCCCCGTCGACAACGGAACGGCAGACCAGAGCGGCGTAGTCCGGATAGTCGACGGACTCCGTATCGTCGGTGCCCAGGTTGATCACCTGGTGGTCGTTCTCCAGACACCAGGCGATGACGCGCTTCTTGACCTCGAGGCCGCCGTGATCGGCGCCGACGGCTATCTTCATTCCTGCTCCTTACCGACTAAAACTGATGGGATCGTCTCCGTATACTGGAACGAGTGCGTTGACTGCGAGAGCCACATCTCGTGCGGGGTCTTTCGACCGGCACCGTTACAAAACGCCCGGGATCGAATTGGGCCGTTCCCGCAGGCGACTGCGGCGAAACCGGGTGCCGGAAGAATGCTGTTATCACGGAAACCAACGCTGAGGCTTTGGCACATTTCTTGCACAAGATGCCACAGACTGTTTGGAGAGTCGGCGCCGATCTCCGCAAGAAATGTGCCAAAGCCGGGCGGGGGGGTGACGGCTCTTTTACGAAACGGTTTCGCCGGAGTCGCCGGACAGTTGCGCACTGGGCGTTACCCGGGAATCCAGGGGTCCGCCGAGGAGGGCCTCCAGGCAGGCTCGTCCGATACCGCCTTCGCGGAGCAGGCGGGGCGGGGATGTGCTGAAGTCGACGATGGAGGAGCCCAGGGTGCTCCAGGAGGCGCCGCCGTCAATGATCAGCTCCAGGCCCCCGGAGAAGTAACCGGCTACTTGGGCGGCGTTCAGCGAGGCCGGTGCGCCGTCGGGGTTGGCGCTGGGGGCGACCAGGGGTTCATCGAGCCGGTCGAGCAGGCGCTGAAGCAGTGGATTGTCCGGTATACGCACCGCCACGCTGTTCCCGCCGGCCAGGGGCGCGGTGGGCATGGCCGGCCCAGCCGGAAGCACCAGGTTGCAAGGCCCCGGCCAGCAGGAGAGGGCCAGCCGCCTCCATTGTTCATTCACCGGGAGGCAATAGCGCTCGATCCAGACCAGGGAACCCAGCAGACAAACCAGGGGCTTACCGCGGGGACGGTCCTTGAGTTGATAGACGCGCTTCACGGCGGCGGTATCGGATGCGCGTGCCACCAGGCCGTAGGTGCTGTCGGTGGGTGCACCGATGACAGCGGCGGGCCGCCGCAGTATCCGGGCCAACTCGCCGGGGTCGACTTGGTTTTGGGGAATTACGTGTACCGTCAAGGGTCGGGGGCTCCAGGGAGGGGGGCTCAGGGTGGGATGACCCAGGTTCGTTCGCCTGTATACGCTTAAACTATACCGCCCGACGGTGGGCGCGTCAAGGCGGTCGAAAACCGGGGGCGGCGGAGAATAGGTTTAGGCATCATGGAGCGAGCTCGGAGCAAACCAGGCTGATTGGGAGCGGTTTTCTGGATCCTCACCGCTCTTTTAATTACTCCTTTTTAGCAGCACTCATATAGTTACACACCCTTATAACATAGCACCATAACACTTATAGAATGCTAGTATCTTACAGTCATAGTGTATTAATGTAAAAATTAGTAGGTAATCTACAGGCCACGCTTATATTTGCCGACAGTTTATGCTTGCTGTTGTGTATAATAATTGTTACTTATAGCGTGTACTATCAGCAGATTACAACCACACTCATGTTCAGAATGGTTACGTAATTCCTTGAGTTGCCAACCAAAAACGACTTAATCTGTCATGGGCTATAAACTAATGCACCGATCACCGCCGGCTTTCCCGCTTGGCTTTTCCCTCGGAATGGCTTAACATTGACGGAAAGTGGTTGTGGGTACCAGGTACCCATTTTTTCATTGCCCCGCCTGGTCAGTTATCCCGATTCCCTTGCCGTTGGATACTTTCATCCCGAGATCTAGTTTGATCCTTGTCAAAAGGAAACACATGAAAAAATGGCGCCTACACCTCGCAGTGCTCCTGGTCAGCCTGACGACCCTGGTTTACGAGCTGTCCTTGATGAGGGTCTTCTCCGTGACCATCTGGAACTACCTGGCCTTCTTCGTGATATCGGTAGCCCTTTTGGGGGGCAGCGTCGCCGCCGCGATCATCTTCATCCGCCGTCCCTGGTTCGAGAAGCGAATCAAACGACTGCTCCCCTGGGCCTTAATCCTCTTTTCGCTGCTCTGCGCATTGATGCCGGCGATATATATTAACTCCGGAATCGTTTTGGAAGTTGGTCTACAGGGAATCCTGTCCTTAATGTTGATCGTATTGATCTTCTTTCTACCCTTCCTGGTCGGCGGTTTCATCATCGCCGCGATTCTCTCTTTCAACTCCAAGCGGATCGGCAGCCTCTACTGGGCGGACCTGGCCGGGGCCGCCCTGGGTTGCCTGGCTGTGATCCCCCTCTTGAATCTGTTCAGCGCGCCGAACCTGCTGGCCTGGATAGCCCTCTTGCCGGCGGCCGGGGCATTGCTGTTACGCTCCGAACAAACCGATGAGGGCGAAAGAAGGCATCGGCGCCGCAAGAACTGGGCCGCCGGCGCCGTGATTGCACTTGTTGCTCTGGCGGCGGCCAGCCAGTTGATAATGCCGGGCCTCTATACAATCAAGTACGCTAAAGGCACCACACAGAAAACAGCCAAGCCGACGTATGTTCACTGGAACCACCTGGCTCGCTTGACCACCTACAAGAGCATCTTCTTCAAGGACGATTCATTAAGGCCCTTCGGTTGGGGGATGAGCTCCCAGCTCGGCGATTATGAGATCGAGCAGTACTGGATCGAGCAGGACGATTCCGCCGGGACACCGATAACCAGCTTCAACGGCGATATCGAGGAGCTGGATTTCCTGCCTTACGACGTTACCAACGCCGCCTACAGCATGGACGATTACGACTCCGCCCTGGTCATCGGCGGTGGCGGCGGCCGGGACATCCTCGCCGCCCGTTACTTCGGCGTGCCCGAAATAACCGCCGTGGAGATCAATCCCGGAATGGTCGAGATCGTCGAGGAGGTCTTTCCCGAGTTCTCGGGCAAGCCCTACAGTTTGCCCGGGGTTACCGGTGTTGTCGACGAGGCCCGCAGCTTCCTGACCCGCCATCAGGGCGAGTACGATCTGATCATGATTTCGATGATCGACTCCTGGGCGGCGACGATGGCCGGGGCCTTCGCCCTCTCCGAGAACAACCTCTACACCCGGGAGGCCGTGAATCTCTACCTGGATCATCTCGGTGAGGACGGGGTACTCACGCTCTCCCGCTGGTATGTCCTGACTGATCACAAAGAGACCCACCGCTTGACCAACCTTATCGCCACGGCCCTGGAAAACAGGGGGGTGGACAATCCGGGTGAACACATGGCCGTCGTTGGCGGCGGATTGATCTCGACGGTGATCACCCGACCACGGCCCTACACCAGTGAAGAAATCTCGGCCCTGAGCGACTATATCGATAGGATGGGTTTCCAGGCCCTCTGGCTGCCGGACGGCGCAGCGGAGGACGATTTCCTAGCAGCGCTTCTCACCGGCGATCGCGACGAGGTCATCGCCGATTCGCCCGTCGATCTTTCGGCGCCGACGGACGATCAACCCTTTTTCTTCATGTTCACCGACGATCCCCTGGGCGCGGATCGCATGGAAACCGAAAAGGCCAGTTTGATGAGCTACACCGTCATCGTTCTACGACGGTTGTTCTACATCATGATCGGCCTGGCTCTGCTGTTGATCATCCTGCCCCTGGCGCTGAAGAAGAAAGAACCCGGCGAGCCCTTCACCCTGGGACGGGTCCTCTTCAAGCAGACCCGCCAATGGTTGTACTTCGCCGCCATCGGCCTGGGCTTCATGCTGGTCGAGCTCGCCCTGATCCAGCGCTACGTGCTCTTCCTGGGCCATCCCAGCTACGCCACGACGGTGGTGATCTTCTCGATCCTGATCTTCGCCGGCCTGGGCAGCGCCACCACGGTGCCCCTGACGCGTAAGCTGTCTATCCGTAAACTCCAGCCCCTGGTTTTTGGCGCCATCGGCCTGCTGGTGCTCTTCCAGGCCTTCGTGGTCCCGGCGATCCTCGATGGTTCGCTTCTCGGTGCGGCCCTGGGCTGGCGTATCGCGCTATCGATCCTGCTGTTGGCTCCCCTGGGCTTCGTGATGGGCATGGCTCTGCCCTTGGGCATCCGGCGTCTCGACGATATCGACGCCGCCGGAATGGTTCCCTACGTCTGGGGCATCAACGGCGTGTTCAGCGTCTTCGCCTCGGTGCTCTCCATCATCATCGCCCTGGGCCACGGCTATACCGCCGGGCTGCTGGTCGGTATGGGGGCCTACCTGATCGCCCTGCTCTGCTCCCTGGGCTCCTGGAGGCGCAAGGTGGCCCGGGCCACGGCCGAGTGAACGAAAAGAGGCCACATCATGGCGACGGACCGCGGCATTCCTGGATAACACTCAGATAAAAGCGGTTAATAGACAATCAGGTACACACGAGGTCCGAGCTGTTTGTGGCGGATGCCTCAGATTTCCGCATCTTCATAAAAGCCCACACCGGCGACCAGATGCTGTTTGCTCAGCTTCTTGGCGCCGGCGGCACCAACGACGCCGCACCGGACTGGGGACACCTGTAAACATGTGTTCATGTTGCCGAGCGTCTTCGCCATACGCCTGTACGCCGAGGCGAATCGCTGTGGCCTCGTATCAGCCGCTTTGTCGGGTTGGTTCGGTGTTTCGTGTTGGGATTATCACACGTGCCTGAACAGGCATATTTCGCTAGAAATCGTATAACCTGACCGGACCTGATCGTGATTGTATCCTGTTGATAATAGAGGCGATGCTTTTATGATACCTGTCACAGGACGAGCAGTCGAAAAGTGGCGGCCAATACGGCCTGATCTTTAGCGAACCCAGATATCCGCGCACCTGTATATGTCCTGACAGCAGATTGCCGCTGACTCCTAAATGTCGTAATAACGAGCAATAAGGGCATGCAAATGAATGCTTGATCAACAGTGTGCCTTTCAAGGAGGTGAGTTACGGCCCGGCAAACCGCTCCCAATCAGCCCGGTTTGGTCCCAACACATTCCAGGGTGCCTATCGCTAAAGGCATGTTATTATGTGACTTATCGCTGTGCAAGCTCTCACTATCCCTGCGTTGCCTGGCGGCGAAAGCCAGACGTGCTCTAAGAGGGCGGCTCTAAGGAGGCGCTGAGTCTCGGGTAGTCTCGACTCCAGATTTGCTTCCGGGTTAACCAGTTATATGAAGGCTAAATGTTCAAATAGCTGCATTAGCTGATTTGATATTTCTTTGCTTGTCGCAAAAAACCTTTCGTGGGGTAGTTGTCAGCACTTCCGTTCTAAATGTCGCCCTTTGTATTCTCGACAAAGGTTCAGTTTCAGGTGATAATCCCGGTCTTTTATTACTTCCACTGATCCAGGGTCGTGTGTGATGCTGATATCGGATCAACACGGCGGCGGTAAACGAGCCCACCCAGTTTGTTTAGCTGACGGGGCGCATGACGCGCGAACCGGCCGGTAACCAACCCGGCCGGTTCGTTGTTATGGATAGCATGTCTTGCGGCTCAGTCGAAGAAGCGCAAAAGATCCAGGTTGATGGGCACGTTCTCCACACCGGAACGCCGGAAGCCGACCTCCCGGCTGCCGGCCAACGAGCTGACCTCGGCCTCGCCGCGCAGCGAGTAGGCCACATCGGGCCAGTCACCGGCCATCGCGGCCTCGAAGAGCGGCTCGAAGGCCAGCGTCAGCGGCAGGAACACCGTGGTGGTCTCGCCGGCGGCCAGATGCAGGTCTTCGGCGTTACCCTCGCCGACCTCGACCTCGTTGAGCCAGAGGACATAATCGGTGCGCCGGACCGTGGCCGAGAAGGCGTTGGGGTTGGTGACGGCCAGCTCGACCTCGACGCTGAGGCCGTCGCCGCCGAGATCCCAACCGGCCAGCTCGACGAACTCGATCTCCGGCTCTTCGAAGGTGGTGTCGCAGGCTGTAACGAGGGCTAGGAGCAGGACTACGCCGAGGACGACCGGCTGCGCTGTGCTGAAGATCGATTTGGACAAGGTGACCTCCGCTGGGGATAAGGGGTGTAGAGGTGAACAGTAATCGGTGGGTTCGCCGCTCAAGTTGTTTCAATACGTGATTATCACTTAGGGATCATCACCAGAAACTGAACCGACGTTGAATAGACAATAAGCGGCACATAGAGTGCTAAAAGAAATCACGAATGGCCCTAGATCGATAATTTATAAACAATATTTAGCTCTGATAAAGCATGGGTTCATCACATAAGATGAACATCAGATATTACAGTTGGTTACTTATGTCGGCGTGAACAAGTCTGTTATCCCGCCACCAACGAAGTGGTCAAGGTGGCGGGGAGGAGCAGAACGAGGGACCGGCACGTCAAGTGTCCCAGGTGCAACTACCGCTATTATTACCGCTGCGCTGACGGGTGTCATAAGTGCAAGCGTTGCGGCAAGTTGTTCAACCATCGTCCCCGGGGGCCTCGCAACGAGCCGCCGCCGGAAAAAGCGCCGTGAGATAGCGCGTCTGTTCCGGCTCGGCCTCCCGGCGGCGCGGGTCATCCTGCCCAAGCGCTGTGACGGCAAGCATCTGCTGGGCGCAATCTTGGACAATGTCGAGCTGGACTCGATCGTCTACTCCGACGGCTGGAAGGCCTATAACAGGCTGTCGCTCAACGGTTTTCACCACAAACGCATCAACCACGACAAGACACTGGTCGATGGCAAGGTGCCTATCAACGGCCCAGAGAGCTCCCGAGGCTATGCTAAAAGCCTACCACGGTGGCTTCAAGCGTAACTTCAGTCTCTTATCTGTGAAAGGTAGTTCAGAATCAACCATCTAATCGACGAAAACGCGCTGAACTACCTCAGGAGCATACTTCACGCTCGTTCAAAATTAGGTGATAATCCCAAGCATTATTAAAAAGCAGATAGCCAACTTGTCACTGGAAAGCCAAGATGTAAGTCAACAATCCGGACTCCCCGACTCTCAGCGTCCTCTTTCAGCTCGTCTGTTTAAAACCCGGATGGTCTTGCACCACCAGGCAAGGCACGGAAAGTTGCAGCTTGCACGGTTATAACGCGCATAATAACAGGCTGATAGCGATGTTGGCCTGTTCGTGCGAGTATGATAATCTCTTAAACTAATAAACACACCTGCTGAAAGCCGCCACGAGTGATTAATTCTTGATGCCGGCTTTGCTGACGGCGTCCACGAGCGAAGGCGGATAACGATCACACCTTAGAAAGCGGGCCATGGAGCGCCGTCAGCAGGCCTTTCACTCACAGCCTGGTCGGCTGTTGATGCGGAACCAACAACCTCGGGATTCCGACGGAACTCGATGCAAGGCCGGGTTTAGCTCCACCAAGCGGCGGGATGACAATGGCGGCGATTGTGAACTATAAAGCAATGAATGACGTTTTATTAGCTGGATGAGTCAGTTCAGATACGACTGACAACCCCTTAACTAATAGGTTGTCAGATAGTACCTTATAGCTCAGGGGATCGGATACCCCGAACGGACCTGATTGTGATTGTATCGTGTTGATAATAGAGGTGATGATCATAGGATACCTGTCAAAGAGCGAGCAGTTGAGACTGGCGGCTGATACGGGCCTGCTCCTTAGCGAACCCAGATATCAGCACACTTGTATATGCTCTGACAGCAGGATGCCGCAGAATAAATATTAACATAATGATGGTCACAAAAAGCTTAACCAGGTATTCACAACTCAGGAAAGCAACCTCGAAAAGGGGGCTTGGTAACTACCCGCAGCGATGGGTCAACCAGCGAAGTCGGATAGCGGTCGAAGTGCTAAAGCAGGCAATAGAGCGTCGTCAGCATGTCCTTCTCTCACGGCGTGGTCGACTCCCGAATGGAACCAACAACCTTGGGCGTTCGGCGGCAATCAGCGCAGTTTCAGGTGCATCGTCACCTGGCAACGGTATGACAATGGCGTCGAGTACTATCTATAAAGCAATGAATGACAGTCTATTGGGTCGATGCGTCGGTTCAGGTATGAGTGATAATCCCATATCTTGATATCAAACAATAGATGTATGCTAAATGAATGCTTGATTTAAAAACGGCGCATTTCGGGGAGTCGATAACGGCCCGGCAAGCCGCTTCCAATCAGCCTGATTTGGTCCGAACAGGTTCCATGATGTCTAGCTCGGTTCGCCGCCGTGTTCTTTCCGGTCGATTTGCGGTAATAAGCCTCGCCTCGCTCCCTCAGCGCGCCAGCATCCCTCGCAGCGCCCGGGCGGCCTGGACGGCCTTGCCCCGGGGGTGGTTGTTGAAGAAGAGGAAGACCCGCTCGACGGGTCCCTGAAGCAGCCGGATCATCCGGGCCAGGTCGGAGTCGTCGCCGGTCAGCGGCGGCAGGGCGGGGATCGTCTCGGTGATCGGCTCCCGCTCCAGTGCGCGCAGGCGCTCGGCCCAGGGGGCCAGCTCATCCTCGGTGTAAGCGTAATCGTAGCGACTGATGTTGTCTCCTCGCCACCAGGAGCGGGCGTTGCGACCGTGGAAGCGCACGTAGACGGTTGGAGTGGTGGCGGCCAGCAGCGGGGGCGGCAGTCCATCCAGCGGCGGCATGTCCACGCTGACCCAGCCCAGGCCCAGCTCCCTCAGCAGGCTCAAGGCCTCCTCGCAGAGCCACTCCCGGCGGCGAAACTCGACCACGGCGTCCAGGCCGGCGAATTCGGCGGCGACGGCGCGCAGGTAGTCCAGGCCTGTCTGATCGGGACGGAAGCGGTGGGGGAACTGCAGAAGGGTGGGTCCCAGTTTGCTCTCGGCGGCCAGGGGGGTCACGGCGGCGCAGTAGGCCTCGATGAGCGCCCGGTCCGGGGTGGTGTAGTCCCGAGGGTGGGTCACTCCGCCGGGGGCCTTGACGCAGAAGGTGAAACCGGGCGGGGTCTTGGCGGCCATCGCGGCGAAGGCCCGCGCCGGAGGCAGGCGGTAGTAGGTGGCGTTGATCTCGACGGTGTCGAAGACCGGGGCGTCATCGACACCTGTGGGGGTTAACAGGTCAGCCTGAGCGCTCCGACGCCCGGCGTAGAAGGTCAGCATCTCGCGCTTGGGAAGGTTCGCGGGGTAGTAGACCCCGCGCCAGTCCTCGTAGGAGAAGCCGCTGGTACCCAGGTGGATTCGCATCGTCGTCATCGCTAGAGCTCTGGAGCGGGTGGGAAGGTCCGGTGGAGCGGTCACCCGCCGGCAAGGACCGCGGGGCTGCGATAAGGCCCCCGCTTGGGTTATTATAGACGCATTCATCTCCGATGAACAGCGGGCACCCAGGAGCTTATTAAGGCCCGAGGGTTGAAACTCGCCCCCAAGGCGGGGCGTATAACAACCACGACACGACCGCCCCGTCATGCCAACAGGATATGAAAGCCGGAGCCATCACTCAGTTGCGAATCCAGACCCAGCGAGGCCTCGCCCTGGCGCTGCTGCTGCTGGCCGGTCTGCGGCCCGCGGCGGCGGCCCTGCCCGACGCCCTCGACGTGCTGACCCGGGCGCTCTTCGAGGAACCGGTCAGCGATTACAGCGGCGTCAAGCAGATCGTACTCTACAACGGCGCCGCCGCCGAGGCCATCGAGATGGAGGTCAGTTGCCAGGCCTCCGGTTCGACCCGCACCGACTACCTGGCCCCGCCCTCGATGCGCTCCCGGGTGGTCATCGACGACGGCGATTACCTCTACTCCTACGATCCCCAGCTCGAGATCACCGTGCGCTCCAACTCCCCCTCGCGCACCGCGGCCTTCCTCGACATCGACGAACGCCGGGAGCTGATCGAGGCCAACTACCTCCTGAGCCTGAGCACGGGCGAGCAGGTGGCCGGGCGCGAAGCCTACCGCATCGAAGTGGTCAGCCGCCACAACTACACCCCCTCGCGCTCGGTCTGGATCGACAGCGAGAAGTTCGTTGTGCTGCAGTCCAAGGAGATCTGCGGCGACTCCTCGGCCAACTACAGCTACAGTTGGATCGACTTCGACGAGGACCTCGAGGATCGCATCTTCGACGGCGAGCAGTTCGGCGGCTCCATCGTCGAGGAAGAACCGCTCTCGGCCCGCGTCTCCGACTCGACCCTGGCCGACCGCCTCGACTTCACCCCCGTGTTGCCCGACGAACTGCCAGGCGGTTTTATCCTCGTCGAGCGGATGCTGACCCAGCGCGACGGAGCCACCTACGCCGCCCACTTGACCTACTCCGACGGCCTCGAGGGGCTCTCGGTCTTCGAGGAGCGCACCGGCTCCAGAGGGCTCGGAGGCACCAACATCAGCCTGGGCGACGTCAAGCTGCGCCTCAATCGCAGCGCCAACTACTCCGTTCTCCAGTGGGAACACGCGGGGGTGACCTACACCCTGGTGGGCCAACTGACCCGCTACGGGCTGTTGCAGATCGCCGGGGCTTTGATCAACAACTAAGAGCTTGCCGGGTGATCGGTCGTCGGCGTATAAAGGCGTAAAAAAAAGAGCCCTCCGGGGCGCAGCATCGGCGAGCGCTTGCATACTGCCGGGCCGGGTCTTCGGACCCGGCCGTTTTTTAATGCCGTCAATCCCCGCTCCGTAGGGTTGGGATTTCAATCCCGACCGTGTTAGCTAAAACGGCTGGGATAAAGGAGCCGATCCCGCATCCCCGTCCCGCGTTCAGCGATTCTACCGAGCGTCCGGCTACTTGTTCGAGCTGTCGTAGAGCAGGCCGCGCTCTGAGCCCTCGGTGAACTCCAGGATGGTCCGGACCTCGTCGGTGAGTTCCAGCTCCTCACGGATACGCTTGACGGCGTTGGCGGTGCTCAGCCCCGAACGGAAGATGATCCGGTAGGCCCGCTTGACCTGGCGGATCTGCTCCTCTGTGAAACCCTGACGCTGCATACCGACGACGTTGACCGCACCGACGCGGGCCGAGGGGTAGCTGAACACCACCACGAAGGGCAGCACATCCTTGGTGATCAGCGCGCCGCCGCCGATGTAGCAGTGGCCGCCGATGGTGGTGAACTGGTGGATGCCCACCAGGCCGCCGACGATGGCGTAATCCTGGATGGTCACATGACCCGCGGGGGTGGCTGCGTTGGCCATGATCACATGGTTGCCGATCACGCAGTCGTGAGCCACGTGGACGTTGGCCATCAGCAGGTTGTGGTCGCCGACGACGGTCTTGCCACTGGCCGCGGTCCCGCGATGAATCGATACCGACTCCCGGATGACGTTATCGTCGCCGATGATCGTGCGAACCTCCTCGCCGTGGAACTTGAGGTCTTGGGGCACCACACCGATGGTGGTGAAGGGAAAGATGGTGTTGCGCTCGCCGATGACCGTATCGCCCTCGACGACGACGTGGCTCTTCAGCCGCGTCCCTGAGCCGATGCGCACGGGGCCTTCAACGACGCAGTACGGTCCGACGATCACATCGTCGGCCAGCTCGGCCCGTGGATCGATCACGGCGCTGGAATGAATCTCGGCCACGGCTACCCCTTCTCGTTATTGCAATCGTTCTTGATCTCCGGTGCGCCCTGGGGAACCTTAAAGTAGCAGGTCATCGTCGCGACGGTCACCGGCCGGCCGTCGACGGAGGCGATGGTCTTCATCCGGCAGAGGCCGCGATGGATGGAGAGAATATCGGCGGTTAGAATCAATTGGTCCCCGGGGACCACGGGACGCTTGAACTTGGCGTCCTCGACGCCCCGGAAGAGGATGATCTGGCCCTCCTCGAGGTTGTAGGAATAGTGCAGCAGGATGCCACCGGCCTGCGCCAGGGCCTCGATCTGCAGCACTCCGGGCATGATCGGCTCGCCGGGGAAGTGGCCGATGAAATAGGGCTCGTTGTTGGTGACGTTCTTCAGCGCCTTGATCCGCTTCAGCGGCTCCACCTCGAGGATGCGGTCCACCAACTGGAAGGGGTAACGGTGGGGCAGCTTGCTCATGATCCCTTTAACATCCATCACGACTTCGGACATCGGGCACCTCCGCGGAACCGATGGGAACGGTCGTCGGTGTGGCTGGTAGATTGTCGACGAAACTTTTAACATTTTAACATATCGATGATCTGCCAATGTAGGGACGGATTATGGGCCTGTCCCACATCCCGATCGTGTAGATGTATGAAGGCGGGGTCTTTAGGCCCCGCCTGTTCTAGATCCATCTATCAAGCGCCGTTTAACGGCTGATTACGAACCGTCTGGTGTCGCTGGCGGTGTTGGTGGCGAGGTGGGCCAGGTAGACGCCGGGGGGGTAGGTGTCGGTGGGCA
>CAZOOP010000046.1:0-28164 GCA_964581465.1 uncultured bacterium
CTCAATTGGTAGAGCATCAGCCTTCCAAGCTGAGGGTCGCGGGTTCGATTCCCGTTTCCCGCTCCAAGGGGCCTGGTATTAAAGCGGCCGGTTATGAAAGCAAGGGCGCGCCTCGGCAATGCCAAAGTTCGCGGGTGAGATTCCCGTTTCCCGCTCCAAGGGGCCTGGTATTGAAGCGGCCGGTTATGAAAGCAAAGGCGTGCCTCGGCAATGCTCAAGCTCGCGGGTGAGATTCCCGCCCCTGCTCCAAGGGGCCTGGTATTGAAGCGGCCGGTTATGAAAGCAAGGGCGCGCCTCGGCAATGCCAAAGTTCGCGGGTGAGATTCCCGCCCCCGCTCCAAGGGGCCTGGTTTTTATTGCGGGTAGCCAAGGCAATACCAAAAAACCCGCGACGGGGTTTCAGCTTCTTCTGATGCAGACCGATGATGCAGACCGATCTACACTTTACGGGCTTACAAGTGGCTTTCACCGATCCTTCAAGCAACGGCCAGTCCGCGCATAGGTCCGAGAATACCGCCTGTTAGTTTGACGATAGATAAGATACCGTATCAGGCGTTGATGTGTGTGCGTTAAGCGGCCGAAGAGCCGTTCCCGACCAGCCCGCACCTGGCTCGCCCCCTTGCTTGATGCCGGAGCCCGAATCCCTTTGGGCTTAACCGCGGCCGAGTCCGATGTTCTTCAGCAATCACCGGCGCGGATATCGGCTGGTCTACGCCCCAGTTATTCGCTATCATTCTCCCGTGTTCATCTCCGCAAGCTTCTATCAACGAACCGGGTCGGACTCGCGCCCTCGAGTGATAATCCCCTTCAAAGGGGTTGCACAGGCGCCGTGAGGTGTGTATAATACCCCCCGCCCTCGGAGCACCCGTTTTCACTCGCCATGTCGCTTCGGGGAACAACCCGGCCGGATACGTGTCTTCTGCGGCGTGTTCCGCCCGGATCAACAACGAGCCCTCGTAGCTCAGTCGGTAGAGCACCTGCATGGTAAGCAGGTGGTCACCAGTTCAAGTCTGGTCGAGGGCTCCACAACCCAGAGAAAACCGAGATGGCCTCAAACCGCGACATCATCGCCCTGCGTTGCGAGGAGTGCAAGCGCAAGAATTACACCCTGACCAAGAACAAGCGCAACAATCAGGGTAAGCTTCAACTGCGCAAGTACTGTCCTTTCGACCGCCGGCACACGCTCCACAAGGAAGCCAAGCCTTAGGGCTTCCCCGGGGTGCTGTCGGTTTGCGGCCGTCGTTTGATCTCGGTCATTGGTTTACCCTAGGCCAGTAGCTCAATTAGGCAGAGTAGCGGATTCCAAATCCGTTGGTTGGGGGTTCGATTCCCTCCTGGCCTGCCATTTAGGGCCGCGGACGAGTCGGGCCGAACCGTCCCCTCGAGGCGGTCGCAGCGCTGCGACGACCGGGGAGGGCGGTATTCGCGCCACACTGGGCCGCGGCCCGTCATCCAGCCGGACTTGACCGGACAGACGGGACCCACCGCGATATATACGTCGGGATCAGTCTTACACGACCCCGCTCCAGTCCCCGGCTCTGCGTCAACCCGCCAGTTATCATGACGCCGCCCAGCGGGACGGCGTCTTATCGCCTAGTCAACAGTCAACCGGGCGGAATCCGATGTTCGATAAAACCAAACGCTTCTTCCGCGAGACCTGGGTCGAGCTCTCCAAGGTCACCTGGCCCAGCCGACGCGAGGTCGTCAGCTCGACGATGGTGATCCTTGTCATGTGTCTGGTCATGGCCGTCCTGATCGGCGCTTTCGACTTCGGCCTCTCCAAGCTCATCGACTGGATTTTGAGCTGGCGCTGAGGCCGCGACCTCGACCCTTTGCCGACCCCTGCGGGGGTTCGGCCGGCCGGTGTATTCCATGATTGACGAAGAAAACAGCCCCGCAGCCCAGCCGCGTCCCGAAGACAAGGCCCGTGGCGACGACCTTTCCGACAACGAAGATGTCGAAGAGGCCCCCGCCGGGGACGCGCAAGAAGACGAGAAGGCCGCCGAGCGTTATAGCTGGTTCGCCGTCTACGTCTATTCGGGACATGAGCGCAAGGTGATGGGCAACCTCAAGCGGCGCATCGAGCTCAGCGTCGCTCCCGAGCTCTTCGGCCAGGTCGTGGTGCCCGCCGAAGAGGTCGTCATCCAGCGCGGCGGCCGCAGCACCAAGACCACCCGCCCCTTCTTCCCCGGCTATGTGATCTTCCAGATGGTCGCCCGCGATCACAGCCTCGAGAAGGCCGACGACAAGGACTTCATCAACGCGACCAACCTGGTGCTGACCACGCCGGGCGTGCGCGGCTTCGTCGGCGGTCGGCGCGATCCCGCCCCCCTCGATAACAGCGAGGTCGCCCGTATCCTGCATACCGAGGAGAGCTCCGAGGAGCGCGTCGAAGAGATCCCCTACTCCATCGGCGATCATGTCTCGATCACCGAGGGACCCTTCGCCAACTTCGACGGCACCGTCCAGGAGGTCATCCCCGAGCGCCACAAGGTCAAGGTCTCGGTGACGGTCTTCGGCCGCGCCACTCCCGTCGAGGTCGACGTCACCCATTTGAACAAGAGCTGATTCCATCCGGCTCCCCGGTCATCGGCCGGGTCCGGATCTACGAGGTAGCGAACCATGGCCAAGAAGAAAGTCCAAGCGGTCGTCAAGCTCCAGTGCCCCGCCGGCGCCGCCACCCCGGCGCCTCCGGTGGGTCCGGCCCTGGGCCAGTACGGCATCAACATCGGCGAGTTCTGCAAGGCCTTCAACGCCCAGACCGCCGAGAAACAGGGCCTGATCATCCCCGCGGTGATCACCATCTACGCCGACCGCAGCTTCAACTTCATCCTCAAGACACCGCCCGCGGCGGTGCTGATCAAGAAGGCCGCCAAGTTGGCCAAGGGCTCCGGTGAGCCCAACCGCAACAAGGTCGGCCAGATCAACATGAAACAGGTCAGGGAGATCGCCGAGATCAAAATGCCGGACAGCAACTGTCACACCATCGAATCCTGCATGGAGATGGTCGCCGGCACCGCCCGTTCGATGGGCGTCGAGGTGCTCGATTAACCTGACGGCAGGGCGGCCGATATCGCCCGAGGAGCGACATGAAAAGAGGTAAGCGGATCAACGAGCTCCGCGCCCGGATGGGCGACGAGGAGCTGACCCTGCGCGAGGCTCTGAGCCTTTGCAAGGAGCTTTCCAACGAGAAATTCGACGCCAGCGTCGAGGTCGCCATGCGCCTGGGCGTCAACCCGCGCAAGGCCGAAGAGAACCTGCGCGGCTCCTGCCCGGCCCCGGCCGGACTGGGCAAGCAGGTTACCGTGCTGGCCTTCGTCTCCGGCGACAAGATCGCCGAGGCCCGTGACGCCGGTGCCGACATCATCGGCGACGACGAGGTCGTCGAGAAGATTCAGCAGGGCTGGACCGAGTTCGACAAGGTCGTGGCCACCCCGGACCAGATGAAGTCCATCGCCCGCCTGGGCCGCATCCTGGGACCCAAGAAGCTGATGCCCTCGCCCAAGGACGGCACCGTCACCCCGGACATCGGCAAGGCCGTCAGCGAACTAAAGCAGGGCAAGATCAACTTCCGTGTCGATCGGGCCGGCATCGTCCACGCCATGGTCGGCAAGGTCTCCTTCGACTTGGAAGCCCTCTACAAGAACGCCCATTCATTGATCGACACCCTGGTCAAGATGCGTCCGGCCTCGGTCAAGGGCCGCTACATCAAGAGCATCACCATCTCCAGCACCATGGGTCCGGGCATCAAGGTCAACCCGCGCTTCTTCGCCGACGAGGCCCGCAAGGTCTAGGGACGGGAGCGCGTCCGGGTACGACTCCTTTCATGGATTCGCACTGCAACGCTCTTCGGCATCGCCGACCGAAACACGGCTTGCCCTGAAGATACAATACCAATCAGCCGCGCTGTTCCGGCGGTAGCATCATTTTTGCCCCTCGACGTGTAGCCGGAGTCTGGCCGGCGGGATCAGTCGGGGGTGACGCGGGCGGACCTGGCGGGGTTCGCGGCGCGCTTGGGCGCCCGAGACGGCGTCGCGGACTACCGGCCGACGCGCCGGATGTGGATAGTCCGTGGACGACCGGGGCGCGATACGCGAAGTAACCCTATCCAAGCAACATTCAAGTGAGGAGATTCCACGTGAACCGTGAGGAGAAGAGGGCGGTCGTCGAGCAGTTGACCGAGCTTTTCCGGGAGTCCGAGTTCACCTTCTTCGTCAACCCGATCGGCCAGACCGTCGCCCAGAGCAACACCCTGCGCGGCAACCTGCACGCCAAGAACGCCCGGATGAAGGTGCTGAAGAACACCCTCACCTGGCGGGCGCTGAAGAACGCCGAACGGGAGGACTGGCTGGATCTGGTCGAGGGCCCTACGGCGCTGGCCCTGGGAGAAAGCCCCGTCGAGACGGCCAAGGTCTTGGTCGACTTTACCAAAGAGAAGGGAAACGAAGACAAGCTGGAGATCCGCGGTGGCTGGCTCTACGGCAAGAAGCTCGACTACGACGACGTCGTCGAGTTGGCCAAGTGCCCGCCGTTGCCGGAGATGAGAGCCAAGACGCTCTCGCTCCTGCTGAGCCCGGCGACCAAGCTGGTCGGTCTGCTCAATTCCGCTTACGCCGGATTCGCGCGCGTGGTCAAGGCCCGCGCCGACGAAATGGAACCCCAGGGGGCCTGAGAAGTCCCCTCAGCTTTCCAGCGAACCCTAACCGCTGAGATCTTTTGGAGGAACCGATGAGCAAGGACGAAATCAAGGAAGCTCTGGGCAAGATGACCGTGCTGGAGCTGGTCGAGCTGGTCAAGGAACTCGAGGACGAGTGGGGCGTCAGCGCCGCCGCTCCGGTGGCCGTGGCCGCCCCCGGCGCAGCCGGTCCCGCCGCCGCCGAGGAAGAGGAGAAGACCGAATTCGACGTCATCCTCTCCAGCTTCGGCGACAAGAAGATCCAGGTCATCAAGGAAGTCCGCGCCCTGACCAGCCTGGGCCTCAAGGAGGCCAAGGCCCTGGTCGAGAGCGCTCCGGCTCCGATCAAGGAAGGCATCGAGAAGGAAGAGGCCGAGAAGATCAAGGAGCAGCTCGAGGGCGCCGGCGCCATCATCGAGATCAAGTAACACACCTGACAAGACGCAAAACCTCCCCCGACCGCGGGGTATCGCGGCGGGGGAGTTTTAGCAAGGCTTTTAGACGGCTGGCGTAAAGGGGACCATCGCACGAACTGAGCCGGCGGCCGACCTTCCGGCCGTCGACTCTGGATCATAACCCGCTATTGCTCAATCGTTAGGTTCGTCAGTTAATGAGTGTTACCGCGGCTCGAACGGCCCAACCAGCCCCGACCGCTTGGAACCGCCAGGAACCGCCTGGAACCGCCAGGAACAGAAGGGATCGGCGATGGATCAGCTCCAGATTGACCAGCTGACCTATGCGGGTCGTCGGCAACCGTATATGATTCCGTTGCTGGATGAGTTGCCGCGGTCTATCGATCCCAAATGCCACCAATACAACGGAATGTGACGGATGATCTCGCCTTGACACCGGATAGTCCAGTCAAGGGGCCTGATTTCTCGGCAAGGTCTCAAGTGATGCTTGCTTAGTTTTCAGTGTCTTCTCGAGTTCAGCGCTTATCCAAGCGGTGTTTATTAGGCCACGCCCTGCTTGTAGTATCGCGGCTGTCGATGAAGCCCCAGTCCGTCATGCGGCACCCTGCCTCAAGCAGCACCAATAGCAGTATCCCCAACTTGGTCCTTTCTCAGCCCTTCGTTTCTTTAGTAAACCGAGCTCCGGCGACGATGCAGCCCAAACCTGACGCGCTACGCCGACCGCCCTCAACCGCGCATCCCGGTTCCCTGAACCAGGCTTCTTGCACTCTTTCAAGCCATGGTTTACAATATAAAATTAATCCAGCCCCGACAGCATAAATCACTTTCTTTTTCCCACTTCGTCATTGTATAATTACGCTCCGGGTTTTTGACCCACCGCGACAAAGCGCTAGCTCGGCCAGAATGAGCGCCGCGTGTTGGATCGAAAACCAGACGCCTCGACAAACCACGCAACCGCAGCGGCTAGGCGGCTACGGATTGGATAAACCTTTGTCCGCCCTAGGATTACAAAAGCCGCAACACACGGTCGAACACCGCTGAGCCCACGCAGGATCGCACTCCTGGTCCAGCGCGGGTTAGTATACCCTTCAGGCGAAGCCCCCTGCACAAAGTGTGCCAACTTTTCTGTTAGTCACGTAAATGCAGGCAGGGAGCCTTTTCCCCGTTCTCGTCATCCCCGCCGGAGAACCAATGTCCAACACGCGCCTCTCATACGGAAAACTCGACACGCCGATGGAGCTGCCCAACCTGCTCCAGGTGCAGCGCGACAGCTTCCGCAACTTCCTCCAGGACGATCTGCCGGCCTCCAAGCGTATCCGCCAGGGCCTGCAGTACGCCTTCGAACGCGTCTTCCCCATCGAAGACCCCTCGGGCGTGTTCCGCCTGGAGTTCAAGAAGTACAAGCTGGACCTGCCCAAGTACGAGGTCGAGGAGTGCAAGGACCGGGACATGACCTTCGGCGCGCCCCTGAAGGTCACCTTCCAGCTCCACGTCTACTCCGTGGACCGCAAGCGCAAAGAGGACCGGCAGCTCATCGACATCCGCGAGGAGACCCTCTACCTGGGCGAGCTGCCGATGATGACCGACTCGGGCACCTTCATCATCAACGGCGCCGAGCGCGTGGTGGTCAGTCAGTTGCACCGCTCCCCGGGCGTGTTCTTCAAAGAGGACGTCCAGCCCGGTGGTCGCAAGCTCTACAGCTCCCGCATCATTCCCGTGCGCGGTTCCTGGCTCGATTTCTCCATCGACGCCAACGACATCATGTACCTGTCGATCGACCGCAAGCGGAAGATGCTCATCACCACCTTCCTGCGCGCGCTGGGTTACGCCTCCAACGCCGAGATCCTGGCCGTCTTCGCCGCCGGCGATCCCGTACCCATCGCCGAGAAGGAGAAGATCATCGGCGCCGCCCTGGCCACCAAGGTCTTCGACCCCCACTCCGACAATCCCGATGAGACCCTCTACGAGTACGGCACGATCATCGACAAGAAGGTCTACGAGGATCTGAAGGCCAACGGTATCCGCCACGTGCGCCTCCTGCCCGACCTGATTCCCATCGCCGACGCCGAGCGCCTCGTCGGAGCCATCGCCCTGGAGGACGTCGTCGACCTGAGCTCGGGTGAGCTGCTGGTCGAGGCCGACCGCGAGATCACGCCCGAGGCCTACACCCGCATCGCCGACGCCGGCATCGAGGCCGTCCGGGTCATCCCGGAGCCCGAGCGCGTCGAGTTCAACGTGATCCGGCGGACCCTGGAGAAGGACAATATGCCCTCCAAGGTCGAGTCGGCCCTGCGCGTCTACACCCTGCTGCGCCCCGGCGAGCCGCCCAACACCGAGGCCGCGGTCAAGTTCTTCAACACCCTGTTCTTCAACGTCCGTCGCTACGACCTGGGCAACGTCGGCCGTAAGAAGCTCGATGACAAGCTGGGCCTGGACATCCCGCTGGAGGAGCACCGGCTGGACCGCGACGACATCATCGAGACCTGCCGCTACCTGCTCAAGCTGCGCGCCGGGCACCCCGGCTCCTCCACCGACGACATCGATCACCTGGGCAACCGCATCGTGCTCAGCGTGGGTGAGCTGCTGGAAGACGTCTGCCATGTGGGCATCAGCCGCCTGGAGCGGGTGGCCCGGGACCGCATGGCCGTTCAAGAGCCCGGGCGCTGCATGCCCTCGGACCTGATCAATTCCAAGCCGCTGACCGGGGCTATCAAGGAGTTTTTCGGCTCCTCGGCGCTGTCCCAGTTCATGGACCAGGTCAACCCCCTCTCCGAGCTCACGCACAAACGTCGCGTCTCGGCCCTGGGACCGGGCGGACTCTCCCGCGACCGCGCCACCTTCGAGGTCCGCGACGTCCACTACACCCACTACGGCCGGCTCTGTCCCATCGAGACCCCCGAGGGGCCCAACATCGGCCTGATCAACTCCCTGTCGACCTACGCCCGTATCAACCGCTTCGGCCTCATCGAAACCCCCTACCGGGTTGTCGACAAGGGCAAGGTCACCGACAAGATCATCTGGCTCTCGGCCATCGACGAAGAGGACAAGATCGTCGCCCAGGCCAATACCCCCCTCGATAAGAAGGGACGCCTCAAGGGCGAAGAGGTCCAGGCGCGTCAGCTCAGCGAGTATCCCATCGTCACGCCCGACGAAGTCGACTACATGGACGTCAGCCCCAAGCAGGTCATCAGCGTCTCCACGGCGTTGATCCCCTTCCTTGAGCACGACGACGCCAACCGCGCCCTGATGGGCTCCAACATGCAGCGTCAGGCTGTGCCGCTGATGACCACGGAACCGCCCTTGGTGGGCACCGGTGTCGAAGAGAAGGCCGCCCGGGACTCCGGCGTGCTGTTGCTGGCTCGGCGTCCGGGCAAGGTGGTCTACGTTTCGGCGGTGCGTATCGAGGTCGAGACCGGTGATATCGACGAGTACACCGGCCAGCCCCAACGCGACGTCTACCATATCGGCCGCTACGTGCGCTCCAACCAGGACACCTGCATCAACCGCAAACCCACGGTGCGGCGCGGCGACATGGTCGAGGCCGGCGACGTCCTCGCCGACGGCCAGGCCACCAGCCGGGGCGAGCTGGCCCTGGGCCGCAACGTCCTGGTGGCCTTCCTGCCCTGGTTCGGTTACAACTTCGAGGACGCCATCGTCATCAGTGAGGAGCTGGTCCGCAACGATTTCTTCACCTCGATCCACATCGAGGAGTATGAGATCGAGTGCCGGGACACCAACCTGGGCCGCGAAGAGATCACCGCCGATATCCCCAACGTCTCCGCAGACAGCCTGCGCCATCTCGACGAGACCGGCATCATCCGCATTGGCGCCGAGGTGCACCCCGGCGATATCCTCGTCGGCAAGGTGGCCCCCAAGGGTGAGACAGAGCTTACCCCGGAGGAGGGGCTGCTGCGAGCCATTTTCGGCGAGAAGGCCAAGGACGTTCGCGACGCCTCACTCAAGGCCCCGCCGGGGCTGGAGGGCAAGATCATCGGCGTCAAGGTGTTCAGCCGCAAGAGCAAGGAGCACACCGAGGCGCTGACCGAGAGCGAGATCGAGCAGATCGAAAGCTACAAACGAGCCAAGGAGCAGGAACTCACGCGCCTCGACAAGGACGAAGGCTACGCGCTGAAGCGGATTCTCGTCGAGCGCTGGGAAGACCTGAAGGTCACCGAGGCCAAGCCGCTGGCCGAAGAGATCCGCGAACGCTGGCAGCGCTTCACCGCCACCGGCGACATGGCCGAGATCGAAATTGAGGGCGACGTCACCCTCGACGAAGACTTCGTCGAACGGGTCGAGTTGGCCCTGGACCACTACCAGGAACTCAAGGCCCGAGTGGACCTGCAGACCAAGATCAAGATCGACCGCATCGAGCGTGGCGACGAGCTGCCGCCGGGGATCTACTCCATCGTCAAGGTCTACGTGGCCCGCAAGAGCCGTCTGTCGGTGGGCGACAAGATGGCCGGACGCCACGGCAACAAGGGCGTCATCGCCAAGATCGTCCCCGTCGAGGACATGCCCTACATGCCCGACGGCACGCCGATCCAGATGGTGCTCAATCCTTTGGGCGTGCCCAGCCGCATGAACGTCGGCCAGATTCTGGAGACCCACCTGGGCTGGGCGGCCCTCAAGATGGGCGTCAGCGTGGCCACACCGGTGTTCGAAGGCGCCACCGAAGACGAAATCAAGGATATGCTGGAGAAAGCCGAGCTGCCGCGCAGCGGCAAGATAACCCTGCGCGACGGCAAGACCGGCGAGGCCTTCGATTCCGAGGTCACCGTCGGCTTCCACTACATGCTCAAGCTGAGCCATTTGGCCGAAGAGAAGATCCACGCCCGCTCCATCGGCCCCTACAGCCTGGTGACCCAGCAGCCCCTGGGCGGCCGCGCCCAGATGGGCGGTCAGCGCTTCGGCGAGATGGAGGTCTGGGCGGTCGAGGCTTACGGCGCCTCGCACATCCTGCGCGAGCTGCTGACGGTCAAGAGCGACGACGTGCCCGGTCGTTCCAAGACCTACGAGGCGATCGTCAAGGGCGAGAACACGCCGGAGCCGGGCATCCCGGAAAGTTTCAACGTGTTGCGCCGCGAGCTGATGGGCCTCTGCCTGGACATGGAGCTGGAAGAATAGTCACCGCCCTGGAGCGGTTAACCCATTTTCAAGCCTGATCCCGCCCGCGGGCGGGCAGCAACCCTTCCCAACGGGAAGTCGGGGGCAGATAATGAGTTACAGTGCGATCTCTTCATACGTCGCCAACAAGCCGACCCGTTTCAACATGATCCGGATCACGATGGCCTCTCCGGAGACGATCCGCTCCTGGTCCTCGGGCGAGGTCAAGAAGGCCGAAACCATCAACTACCGCACCCTGCGCGCGGAAAAGGACGGCCTGTTCTGCGAGCGCATCTTCGGGCCGACGCGCGACTGGGAGTGTTTCTGCGGCAAGTACAAGCGGGTCAAGAACAAGGGCGTCATCTGCGATCGCTGCGGTGTCGAGGTTACGCTGTCCAAGGTGCGCCGCGAGCGGATGGGCCACATCGAGCTCGAGGTCCCCGTTGCCCACATCTGGTACGTCAAGGGCGCCCCGGGCCGCATCTCCAGCATGCTCAACGTCAGCGTGCGCGACCTGGAGCGGGTGCTCTACTACGAGAGCTACATCGTCACCGAACCCGGTGAGACGCCGCTCAACTATAAGCAACTGCTAACCGAGGAGCAGTACCAGAAGGCACGCGCAGACTTCGGCTACGACTTCGAGGCCGACATGGGCGCCAAAGTGATCCGGGCCATGCTCTCCGAGATCGACCTCGAGGACATGGTCTTCGACCTGCGCACGGAACTGGCCAACGCCACCAGCAAGCAGGCCCGGCACCAGATACTCAAGCGCCTGACCATCGCCGAGAGCTTTCGCAAGAGCGGCAACCGTCCCGAGTGGATGGTTCTGGAGGTCATTCCGGTCATCCCGCCGGAGCTGCGCCCCCTGGTGCCCCTGGACGGCGGCCGCTTCGCTACCGCCGATCTCAACGATCTCTACCGCTCGGTGATCCACCGCAACAACCGTTTGCGTAGGCTCAAGGAGCTCCAGGCCCCGGCGGTGATCCTGCGCAACGAGAAGCGCATGCTCCAGGAAGCCGTCGACGCCCTGTTCGACAACGGCCGTCGCGGTCGCGCCGTGCGGGGCTCGGGTAACCGGCCGCTCAAGAGCCTCTCGCACACGGTCAAGGGCAAGATGGGCCGCTTCCGCCAGAACCTCCTGGGCAAGCGCGTAGACTACTCGGGCCGCTCGGTCATCGTCGTCGGTCCCGAGCTCAAGCTGCACCAGTGCGGTCTGCCCAAGCGGATGGCCCTTGAGCTCTTCCGACCCTTCGTCATCATGCGCTTGGAGCAGGCGGGCATCGTTCATACGGTCAAGAGCGCCCGCAAGCTCCTCGACCAGGTATCGCCCGAGGTCTGGGATATCCTCGAGGAAATCATCGCCGACCACCCGGTGATGCTCAACCGCGCCCCGACGCTGCACCGCCTGGGCATCCAGGCCTTCCAGCCCGTGCTGGTAGAGGGCGAGGCCATCCGCATCCACCCCCTGGTCTGCACCGCCTTCAACGCCGATTTCGACGGCGACCAGATGGCCGTCCACGTGCCCCTCTCCCACGAGGCCCAGCTCGAGGCGCGGCTGCTGATGCTCTCCACCCACAACATCCTCTCCCCGGCCAACGGCGCCGCCCTGGCCACGCCGACCAAGGACATGGTCCTGGGCTGCTATTACATCTCCAAGCCCCGACTGGACAAGGAACGTACCGCGCCGGAGCGCTGCCCCCGCTTCGTCGATCCCGACGAAGTCAAGCTGCACCACGACGCCGGCCGTCTCGATCTCCACGACGACGTCCTGCTGCGCATCCCCGGCGACACCTGGGAGGTCGAGCCCAAGTTCGATTTCCGCGTGGTTCTCGACGACGTCGCCGATCCCGCCGGCAAGGGTCTGCTTGCCGAAGCCGGGACACTGATCAACCGCCAGAAGCTCGAAGAGCTCCTGGCAACCCTGGAAAAGCACGGGGTCGACGAACCCCGATTGAGCAGGGATCGCTGGCTCTACACAACGGTGGGACAGAGCATATTCAACACCCTGATTCCGGAACAGATGCGCTGGCGCAGCGAGCTGATGAGCAAAAAACAGTTGACCAATCTCGTCGGCGAATGCTTCCATCGCTTCGGTGAGGACGTCACGGTCAAGGTCCTCGACAACCTCAAGTGGGCCGGCTTCACCTACGCCACCACCTCGGGTCTGACCTTCTCCATCGAAGACATGGTCGTACCTTCGGTCAAGCCCAAGATCATCGAGGAGACCCAGAAGGAGATCGACCGCGTGACCGCGGCCAACAAGCGCGGCGAGATAACCAAGGGCGAGCGCTACAACCGGGTCATCGACGCCTGGACCACCGCCACCGAGAATGTGGCCGACGAGATGCTCAGGGAGATGCGCACCGACTCCCACGGCTACAATCCCGTCTTCATGATGCACGACTCGGGCTCTCGAGGCAGCCGCCAGCAGATCCGTCAGCTCGCCGGGATGCGCGGACTGATGGCCAAGCCTCAGAAGAAGATCACCGGCTCCATCGGCGAGATCATCGAGAACCCGATCATCGCCAACTTCCGCGACGGCCTGTCGGTCCTGGAATACTTCATCTCGACCCACGGGGCGCGCAAGGGCCTGGCCGACACGGCCCTGAAGACCGCCGACGCCGGTTACCTTACCCGCCGCCTGGTCGACGTGGCCCATGACACCATCGTCACCAGCCAGGAGAGACGCGAAGACCCCAAGGTGCCGGGCGGTTCGAGCCGGACCAAATACGACTGCGCCACCATCCGCGGCATCGATGTCGAACCGCTGCGTGAGGGCGACGAGATCATCGAACCCCTCAACGAGCGCATCCTGGGTCGCGTAACCCTGGACGACGTCTACGATCCCAATAACGGCGGCATTCTGGTCCATGCCGGTGAGCTGATCGACGAAGAGAAGGCTTTCCTGATCGAGGAATCCGGTGTTGAGAGGGTGACTATCCGCTCCGTTTTGACCTGTGAGGCCGAGCACGGTGTCTGCGCCATGTGCTACGGTTTGAACCTGGCCACGGGAAAGATGGTCGACATCGGCGAAGCCGTCGGCGTCATCGCCGCCCAGAGTATCGGGGAGCCGGGCACCCAGCTCACGCTGCGCACCTTCCACATCGGCGGCACCGCCAGCCGCATCATCCAGCAGACCGACGCCAAGAGCAAGCGATCGGGCCGGGTCGAGCTGCACAGCATCGACATCATCACCGACCGCGACGGCCGGCGTCTGGCCAACAGCCGCAACGGTCGCATCGTCCTCTACGACCGCAACGGCAACGAGTTGATCAAGTACGACGTACCCTACGGCGCCGAGATCAAGGTCGAGCACAACCAGAAGGTCAAGAAGGGCACCGTTCTGCTCTCCTGGGACCCCTACACCAGCCCGATCCTGGCCACCATGGACGGCCGCATCGAGTTCATCGACGTCATCGAGGGCGTTACGATGACAGAAGAGCTCGATGAAAGCTCGGAGCGGATCCAGCGCGTGATCACCGAGTACAAGGATAAGAAGCTCCACCCCCAGATCCTGGTCAAGGGCGTCCGCGTCGATGTCGACGCCATCCACGAGGCCTACGACGCCCTGGCCGACGCAGAGCGCCGCCGGCGCTACAATGACGAGACCCCGTTCAGTCATTACGAGATTCTGGACGTCAAACGCTGGGCCTCGACCGATCGCATCAACAACACCTACCAGGAGCTCGAGAAGCAAGAGGTCACCCGAGAGATCAAGAAGGCCTACAACGTCCTCCACGAGCCGCAGAAGCGCAAGGAGTACGACGACGAGCATCCGGCCAACTTCTTCGAGCGGCTGGGCGTCTCCCGGGAGGCCGACGACGAAACCATCCGCCAGGCTTTCCTCTCCAGTCTCAAAGCGCTCAATCCGGATATCGAGTCGCGTTTGCGCCAGCTCAACAAGGCCTACGGCATCCTCAGCGATCCAGAGAAGCGCCGCGCCTATGACGAAGCCGGCAAGACCAGCTACTATCAGGTTCTCGACGTCTCCCCCGACGCCGATGAAAAGGCCGTCACAGCCGCCTACGATGATCGCAAATCATTCTATGAGTACCGGCTGGAGCGCGTCAACGAAGCTCACGAAGCGCTCTCCGAACCCGAGAGCCGCCATCAGTACGACGAAGAGATCGGTGAGCCCAGCCTCTACGAGCATTTGGGCGTCAGTCGCAGCACCGGAAGTCGGGCTATCGAAAAGGCCTACCGCCGCCTGACCGCGGACACCGACGAAGCCGACCCGGTTCTCGACAAGGCCCTCGAGGTCCTCACCGACCCCGAGGCCCGCAAGGCGTATGACGACAATAACCCGCCCAACTACTACGAGATTCTCGAGGTGCCCCGTAACGCCAGCCAGGGCGATATAAAGCTGGCCTTCGACAAGCTGGCCAACAAGTTCGAGGGGCGGGAAGAGGTCTACCCCGTTCCCATCGGCGCTTACATCCTCTGCCACCACGGCGACGAGGTCCGCGCAGGCGACGTGCTGGCCAAGATCGCCCTGGAGTCGGGCAAGACCTCGGACATCACCGGCGGCCTGCCCCGAGTCGTCGAGTTGCTCGAGGCCCGTAAGCCCAAGAACCCGGCCACCATCAGCGAGATCGACGGCCGTGTGGCCTTTGGTCAGCCCAAGAAGGGCAAGCGCCGTCTGGTCGTCACCAACGAGGCCGAGCAGCGTGAGTATCTGGTGCCCTTCGGCAAGCACGTCATCGTCTTCGAGGGTGACGAGATCAGCGCCGGCGACCCCCTGACCGAGGGCGACATCAACCCCCACGACCTGCTGGCCGTCAAGGGTTCCACCGTCGTCCAGGAGTACCTGGTCAATCAGATCCAGGAGGTCTACCGCCTGCAGGGCGTGACCATCAACGACAAGCACATGGAGATCATCGTCCGCAAGATGCTGCGCCGGGTGAAGATCGATGAGATCGGCGACACCCGTTTCCTGCCCAAGGAGCTCGTCGACCGTCACGCCTACCGCGACGAGAACCGGGCCATCATCGAGGAGGGTGGACGCCCAGCCACGGCCCACCCCATCCTCCAGGGTATCACCAAGGCCAGCCTCTCCACCGAGAGCTTCCTCTCCGCCTCCAGCTTCCAGGACACCACCCGGGTGCTGGCCGCCGCCGCCGTGATGGGCAAGCGTGACTTCCTGCGCGGGCTCAAGGAGAACGTCCTGGTCGGTCGTCTGATCCCCGCCGGAACGGGTCTCCACTCCGAGGGCATCTATGAGGTCGGCAAGGACGTCAGCCGCTTCGTGGTCGATGACAGCGCCGAAGAAGAAGAGGCCGCCGCCAAAGCCAAAGCCGAAGCGGGATCGGCCCTGAAGTTCGAGGATTACAGCGGTCCCGGTGACGAAGGCGATGAGGATGATAGCGAGAAAGAAAAAACCGACGCCGAAGCGGATTCCAGCGAGGAAGCCGAGGAAGCCGAGGAATCGGAGGATAAATCCTACAAGACCGCCCATGCCGCCGACGGCGACGATGATTAACCGGGACCACGAGCGAATCGCGATGGGATACATACGGGACGAGGCGGCGTTGAAGGACACCGCCTCGATCCTATGTGGAACGACCCCGAGCCGGTTGGCCCGGCCCCGGAATAGAAAACACCAAACCGCGCGGGATGCATGAAACAGAAGATCCACAGCGCCGAGTTGAGTCTGAGCTGTGGGCGGCCGGATCAGTTGCCGCCGCCTCTCGAGCCCGAAATCGCCCTGGTGGGGCGCTCCAACGTGGGCAAGAGCAGCCTGATCAACTCCCTGGTCAACCGCAAGAATCTGGCCCGCAAGAGCAACACACCGGGAAAGACCCGTCTGGTCAACTTCTACCGCATTGAGCTGGTCTTCGGCGGCGCCAGGCGACGGATTCTCCTCGTCGACACCCCGGGCTACGGCTACGCCCAGGCTTCGCGCGGCGAGCGCCGGCGCTTCGATGAACTGATGAACGCCTATCTCAACGCCCGGCGCTCAAGCCTCGAGCGGGTGGCGCTGGTCTGCGACCTGCGCCACCCGGGCAAAACCGCCGACCTGGAGGCCTGGGAGTGGCTTACCGGCCTGGGCTATCCCCTGCTCGCCGTGGCCACCAAGGCCGACAAGCTCTCCAAGAACGCCCGGGCCAAAAACCTGACCGCCTGGAGCCGCGCCCTGGGGGGGATTCGTCCCGTAGAGTACTCGGCCGCCGAAGGCTTCGGGCGTGACGCCCTATGGCCGTTGCTGCTCGGTATTAAGGATTAGGGAATATCACTCGCACCTGAACCGACCATCCAGCTAATAGAATGTCATTGGTTGCTTTATAGTTAACACTCGCCGCCATTGTCATCCCTCTGCTTTATCTTTTGCAGGTGGCGATGCACAGGACCTGCGTTGAGTACCGCCGGAAGCCCGAGGTTGTTGGTTCCAGTCAGGTTTCGACCAGGTTGTGAGCAAGTGAGCTGCTGATGACGCTCCATTGCTCGCTTTAGCAGCATAGACCGTTGTCCGGCTTCGCTGGCTGACCACACGCTGCGGGTGGTTGCCGGCCCCTCGTCTTGAAGCGTCTATCACCAGTTGCTAATGTTTGCTTCAGTTTCTGTTGATGATCCCTAGGATTAAGTACCGTACAGGCGACGGTTGCGCCGAGTACGGTGAACGCCCATTCTGACCGGCCCTGCGACCCGATTGATCGGCCTCTGCAGCCCTCGGCCGTCTTGACCCGGCCTGGTTTTTGTGCTAACTAATAGTTTGTCTTAAGAGACGATTTCAACACGTTTTTTCCATAACCATCCCGTTCACATACCTGATTGCGGCCAGGCCGTACGGGTTCGATCTTGAAGTCCCGGTCGGTCAGCTAAATCCGTCTGGGTCATTCCACGCACAACCACCTCAGGGGAGGAGCGATGAAGCCTGGGTACCTGCTGCTCATCCTCACCGTCGTCGGCGCCGTTGGCGCCGTGGACAACCTGAACGCCGATTACACAGCGATTTTACAGGAAGACATCTCCACCGACACCGTCTGGGATATCGACGGCTCGCCCTACGTCGTCTTCGGCAACCTTTACATCCGCAACGGCGCCACGCTGCGCATCGAGGACGGCGTCACCGTGCGCTTCGACAAGGTGACCCTGGACGGCGGCTACCGCGAAGGCGCAGAGATCATCGTCTCCGACGGGGCCCTGATCGCCGAGGGTGCGCCGGGCTGGCCGATCCTGTTCACCTCCAATGAGGCCATCCCCTTCGCCGGGGACTGGGGCGCGCTGGTTATCGAGGGCAACAACACCGTTACCCTGTCGATGTGCCGCATCGAGTACGCCAAGGACGGCCTGTTGATGCAGAGCATGACGATGGGCGCGGCGATGTCTTCCACCATCGAGTACCTCGAGATCAGCAACTGCTCCCAGCACGGCATCTCGGTCAACAGCGGCACCTCGCCCGATATCACCGGCTGCACAATCACCGGCAACGGCTCCGGCCTTTCCTACGACGGCGGCATCTACCTGATGGACAGCGCGCCGCTGATCAACTACAACAACATCTACAGCAACAACCCTTACAACATCATCAACGACTCCATCTACAACGTCGACGCCACCTATAACTGGTGGGAGACCACTAACGAGCAGCTCATCGCCCAGGGCATCTACGACTACTACGACCGCAGCGTCTGGGGCGAGGTCGAATTCGTCCCCTACCTAACCGAACCCTCCGAAGACGGCGGCGGCGTGGCCATGCGCACCTGGGGCCTGATCAAGAGCTACAACATGGACGACTAGAGGACCGAGCGACCAACCCCTCGGCAACAACAGATAAACGAACCGCCCCCCGGGGCGGTTTTTGTCGACTTGTGGAACACTGCCTTTCCATGATGTTAGTGGGTCTAGTTGACTGGAAGCTAATGGGACATGGACAAACCTTTGAAGGATATCAAAAAAACTGGACCACCCCTTGTAACCATAGAGAGCCGCATCGAGTTGGGAGCCCCGATAAATGCTCGGTGGAAGTCGTCAACTCGAGAGGCCCGCTGGCTGTCATAGGTTCTAAACCAGGCGATAGCCTGCTGTTAGCATATCACTCCCTACCAGTACAAAAACTTTTGGGCGGGGGTAACAGCCGCCGGAATCAAGCAACCTGAGTTCAAGGCGAGGTTGATCGCCCTAAACCGGGTGTTTGATAAAGGCGGCAAACAAAGCTATAAAGCATCGTTTGTCATTCTATTAGCTAAGACTGCCGGTCCAAAAACAAGTGATAACTTCACTAGACATCATGCAACATGATCAGAAAAATCAGGCCGATGTTGAAAGGTTCACCGAGCAGGTGTTCGCTGCTCGGGTGCGTCCGACTCTGATCGCGATACTAGCATGCGGAGCCTTGTTGCTTGAGAATGATGCAGTTATGAGTCGAGTAACAAGCGGGTGGTCGTTAGTTGCCAGCTACCATGCAGGGTAGGTTATCCACCGAGCACGCCCCTTGCAGCCGCCATTTCTTTGCTGCTGATAAGTGACAGGCCCATCTGCTACAACACGTGTGTTATCGGCAGATTGCAATCGTAACCCGGTCCGAACGGGTTATACGATCCCAAGTCATATTTCTCGATGCGGTCCTCCATACTTTTCAGTGTTGGTCCAGTTTCTTGTGATGATCTAGCTCATTGGGATAAAAAAGAGGGCATCATGAAACGTATTAGTAGCAAATCAGGCTTATTGGGAGCGGCTCATTGGGCCGTTACCCGTCTCCAGGAAAACTCCGCCGTTGATCAACGACATAAACAGCATGCCCTTATTGCTTGCTATTAGAACACTTAGGAGTCAACTGAATTCTGTTTTAAAAAAATACATAAACACGCTGATATCATGATTTATTAAGATTTCGCCCTTTGTTTGCTGCTTATTTTTAACTGCCGGTTTGTAACAGGCATCTGATGATCATCACGTCTGTTATCAGCAGGATAGAATCAAAATAAGGTCCGAACAGGATATAGGAGTCCAAGAATGGGCTCATCGCGTGAGTGGAGCACCGCCGTCCTCAGTCCATAATCAGACGCGGCGTCTCGGCGGGCAGGCGGGTCAGCAGCTCGTAGTTGACGTGCTTGGCCAGGTCGGAGAAGGAGGATACGCTGATGGCCTGCCGCTTCTGCCGGCCGATCAGCACGACCTCGTCGCCCTTGCGCACCCCGTGGATGTGGCCGACGTCGACGAGGAACATGTTCATGTTGACCAGCCCGCGCACCGGGGCCTTGCGTCCACGGATCAGCACGTGGCCGAGGTTGGACAGGCTGCGCGAGAAGCCGTGACGGTAACCCACCGGAATGACGGCCAGGCGCAGGTGGCGGTCGGCCAGGCAGCTTGTGCCGTAGCTGACGAACTCGCCGGGGGGCACCCGCTTGAGGCTCATCACCTTGCTCTTCCAAGAGAGCACCCGCCGCAGGGGATCGATGGTGAAGCGGGTGTCGTCGGAGAGCAGGTTGTACATCCGGGTCTCGCGGCTGGGCCAGAAGCCGTATTGGGCGATGCCGAAGCGCACGGTGTCCATGATCGTCTGCGGGTAGGTCAGCGCGGCGGCGGAGCAGGCGGTATGACGCTGGTCGAAGACCAGGTCGCGCTCGGCGAAGAACTCGACGGCCTCCTTGAAGCGCTGGTATTGGTTGAGGATGCGCAGGTAGTTGGCCACGCTCTCGGCGCCGGCGTAATGAGTGCAGATACCCCGCAGCTCGAGGCGGTCCCGGTTGTCGCGGAGGTAATCGGCGACGCGTTCCCAATCGGTGCGCTCGAAGCCGGTGCGGTTCATCCCGGTTTCGACCTCGAGATGGATCCGCGCCGGTTTACCGAGACGTCCGGCGGTCTCGACGGCGGTCTCCAGGCGCCCGAACTCGAAGACCCAGAACTCGACGTCGTTGACGACGGCCCATTCGACCTCGGCATCGTCGACCAATCCCATGATCATCAGGCGGCTGTCAGGACGCTTGACCTCGAGGGCCAGGGAGGCCTCGTAGGCATCGGAAACGGCGAAGGAGCGCACGCCGCAATCCTCGGCGAGCTTGAGGAAGGGTCGCAGGCCGTGGCCGTAGGCGTTGCCCTTGATCACCGAGGTGAACTGAGCCTGCGGGCCGATGCGTCGACGCAGGTAGCGGATATTCTGGGTCAGGGCCTTGCGGCTGAGCTCGATGTGGGATGGATATTTCATTTATCGTTGGTCAAGGGTTGAACATGCGGCTAGCCACGTTCCGTGGAGGTGCGGGATGGGCGTCGGCGGGGTTTATGCTCCGGCGGTGTCGGCATTCGCGACAGATCGCCGACCGGATTGGTTGTTTCTCGGTGTCCCCTTCCACGCCGGGATGGGTCTGGATCATGTGCTGTTGAGAATAGAAGCTATCTTGACTGTGTAGGTGATTGGAGTTGGGATTATACTGGCACGAACAGGCATATATCGCCAATAGCTTGTCAGTATGTGGTTTATAGTCTTGCAAGCCGTCACTTGCCTTGCCTGGTGGCGCAAAACTAGCTGGGTTCTAAACAGGCGAGCTCAAAGGGGACCCTGAGAGTCGGGGAGTCCGGATTGTTGGCGTACAACCCGGTTATCCTGTAACAAAGCAGTAACAAGGCAATGACAAGGAGGCTATCTGCTCTCTACCAGCGGCTTTTAGGATAAGGGATCATCACAGAAGATGAACAACACATTCGCAACTCAGGAAAGCCACCTCGAGAATGGTGCTTGGAGACTAGCCTCAGCGGGGCGTCAAGCAGTGAAGGCGGATAACGTTCGAAGCTGCTAAAGCAGGCAATAGAGCGCCGTCAACAGATCCCTCACCCACAGCCTGGTTGGTTGCTGATGCGGAACCGACAGCCTCCGGCTTCCGGCGGAACTCGATGCAAGACCGGGTATAGCGTCGTCATGCATTGGTATGACAATGCAACGGTATGACAATGACGGCGACTATGAGCTATAAAGCGTTGAATGATAATCTATTAGTTGGACGAGTCGGTTTTTGCGAGTGATAATCTCTAGGATGAACCTTGGGATCACTAAGCGGTAGCGGACCATAGTAATGCTGGATAGCATTTAGATAAAAGCAGTTAGCTTATAAACAGGAGCGCGCATGGAGCGAGATGCTTGTGGCGGGTACGTGGATTACCACATTCTTTCGGTGTCCGGAGCGACGGTACTTTACACCAACAACTGCTAGGTGCCATTGGCTTCGGTATCGGTGCTTTGATCCTAAGTAGCCTCTAATCATGCATATATAATCAGTTGGCGCCGTGGGGATAAGGTTGCTGTCTAAACCGGATACAGCTTAGCCTCGTCTCGGCCGCTTTTCGATTGGAGTCGGAGTTTCGAGTTGGAGTGAGCTGGTCCGATATCGTGTGTGATGTCAACGGTTTATTATTATCGATCTATAGCATTCACGATATACTAATAGCATTTCTTTCCATGTGCCGCTTGTTGTTTTTTCAACGTCAGTTCAGTTTCAGGTGATAATCCCTCGGAGTTTATTGTGAAGCGCTCCATCGGTAACGGCTTGAGCAAGTAGAAGCTTGGCTGTCGGCTCTGCAAACCTCGTGGCTTCGTGAAGCTAATTAATAAACCCGCGGGATCACGCTGTTAACACCAGCAGGTATCGCAATCATGTAATACGCTCTTGAACAAACAGCAGACAGGTTCGGTTGGAGGAATCACCGTATGAGAGGCCGCCGGATAATGAGGAGTGTTGCGGATAGCATCCGTTTGCCGGCTCAATCAACTCCCAGCAGGCGGCGGACCAGGCCATAGAAGAGTCCGATGCCGGGCTCGATCAGCTCGTCGGGAAAGTCGTAGCGCGAGCTGTGCAACTGAGGATGCTCCTCGCCGGCCCCAAGGCCGAAGAGAACGCCGGGGTAGCGCTGGAGGAACTCGCCGAAGTCCTCGCTCCAGGGGAAGGGCGTCTCGGGTCGGACCACGGGCAGTTCGAGATAGGCGGCGGCCTCGGCGACGTGCTCAACCAGTTTCGCGTCGTTGGGACAGGCCGGGAAGACCTCGACCCACTCGTGCTCCCAGTCCAGGTTCCAGGTCCGCGCCGTTCCCTCGGCCAGTCGCAGGGCGGCCTCGCCGAGGCTCTCCATCTCGGCGTCGCGGTGGGAGCGCAGGGTGGCCATCACGGCGGCCTCGCCCGGAGTGGTGCCGAAGGCGACCTCGCCCAGTTCGGCGTGGATGACCGTTACCAAGGCGGCTTGCTCCAGGGGGGTCACCAACTGGGGCAGGGCGGTCAGGCCGTCGATCAGGGCGGCGACGGCGGGGGCCGGGGTGCGGGCGTCCTCGGGGTGGGCGGCGTGGCTGGTCTCGCCGTGGAGCCGCAGGATCAGCCCCCGCGAGGCCGAGGCGAAGATGCCCTCCCTCAGGATGACCGCACCCAGGGGAAAGCCGGGCAGGTTATGCAGGGCGCAGACGTAGTCGGGCTCCAGCTCCCGGAATGCGGGATCGTCGAGCACGGCCCGGGCGCCGTGGGCGATCTCCTCGGCGGGCTGGTAGAGGGCGACGATCCGACCGGTGAGGCCATCCAGCTCGCCCAGCAGACGGTCGATGACGCCGGTGAGGATGGTCATGTGGCCGTCGTGGCCGCACATGTGGCCCGTGCCGGGCACCGTGCTGCTCCAGTCTTTTCCGGTGCGGTCCGGGATGGGCAGGGCGTCCAGGTCGGCGCGCAGCAGAATCGTTGGGCCGTCACCGGCGCCACCCTCGAGCACCGCGGCGACGCCGTGGCCGCCCAGTCCGGATCGAATATCGGCGACCCCCAGCACGGTGAGGATCTGGGCGATCCGCGCCGCCGTGGCCTTCTCGGCCCCCGAGGGTTCGGGGCGGCGGTGCAGCTCCCGGCGCAGTTTCCGCAGGGCGCTTTCGGTTAAACGGGGTGACACGGCGGCCCCTCGTCGGTTATAAGGTTCAATATCAGATGGGATCGTAATAACGTGTTCGGAGCGATGCATGTATGTAACGCGCTGTTAACATACGTGATGGGCTGTGATGCTCTGTCACAAGAAAGGTTCTCAAATGTGGCGGAGAACAAGAAACCGACCGGCTCATCAGTTGCCCAAAATGCAACCATGAGATTAGGGATTGTCACTCGCGCCGGAACCGACTCGTCCAGCTAATAGACTGTCACTCATTGCTTTATAGCTCACACTCGCCGCCATTGTCATCTCGTTGCATTGTCTTTTCAGCGCAGGTGGCGATGTACCTGGACCTGCATTGAGTTCCCCCGGAAGCCCGAGGCGGTTGGTTCCGCATCAGCAGCCGACCTGGCTGTGAGTGAGTGACCCGCTGACGACGCTCTATTGCTCGCTTTGGCAGCATAGACCGTTGTCCGGCTTCGCTGGTTGACCACACGCCGCGGGTGGTTACCAGCCCCTTGTCTCAGGGCGTCTTTCATCAATTGCTAATACCACTTGCCAATACTTGGTTCAGTTTCTGGTGATTATCCCTAAGAATCATTATAAGTTGGCCGGTGGTAAGTATAAATGTAAGTGTAACGGCAATAAATATACACACCGAATCCAAATGGGAGCACGGCGCCGCCGAGTTGGAAAAGCATAAGGTGGAATTGATCGTCAACACCGACGGCTGGATGGTCGATAACAGGCTTTCGATCAACGGGATACACCACAAACGCATCAACCGCGACAAGACCCCGGCCAATGGCGAGGCGCGTATCAACGGCCTCGATAGCTGCCGAGGCTACGGCGAGCGACGGTGATAAGCCCGCAACGGCGGCTTCATCCGCAACGACAGGCTCTTTTTCAGAGAAAGGCCGCTCAGAGTCAGCCATCGCGACGACGAAACCTGTCTCGACTACCTGCGGGACACACCGCCCAACTGGTCGGATCAGGTTAGATGATCCCTATCAGATTTGGGATACGGATCGGAGAAGGATTATCGAGCTGCGATTGAAACAGCGTCGCAACGGCGGTTGGAAACTGTCCCCAAGTGACTGTCAACAGCGCATCAATCGGCGGAGAGCCGGATGAACGTCGGGGGCCTGCTTGTGGCTGTAAGCAAGCTGGGTGGCTATGACGGGCTAGTTGTTCTCCAGAGGATCGGGATCGATCGATACTGGGTTGATGATTGCTCCTATCGTGCTTCTGAGGACGCATCTTCTTTGGGTCGGTCGATGCTCCCCGGACAACCCGCTATTGTTGAACGCAGCAGGTGAGCGAACTGGTCTTGATACGCTTAGCTGATCCGTTCTGAATAGACTGCTAACTCCGATCCCCATGATTAAACAGTACCCAGGGTGACTCGAAAAGGGCGATCGCGCCGCCGTCGCATTAAAGGCCACAGCGACAACACGGCCCGTGGAGCCCCCCGCCGGACCCTTCTAATATAACACACACAACGGGTTCCCGCCGCCGGGCCGTTTTACATCCCCCATGCTCTGGGTTACAATTAATGTGTGATAAAAGGAAGTTCCAATAGTCTTCCGGATAACCAAACACCCACTTCCGGCGAGGAGTTGAAAAAAGATGATCACCCGCTCACCCCACGGCGAGGGCGTTGTACGCTGGGTCGACACCGAATGGCTCGAGGAGCGTCTCTGCGATGACGAGCTGACGCCGCTCGACTGCCAACCCAACGTCCACGACTACCTGACCGAACACCTCAACGGCGCCGTCTACTTCAACGAGGGCCTGCTGCGCGTCCCCCGGGGCGGATTGCCGGCGGTCTATATCGATCCCGAAGCGCTGGAACTCCATCTGCGCCGGATCGGTCTGGAGCGTGACAAGCCCGTGGTGGTCTACACCGGCACCGGACCGTTCAAGGGTTGGGGCGACGGCCTGGAGCAGACCATGCTGGCCTACACCCTGGCGCGCTTCGGTCTGCGGTGGGTCTACCTGCTCGACGGCGGCCTGGACAAGTGGAAGGCCGAGGGGCGGCCGCTGACCCAACAGTTCCCCGAGGTCGAACCCTCGACCTTCACCGTCGAGGTTCAGAGCGATTACTACATCGGGCGGGACGAACTCAAGAGCCTCAAGGACGAAGACGGGGTCATCCTGCTGGACGCCCGTCCGGCGCCGGTCTATCAGGGGCAAGGACCCTGGATGAAGCCGGGTCACATCCCCGGCGCCGTCAACCTGCCCTGGAAGAAGCTGATGCACCAGGACAACCCGCGCCTGCTAAAGCCCGACGACGAGCTCAAGGCAATCGCCGAAGAGGTAGGCGCCGTCTCCGAGAAGACCGTCATTTGCAGTTGCGGCACCGGACGCGAGGCCACCAACGAGTTCCTGCTGTTCAAGTGGTACCTGGGCTATCCCGTGGTGCGGATCTACGAGGGCTCCTTCACCGAGTGGAGCTCGGATCCGGCAAACCCCACCGTCACCGGCGCACAGCCTTACTAGCTCCCCGACGCGCGCCAAACGGCGAGCCCTCCGCCGGCCGCCTCCGGGACCTTCGCCCTGGGTGCCGTGTCATTGCAGCGCTCGGTCCATCCGGCGCGAGGCGTTGGCACGTTTCTTGCGGAGATGCACCGGCATCTGGCCGGGCGGCGGCCCCGCTCTGCTGCAAGAAACGTGCCAACGCCGGGCGGGGTGGGAGCGCGCCGCCGGTAATAACGGGCGAAGGTCCCGGACGGGCCGTGAACCACGGGAGCCCGGTGGGGTTATGATCCCGGCGCACGTCGGTATCCCCGCGTAGCAACACAGCGACGACCTGATTGAAACCAGCGGTGAGAGGAAACAGTGCAGATCGAACGCATCGTCACTCCGGGCCTGGCCCACTACTCCTACATCATCGCCGACGGCGGCCGGGCCGCGGTGATCGACCCCCGTCGCGACGTCGAGGTCTACCTGGCATGGCTTCGCGACCACGGGGCGCGCCTCGAGCGCATCTTCGAGACCCACCGTCACGAGGACTTCATCGTCGGCTCCGTCGAGCTGGCCCGGCTCTCCGGCGCAACAATTCACCACGCCGAGGCCCAGCTCGACCACCCCCACGGCGAGGCGGTTTACGGCGGCGAAAGCTGGAGGCTGGGTGGCCTGACTATCGAGGCCCTGGCCACACCGGGGCATACCCCGGGATCGATCAGTTATCTCGTGCGTGAACCGGCGGGGGAACCTTGGCTGGTCTTCACCGGAGACACCCTCTTCGCCGGCGACCTGGGCCGGGTGGACCTGCCCGGCGTGGAGCGGATGGAGGAGATGGCCGGACTGCTCTATGACAGTCTCCAAGAGCGGCTGCTGCCCCTGGGCGATGGCGTGATCGTCTGCCCGGCCCACGGCGCCGGTTCGGTCTGCGGCGCCGGGATCACCGAGCGCCCCTGGACGACGATCGGCCTGGAGCGCCGGCTCAATCCCAAGCTGCGGCATTCCGACCGCGCGGCCTTCATCGAGGCCGTGGCCGTCGAGCTGGAGCGTCCGCCCTACTTCCGCCGCAGCGAGGAGTGGAACCTCCACGGTCCGCCGCCCCTGGCGACTCGGCTTCGGCCGCCGGCGCTGAGCCCGGACGAGTTCGCCGAGTATGGAGCGCAGGCCCAACTCGTCGACACCCGCCCCGTCGGCTGCTTCGCCGCGGCCCACCCGCCGGGCTCCCTCTCCCTGGCCCGGCCGGTCCTGGCCGGTCACGCCGGCTGGCTGCTGGATTACGAGCGCCCGATCCTGCTGATAACACCGCTGGACGGTCCCGTCGAGGAGATCGACCTGTTGCGGCGAATGGGTTTCGACAACCTCGGCGGCGTCCTGGCCGGCGGGATGACGGCCTGGGAGATGGCCGGACGGCCCCTCGCCGCCGTCGAGACCCTGACCACCCGGGAGCTCTGCGCCCTGCTGGACTCCGGGGAGCGTCCGGAGCTGCTCGACGTGCGCTCCGAGGAGGAGCTGGAGTCCCAGGGGCGTATCGCCGGGGCGCGGCACATCCCGCTGACCCGACTGGCCGGACGCCTCGACGAGCTGGACGGGGAAGCCGAGACGGTGATCTTCTGCGGCAGCGGGATCCGCTCGATGAGCGCGGCCGCCCTGTTGCGGCGTGCCGGTGTCGATCGACCCCGAGTGGCGCTGGGCGGCCTGTCGGCCTGGAGCTCGACCGCCTGCCCCCTGGAGCTCTGAGCGCTCGATTGGCCGCAATCGACGCATCCACTACTCTTTTCCAGCAGGCGCCGGGGCAATAAGACAACCTCATGACAGCGGTGGCTGGATGAGATGACTGGCGTAATCGGACCGAACCGGCTCGGTTTTCGTCTCATATACTTTTTCAAGCCAAAACGCTGCGAGTTTTTCACCGATTGCGGTCACCAGGTCGAAGAGACCACTAAAGGCCATGAGCGTTACCGTTTCGGCCTGCAAGCACGGACTGCCTATCTAATCCGCGAGACGATCCCGACCGAGGCTGGTCCTCGTAATGTGAAACGCGACGAAGTGCGCCATCAATGGAGAGGGGTCGTATTCCGTGTTCGCACCGATAGCAGCATGTAACGTATTGTTATCATATGAGATCGGTCGTGATATTCTTCCGAGAATAAGAGGGCCAAACAGTGACAGATGGTATAGGGGTGATTTGTAGCAGATCAGGCTAATAGCACATTTGTATATGCCTTGAGAGCAGACTGACACTGACTCCCATGACTTTTTAAGTGTAGAAATAACAAGTAGTAAGGGAACGCTAAAGGTTTTATCACAGGCGCCTGAACAGGCACGTATCGTTAAAAGCCTGTTATTATGTGTCTTATAGCTGTGTATACCATCACTGTCCGTGCGTTGCCTGGTGGTATAAAACCTGGCGTTCTCTTAGTGTAAGCTTCAAATAGAACGCTCAGCTTCGGGTAGACGCGACTCCTGACTTGCATTCTGGTTTTCACAGCTCAAGGAGGCTATATGCTTTTAAATAGATGCTTTAGCGGATAAAAAACGTTTGGGATACCTTAACGCTTATGGATCATCATATATCGTTATAATCTTGTAGTCACGAGAGTTACCAGGATGCTATTTTGCCACAAGTAAAGGAGGCGATGTGGCAGATGGCTTAAAGAGTAATCCCGACAGGCACGTCAAGTG
>CAZOOP010000047.1:0-28071 GCA_964581465.1 uncultured bacterium
TGCGCTCCCTTAGTCGTTTGTACCATTTGGATACTGTTTTAGCGGATAAGCCGACTGCCCTTGCCGCGGCTGCCGCCGGAACGCTCAGCCAGAATAAGCGAGCTATCTCTTTGTGTTTAGCCCTAGATAGCTTCGTATATCGTGGCCGGTGGGTATTTTTCTGCCGTATCTCTTGTATTTACATCTGCCATCGGCTAACTATATTGCGCCCTATGGTTACATTATGGGCGACAAATGTGCCGGTCGGTTGCTTGTTTTCCGCCACTTTTTGGCCCCCTTTCTAGTGACAGGGCATCACAGCCCAACCCGTATGTTAACAGCGCGTTACATACAGGTAGCGGTTCGAACACGGTATACGATCCCTTAATGAGACATCAGAAGAAAACCGCTGCCGTGCGGGGCTTATTCGCGAAAAATTGTACACGGAATCAGGGAACGTGTTCGGATCTAAAAAGGGCGGAGAATGAGAGGTTCTTCGAACAGGAAGTCGCTTTCTGAATGTATCGCGCGTTAATCCCGATATCAACAAGCGTATCCTTTATGCTTGTTATTGATTTACTTATAAGTCGAGTCAAATCGGATGCATGTAAAAACAACAAGCAGTTAGCATTAATAATTATCCAACTAGTATGCACCTATTAGCCTTTACTTTCATAACTGCTAACAAGTGACAGGGATGGGTCTGTTATTACACGCGTATTATCAGCAGATTATAAATACAATCCGGTCCGAACAGCGCACATGATCCCAAATACATTTCTCCTGGAGGTTAAGCGATGAAATGTATGCTGCTAGCCTTCGTCGGCTTGCTCCTGTTGACCGGCTGCGCCCGGTTGGATGTCTATCCGGTCGATGATTACGGCGTCCGGGGCGAGTCCGAGGGTATTCCATACTATCTGCCCCGCCCGGTGCTGATCGTCGCCCCCGATCTGAGCTGCCGCATCGAATACATCCCCGACTTCTCCCGGCGCTACATCATCGACACCAGCAACGCCGGCTCCTTCGAGCGCAGCATCACCCTGGAGAACGGCTGGTGCTTCACCGGGCTGACCGAAAAGGGAAGCGAGCCGGTGGGCGACTTGATCGACAGCCTCTCCGGCGCCGGAGGCAAGCTTTTCTCGATGATCCGTGGCGGAGCCGGCGGCGGCGGAGGTGCCGGCGGAGGTGTTGATCGTACAATGGGACCTAAACCCGGCGTATACCTGTTTGATTATTCCGGGGGAGAGATGACTCTGGTTCCGTTGTTTCCGGTGGATACCCGATAGGTGTTCCCGGGTTCTCAGGTGCCGGGGTCATCGAAGAATCGACCCGGGTTCGGCTGCCGGATCACTGCGTTCATATCGTGAAACAACGCTGGTGACATCAACGTTCACCGGGCCAAGTCGGGCTGTTAAGGATCGGCTTGTGGGCCTTAACAGCCCATCCGGAATTGCTCTGCATTGACAAACAAACAGGCCCCACACCCTTATTGATTGTGATAACCGCACTTTGAGGCAGATTCCGCGCCGCTCTCAAGGCCCATGCAAGGGTTCCGTTATCTGGATTTGCTGCTATCACACCTTTGCGAGCTGCCGCATCTCGACTGCACTTAATGTGTCAAACAACTGATGATCATCACATATACTATCAACAGGCTGCAACTACGATCCAGTCCGGACGGGGTAGACGGTCCCTGTGCCGTTACGCGCCTCAAGCGCGGATACGAATGGGCGGGGTTGCTGACGCCAGGCGCAGGAAATGACAGCCTCGGGATGTTGGAATCAGTATCGGGCTGTTTTTAGACAAGTACATACTGACTATCGAGCATACTAGGAGCGAGATACAAACGCGAAACGATCCCGAACAAAGATGCCGAACAACGATCCCGAACGTTGATACGTGCTCTTTATCTCAATTTGACGGGGTTCAATCATCAGTAACCCCGACAGCGAGAGCTGAAACACCGGGCAATGGCACAAGAGCCTCAGTGTGTCAGGGCGTAGACGACGATATTGACGCCCATCCGCAGCGCGGCCTCCCGGACCTCCGGGGGGTCGCGGTGCACCGCCGGGTCCTCCCAACCGTCGCCCAGGTCGCACTCGTGAGTGTAGTAGACCACCAGGCGGCCGTCGACGAACAGCCCGTAGCCCTGGGGCGGCTCGCCGTCGTGCTCGTGGATCTTGGGCGGCCCGGCGGGGAAGTCGAACCAGCAATGGTAGATGGGATGGTCGAAGGGCAGCTCGATCAGTTCGGTCTCGGGGAAGAGCCGCCCCAGCTCCCGCCGGATGTAGGGATCGAGACCGTAGTTGTCATCGATGTGCAGAAAACCGCCGCCGGTCAGGTAGTTGCGCAGCCGCTCCAACTCCAGGGCGCTGAAGCGCACGTTGCCGTGACCGGTCAGGTAGAGCAGGGGGTAGTCGAATAGTTCGGCGTCGGAGGGTCGGACGACGGCCTCGTCGTCAGCGACGGCTATCCCCAGGGTGCGACCCAGGTAATCGAGGAGGTTGGGCAGGGAGCTGGGGTCGCAGTACCAGTCGCCCCCGCCGCCGTAGTGCAGCCGGGCGATGGTCAGTTCCGCCGACGGCGCGGCGAGGGGCGGCGGTACGGCCGTCACGAGGAGCGCCAGGAGGAAGGGGACCAAGCGGAGCTGGAACAGATGTCTCATGGCTGGGGCGTACCGAGTTGTGTAGAAGACTACCGGGGAAGGCCGTTGATAACAAGTCGGGCTGCGTCGGACCCGTCGCGAAAGTGATCGCAACGGGGGTACGCCGGGTTACCGCCGACATCGTCGGGGACTGCAAACCGGGGGTTCGAGGGGCCATAAAACCCGTTGAAGTGTCACTTTACAACACCGCACGATTATGCTAGTTTTACGTGGTCATTTCAACCTGGTGAGATGACCACGGCACGAGGGCCTCTTTGTTGGGTGACTCCTCGGTTTACATCGTCAGACGGTCCATGCCGTGTGCTTCGCCCCAGTTGGTCTCTGCCACAAGGTTCGTTTCATACGATCCAAGCCATACCATCCCCGGATCGGAGCAGTACGGAACCAACCCCGGGCTCATCGGGCCGACGGGGAGCTTTGTCTTTCCATATCTGCGCGTCCTCTGCATAGACGAAGGCCGACAGTAACCAGTCCAGACCCGATACGTCAAAAGGAGCTTCAATGTCGCGGTGGCTCTTCTATCTTCTCCCCCTGGCCTTGCTCTTGGCCGGTTGCGGCGGCCCCAACCTCGATGACGCCGTCTCCACCTACGAGGACGAGTCCAAGCCCCTCGAGGATCGCCTCGCCGCCATGCAGAACATCATCGCCTCCGGCGATGACTCGGCCGTCGATACCATGATCGCCGCCCTGGACGCCGAGGAGCCAGCCCTGCGCGCCAAGGCCGCCGGCGGTTTGGGTTACTACTTGGCCGATCGCTCCCTGGATCCGCTCATCGAACGGCTTGGCGACGAGAACGCCGAGGTTAGGGAAGCCGCCGTGCGCAGCCTGGTGCTCTTCGGCGAAACCGCAGTCGATTCGCTCATCCGCGCCCTGCGCTTCACCGATGAGGACAAAGAGACCCCCGAGGCCACCGAGTTCTCGGAGCTGCGCCGCGAATCGGCCTCAAAGGCCCTGGTCTCCATCGGTGAGCCCGCGGTAGATCCAATGCTCGACAAGCTGGCCGAGCTGCAGCGCGAGAGCTTCCGCAGCGCTTTGGCGATCCTGACCGATCCCGCCCTCAACCTCAAGGTCAGCGAAGACCTCGGCGCCTACATCGACGCCGACGAGATCGATCCCGAAGAGGACTACGCCGCCAACGCCACCGACAGCGCCGCCCGCTTCATCAAGCGCCTCTCGGGCAAGAACGCCACCTCGCGCAAGTACCTCAAGCTCTGTCTGGACGCCCTGGAGGTCGAGCAACCCCACTACCTGAATGTGCTGCGCGCCGACGACGAGACCGCCGCCGCCCTGCGCTTGACCGATCAGGCCTTCGCCAACCTGGGCCTCAAGGCCATCAACCCCTTGATCCAGCTCCGCGAGACCGACAGCGACGCCGCCCAGTTGATGAGCACCCACTATCTGGGTTACATCGGTGGTCCCGAAGCCACCCGGGTGTTGATCGGCATCCTCAACGAGAACTCGGATTACGCCGGACAGGATGTCAAAGAGACCGCCCTGGAAGGGTTGGGGACCATCGGCAACAACGCGGCCATCGCCGAGCTCTTCAACACCATTCGTAAGCCCGATTTGCAAAACAAGGCCGGCGAGCAGATCGAGCGCATCGGTCTCCCCGCCGTCGAATATCTGGTCGACCGCCTCGAAGACAACGATCCCAAGCTGCGCGCCCTGGCGATGTGGTTCTTCAACTACACCGACAATGGCGCCCACCACGAGCTGGCCCTTGAGGGCCTGCTGGCCAACCTGGTCGTTCCCAACAAGGTAATCCGCGAGAACGCCGCCCTGACCCTGGCCAATATGCCCGAACTGGCCTTCGAGCCGGTTAGCGAGCTCGTAGCCAGCGAGGACCCGGACATTCGCGAAGCCGTGGCGACCTGCCTGGGCGCCATGAACATCCCCCGGGTCCGGCCCCTGCTCGAGCAGCTCGCCAACGACGAGGTCGGCGCCGTCAAGTCCGCCGCCGACGAGGGCCTGCGCACCCTGGAGATGGCCGAGTCCTCAGCCGGCTAGTGGACTCAGCCGACCCAAGTAACCAAAACGGGAACCCGCGGGTTCCCGTTTTCATATCCAAACCCAAGTCGATCCCCGAAAGATCAGCCCCGACCTTCGCCAAACCGTTCCAGTTAACCCTCCCCGCCCCGCCCGGCGTTGGCACGTTTCTTGCGGAGTTCCGCCGCACCCACCACCAGACCGCAGCCCGCCATGCTGCAAGAAACGTGCCAACGCCTCCCCCGCCGGGATGTGAAAGGTGTTGTTCGCCCGGGGGCTGGTTTGGCGAAGGTCCCGAGGGTCGGTTCTTTTCGATGGGTGTATGGTTTCGTCCCGACGAGTTCCAGGTAGGTTGGCGGGGATTAGCTGACCGGGCAGTTTGGACGGGTTCGCAGATGATGAGGTGCAACTGGCTGTCGGTCATTTGTGTAAACAAACACCATCAAGATGGCAGATAGGGTTTGATGCCACCCTTTCCCATGGTCGAACGAGGGGTCTGGCTGCAGGGTATTATGTATTAAGATTGGGAGTTATAATACATTGACAAACAGACAAGTATTGCTAATGCTTGTGAATATGTACCTTATAGCTGTGCAGGCAGCCAATGTGCATACGTTGACTGGTGCCATAAACCCACACGTGCTCTAAGGGGACGCTTCAAATAGAGCACTGAGTTTCGGTTAGTCACGACTCCTGACTTACATCCCGGGCTTCATAGTTTAAGGAGGCTAAATGCTTTTAAATAGCTGCTTTCGCAGATATGAAAATTTTAATTGGTTTATCGATTTGGAGCCGTTCGTAAGGTAGTTGTCAGTAATTTCGCTCTAAATGCCGATCATTGTCTTTTAACGTCGGTTCAGCATCAGATAATAATCCCTATGATTTTATTTGAACATTAGCAGTATATTCTCTCTATTTGATTGTTATTCTATACTTTACAGATTATAAAGGTGTCATTATCGTGCTGCCGATTTATAGCAATTGCGCTAAATAATCAGTGTTATGTGAAGCCGCAGGCTGTTGGTCCCGTTCAAGGTTGTGGAAGCTGTGTGAATTATATACCGATGGCGTTATGTTGCCTGATTTAGCACTTGAAGCACCAGACCGTCCTCAAGAGTTGACAGCCCGCTTCGAGTGCATTTTATTATGGGATTATCACCCAATTATGAACAAGCTCGAAGTATGCTCCTGGGGTAGTTTAGCGCGTTTTCGTCGTCGCGATGGTTGAATCGGAACGACCTTTCACGGATAAAAGCTTGAAGTTGCGTTTAAAGCCACGATGGTAGGCTTTTAGCATAGCCTCGGGAGCTCTCTGGGCCGTTGATAGGCACCTTGCCATCGAACAGGGTCTTGTCGTGGTTAATGCACTTGTGGTGGAAGCCGTTAAATGACAGCTTGTTATCGGCTTTCCAGCCGTCGAAGTAAACGATCGAGCCCAGCTCGACGTTCTCCAAGACCGCACCCACCAGATGCTTGCTGTCACAGCGCTTGGGCAGGATGACGCGGACCGCCGGGACGCCGAGCCGCAACAGACGCGCTATCTCACTGCGGTTTTCCGGCGGCGGCTCGTTGCGACGCCCCCGGGTACGATGGTTGAACAACTTGCCGCAGCGCTTGCGCTTACGGCGTCCGTCGGCGCAGCGGTAGTGATAGTTGCCTCTGGGACACTTGACGTGCCGATTCCTCGTCCCGCTCCTCCCTGCCACATTACCCCCTTTGTTGGTGGCAGGATAAGATACTTGTTCATGCCGATATAAGTACCCAACTGCAATATCTGATGGTCATCTTCTGTGGTGATCCCTAAGAAACATAAAAGCCTTAACTTTAAGGTTTAGTTATCGGTATCGGGCTGTTTATCGGACAGCCCGACGTTGCCATAGGTGATTGTGCCCTGATGAGTCAGCGTTCTGTCAGCCCGGACTGGGTTAATACGCCGGTGCTAGGCCCAGCAACGAGCAGGCTTGCTGATGATCGCCGGTGAAAGCAAGTCGGCTCCTCCGCCGGTGTCCGCTGTCGCTGGTGAGTTCCTTGTTTTCAGGCCGTGTCTTTCCGGCAGGTCTGTAATAGAAAAAAGAAACAGACTGAAACCAGGTATCTGCCAGATGCATCATAGATGGTGCGGAAGTATCCGCGAAACCGACAACAACTGAGGAGGAACATGCGCACCATCCTGACAGCCCTGTGTATCCTGTCCCTGGGCCTGACCGCCCACGCCGAAGACCTCTCCGCCACTGAACGCGTCTGTGATCGTGTCGAGAGAATCGTAACCAACGCGCTGGCCGCCGGCGACCTAACAGAGGAGTTGAGCAGCACCATGTCCAATCTGAATCAGGCCTTCGACGGCCTCAAGGAAGAGATCGACACCACTGTGCGTGCCGCACTGTCCGCCATCCCCGACGACATCGAGGGACTCGTCTCCGGCGCTCTGCAGACAGCCGCCGAGGCCATTGAATCCGTCGAGCTGACCCCGGATACCATGATCCACCGCGACGGCGAGGTCATCAAGTTCTCCGAGCTTCCCCCCGATGAGCAGCAGAAGATCCGGGACAGTCTGGAGAAAGCCGCGGCCGGTCTGTGCGAAAGAAGCAACTGATCCTGATTCGACAGGTAGCTAAACAGGCCCCGTAGGGGCCTGTTTTTAATTGTGGTCATGGTTGGTTCAACCCTGGTCGCGGAACCAGGCGATGGTTCGTTCCAGACCGTCGCGCAGGTCGACCTTCGGCTCCCAGCCCAGCTCGCGGCGGGCCGTGGTGATATCCGGGCGTCGTCGGCGGGGATCGTCCTTGGGTAAAGCGGTGTAGCTCAGCACCGAGGAGCTGCCGGTGAGCTCGATGATCGCCTGGGCCAGCTCGAGGATCGTGCGCTCGTCGGGGTTGCCCAGGTTCAACGGTCCGGTCGCGTCGGACTCCATGGCCGCGATGATACCGGAGACCAGATCATCGACGTAGCAGAAGCTGCGTGTCTGGGAGCCGTCGCCGTGGACGGTCAGCGGTTCACCGGCCAAGGCCTGGGAGATGAAAGCGGGCACCACCCGGCCGTCGTTCACACGCATCCGCGGGCCGTAGGTGTTGAAGATGCGCACCACCCGGGCGTCGAGGCCGCGGGCGCGGCGGTGGGCGGCGATCAGGGCTTCGCCGAAGCGCTTACCCTCGTCGTAGCAGGAGCGGGGACCGTCGATGGAGACGTTGCCCCGGTAGTCCTCGGGCTGGGGATGGACCAGGGGGTCGCCGTAGACCTCGGAGGTCGAGGCGTCGAGCAGCCGCGCGCCCTTGGCCAGGGCCAACTCGATCGCGTGCAGGGTGCCCAGGGCGCAGGTGCGGCAGATCTCCACGGGCAGGCGGGCGAAGTCCACCGGGCTGGGCGGGCAGGCCAGGTGGTAGACCCGTTCCACGGGGCCTGCCAGGGCGGGATGCCTCAACCAGTCCGCCTCGCTGATGTCGGCCTCGATGAAGCTGAGTTTGTCATCGTCGGGCAGGTTCCCGCGGCGGCCGGTGACCAGGTTGTCGACAACGACGACGCGCCGACCTTCGGCGAGGAGCCGCTCGACCAAATGGCCGCCGATGAACCCGGCGCCGCCGGTGATCACGACACTGGGAGTATTCGTCACTGGTCAGCTCCATTTTTCCAAGGTGAGCACGGTTTCGGCGACCGTGGCTCGGCTGGGTCGAAAGCTGTGAGGATTAAGGGCGCTTGCAGAAGGCGTGGATCCCGTTCACCGGGCGGATCGCGATCACACCGCAGGGGCGTGCGGTCAGGCGGGTTGATACTGGAACCGGTTCTTCATCTCCGCCCACCGATCTGGATTGGCGGGAGAACCTAACCGACGAGCCGGACGGCGTCGGCCACCAGCACCGGGCAGACGCTTTGGTAAAGCCCGTGTTCCTGCGCCTCGATCCTGCCGGCGGCTGTGCCGCTGTCCACTCCGAGCAGCTCTCGGCAGTCCAGCGCGCCGTGAAGCGCCTTGAAACGCTCAAGAAACTCATCGGCCGGGTCGTCGGCACTGTGCTTATCCTCGCCGCTTCGGTTCAGCGCCAAGCCCAGGGTCATCAGTGCGCCGACGACGGCGCCGCAGGTCTCGCCGCGCCGAGCCACGCCGCCACCGAAGGCCGCGGCGACGCCTAGACAGTCGGTCTCGCTCAGGCCCATCTCCGGCCCCCAGGCCGTCAGTACGGACTGGGCGCAGTTGGAGCCGGAAGCGAAGAGTTGACCAGCGCGGTCGATGCGCTGCTGTCGGGACCGCCTCATTGTCGGGCGGCCAGGGCCGAGCGGCCCATCGAGCGGTAATCAAAGCCCAGGGCGGCGACCTCGGTGGGGTTGTAGATGTTGCGGCCGTCGGCCAGGCGCGGGGCGCTGAGCAGGCCCTTGACCCGCTCCAGGTCGGCGTCCTTGAACTGGTTCCACTCGGTGACCACGGCCAGGGCGTCGGCCCCTTCGCAGGCCGCGTACATCTCATCGACGATCTCGATGGAGAGACCGAGTTCGTCGAGGGCTTCGGCGGCGGTTGCGGCGGCCACGGGATCGTAAGCCCGCACGTGAGCGCCCTCTTCGAGGAGCTTCTCGATGACGATCAGCGAGGGGGCCTCGCGCATATCGTCGGTATTGGGCTTGAAAGAGAGCCCCCAGAGGGCGACGGTCCTTCCGGAGAGCCCGCCGTCGAGCAGCTCGCGCAGACGGTCGACCAGGCGCAGGGGCTGCTGGGCGTTGACGGCCTCGACGGCGTTGAGGACCTGGAAGTCGTAGCCGTGCTTGGCCGCGGTGTCGATCAGGGCCTTGGTGTCCTTGGGGAAGCAGCTTCCACCGTATCCGGCGCCGGCGTTGAGGAAGGCGCGACAGATGCGGGAGTCCAGACCGACGGCGTCGGCGACGGCCTCGACATCGGCGCCGACCAGGTCGCAGATGTTGGCGATCTCGTTGATGAAGCTTATCTTGGTCGCCAGCATGGCGTTGGAGGTGTACTTGATCATCTCGGCGGATAGCCGGTCGGTGATGACGATGTTCTTGGTCAGCACCCGGTAGAGGGCGGCGACCTTCTCGGCGGCGCGCTTGTCGTCGGTGCCGATGACCACCCTATCGGGTTCCATGGAGTCGCCGATGGCCGAGCCCTCGCGCAGGAACTCGGGGTTGGAGACCACGCAGAAGGGAACGTCGCCGCCGGATTCCTCGCCGATGATCTCGGTGACCAGGTCGCCGGTGCCCACGGGCACGGTGGATTTATTGATGACGATCTTGTCCGGGGCGTCGAGGTTGGCGCCGATGGTCCGGGCCACGCTGCGCACCGCCGAGAGGTCGGCCTCGCCCGAGGGCAGCGGCGGGGTGCCCACGGCGATGAAGATGATCTCGGCGAAGCGGACGGCTTCGGGCAGCTCGGTTGAAAAGCGCAGACGTCCGGCGGCGGCGTTGCGCTTGACCAGCTCCTCCAGGCCGGGTTCGTAGATGGGTATCCGTCCCCGCTTGAGACCGTTGATCTTCTCCTCGTCGATGTCGACGCAGAGGACCTCGTTGCCCAGATCGGCGAAGCAGGTACCGGTCACCAGGCCCACATAGCCGGTGCCGATGACGGCGAGTTTCATGGTTGACCTCCGTGCGACGTTGGTCTATAGAGGGGTTGAGGCGCGGCTGCCGGGCTTGACGGCCTCACCGCCGGCCTTGCAGAGCGGGCAATGCTCGGGCCGCCAGTTCTCGATGTCCAGGTTCGTCAGCGAGACCAGGGGCAGGCCCAAGTCTTGCTTGCGATCCTCGCGTCGATCGACGATGCAGGCCATCGCCAGGGGTTCGGCTCCCAGGCGGCGGACCAGCTCGAGGACCTCCAGGCCGCTTTTGCCCGTGGTCACCACGTCCTCGACGATCAGCACGCGCTCCCCGGGGTTGAGAGAGAAGCCGCGGCGCAGGGTCATCTCACCGTCGCGCCGCTCGGTGAACATGGCGCGCACGTCCAGGGCGCGGCCGACCTCGTGACCGATGATCAGACCGCCCAGGGCCGGCGAGACCACGGCGCTGACCGAAAAGTGGGGATGACTGCCGAAGAGGCGCACGGCCAAGGCTCGACCGGCCCGCTCGGCCAGATGGGGATGCTGCAGGTAGCAGGCGCACTGGACATAGCGGTTGGAGTGCAGCCCCGAGGAGAGCAGGAAGTGGCCCTCGAGCAGGGCGCCGGCGCTTTTCAGGTCCTGGAGCGGATTGTAGGCCATTCTTCGAATCCTTGGTTTCCGTCCGGGTTTCCTTGATAGATCGACATTGTATGGAGCTTTGCCGGGCGGCGGAAGCGTCTGTTATCCCGACTCTCGCTTTCCCAACGTATCGTTGCCGCATTATAGCAGACGCGTTGCGGGTCGACAATCCACCCTCCTTTCACACAGGGCCGCAGGTGTAAATGTCTCATGAATTGAGTTTGTTGGGTGATGATTATCACAGTATCTGTGCCCCACAACGGCTATCCTTTTCTATGATTTCAAAGCTCGGAATGTGTAGAGGGCCGTTTGCGAAGACAAATCGCAGTGAACGACAGGTCGACATCCACCCGCATCCGGCAGTGTCTATTGGTCGTTCAAGCCCCTTAGTAGATATTCACATCCATCGCCTGGAGGTAATCAATGCGTCGAACCATCTTGATCATCCTGTCCGCCCTGTTCATACCGGTCGGGTCCGTCGCGGCCTCGGAGTACGTCAAGCTCCAGCCCGACCCGGCCACCGGCGAGGACGCCTACACGATCAGCTCGGACCCCGACGGCAATCACGGCGACGAGAGCAATCTCACTGTCGCCTCTCCAGCCAATTTCGCCTGCTGCATCTTCATCGAGTTCAGCGCCCTGGACAACTACATCGGCGACAACTGCGACGACGCCTTCCTCTGGTTCCACGTCGAAACCGCCTCGACGCAGGACGACACGGGTCTGAGACTGGGCGCCGTGAACAGCGATTGGCAGGAGATGACGATCACCTGGAACACCATGCCCGGTATCCACGATTCGGAATCCATCCCCTACCCGACCCAGTCCCACACCTGGTGGGGCATCAACGTGCAGTCCATTGTCGCCGATTGGCTTAACGGCACCTACGACAACGATGGCTTCTGCCTCTTCGACAACGCTGGTCCCGCTACGGAGAGGACTTTAGTCTACTCCAGCGACATAACGTTCGATCCATCCCTGCGACCCTACCTGGAGCTCTATTACACTCCGGATTCCAGCGTCGAAGAGGTCAGTTGGGGTTCCATCAAGGCCGAAGGAGAACGATGAAACACCCGCCCATTGTGATTCTCTGCGCGATTCTGTGCCTCGCCACGGCGTCACGCGCCGATGAGGTCTGGCTTCAGCCCGACGGCGCCCTGAGCAACGACACCCACACCCGTGTGCTCGATCCGAACAACCCCCGGAACCTTAACAATAGGGATTATCACCTAATTATGAACAAGCGTGAAGTATGCTCCCGAGGTAGTTCAGCGCGTTTTCGTCGTGGCGATGGTTGAAGCTGACGGCCTTACTCTGCGAAAGAGACTGTCGTTGCGCTTGAAGCCGCCGTGGTAGGCTTATAGCCGTCGCTTGGCGTAGCCCCGGAAGTTCTCAAGGCCGTTGATACGCACTTTGCCATTGACCAGGGTCTTGTCATGATTGATGCGCTTGTGGTGAAAACCGTTGAGCGAGAGCCTGTTATAGGCCTTCCAGCCGTCGGAGTAGACGATCGAATCCAGCTCGACGTTCTCCAGCTCGGCCTCGCGATCGGCGGCGATGCGCTCGCGGATTCGCTTGTAGTAACGATCTGCCGTAGGGATTATCACTCGCGCCTGAACCGACTCATCCGGCTAATAGACTGTCATTCATTGCTTTATAGCTATTTATCGCCGCCATTGTCATCCCGCTCGCTGCGGGTTTTTACCAAGCCACCTTCACGAGGCGGCTTTCCCGAGTTGCTAATACTTGGTTCAGTTTCTGGTGATGATCCCAAGCCGTATTACAAGCCGTATTACAAGCCGTATTACGGTGGATGCCCGGGTCCGTGGCGACCCGCGCCGCCGGGAGGCCGAGCCGCAACAGACGCGCTATCTCACTGCGTTTTTCCAGCGGCGGCTCGCTGCGACGCCCCCGGGGACGATGGTTGAACAACTTGCCTCAACGCTTGCGCTTACGACGTCCGTCGGCGCAGCGGTAGTTGCACCTGGGACACTTGACGTGCCGGTCCCTCGTCCCGCTCTTCCCCGCCACATTGACCACTTTGTTGGTGGCGGGATAACAGACTTGCTCACGCCGACATAAGTACCCAACTGCAATAGCTGATGTTCATCTTCTGTGATGATCCCTAACAATATCTCCGTCTCAGCCGTCGGATACGACCAGGGCCAGCAATGCGCCTTCATCGAGTTCACCGAGCTGGACAACTACATCGGCGCCACGGTCAGCCAGGCCAAGATTCATATGTACGCCTACCGCAGCATGGCCAGCGGACACCTGCTGATCGGTCCCTGCAACGCCGCCTGGGACGAGGCCACCCTGACCTGGAACAGCATGCCCGGCGTCTACGAGAGCCAACAGATCGATTACTGCAGTTTCTATCAGTGGACGGTCATCGACGTCACCTCGTATGTCGAAGCCATTCTCAACGGGACCCGGGACAACCACGGCTTCTGCCTGTTCGATAACGACGGCGACGACGAGGGCATGGATCTTCACTCGGGTGAGTACGACGATGCCGACTATCGCCCCAAGCTATATCTGGAGTACACGCCGAGCGCGCTGAGCCCGTTCAGTTGGGGCGAGATCAAGGCGCTGGAGTGAGCAAAGCGCTCCTTGTGGATTATCAATGAGCCGCCCTTGGGCGGCTCTTTTGGGTATCGAAATGAGCTGTTTGATTTAGGCATCAAGGGACATGTTTGGACCACGTCAGGCTGATTGGGAGCGGCTTGCCTGGTCGTATTTCACTATTCAGATATGCTTCGCGTTTTTTACAAACACATTTAGCATTCCCTTACTACTTGTTATTACAACATTTAGGAGTCAGCGTCGCTCTGCTGTCAGGCTTATGCAAGTGCCTTATTCAAGCGCGCTGATATCAGGATTCGCCAAGGATCAGGCCCGTGATAGTTGCCACTTTATGACTACCAATTTTTTTGACAGATATTACAGGGATATTATCTTTATTATCATCAATATACAATCACAATCAAGTCCGGATAGGGTATACGATCCCTAGATTTATTAGTGGAACTCGGCCTTGATTTCGCCGAATGAGGCCGGTGTCGTCTCGGCGTCGCTGAGCTCCAAAACCAGTCGGGGCCGCAGGTTTGGGTCCGGCGAGTACTCCGAGGCCGACAGCGCCAGATTGTCCGCTCCCGAGCCCGGGTCGTAGAGCAGGAAGCCGTAGTTGGCGAAGTCGTCATCGAGCCAGCGTTGGACGATGGTGGTAACGTCGATGCTCCACCATGCCTCGGCTCCGTCGGGGTAGTCAGCTCGCTGGAGGGTGTCGGGGTGGATGGTCATGTTGGTGTTCCAGGTTACTGAATCTTCACTCCACCAGTAATCACAGGCTCCCAGAGAAACCCGACCACCGTCACCCTCCACATAGAAGACCCAGAACTCCAGCTCCGCCGAGACGACGATTCGTCCCAGGTGGTAGGCCAAGTCTTCGAAGGCGGCCAGGGCGTGGCGGTCGGCGTCGCCGTGATCCGCCGTAGTTATATAGAGCCGGGGCACCTCGCCGTAATTGGTCGCTGGATACTGCTGCGAGCAGTAGCTGTCCCAGCCCTTCTGCTGACCGGGCTGCAGGACGACGGTCTCGGCGGTGACGCCGAGGGGACCGAGCAGGCAAATCACGAGCATTAGCGATGCTTTCATCGGATGATCCCTTCATTTGGAACAGCCGGGCGGAGTTTATTTGACGATAACCAGTGTACCCCAATCCGGCGGCGTCGTCCATCACCCGGGCACTCCATGTTGAGAGACAAACAGACCGACAGCTTAATCAATGGAGTCGAATGACTATTGTAATGACCATTGTGATGCAATACGCATAAGCTGCATTGCTTTAAAAGGTACATAGCCGGGTGGGCCGCTATCGAAGAGCCAGCGTCCCACGGGCCGCTTGGGGCGCGGTAAGAACGCTGGAGTGGTGCACGGTGCCGCTCGATGATAGACTCTACGGATGATTGAGATGATTGACGTTGACATTGACGTTGACATTGACGTTGACAAGGACGAGGCCTGACTGCCCGTTCTTGTCATTGATTCGGAAATGGTAAACAATGCTTTTATACTATAAACACGTTCGTTTACTCTCTCAAGTCCCTCTCAAGTCATGGAACAATTATTCAGGCATGATAGAAGCCCTGTATGAGCAAGCGCTTGGTTCCCACTCGTTCTGCTATCGGTCGTCGCCGTCCGGGGCGATATCATCACGCTACAGCCAGACATAGCCGATTCCAATGATATCCTGGCTTTCATCGGTGATCCTGATACCAACTACAACGACTTCGGCATCGTCGCCTGCGAAGCCTCCGGTGGCGCCGACGGCTTGATCGAGGGCTTTCTCGAATTCACCGAGCTTGATGTCTACATGGGCTGGAACCTGACCGCGGCAACCCTCGAGGTGTATGTGACCGACCTCTTCGGTTCCGGCGACTACAAACTCGGAGCCGCCGACGTCGCCTGGGACGAGGCGACGCTGACCTGGAACAACCGCCCCGGATGCGTCACGGGCAGCGTGTCGAGTCACAGCTACCCAACCACGCTCGCGCCCCACCAGATCGACGTCACCAGCCTGGTCGCGGCCTGGCTCGACGGCGGCTATGCCAACCACGGCTTCGTCTTCTTCGACGACTCGGGCGGCCACAGCTACTGGGGCTTCCGTGAAGCCGCCACCGGATATGACAGCCAGTTCTTCCCCGAGCTGATCCTGGACATCGAGGAAAGCGCCGTGGTCCAGGCAAGCTGGGGCCGGATCAAGGCCCTGGAATAGGGCTCATCACCACAGCGTTAGCAAAGGGACCGCCGGGCGGTCCCTATGTCTTGCCCAGCCGATCAGGTCTTGCTATTATTGCCAAGCAGTCGCCGACTATCTTCTGTGAGTATCCCTCTCTCCAACCCCCATCATCGATTATGACTTGGTTAGACCGCACCTTTTCCCTTACCGAGCGCGGGTCCACCCTCCGGCGCGAACTGATGGCCGGGGTGACCACCTTCTTGACGATGGCCTACATCATCGTGGTCAACCCCCAGTTCCTCAACGCCTTCGGCGCGGCGCCCGGGATCGGTTGGCCGGTCTCCGCCGGCGTCACCGCCACCTGCCTGGCCTCGGGCCTGATGAGCATCCTGATGGGCGCCCTGGCCAACTATCCCATCGCCCTGGCCTCGGGGATGGGCCTCAACGCCATCGCCCTCTCGCTGGCCTACACCCTGGGCGGCTTCGGCGCCGCGATGGGCGTTTTCGTCATCGAGGGCCTCGTCATCACCATCCTCGTGCTGACCAGGGTCCGCGAGAAGGTGATGCACGCCATCCCCATGCCGCTCAAGCACGCCATCGCCGTGGGCATCGGCCTCTTCCTGACCGTCATGGGCCTGCAGAACGGCGGGATCATCATCGACGACCCCGACACCCTGGTCTCCCTGGGAAACCTCTGGAGCTTTCCCGTGCTGACGGTGGTGCTGGGCCTCTTCGTCACCGGGGTGTTGATGGCCCGTCGGGTCACCGGCGGGATTCTCATCGGCATCCTCTTCACCACCGTGCTGGCCACCGTCGCCAACTACATCGCCGGACCCGGCGAGCTGGGCTTCCCTCCGGGCACGGCCCTGCTGCCCGAGCGGGTGCTGGCCGCGCCCGACTTCAGCACCTTCGCCGCCGTCGAGTTCAAGCCCATCTTCAGCACCCTGGGCATCCTGGGCGGTGTGCTGACCATCTTCTCGGTGATGCTGACCGACTTCTTCGACACCATGGGCTCCATCGTGGCTATCGGCGAGAAGGCCGGCTTCATGAAGCCCGACGGGAGCATCCCCCGGCTGCGGCGGATCCTCTTCGTCGACAGCCTGGCCGCGGCCTTCGGCGGCCTGGCCGGAGCCTCCAGCGTGACCACCTACATCGAGAGCGCCTCCGGGGTGGCCTCGGGTGGCCGTAGCGGCCTGACACCGATAACCGTCGGCGTGCTCTTCCTGGCCGCCGTCTTCTTCCACCCCGTCATCGCCGTCATCCCGCCCCAGGCCACCGCCCCGGCGCTGATCATCGTCGGCTTCCTGATGGCCTCGCTAATCACCAAGATCGACTTCGAGAAGTGGGACACCGCCCTGCCCGCCTTCCTGACCATCGTCGTCATGCCGCTGGCCTACTCGATCACCGACGGCATCGGCGTCGGCTTCATCACCTTCACCTTCCTGAAGATGTTCCAGGGACGCTTCGGCGAAGTCCACCCGCTGATGTACGTCGTCACGGCGGGCTTCATCGTCTACTTCGTGACCCCGCTGTTGATCTGAAGAGACAACGCGGGATCGGTCCCTTCGGGATGGGCCGGATCGAGCCGCTAGCCGTCGTCACCGGAGAACAGGTTGGACAGTGTTTCGGCGGCGGCGTGATACGCGGCGTTGGTCGCCTCGCCGATCGTCTCCACGATGGGACCGGCGGTTTCCACTACCGTCTGTCCATGCTCCATCAGAGCGTCGTAGGCGCCGTAAGCCGCTTCGACGGTAACGTTGTAGACCACTTCGCCCATGTCGACGTCACCGGTGGCCTCGTACTCGCCGTAAGCTTCCCCGGCCGCCGAGCTGGCGCCGGCCAGGGCGCCTTCGGCGGCGACCCCCGCCACGGCGGTCGAGTATCCCGCCGGTCCGGGCAGCGACTCCCGGTGCATCCGCAGAGCGGCCTGCTCATTGACAGCCTCGTTGAAGCTGGTCTGGAAGTCCTCGGAAGACACCATCGATTCGAGGATACCGCAAACCTCGATGAACGCCGGGTTATCCATGATCAGCGGCGGCGGATCATCAAGCACGGGGATGATGGAATCCCACGGGGAGCCCTGGCCCCCCTCCTGCAGCGCCTGTTGAATTTGCTGGAAGAACTCGTCGAAAGTAGTCTGCTCCTCCTCTGATAACCCCACGATGACTGAATCAGGATCGATCACGTACTGCTGCGCCTGCTCATCGAAGGACTCGTAGCCGTCCGGTTTATCCACCAGCATCTCCCCCGCGTCACCGCTCCGCGACGGGGGATTCGCCCGTTCCTGTTCATAGCTATAGTACTGAACGAGCTCGTTGAAGTCGGCGGGTTCGATCGTTTCGATCGCGCCGACGGCGATCACCACCAAGCAGATGATCCAGGTGAGGTTTTTCATGCCGATCTCCTTGTAGTGGATTTATGGCATACTAAAGTATAAAGTGCGCCGCACTTATTTCCCACGTCCATTTTGACTCCCGGAGGAAGACTGACCAGCCCCCGACGGCCGCTGTTTCACCTCATTGAAACAGCCCCGGGATACTAGCCACGGCGGGCTTCATCGTCTACTTCGTGGCCCCGCTGTTGATCTGAGCGGTGTCACCATTCCCCGGTCGTAGAGCCGGCCCCCCAACCCTACCTCGAATGACCCGGCACGGGCCGCTTCGCCCCTGTAGGGCGGGGTCTCTGACCCCGCCGCGGAAACTCCGGCGCGTAAAGCTCCCCCCTGTAGGGCGGGGTCTCTGACCCCGCCGCGGAAACGTGATTTGTCCGTAACCGTCATTTGTTTGCCGATAGGAGGAGAGATGAGGAATTATGGTGAAGAGTTAGTGTATTGGTACTTGAGGCTTCAGGGGTTTTTACTGATAAACGATTGGGTATATAAACATATATATATAACGCAAATAGAAGAGTAGTGAACTCTGATATTGATATCCTTGCAATCAGAATGCGCAATTATGAAAAAACTCTTGGGTGCTATAGTTTAGTTAGTAATATTAATAAACAAATAGCGAAAGAGAATATGCATAATCTTGAATGGCTCAAATATTCACTTGACTCAACTGTTAAAAGCGATATTAATATTAAAAAATCTAATGTGGGTGTCGTATGTTATGTGTCAATGAGAGACGCATTTAACCCTGACAGCATGTTTCAGAAAAAAGCAAATGGAAAGCTTTTGCTTATAGATCAATATAAAAGAATAAGTATTGGACCTAAGAATTTAATGGATAGAATAGATAATATTAATAAATATTACTCAATAAATGGAAAAAATCATCTATTAAACATAGCGATTGGTAAAAATATAAATGATAACTGTAGCAATACATGCTGTTATAATATAAATATAAGCAATATTGTTTCTTATATTAAAGGTCATTTTTTATTCTGGTCTGATAGCAATATATCAAATCAAGTAAGCAAACAATATGGGATGAAATGTACAGGCTGGCACCTGTACCCCAGTAATCTACTCCAATACCTGCTCAAACACCCAACGGGGTGATCCATGCCCACCATCACCACCCACGGCCTGACCAAGCATTTCGAAGAAACCCTGGCCGTCGACGGCCTGGACCTCGAGGTCCGTTCCGGCGAGGTCCTGGGCCTGCTCGGACCCAACGGCGCCGGCAAGACCACCACGGTGCGGATGCTGGCCGGGATGATCGCCCCCACCGACGGCGAAGCTACGGTGCTGGGCCTGGATCCGGCCAAGGAGCCCGAGCGCCTGCACGAGCGCATCGGCCTGCTGACCGAGGCGCCGGGCTTCTACGCCCGGATAAGCGCCCGCGACAACCTGCTCTACTTCGCCCGGTTCTACGAGGCGTTGGATGCGGGGAAGCAGGTTGATAGCTATCTGGAATTGCTAGAGCTGGACGAGCGCGCCGGGGACAAGGTCGGGGGGTTGAGCAAGGGGATGAAGCAGCGCCTGGCCCTGGCGCGGGCGCTGCTGCCCGAGCCGGAGCTGCTGTTCCTCGACGAGCCCACGGCGGCCCTGGACCCGGAGTCGGCCCGCGACGTGCGGCGGCTGATCGAGGGGCTGCGCGGCGAGGGGCGCACGATTCTGCTCTGCACCCACAACCTGGACGAGGCCGAGCGCCTCTGCGACCGCATCGCCCTGTTCAACACCCGTCTGGTGACCGTCGACGAGCCGGAAGCGCTGCGGCGGCGGCTGTTCAAACGGCAAATGGTCGTCGAGCTGGCCGGCGAGGGGGCGGCGCTCGCCGATTCGTTGAAGCCCCTGCCCTTCGTCGAGAGCCTCCGCGTCGACGGCCGGCGGCTCTACGTCGAGCTGGCCGACGTTGACCGTGACAAGCCGGAGCTGGCCCGGGCCGTGATCGAGGCCGGCGGGCGGCTGGTCGAGTTCCGCGAGGACGAGCACAGCCTCGAGGAGGTCTACCTGACGCTGATCGAGGAATCCCAGGGAGGAGGTGGGAGCGATGAGGGCTAGGCTCCTCAAGAACGTCATCGGCAAGGAGTGGCGCTACACCTTCACCAAGGCCAGCTACCTGGTCTTCATCCTGGTGATCCCGCTGATCCTGACGGGGCAGTCCTTCTGGAGCGTCTACGCCTTCGTGCTCGACGAGGACTCCGACGAGGACGTCCCCCCGGTGCCCCTGGAGCTGCTGGCCGATGACGCCGCCGCGGTCGGGCTGTCGCCCGTCGCCCGCCTGGCCGTCTTCGTCTTCCTCCAGGTGCCCCTGTTTCTGCTGCTGATCCCGGTGATGGTGGCCAACACCCTGGCCACCTACTCGATCATCGAGGAGAAGCAGACCGGCACCCTCGAGCCGCTGCTGGCCACCCCGGTGAGCACCCGGGAGCTGCTCTCCGGCAAGACCCTCTCCGGGGCGATCCCGGCGGTGCTGATCTACTGGTTCTGCAGCGGCGTGCTGTTCTTGCTCTTCGCCCTGATCGGACCGGCCTACGTCACGGCGTTCATGCTCGAGCCGATCTGGTTGGTCTGCTGGCTGCTGGTGGGTCCGCTGGCCTCGATCCTGGCCTACCTGCTGGGGATCATCGCCTCGAGCCGGGCCTCCGACGCCAAGAGCGCCCAGGCCCTGGCCCTGGTGATCATCCTGCCGCTGCTGGGTTTGATCGCCCTGCAGGTCTTCGGGATCGTCCTCTTCGACCTGGTGAACCTCTTGATCCTGGCCGCGGCGCTGGCCGTCGCGACCTGGCTGGTCCTGCGCCTGGCCGTGCGCATCTTCGCCCGCGAGCGCATTCTGGTCCGCTGGAAGTGAACCGTCGGCCTACGTGGTGACTATCATCGAGCGGGGTCCCGGCGCCCCGCTATGAGATATGGCGCGGGGCCGACGCGCCGCCTTGGCTGAAGCGGTGTCGGGTCTTGAGGCCCGACCCTTCTGTAAAGAGATCATCAAGCTGTGCGAAGCATCAGCGCGCCGAAACGAGCATTGGAAAGCAACCGGCGGGCTCAATTGCGGGTTGTTCGAACAAGAAGCTCTTCGATCAGCACAGTACCCGAACTATGCCGAAGGGAGTTATCACTCGCACCCGAAGCGATTCATCCAGCTAGTAGATTGTCATTCATTGCTTGAGCGTTCACAATCGCCTTTATCAACCGCTGCATTGTCACACCGCTGCTTGGTGGTGCTCAACCCGGCCTCGCCTTGAGTTCCGCTGGAAAACCGAAGCTGTTGGTTCCGCACCAGTAGCCGAGCGGGCTGTAAGTGAACGTTGCGCTGACTGCGCTCCATTGCCCGTTGAATAAGTTCGAGCTGTCTCCGCCTTCACACGTTGCGCGGGTTTGGTTCAGTCTCTGGTGATGCTCCCTTCCGAAGCAATGATTCCAGGCTGGAAATCCCTTCCAACGCCGGTTATTCTCTTAGTGAAGCCTAACCCGCCCTGGAGGGATCGAGATGACCAAACGCCGCTTCGAGGCCTGGTGGTTGTTCCTCGGCGCCGCTCCGGTGTTGATCTGGCTCATCGTCGGCTTTCCCCTGATGCATCTCGACGTTATCGGCGACGTCGCCTTCCACCTCACCGTGCTGCTGCTGGCCGGGCTGGCCGTGGTCAGCGTCCTGAGCGGCTCTACGCTGCTGATCATCCGCGCCTTCCGGGCCTCGGGCACCGACCGCGAGCTCGAACGCCGGGGGCTTCCCGCCACCGGGGTGGTTCGCGAGATCGGCGAGATCGGCGGCACGATGACCGTCAACGACAACCCGGTCCTGCGCCTGGTCCTCGAGGTGCACCACGCTCGGCCCGAGCCCTACACCGTCGAGCTCGAGACCCTGATCCCGCGCTACGCTCTGCCGATGGTCCAGCCCGAGCGCAATCTGCCCCTGCTGGTCCATCCCGAGAACCGGGAACGCTTGGCCATCGCCTGGGACGCCGAGGATATCCGGCCGCCCGTCTACGGTGTCGCCTTTTCCGCCGAGGAGGAACGCCTGCTGGATGAATGCGGCCGCCGGGGGATGACCACCATTCTGGAGGTGCGCGACTCCGGCCGCGCCCGGGGCTTCCAGGTGCTGGTCGAGCTGCGCCTGAGAATCTTCCTGGCCGATACCGAGCCCTACGAAGTGCTGGTCGAGCTGCCCCTGGACCGACCGATGATCGAGCACCTCCAGGGCCTGCTCAACCGCTCCGTGGAGTGCCTGGTCAATCCCGACGACCCGCGACGGATCAAGCTGCTGCTGGATACGGAGTGAGGGGGAGAGGGATGAAGCCGAGGAGCTCGTCGCTGTTTGCCGTCTTGGTAGCCTTGGTTTTCGCCGGCTGCGAGAAAATGCCCCTGGTCAGCACCTATGCGACGGAGCAGATCGTCAAACGCTGTTTCCCGATAACCAATCTCTCGATCGATGTTCCAGTTAACCTCGGCGCCTTTGTCAACTGCGCCTACGAGGACAACCGTCTGCTTTTTGTTTTAGCGAGGAACCATATTACAGCCATCGAGAATTGGGCTCTTTAGTCGGTCTTCGTTTTCGTTTCGAGAGCGAGCATATCATCGGGCGTTGTGGCGTCCATACAATGCTGCCCTTCGCCTATATGGAGGGCGCCTGGAACTCGGAGGACGAGCAAGCCAAGGCCGACGCCGGGATAGTCACCGATGACTTCAGCCGCAGAGAGATCGACGGCTCGCTCCAGGTGCGCGTGGACCTGACCAGCACGGTTAAGGTGGGTTTCACTTTCGGTTACTTGTGGCGTGATACGGCATTCGAGTACTACTTCGTCGAACCCCAGGGTGACGTCTTTCGCAAGAGTGATCCGCTGATTATCGACGAATCGGGCTCTTTCACCGACAGCCGCGGCCGGGTCGGCATCTTCACCACGATTTATCCCCGCCTCACAGAAATGGATGTTTACTATATGGATCTCAATAATGACTTATATTTTACTGAATGGGAGTTGGGAGCCGGTTTCGATATCTATCACTATCGACTCGAGCCTTACTTGCGAGCCGAGTACTCCATCTTTTCCAAACCGGGGTTTTCTAGTTCCATTCTGGGATACTATGACTACACCCCATACGGACATGCCGGATACCTGGGCATTATCGTGGGCTATTCCTTTTAGTCCTGGTAACCCAAGCAAGGAACAAAAAAACCGACCCCGGCGGGCCGGTTTTCATCAGCCAGCTACTGCTTTGGCTTCTACTCCCCCGCCCGGGCGTAACCCTCCAGCAGCAGCCAGCTCAAGCCGAACTGGATCACCCAACTCGGGGCGATCAGCCACCAGGGGGCCATGCCCGCGGTGACCAGGTAGACGGTGGCGCCGAGGATCCCGCCGATGACGACCACGGTCAGCGGGGCCACGCCACGTCGGGCGGCGGGATCGCGCCTGGCCCAGACGAGCAGCAGGGTCCAGCCCAGCATCAACGCCGCCCCCAGGGCCAGGGCGAAGCTATAGAGCGGGCTGATCGAGTAGACGCCCCAGAGCAGTCCGCCGAGCAGGGGGAAGAGCATCACGACGACCATGCCGGCGTCGACGAGGGCGGCGATGAGGAAGGCGCTGCGCAGCAGCTTGGCGTGGTTGTCCTTGTCGGTCATGGGTTCCCCGTTCAGCGGTAGAGCTGGGGCCGCCGGCCGTTGCCGGGGCCTTTGTAGCGATTGTAGCGGCCGGTGTCCCGGGAGGCCGGGCCGATCAGCACGGCGTTCTCGGGGCAGAGGTTGTAGCAGCGGGTGCAGACGAGGCAGTCGCTTCCGAAGCGCACCCCGGCTTCGTCGACGGTGATGTTGCCCGTGGGGCACATCCGGGCGCAGAGCCCGCAGCGCAGGCAGCGTGCGGCGTCGACGGCGAAGGACTCCCGCCAGAGCTTGACCGCCGGCTCGTAGAAGGCGCGCTGGCTCCAGCCGCCCAGGCGGTCCAGGAGACCGCGACCGGTGAAGCGGCGCTCTCCGGCGAGGATGCCGGACAGGATACGCTCCAGCTTCCGCCGTCCGGCGGCGACGATCCGCTCGCGCTCGGCGGGTCGGGGCACGGGCCAGAGGTTGAAGCCGGGGACGTTGATGTTGATCGGCATCCTGACGTGGTCGACATAGATGACCTCCCAGCCGCGACGCTGGAGGATGCGCCTCCAGTGGATGCCGGTGTCGCCGGTGAAGACGCCGCAGTTGCCGATCAGCGCGATTTTGGCTTTGCCGGTGGAGGGCTTCAGTCGACCGAGAAGGTCTTGCAGCGGACCGGGCATGTCCGAGCCCCAGACCGGATAGAGGACTATGGGCAACCCGCCGTCGATCGCGGCGGGTTCGGCGGTGACGGCCTCGTGGAGCTCGGCGCGGGCACCTCGACCGCTCAGCCACTCCCGGGCGTGCTCGGCCAGCAGCCGGGTGTTGCCGGTGGAGGAAAAGTAGGCGAGGTCGATGCGCACGGCGGCTCCCCAATGGCTATCGAAGCAGATACTAGCACCTTGTATGCACCGGCTTCAAGCTGGATGAATCCGCATGGTGGGTCCGGAGAAAAATGAAGGTTAACATCTCGACGCCGCCGGGTTATAATAAGCTGACACTTTGCTAGTTAAGACAAGCAGATAATTACCGGACCCGATGCCGTGGTGCGACGCCTTCTGACCGACGGCAATATCGATTGGAGTGTTCATGCGCAGTAACTGGTTGACCTTTTTGATCCTCGCTCTGCTGGTCCTCCCCCTGGGCCTCTTCATTGGTTGCGACACCGGCACCGGTGACGACGGCGACGGCGACGGCGATGGTGACGGCGACGACGATGATCCGCCCAGTGAGCGTACATTGGAGTGGGGTCTCTACCATACCATGCAGGTCGCCGAAGACCTCTTCGCCGATCCCATCGTGCTGGCTGCCGGTGCCAACGATCTGGGCGACGACGGCATCCTGCGCAACAACCTGGGTGATACCGAAAGTCGCTGGTTCGTCTATTATGGCGAAAACGGCGACCCGGATGAATCCGAGTACATGATTTGGGTCTACTATGACGGCAGCACCGATTATTTCAACCAGGACTTCCCCCCCGTCGAGCTGCCCGACTACACCGACGCCAAGCCCTGGCTCGATGCGGCCAACGATGAGTTCGGCGGCTCTCACGCCTACATCGCTCTCAAGGTCTATCCCGATCAGGCCGACGTCTTCCCCAACGCCGACAACGTCGCCAAGTGCACCTTCTTCGACTCCGGTGACGCCGAGCTCGGTGATGTATACGTCGATGCCGACGACTACGAGATCCTGGACTAGTCTTCCCGTTTTCAACACCAAGGCCCCCGCGGGGGCCTTGGTTCTTTTAGTATCCCGCACCGGAGCGGCCGGTTGGATGAGAGTTCCGAAGCCTGTGTGCTGCCATACCCAATGGGATAAGCAGGGTTTTCAGCCAGGGATTTTCTCAACGAACTGGACCAACACAGGTAACTCTGGAGAGACGCATCGAGGGGTGGAGCCTTGAGATATGTTCGACACAGGACATCAACACATGAAGACGGCTGACTGTAACTGGTGTTGAACAAAGAAGGCATCACACATGATCCCGAACCAGCCCACCCTAACTCGAACCTCCGATCTCCTAAAAACAGCGGCTGAGACGAGGCCATGCCGAGTATACTTGAGGCTTCAAACATATCCCCAAGGTGCTCACTTAATATATATGCTTGATATTATGGTACTTATAATCGCAGCATCGTTATCAAAGAGAACGGCTTCAAGCAGATTTTCAGCGTATAGTTATGTAGTTACGGGCATCCAAAGAATGCTTGCCCGGCTGATAAGGCATGTCGAGATTGCTTTTCGTAAGTCGCTTGCGAATACAATGGCTGCCAATGTGGCTACAAAGGACTAGGGATCATCGCCTAAAACTGAACCAAGTATTCGCAACTTGCGAAAGACGCCTCGAGACGAGGTCCTGGTACCCACCCGCTGCGAGGGGGCAACCAGCGAAGTCGGATAACGGTCGAAGCTGCTAAAGCGAGCAATAGAGCATCGTCAGCAGATCACTTACTCACAGCCTGGTCGAAATCTGAATGGAACCAACCGCCTCGCAGCGGGATGACAATGGCGGCGAGGATGAACGATAAAGCAACAAATGACAGTCAATAAGCTGGATGAGTCGGTTCAGGCGCGAGTGATAATCCCAAGTACTAAATAAAAGTCCATTAGCTTGTTATTCAGGTCCATGAATAAGTGATAATTCCCTTAGCTAATAGCTTGTTGGAAATGTTTATAGCTCATAATGCTGACTCTGCTCATCGGTTGATTTGCAGCCCGGCATCTTGTCCCGCTCGATTCGGATGCTGAGAGTCTTATAATCGCGGCTCCCGATCGGCATCCCGGAGCCCCCGGGAGATCAGTAAGCTATCCGCGCTCAGATGCGAGCTTGGACAATGCCAAACGTAACATCACGTGCCAAGTTCTTTTGAAGAAGGTCTCTTTCAGGACCGCTTTCCGAGTTATCACAACTGGTTCAGCTTCTTGTGTAATCCTTATAAAACCGCCGCCCATGGGGGCGGCGGCTGGTTGGTCGAGTGCGTTGGGGTTCAGTCCGTCACAGTGACGGCTCGAGCCCTAGTAGCGGTCCCGGCCTCCGTTGCGAGGCTTGCGCTCGCGAGCCTCGTCGACATGGATGTTGCGGCCGTCGAGCATGGAGCCGTCGAGCTCCTGCTTGGCACGTTCGGCATCCTGCTCGTCTTCGAAGGTGACGAAGCCGAAGCCGCGGGAACGACCTGTGTCGCGGTCGGTGATGACCTTGGCCTCTGCGATTTCACCGTAGGAAGCGAAGGCGGTGCGCAAGGTCTCATCGGTGGTGTCCCAACTTAAACTGCCTACGAACAACTTCTTGGACATCGTACGCTCTCTTTCCTGGGGCGCCGGGGCGCCGATCTTTCACTGGGCCTTCGATCCTGACGGCTGTCCGGGCTTGGCGCCCGAAAAAACCTGGTTCGTCGACCCCGCCATAGTAGTGCGACCCGATTGGGCCTCGACAAGCATCGTAGCACCGTCGGGGCGTTCATTGCAAGGAAAAAGTCTGATTATCTCGCCTGGGTAGTCACCGATAACGAATCGTCGGGGTCGGAGGAGAGCACAAATCCTCATCCAAGAAAGAGCTGAAGGGCCGATCGGCGGCGACCGATCGCAGTTCAAACGCGGGTTTACAGAAGCGGCGGTCCCCCGTGGGTCCGGGCGTAACCGCCGCTTGTGCGAGTCTGGAGCCGGTGGGCGGATTCGAACCGCCGACTTGCTCATTACGAGTGAGCTACTCTGCCAACTGAGTTACACCGGCCCGGCGGCGGATAATATAGCACCCGGTCCGGGGAAGGGTCAAGCTCCAACCCGGAGGACGACCCGGACTGTCTTGTCCGTCCAGGGGGACTCGGTTATACTGCTTCCGATCGCAAACGCTTTACCCAGCCGTCATTGAGATATGGCATATCCTCGCCGGCGTAGTTTGCAGATCGAGGACATGAACCTGAGAACGGTCGACGATTTCATTCACTCACCAGCCTGTTGATTTGACCTGAAAGTCGCGCCTGATCCCGCTCGACCACTTCCAGCCGGCCATGAGCCAGACAACCAATATCAGACAATCAGGTGCTCGCCGTCGTCCCGATACAGCCGACGCTTGAACACGCTCTCGTTCCCGATGTGCCGTCATTCTCCCGAGCATTATCCAGGAGCGGGATGCCGGGATGACGCTGTCGGTTCGTTTCGTCGTGGTGGTCTAAACGTAAGGGATCATCACAGAAGATGAACATCAGTTATTGCAGTTGGGTGCTTATATCGGCGTGAGCAAGTCTGTTTTCCAGCCACCAACAAAGGGGGCAATATGGCGAGGAAGAGCAGAACGAGGGACCGGCACGTCAAGTGTCCCAGGTGCAACTAGCGCTATCTCTACCGCTGCGCCGACGGGCGTCATAAGCGCAAGCGTTGCGGCAAGTTGTTCAACCATCGTACCCAAGGGCCTCGCAACGAGCCGCCGCCGGAAAAAGCGCCGTGAGATAGCGCGTCTGTTGCGGCTCGTCCTCCCGGCGGCGCGGGTCGCCACGGACCCGGGCATCCATCGTAATACAGCTTGTAATACGGCTTGTAATACGGCTTGTAATACGGCTTGTAATACGGCTTGTA
>CAZOOP010000048.1:0-25176 GCA_964581465.1 uncultured bacterium
CCCCCGGCGTCTACCTGGCCCACCTCGCCACCAACACGGCGAGTGAAACCAGACGATTCGTGATCAGCCGTTAAACGGCGCTTGATAGATGGATCTAGAACAGGCGGGGCCTAAAGACCCCGCCTTCATACATCTACACGATCGGCCCTAAAACCCCGACCCCACAAGGCGGGATGGGCTTGAATTGTCAAATCGGAATGAAGGACGATGATGGAAAAGCAAGTAGTTCCTACGCAATAGTTTCTGTTCATTTCCAATAACTCAACGGCGACGCGATTCAATCCGACCCCGCCGCTTGACGCGCCGCGGGCGCGCCTTGTATTATCAACCGCCAAACTGATGAAAGAACGTTCCGGGGGAAGATGGAACTTGTCGACAAGCTGCTCTCGGTCACCCGCTCCCAGGGGGCCAGCGACCTGCACATCGCCGTGGGCTATCCGCCCTCGATGCGCGTCGACGGCCGCCTGCTGCCGACCAACCTCGAGCCCTTCACCCGGGAGACGGTCAACAGCTTCAGCGGAGTGTTCCTCGCCTCGTCGCCCGGAGCCCGGGCGCGCCTGGACACCGAGGGTCAGGTCGACCTGGCTTACGAGCTCGAGGGCCAGGGACGCTTCAGAGTCAACATCTACCGCACCGAGCGCGGTCTGGCTTGCGCCATCCGCGCCGTGCCCGACACCATCCCCGCCCTCGAGGAGCTCGGTCTGCCGCGCAGCGTCGCCGCGCTGACCAATCTACCCAAGGGTCTGGTGCTGGTCACCGGACCGACGGGCTCGGGCAAATCGACGACGCTGGCGGCCTTTTTGAACAAGGTCAACCGCGAGCGCTCCTGTCATATCATCACCATCGAAGACCCCATCGAGTTCGTTCACCGGCCGATCAAGGCGCTGATCACCCAGCGCGAGCTGGGCTCGGACTATCAAGTGACGGCCCGGGCGGTGCGTTCCTGTCTGCGCCAGGACCCCGACGTGATCCTCATCGGCGAGATGCGCGACGTCGAGACGATGCGCGCGGCGCTGACCGTGGCCGAGACCGGCCACCTGGCCCTAGCCACCCTGCACACCAACTCGGCCACCCAGACCGTCACCCGCATCATCGACGCTTTCCCCGCCGAGGACGTCCGTCAGGTGCGCATCCAGCTCTCCTTCTGCCTCGAGGCGGTCATCAGCCAGACCCTGCTGCCGCAGAAGGGCACCGCGGGCCGGGTGCTGGCCACCGAGGTTCTGACAACCACGCAGGCGGTGCGCTCGCTGATCCGCGAGGGCAAGGAGCACCAGCTCTACTCTGTCATCCAGGCCGGCGCCCAGCACGGAATGTACACCCTTAACAGCGCCCTGTTCGAGCTGATCGAGGCCGGCTTGATCGATACGGCCACGGCGTCGGCCGCCAGCAACCGCCGCGAGGAGCTCGAGGAGAAACTCGAAGAGCGCGGCCTGAAGTCGGGGTAGCGCCGTGGGTCTGCGTGAAGCCTTGCGACGGACCAGCCGCCGCCTCGGCGCCGCCCTGGGGCTGATCTCCGGTCCCCTGGACGACGAGACCGCCGAAGAGCTCACCGACGCGCTGATCCTGGCCGACGTCGGCCCCGGACCGGCCGGGGAGCTGGTCGAAGAGCTGCGCGAGCGCCGCTTGTCCGCCGAGAATCCCGGTGATCCCGCCGTCGAGCTGGCCCGGATCATCGCCGAGCGCCTGCCCGCTCCGCCGGTGGACTACGACGGTCCCGCCCCCGAGGTCCGCCTGCTGATCGGCGTCAACGGCTCGGGCAAGACAACCACTGCCGCCAAGCTGGCCAAACGGGCCAAGGAGGCCGGACGGCGCGTCCTCCTTGCCGCCTGCGACACCTTTCGCGCCGCCGCAGTCGAGCAACTCGAGCTCTGGAGCAAGCGCGTCGGCGTGCCGCTGGTCCGCCACGCCGAGGGCGGCGACGCCGCCGCCGTGCTCTTCGACGCTCTCGAGGCAGCCCGTTCCCGCGATGTCGACCTGGTCATCGCCGACACCGCCGGCCGCCTTCACGCCAAGCGGCGCCTGATGGACGAGCTGGCCAAGCTCGGCCGCGTCGTCGGCAAGGCCCTGGGTCACGAGCACCCCTTCCGCTCCGCCCTGGTCCTCGACGCCGCCAATGGACAAAACGGCCTCCAACAAGCCCGGGCCTTCCTCGATATCGGCATGGCCGACGAGGTCATTCTGACCAAACTAGACGGCTCCGCCAAGGGCGGCGTCGTGCTGGCCGTCGGCGCCCAAACCGGACTGCCCGTCACCTGGATCGGAACCGGCGAAGGCCCCGACGATCTGGAACCCTTTCAACCACAGCGGTTCGCCGCGGCCCTGGTCGGCGCGAACCCCGATAAGCTCTAACCCCTGACGAGGAACCACATGGAACTGGAACAATTCCGCTCCCGCGATATCGAGGAGATAGTCAACGCCCTGAACACCGATCGTCACTGGACGGCCTGCGCCCTGGGCAACCTCAACGACGTAACCTTCCCCATCACCCGCTACTACGCCAACGGCCCCAACGTCGTGATGGTCTACGAGGCCTCCGAGCCCCCGTATCTGTTCTGCCACGGCGGCATCGGCGCCCTGCGCCTGATCCTGAGCCGCCTGCCCCACGGCGACTACCTGGCCGCCTTCACCATGGAGCCCGAGGAGATCTTCCCCCCCGACACCAAGGTCGTCGAGCTCAAGCGCATGCTGCGGATGAAGATGGAGATGGCCGGTAAGACCTTCGACGGCGGCGTCGCCGACCGCCTCGAACAAAAGGACGTCGAAGCGATCACCGAGCTGCTCTCCTACTTCGAGGGCCGCAGCTTCAACCCCGAGCAACTGGCCTACCCCCACGCCGGAATCTACCTGGACGACCGGCTCGTCGCCATGGCCGGAGCGCGCATCGTCAACCCCGAACAGCGCGTGGCCTGCCTTGACGCCGTCCTGGTCCACCCCGAGTTCGCCGAGCGCGGCTTCGGACCCCAGGTGCTGGGCAAGGTCCTCGAGCTCCTCGCCCGCGACGTCGACCTCGTCGCCGTCGACAGCCCCGTCAAGGACAAGCCGTCCATCGAGCTCTACGGCCGCCTGGGCTTCACCACCCACGGACGCTTCAACGAGTCCTGGGTCACCATTCCCTAGACCCGGACCGCGCACTTCGAGGCGCACACGTCGAGCACCAAAATGAAGACCGTCCTGCTAACCCCGGGGGACCCCAACGGCATCGGACCCGAGTGTCTGGTCCGGGCCTGGGGGTCCCTCGTCGACCTCTGCCGCCCCGTCGTCTGTGGCGGCGAGGCCGCCCTGCGCGCCGCCGCACGCCTGCTCCACTCCACCGCCGAACCCTACAGCGTCTACAACCTCGCCGACGCCGTCCCCACCAGCCGCCGCATCCCCGTCCTCGTCCTCCACGACACCGACCTCGAACCCGACTGGGGCGCCGAGACCGCCGCCGCCGGACGCGCCTGCTTCACCTGGGTCCAGGCCGCCGCCGAGCTCTGCCTGGCCCGCGTCGCCGACGCCCTCGTCACCGGCCCCGTCTCCAAGAACGCCTGGTTCCTCGCCGGCGTCCCCTACGCCGGACACACCGCCTTCCTCGCCGAACTCTGCGGACGCGCCGGCCACGAGGTCATGGCCTTCGCCTCGCCCGAACTCAACGTCGCCCTCGTCACCACCCACATCCCCCTCTCCGACGTCCCCCGCCGCGTCACCACCGCCGGCATCGTCCACACCGGACGCCTGCTGGCCGACTGGCTGGCCAGCCGCCTCGACCGCCCGCCCCGCCTGGCCCTCTGCGGGCTCAACCCCCACGCCGGGGACGGCGGCGTCATCGGCCGCGAGGACCGCGAGACCGTCCTGCCCGCCGCCGTCGAGCTGCGCTCGCTAGGCGTGGACATCACCGACCCCCGCGCCGCCGACACCCTCTTCACCGCCCGCGCCCGCGAGCGCTACGACGGCGTCGTCGCCCTCTACCATGACCAGGGACTTATTCCGGTCAAGACACTGGACTTCTCCCGTTCCGTCAATGTAACCTTAGGGTTGCCCTTCCCCCGCACCAGCCCGGCCCACGGGACCGCCTACGACATCGCGGGGAAAGGGGTGGCTGATGAGGGGAGCTTGGTGGAAGCGGTGAGGGTGGTTAGCTAAAAGGTGATAGATGCTAGACTTAAAAACGAGTTGTTTGCGAGCATTGCAAAACATGTTCATCAAAGGTTTTAAAGGAAACGTATAGAAAATATCTTACTGAATATGATGAATTTCTTGTTATGGTAATATTGAGGGATTATTATAAGAGATATGATACAAATAATATATAGAATATAATAAGTATATACTTATACACTTAATAATATCATAAGAACATATAAGAATATATGGTAATTATGCAGCCAATAGAAGTAAAATAACTTTAAAGCAAGCAAGATATCTAGCTGCCGCAATTAAACAGTTGTCCGATTTTATATTTATTAAACCTGCCATTACAGCATAAATGGTAGAAATGCTAAAAAATGAATGAAAGACGATATATATAACGTATTATGATATTAAATAGAATAACTGTTATGGAATAGAATTGAATATGGTTATATGTTGTAAATACATAAGCATTATGTAAAAAAAGAAGGCATCATGGAACGTGTTCGGACCAAATCAGGCTGATTGAGATCGACCTGCCGGGCCGTTATTGACTCCCTGAGATACGCCTTCCAGCAGCAAGCGTTCATTTGGTATGCCCTTATTCTATGATATTATGACACTTATGCTTCTGCATCAATCTGCTTCCAGAGTAGATACAGGTCCGCTGGTATCTATGTTCGCCAAGGAACAGGCCCGTATTCGTTGCCACTTTTTGACTACCCGTTTTGTGGCAGGCATCATAAGAGTATCGCCTCTATTATCAACAGTATACAATCACGATCAGGTCCAGATAGGGTATACGATGCCAAAAAGAATCAGTAAATGATGACTATTGTCTGTAGAGATTCTGCTTGAAGGGTATTATACTACATTCATCCACTTACGCTTCAAAGCTGAAAGGAGATTGAAATGAGCTGCGCTCACCTCATCGTTAGTCTTGAAGGAAAAGATGCCTCATTAATCGAGGCTTTTTTCGGAACAGAAGAAGAATCCAAAAAGACTACAATGGCACACCTAATTTCCTGCCAAACCGCTGAGTCAAAAGAACTTGCCTTAAGCTGCCTAGACGCTCTAGATAAAAAAAGTGTTGATACAAGTTTCGCTCGTAAGCAGCTAAACTCCGGAATAATAAAGTATCCTCATGATCTTTGTTTACGTTATAAAACATAATAACCTTCTACAGAGTAAACGATTAACCTCCACCTCGAAGCCCAGGGTTGCCAGATGAACGAGCGAGACGCCGAGCGTCTCGCCGCTTCGCTTACCGCCCTCGGCTGGACCCTCACCGACGACCCCGCCCGCGCCGACCTGATCCTCATCCACGCTTGCAGCGTCCGGGCCAAGGCCCAGGAACGGGCCCTGGGCCGTCTGGGTCAGCTCTCGGGCCTGCGCAGAAAAAACCCGGAGCTGCTGTTGGGATTGACGGGCTGCCTGGGCCGGCATCTGGGCAAGGGTGTAAAGAAGCGTCTGCCGGGGCTGAACCTGGTGGCGGGACCGGGGGCGGTCGAGCGCCTGCCGCTGCTGGTCGACGGGTTGACGGTGGACGAGCTGCGGGTGGACCTCGATCCGGCGGCGCCCTTCCCTGCGGGGTTCGACGCCGCCGGCGACCTGCGTCTGCCCCATCCGGCCGTCGGCCCCGGCGCGGCCTTCGTGACGATCACCGAGGGCTGCGGCAACTTCTGCGCCTACTGCATCGTGCCCTACCTGCGCGGCCCGCTGCGCTGCCGCCCGGCGTCGGCGGTGCTCGCCGAGGCCCGCTCTTTGATCGAGCGGGGCTTCAACGAGCTGATCCTGCTGGGGCAGAACGTCAACGCCTACAGGGACAAAGGAGTGGGTTTCGCCGGGCTGCTGGAGCGTGTGGCGGGGATCGACGGCCTGCGTCGCCTGCGCTTCATGACCAGCCACCCCAAAGATTTGCTACCTGACGTATTTGACGTTATCGGGCAATGCCAAAAAGTGTGCGAGCAACTGCACCTGCCCTTGCAGTCGGGTTCCGACGCGGTGCTGCGCCGGATGGGCCGGGGTTACACCGCCGAGCGCTACCGGGGGTTGATCGCCGCCGCCCGCGAGCGTGACCCCGGCATCACCCTGACCACGGATGTGATCGTCGGCTTCCCCGGCGAGGACGAAACCGACCACCGGGCCACCCTCGAGCTCCTCGAGTGGGTCGGCTTCGACAACGCCTTCATGTTCAAGTTCTCTCCCCGAACGGGCACCCGCGCCGCCGAGCTGCCCGACGACGTGCCCCCCGCGGTCAAGCAGCGCCGCTTCCTCGAAGTGCAGGCGGTCATCGAATCCTCGGCGAAAGCCCGCAACGCCGCCCTGCTCGGACAAACTCTCGAGATCGTCATCGAGGGGACGGACAAGACCGGCCGGCCCTTCGGCCGCACCCGCGGCGGCAAGAATCTCAAACTGGCGCTTGACGCCGCCGTGGAACCCGGCGATTACGTTACGGCGTGGGTCGAGGCCGCCTCGACCTTCAGCCTCGAGGGAGTGATCGTCAGTGAAGCCTAGGCTTTCCATACTGCTTGTCGCGACTCTCGCATTTCCGGCAATCGCTGACCAGCCAACTGACCAGCCGCGTGAGCAACCCCTCGAAGAAGCGGAAACCATCGATGGAAATGCAACAAACTGGGTCCCCCGGCTTTACGGCGAGTACGCCTTCCTCTTCCACAACACCGAGTACGACGATCCCCCCGCGCCACGCGCCGACGAGCGCAGCTACCTGCGCCAGACCCTCGAGCTGGGCGCGCTGTGGGAGTTCAACGAGAGACTCGAACTCCGCGCCGGACTCGAACTCGAACACGACATCGCCGACGCCCTGGACTCCTTCGAACCCACCTGGGACAGCTTCAAGCTCCACCCCCGGCTGCGCCTGCGCTGGGACTGGGGCTGGTGCGCTCTCACGGCCGGGCACCTCGAGCCCACCCCGCACCCGCTGACCATCCACCTGGCACCCTACGATCAGCCCCCCGCCGGCCTGGCCTTCACCGGCGAACTCAACTGGCTGGACTGGGAACTCTGGGCGGCGCGCATCAGCCGCGTCAGCGAAGACACCAAGGAGACCTTCCTCGCCGCCGGACGCGTCACTCCCCGCCTCGGTTTTAGTGGCGGTGGCGTGATCTACGAGCTTCGCCTGCCGCTCCGCTTCGCCTACTCCCACGCCGGAGGCTACGACACCGCCGACTACCAGGGCTACTCCCCCCCCGACGGCGTACGCAAGGAGGAGGTTTGGAACCTGGGCGCCGTCCCCTGCTTCAGCATGGGCGGCATGAACGGCGGCATCACCGATGTCGAGATCGAGGTCGGTGTTTTCGCCAATCCCGCCGACTACCGGGAGAGTCTCTCCGTTTCCTTCAATACCTCTGTCCAGGGTTCATGGTGGTCTGTAGGGATTGGTTTTTGGAGAATAGCTGACTCGTACCAGGCCGTCCGATCTCGACCCGACCTTATGCCACAAAACCCGTGCGTAGCCGGTGTGAACTCGGAACCGGATAGTTACCGGGCGATATCCTTTTCGGCCGGCCTCCATTACGGCCTCGAACCGCTGACGGTCTGGGCGGAGGTTCGACTTTCCGGTATGGATTACTTCGATGAGTTAACGGAAGAGTACCTTCCACTCTGGGAATCCTCAATCATCGCCCTGGGCGCCGAGGTCTCCTTCTAACACGACAACCCGAGATAACGCGTCGGTCGAGGCGGCGGCGCGGTTGTTGCCCGCGGCGCCCACCCATTGTTCGAGGTGGGCGCCGCGGCGAGCAAGAACCGTGACGCCGCCGGCCGGGGCACATCACCCTACAAAAAGGCCTCCCTTCGGGAGGCCTTTTCTTTAGCAAGGTGTCGCCGCGCTCAGTTCTGGCGGCGGCTCAGCAGCCGACGAAAGTTCTTGTCGGTACGCATCCAGTCGAAGGCGGCGTCGAAGCGGGCGTCCTCGGCGTAGAGCTCGTCGAGATCGATGGCGTCGGCCAGGTAATCCAGGGCGATGAAGCGGTTGCCCAGGTGGGAGTAGCAGCAGGCCAGTTGGTAGAGCGCTCCGGCGTCGTCGGGCTCCAGCTCCAACACGCGCTCGAACTTGTCTATCACGGCCAGGTGATCGACCTCGCTACGCCGGTGGTCCATCAGCGTCAGACCCCAGTTGTACAAAGCGGGGTGGAACTCGGGGTCCAGCTTGAGGGCGTTACGGTAGAGGCGCACGGCGGTTTCGAAGTCGGGCCGGGGCTGGTTGACCAGAGCCATGCCCAGGTTGGCCAGGGCGTGGTGGAAATCGGGCTTGATCTGCAGCGCCCGACGGTAGCGCTCGACGGCCCGCCCATAGGCCGGCGGCTCCAGCGCTGTCAGCGCGGCGCCCCAGTTGTTGTACAGACTGGCGAAGAGGTAGCGCTCCTCGTCGGATAACGTCTGCAAGTCGTCGAGCAGCCCCCGGGTCAGACCCTCGGCCAGTTCGTAGAAAGTCAGGGCCTCGTCGTGGCGGCCCTGATCGCAGAGGCTGTCGGCGCGGTCGAGGAGCTCTTCGAACTCCAACCAGAGGTTTTCGCGCATCGTCGGGGACACCTCGGAGTATGACGGAGTCGGTGTTAAAGGATGATCGGGGCACAAATGTCGGCGCAAGGTTATAACAGTCGGGGCTGAAAAACAACGCCCGCGGGGGCGTCATTTTGGGCCGAAGGTACGGGGGATCAGCGGCGGGCGCGGAGTACCTCGCGCAGCAGCTCGACGATCTGCTCCCGGGGAAGGGGACCCAAGAAGAGCTCCTCGCCGTCGGCGAAAACGCCCAGGGACTTGCCCAGCCGCAGGGTGTCCTCACGGCGGCTGACGTCGTGGACCAGGACCTCGATTGACTCGGGATCGATCTCCCGGGCCGCCGAGAGTACCCGCCGGGCGATCAAGTGGGCGTAGGGGCAGTGATTATCGACGAAGACCTCGACGACAAGGCGGCCCTCCCGCAACGCCGGGCGATAGTTGCGTTCCAGCCAGTGTACCCGGGGCTCCTCGGCGGGATCGACTCCGGGCGGCGGGAGGTAGAGCAGCTTGATGTTGTCGCGCTCCTCGAGTTCGACGAAACCCAGGTGAAGGAAGAACTCGGCGGGCATGAACCCGGCGTAGTCGAAGCCGAAGGTCGCCAGGGCCAGGGGGGCAGCGGCTCCGCGCACCGCGTCGATCAGCTCTCGCCCGTAACCCCTCCCCTGCCAGTCCGGCTTGACCCAGACACAGTGCAGCACCGCGGTGTCGCGGCCGTCGAGCTTGAAGGGCGCGATCTCCAGGGGCAAGGCCTCGGCCAGACCGACGGGGCGCCCTTCGACATAGAGCAACCGGCCGATGAAACCTGCCTCGAGCTGCTCGCTCAGCAGCTCCCGCTTGAGCCGGGCGCCCTCCTCCAACTCCTCACCGGGAACCCAGCAGGGCTTGAGGTAATCGCCGAGTCGCTCGACGGTCAGCGGTAGAATCTGGTGGGGAAGTTCGCTCATGCCTTGGCCAATCCGGCGGCTAACAGTTCTTCCAGCTTACGACCCGGGGCGCGCCAGCCGATGCGCTCGCGGACTCGACCCATCAAATAACGGCCGCGTTTACCCGTATCCGGGGGGCCTTCACCTTCGGCGGCGTCGCGGACCTCGCTAACGACTCCGCGCAGTTCGTCGCAGGGTAGACGCTGGTAGTCTTTCAACAACTCCTCGATCAGAACGCCGTGATCCTGACAGGGCTCGCCGCGCAACCGCGCCCCGTACTCGGCCAGCAGGCGGGGAACGGCGTCGGGAACCAGCTTGCCAGACTCGACGGCGGAGAAGACGGGGCGGGCCAGCTCGGGACCGATATCGGCCAGCAGGCCCTCACGGCGCAGATGGCGCGCCGTCTGCACCAGGGTGACCCCGATGAGCACCGGATCCACACCGGGACACTCGGTGACCAACTCCTCGAAGAGTTCGGCGGGACGCCGCTCCCGGCTGAGAGTGCGCACCACGTCGGCGGGCAGACCGGCGGCCCGATAGGCGGCCCGCCGCTCCCAAAGCGGCTCGGGCAGGGCGTCGTCGATCCGTCCAAGCTCATCCCGCGAAACGGCGCGGGGCGGGTGGTCGGTGTCCGGGTACATCCGGTCGGCGCCGGGCAGCACACGCTCGAAGTCGGTCTGCACACCGCTGAGCCGCCTACCGTCGGGCCGGGTCAGCCGCTCGTCGGCCAGGGCCTGGCGGGTCTGCTTGGGCACGGCCTCGGTCAGCGCCTGAGTGCAACGGTCGATGATCTCGTCGAGGGCCGTGGCGACGTCGCCCTCGGGACCGACGACCAGGGCGAGCTCGTCGTTGTCGCCGACGTTCATCCGGCGACGCAGCTCGCTCCAACGCTCGGTGGGCAAGGCCCAGTCCGCCCGATCGTGCTCGCTATATACATAGGGGAAGCGGTCCAGGCAGGCCACTACGCGAACCACACCGCGCAGTTCATCGACGAAGCGGAAGTCGGGTTGGGTGCGCCAATCGAGCAGTCCACGCCAGCCACGCAACACCGCCAAACCGACGCTGCGCTTCGCAAAGCCCAGCTCCTCACCATCGAGAACGTGCCGCTCGGCATCTACGCTGTTCAAACCCCGACAGCGCAACTCATCGCGCAGTTCCAGCAGGGCCTTGTGCCTCAGGGCCTCCACACAGGTCAGGCGGGGGATGTAACCGTAGCGGCTGACGCCCTTGTTCTCGATGCGGGTGCTGCCCCCGATCGAAACGTTGACATCCTGACGCGAGGCCCCCATCCCGCGACGCACCATCCCGCTGCTGCGCATGATGTCGCCCAGCAACCGGCAGATGCCGGCCAGCTCCCAGGGGTCCCGAGCGTCGGGCTCGGTGACCACCTCGAGCAGAGGAAAGCCCAGCCGGTCGGTGCGGAAGGTGATCTCGTGGCCGACGTCGTTTACCTCGCGGCAGGAGTCCTCCTCCAAAGATATCTGGCGGATGCGGATCCGCCGCCCCTTGTAGGGGATCCAGCCGTCCAGGCCGATGATCGCCGTACGCTGGAAACCCGTCGGGATCGAGCCGTCCAGGTACTGCTTGCGCGCCACGTGGAGTTCGTCGATGATCTTGCAGTTCATCATCAACGCGATAGCCAGACTCTTGCGCATCGCTTCCTCGTCGATGAGGAAAGGCGGCGTGTCGTCCATCTCGTAGGTACAACTGACCGGATCGATCAGCTCGTAGATGACGTTCTTCTTGGTCTTGAACTCCATCAGCGCCGTGCCGTCGTAAGTGCCCATCTCGGACAGTGTTGGGCGCATGTGGCGGTACACTCGGGCGGCCGCGGGCTCATGAGGCATCGGCACCGCCGGGCAGCGGCAGAACAGCTTGCGCCGGGTGGCCACCTGCTGATGGATCTCCAGTCCGCCCATAAAGTGCATTTTGCGGAACAGCTCCGGCGTCCAGCTCTCGGGATGCTCGATGAGCTCACGGGCCGGAGCGAGGTCGCGGACCTGGGGATGGGGATTGGTGTGCGGATCGGGACGGTTCATCGGCGAAGTGTCCGTAGATGTAAGTGACTGTTAACTAACGTTTTAAGCGAATAGAGAATAGAAGGCGATTTTAACACGGGTCCGGGGAGCCTGGCAAGCGGCAAAGCCGCCGCCGGACCCCCGCCGCCCCGCTTCTCCAAACCCGGCCTGCTAACCTAAGCCGCCCCGCCCTTGGCACGTTTCTTGCAGCAGAGCAACTCCACCCCACGCCGAAACGTCGGGAAACTCCGCAAGAAACGTGCCAAGGGCGGGGCGGCGGCCACTCGCTTGTTCGAGCCGGGCGGCGGGGGTCCGGCGGCGGTACCAATTACGAACACGAAACCGTTCATATAAGGACCTTTCAGGGTTTGACAGCCCCGGCAGGGCAACCTATACTGCATGGGCTCCATGGAATTGTTACCCACAACAAGATAGAACAACCTAGGCGGAAAAAACCTTGTCCAAGCAGCCGACCCTCGCCACGATCACCCGCTACGTCAAGGAGCATCTCCACTTCCTGGCCGATTTCCGCCGCTGGCGGCTCAAGCCCGCGGTGTTGCGTACGACACCGGTGAAGGTCGACGTTCTCTGGCATCAGCCCCCTCAAACCCATCTATTGTTGGGTTTGGGCGAGGGGCTGCTATTCTATCTCCCGCTGCTGCTCTCGCCGGAGCGGATCAAAGCCTTGGGCGACGGAATCGAAATCGAGCTGGACCAGGAGCGCTGGCGCATCTACGATCCCTACCACGAGGGCGCGGCGTTCCAGGCTCTGCTGCGCGCGGTTCAGAGCGGCAACGCGGGACGACTGAGGCTGGATATGCCGGGGATGGGCCATTACGCGCGGGCGGCGCGCAATCCCCTGGTCGGACTGCGCACGGCGCGCGTCCAGCCATTGCTCGACGAAGGTGGCGAACCGAGCAGCAACTATTTGTACAAGCTCAACCTGCGCAGCGACTCGAGCCGGGTCGAATGCATCCTCAAGCGTTACCTGCCACGGGATAAGCCCGAAGCGGGAGAGCGGGAGTGGCGTCTGGCGACGACGCTCTCCAGCGAGCTGGTACCCCGACCCCTGGGCCGGCTGCGGGACTCCCGCAGCGAGTTGACCCTGGGCGGTTTCTACGAGCTGGTGGAGGGCGAGGAGGTCGGCGCGTTGCTCTGGCGATTGATGGAGCGTCTGGGAAAAGACCCTTTCCGCTCGGTCCTGTCCAGGCTGCGCGTGATCTTCGGCAAGGCGCTGAACACCTTGGCGGCGCTGTACAATCAGCTCGACGCCAAGCTCAGCGGGGGGAGCGAGCGCGGCGAGGTTGTCGCGGCGCTGGTGGAGAAAGCCCGTGGAGACTTCCAGACGGTCAAGCGCTTCCATCCCAACGCCCAGTCGTTCCAGCGCACCCTGGGCAAACTGGAAGAGTATGCGGAGTCCGGAGCTTACCACGGTCCAAGGCCGATCCACGGTGACTTGATGTGGAGGCAGATCCTCTGGCGCAACGCCCCCGCGACGATACCCGTGGCCCCCCCCGGGGAGGTGCCGGGGCGTTTGACCCTGCTGGATACCGAGTCCTGGCGCTGGGGTTTCCTGGAGGAGGACCTGGCCGGCCTGTCCGCCGCCAACAACTTCATGCTGCAGCGCTTGGGACACGCCGAATACGCCCCCGGTGTCTTCGCCGCCCTGTGGCACGCCGCCGTCGAGCAGCTCGGCGGCCATGGCGAGACCGCGCAACTGACCGATGTCAAGCCGCTGCTGAGTCTGGTGCGTCTGCGTCACCTCCACGACGCCGCCTACTACACGCTGGCCAAGAGCCGCCAGTTGGTCAAGAGCGAGGAGTACGAGGGCTTTGTTCGTAACAGCCTGGCCATGGCCGGTCTCTCCCGGAAGGAGTTCGATGGCCCCTAAAGCGTGGTTGATCCTGGCCGCCCTGCTGTTGATCTGTACGCCCCTTTGGGCCTCCGAGGATCACGACGAGGGCGACGACCCCTAGGCGCCTCTGCGTCTGGCCGTGATGGGCCTGCTGATCCTGGGCGGCGGGGTCCTATTGGCTCGCAAGCTGGCGCAGCGCTGGATCCGCATCGTCTGGGGCCTGGTGGTGACCGGCCTCTTCGGCTTCCTGCTCATCCAGCACCCCAGCCTGGTTTCCAGCGTCTGGAAACCGGCGGCCTACCTGCTTCAGAGTGGAGACGTCCCCGGCGAGGCCCTTTTCTATCTGGGCTTGTTCTTCGCCGCCAGCCTGCTCTTCGCCAAATCTATCTGCGGGCTGACCTGCCACGTCGGCGGTCTGCAGGAGTCTCTCTACTGGCTGGCCCGACCGCTGCGAGAGAAGCTGGGGTTCAGGCGGCCCTTGCGGCTGCCGGCCTGGTTGACCCTGACGACCCGGCTGCTCTTCCTGGTCCTCTTCGTCGTCTTCCTACTTTCCCTGGGCCACAACCTGCTGCGCCAGGTGAACGCCTTCCACATCTTCGCCGGTCACGGCGAGTGGGACTGGGTGCTCGGTGTGCTGGCCGGTGCGATCTTCCTGGCCTCGCTGTTCATATACCGGCCCTGGTGCAACCTGCTCTGCCCCTTCGGCCTGGTCAGTTGGCTGGCCGAGCGGCTGGGCGTCGTCGGCATCCACATCGACCGCACTCGCTGCATCGATTGCGGGCGCTGCGTCGAGGTATGCCCCGCCGACGCCGTGGTGCTGAGCATCAGGGATCGAAAGAAAACGGCGAAACCCGAAACGAGGCAGCCAAGCCCCGGCGGTCCGCAGCGATGGCGTCAGGGGACCAGTCCCCGCTGTTTGTGTTCTTCGCGTTGTCTACAATCGTCCTAACCCCGGGCCTCGTCCAGGTCGACCAGAAAGCGGCGGATCTTGCGCGTCGAGGTCATGGGGAACGATTCGCTGCGTAGGTAGAGGTGTTTGATGTGCTTGTAGGAGGCCAACTGCCGGTTTATCCGGTCCACCTCGGCCTCGATAATTTTCCGGGCGTAGGCCTCGTCGACCTCGACGCCGGCGGGCGCCGTCTCGCGCAACGCTTCGTAGTCGGGTACCACCAGCAGCACCACGTCCTCGCGCGTCGAATCGGGTATCTTGCGCCCCAGCACGATGTACTCGCCAACGGCCGGGCAGTCGGCGAAGCGCTCCTCCAGTTCCTCTGGGTAGACGTTCTTGCCCGCCGCGGTGACGATGACGTTCTTCAGCCGCCCCGAGATGCGCACCCGGTCGTCGGGGCCGATCCAGCCGATGTCCCCGGTGCGGAACCACTTCGCGAACCAGTGCGGCTTCTCCGTCTTGATCCGCTCAAGCTCCGGCCCGGCCTGGTAGAGCTTTCGTCCGTCTGACCGGGGCTCGACCTTTGGAATCTCCATCTCGAAGAAGGCCCGCTCGTTGGCCGCCGGGTTGTCCAAGTATCCAGTAGTAACCTGGGGACCACGGATGCAAAGCTCGCCCTCGCCGGCCTCGTTGGGACTGTCGATGTAAAGCTCGGTGGCGTAGAAGATCGGTCCGATGGAGTCCGGGGCGACCAGGCGCTCGCCGTTGTAATTGAGGTTCGTCGTCGGACTGCACTCGGTCAGGCCGTAGCCCATCACGCAGAGAATGCCCAGGCGCTCGAATCCTCGGGCGATCTCCGGCGCCAGGGCCGCCGCCCCGGAGACGAACATCCGCACCTCGCCAAGCCCCGCCTTCTCACGCAGGCTTTTGAACAGCCCCTTGCCCCAACGGGCGCCGAACAGCCGCCCGAAGCGCTCCAAGCCGAAGAGCAGCCCCAGCACCAGACGCTTGAAGAGGGGCAGCGCCTTCAGCTTGCCGCGGATGCCCTTGTACAGCTTCTCGAAGAGCAGCGGCACGCCGAGCATCATCGTGATCCCGCCCTCGCGCATATCGCGCAGCAGGTCGCGGCTGTTCAGGCTCCGGGCGTAGAGGATCCGCGCGCCCCCGTGCAACTGGTTGAAGAACCCGCAAGTGCACTCGAAGGTGTGGAACAGCGGCAGCACCGAGAGGAAAGTGTCCAACGGACCCGTGTACATCGCGTAGTGGAGCTGCTTGAGGTTGAAGGCCACGTTGCGGTGCAGCAGGCGCACCGTCTTGCTCGAGCCCGTCGTCCCCGAGGTGTAGAGGATCGCCAGCTCGTCCTCGGGCTCCGGCTCCTCGGGCGGTCGCTGAGCCGCCGGCGGCGTGACGGCGGGGTCCACCAAATCCCAGCCGTCCAGCTCGATCACCCGTTTGAGCTTGGGGAACTCCCCCCGCCGGGTCTCGACGTTCTCGGCGACCTTGCTCTCGCAGATCAACACCCGCACACCGCTCTTCTCGATGATCGCCCCGTACTCCGCCGGAGTCAGCAGGTGGTCGATGGGCACCGCCACCATCCCGCCGACGACCACACCGCAGTAGGCGATGGGCCAGCCCGGCCTGTTCGCCGACAGCAGGCCCACCCGGTCGCCCTTCTTCAACCCCAGATCGCGCAGGTGGGCCGCGATCGCCAACACCCGGGCCGTGAAGCCCCGGCCGTCGATCGACTTAAGCTCGTCGTTCTCGCCGTATCGCCCCAGCAAGAAAGGCTCGTCGGGCCAGCGTTCGGCCCGGGCGTAAACCAGCTCGGCGATAGTCCGCGGGAAGTCCTCGGCGCCGGGACGGTATTCCCCGCCGGGTCGGATGAAACGTTTATCGGCCATCGGGCTCCTCCAGGTGCGGGTTTGCGCAGGACTTGAGCGACCCGTTCATTCTAAGACACCCCCCCGCCCGGCGCAATGGGCAAGGGGGGTTGCGTTATGAATGCCCGCTCCCTGATGCTTTCGTGATTTCAAGCAATTCTTCATACTGAAAAACAGCTATTTTGAAAGCATACCCCATCAGGAGCCTCCCATGAAGCGCCTATCGCCGCTGATTATCCTTGTGTTATCCCTTGCGGCTTTTGTGGGTGAGCCGGCCCGGGCCACCTGGGGGATCGATTATCAGCCCACGGTGCAGAGTCCTTATGTAGGTCCACACGAGGGAGTCAAGCTTCTTTGGTATAAACCCTGGACAGGGTATGGAAAACAAACCATGGATTCTCAAAGTAATATAAACCATAACCTATCCAGTCAGAGAGGATAATTCGATTGGGATCGCCTACCATGTCCGGACCGATGCATGTATGTAAAGCACTGTTAAAACACGCGATGGGCCGTGATATTCTGTAATGCAAAAAGGGCCCAAAAGTGGTAGAAAATCCAGCAACCGACCGGCAGATTAGTTGCCGAAAATGTAACAGTAGACAGTACTATATGTTGGCAGATGGTTGGTGTAAATGCAAGAGATGCGGGAAGAATTATACACATCGACCAAGATATACAAAGCTAGTTAAAGATAAAAAGATAGAATCATGGTACACGATCGGACCAAATCAGGCTGATCGGGAGCGGCTAGCCGGGCCGTGCTTCACCTATCTGTAATGCGCGTTGTTGACCAAGCATTCATTTAGCTTGACCTTATTGCTTGTTATTATGACACTTAAGCGTCAGTGGCAGTCTACTGTCAGGGCCTGGACAAGTGTGCGGATATCCAGGCTTCTTAAGGACGACGCTCTTCTTAGCCGCCCCATTTTAACTACCCGTTTCATGACAGGTATCCGATGATCATCACCTCTATTATCAACAGGATACAATCACGATCAGGTCCGGTCAGGGTATTCGATGCCAATAAAGATATGGCTTGTTTATTCTGGCTCGGTGTTCCGGCGGCAGGGGTCGCAAGGACCTGGGCATTCATCGCAATACGGCATATCATCACTACAAGCGAATCCGCGAGCGCATCGCCGCCGATCGCGAGGTCGAACTGATAAAGCTCGAGGTGGAATAGATCGTCTTCTTCGGCCGATGGAGAGCCTATCACAAGCTGTCACGCAACGATTCTCACCACAAACGCATCGACGCGACAAGACCCTGGTCAATGGCAAAGTGCGTATCAGCGGCCTCGAGAGCTGCCGGGGTTGCGCCAAGCGACGGCTATATGCCCACAACGGGGGCTTCAAGCGCAACGTCAGGCTCTATATCAGAGAATTGTCGCTCAGATTCAACCATCGCGACGACGAAGAGTGTCCCGACTACCTGCAGGATACGCTGCTCAATTGGTCCGATCAGGTTGCATGATGTCATCGCTAGTTGTTCCCGTCCACAACGAATGATACCCTCGAATCCAATTCAAGTCGCAGTCTCAATATAATTATTTTGAGCTATTACTGCTAGATCAACTGCTAGATCAATGGAATCCAGGCTGCCGACGTTTCGTCGCGATAATCGTCGTCTGCTTCACGTTGACTCCTCTCTCCAGCCTATCTTGCAGAGAGGTATTTTTTGTGTTAACTAGTTTCTCTGCTAGTAGACTATAGTCTTCGCCCTCCCCGAGTATCTGAGCCTTATCAATCTCCAGCCGCAGCATTCTTTGTTTTGGGCGTTATGGAACGTGTTCGGACCATATCAGGTTGATCTGGTGCGTTTTACTGGGCCTTGGTCGTCAATTCCGAAGTGCAACTTATCGCTAAACACTCACCCTACGGCCTAATACGCATAATAATACTGCACTTTTGGTTGGGTGGACAGGCTGCTCTCGTTGCATTTTCAAGTGTGGTGTTTTCTTGTTTTACCTCAGATCACGCTTTGGTAAGCTGCCACTTTTAACTGTTTTGTTGCACGAAAATGCTGATCATCGCGAGTATTATCAGCAGGTTACACTCACAATCCGCTCCTGATAGGGTATGCGATTCCTAGTATAACCGCACTTATTGATAAACCACGCGACCATAACGCCTAGCACCACCGCGATCCGCGATCGGTGTCGCAAAGAAACGAGGTTCCGGTGAAACGCCTGGCTACCCTGCTTCTACTTCTAATCATCCCCGTCGCGGTTAACGCCGCCGAATACACCACCGTCGGCCACCAGAGCGTCGAGGTCGATGAAGCCGCCCTGACGGCGGCCTTCGATGTCGCCGCCGAACTCATCGACGGCGATATCATCAACAACCGCCTCTACCTGCTGCCCGAGCGCGCCGGCGGCGGTGAGCTGGAGTTCTGGCATTCAAGTGTCGAGCTGCCCGCCGAGCCCGGCTGGGTCGTCTTTCTCGATGAAAACCCCTGGGCCGAGTGGGAGCACCCGACCCGCTGCGCTTATATCACCATCGGCGGCGAGGTGACCACTTTCGACGTCACCACGCCGCCAAGACGCTTCGACGAGATGGTCGAGCTCTCCGACGGTTCGGTGTATGAAGCGAGCGAGGAGTACTGGGTTCCCGACCTCGATTACTACCGCGAGCTCGGTGAGCGCTTCCGCGCCCAACACCCCGAGCTGCTGGACCGCACCGGAACCAACTACGCCCTGATGCTCTCCGGGGGCGCCGATACTTCCAATAACCACGTCCGCTACTACAACAACATCGCCTTCGCCTACACCAACCTGGTCTGGGTCTACGGCTACAGCGAGGACAACATCTACGTGCTGATGTCCGACGGCGACGATCCCGCTCCCGACCGCTCCGACGGCTCAAGCACCCCCACGGACCTCGACGGTGACGGCGACAGTGACTACACCGATCCCTGCACCCATAGTTACGTCGACCAGTACTTCGATATGCTGGCCGGCCTGGTGACCGCCGATGACACCTTCTACATCTACACCACCGATCATGGCGGCGGCGGCACCACGGCGTACCTCAACCTCTGGAACCGGGAAGAGTATTACGACTACGAGATGTACAACAAGCTGGCCTCCATGGATTACAACACCATCCTGGTCACCATGGGCCAGTGCCATTCCGGCGGTTTCGTCGATAACCTCGACGACCTGCCCAACCTGGTTATCTCCACTGCCTGCTCCGCCGGGGAGCTATCATACGCTTCCAATGACTACACCTATTACCTGGTTCACTGGACGGCGGCCGTCAACAACGAGTACCCGGGCTGGCCCGTGGAGTACAACGGCGGCGCCCCCGTCGACGCCGACGATAACGCCGACGGGCTGGTCAGCGCCCTGGAGGCCTTCAACTACGCCGACAGTGTCTATCATTACTCGACACCCCAGTACGCCGACCCCTCGAGTATCGGCGAGTATCTGACCCTCTGGGGTTACTTCCTCGACGGTCCCTTCGTCGTGATGGAGGATTATCAGATCGAGGCTGACGACGGTGACTCCAGCATCACCCCGGGCGATCAGGCCGAGATCGATCTGACCCTGCACAACCTGGGCGGCGGCCAGGCCGACAACATCACGGCCACGCTCAGCTCCAGCGACTCGGAGATCACCGTCATCACCGACACCATCAATTTCGGCTCCCTGGGTCCCGACTCGACCGGCGACTCCCCGACCCCCTTCGTCATCGAGGCATCCTCGGGCGCGGACAACCCGAGTTACTACTTCCTCGACTGCACCGTGACCGCCGATGACGACATGGACAAGGAGTACGAGCTGGTCGTCACCGTGGGCGAGTACGACGGCGACTTCCAGGACGACATCGAGTCCGGCGACAACGGCTGGGCCGCCGAGGACCCGGGAGACAGCGAGTGGCACATCGAGGACTACCGCTCCTACAGCCCGTCCCACTCCTGGAAGTGCGGCGGCGATGACGGCGGCTACTACGCCAACAACGCCGAGGACGCCCTGCTCTCGCCCCTGGTCATCGTCAACCCCGCCGACCCCCAACTGACCTTCATGACCTACCACGATATCCGGGTCAACGACACCGTCGAGGTCCAGTGGGGCAACGAATACGACGGCTGGGAGACCATCGCCACCTTCACCGACGCCATGGTCGACTGGACCGAAGCCAACTATGACTTCAGCGCCTACGCCGGAGCCATCGGCCGGGTGCGTTTCCTGATGACCACCAACGCCGGTAACACCGGCGAGGGTTTCTACTTCGACGACTTCCAGCTCGGCACCCCGAACATGGACCTCGAGGTCGCCGCCTTCAACGCCGCCTCCACCGAGGAGGGCCTGCTGCTCAACTGGCGGATCGAGGACGCTTCGGGCATCCTGGCCCTGGATGTGCTGCGCGAGGACTCCCGCGGGATCATCCAGATCAACGAGCGCTCGCTGGAACCCAATGAGGCCGGGGCCTATCTGGACCGCGACGCCGCCGCCGGGGAATCCAGCGACTACTACCTGCGGATCACCGAAAATGACGGCGGGATGCAGCTATACGGCCCGCTGTCGACCGTTTACGAGCCCCCGTCGGCCCGGTCCTTCACGCTAGCCGCGCCCTATCCCTGCCCCAGCGCCGGCGCTCTGACCGTCGAGTTCGAGCTGGCCGAGGATTCCCAGATCACCTTGAGTGTCTACGACCTCTCGGGCCGCCGGGTGGCCGCCCTGGTCGACGGCGCTCTGAGCGCCGGACGCCACAGCGTGGAATGGGACGCCGCCGCCCAGACCGAGGGCGTCTACTTCCTGCGACTGACCACACCCGCCGGCTCGCTGACCCGCCGCGCCGTGATCAGCCGCTAACGCTTCTAACACACCAACAAAACCGGGACGGGCTTCTGCCCGTTCCGGTTTGCTTAACACACTCCCGCCCGAACCCTATGCCGGAAAAGGCCGGGGGCGACTACCTCAGCGCCTCGGTCGGGTTTTGTATATGATTGTCACCCGCACTTGAACAGGCTGCCACACTAATTGATTATCATTCAATGCTTTATCCCTCGAAAAGCCACCCATCTCTTTTGAGCCGATTTGTGGCAATTAGCCTCGATTCTACTCTGGGTGGGTTATCAGCCTCAAGGCTGTCATACCCGCCAGGCTAGTCCGGAAGCTTCAACTATTAAGGACAAGCCATAAGCAGTCAGTTGCTTGATTTTGCACTTTTAACAACCGCTCGTCCTTACGACTTGACAACTTACCTTGAGCATTACTCAAAGCATCCTTCTCGATGAGTCTCATCTTATGTTATTAATGTCGGTCCAGTTTAATATGATGATCCCAACTGGTATTAGACAAATACCTTCCTGGCTTGCTTCGGTCCGTAGCTTCTAATTGCGCCTCCAGAAAAACCCTTGCCTTCGCCGGAGTCAGGCGTTATCTTCTAACGTGAAACTAAGAGCGGGGTCGCCTTGCCTGCTAGCACCGGCCTCGTTTCAACGTTACTCGAACGGGATACTCGACCGGAAAGGAAGCCCGATGCACTTCCGCCGCCGCGCTCTGCTCCTGCTGCTGGTCGTCGTCGCGACGGCCGGGGCCTTCGACTCCGCCCTGGTCGGCGCCTATACCTCCACCGCCGTCGCCGACGACGCCGGCGCCCTGTGGATCAACCCCGCCGGTCTGGGGATCGCCCGGATGCCCAACCTCTACTTCTCGCTGGCCGGTCTCGAGGACGATTGGGAGGATTACTCCGGCGCGGTCCAACTGGGTATCCTGGGGCTGGGATACCGGCGCGTTCCCGGCGCCTTCGAGGACGACTACCACGGTCGTTTCTCACTGGGGTTGGGGTTGGGCGGCGAGCGCTTCTCCCTTGGTTTGGGCTTCGATTGGTTCAACGAGCGCCTGGGCCGGCTCGAGGAGACCGTCTTCGATATGCGCCTGGGCGTCCTCTGGCGGCCCTGGAGCTTCCTCTCCGTGGGCGGAACGCTGGAGAACCTGCTCTCCGCCGACACGGCCCTGGAGCGTCGCGACAACGTCCTGGCCGCGGGGATCGCCCTGCGCCCCCTGGCGCCCTTCCTGTTCGACTCGCCGGATCTGGTGACCCTGAGCTTCGACGCCCGCTACACCGCTGATCCCGAGGACCTCATCGACAACGCCGAGCAGTTGGACTGGTTCGCCGGAGTGGAGCTGCGTCCCCTGGATGGTCTGGCGCTCACGGCGGGATACGACGACGACGGCTCCCTGACAGTGGGGGCTAGATTGGAGCTGACCCACGGTGTCTTCGGCTACGGCGGCGCCCTGGACGACACGGGCGACTTCACCCGCCACGGTGGCAGCGTCGCCTTCTCTTTGGAGCGCCACGAGCCCCTGGTCTGTTTCGCCCCGCCCGGGGTGCTGACCCTGGAGATCGGCGGCGGCCTGGACGACCTGCCCCCCGAGTTCTCCCTGCTGGGCGGACCCGGCGGCGGACAGTCGCTGACCGGTCTGCTCTCCCAGCTCAAGCGGGCTCGCGAGGACGCCGACGTCGACGCCGTGCTGCTCTCCATCAAGCCGCTGGGCGGCATCTTCGGCGAGGTGACCGGCTCGATGCAGGAGTTGGGCGCCGAGATCGACCTGACCCGGGCCGCCGGCCTGCCCGTCTACGCCGTCTTCACCGGTGAGGCCGTCGATCCGGGCGCGCTCTACCTGGCCGCTCACTGCGAACGCATCTTCCTGCCCGCCTTCACCAGCGTCGACGGCCTGGGCACCGCCCTGACCATCAACCGCTACGGCGGTCTGGCCGAGAAGTACGGCGTCGATCTCCAGGTGATCACCGCCGGCGAGTACAAGTCCGGCTTCTGGTCGCTGACCAAGGGCGCCACCACTGAGCAGGCCCGGGCGATCAGCGAACTGCTGGCCGATAACCAGGAACAGCTCTACGACCTCCTCGGCGAGCGCCGCGAGCTCTCCCGCGAGGAGCTGCTCGCGCTGGCCGATACCTGGACCCTGCGCTCCGAGGAAGCCCTGGAGGCCGGGCTGGTCGACGAACTCGGCGATTACCGCGACGCCCTGGCCGCCGTGGCTCGGGCCGCCGGAGCCGAGGCGGCCTCCGCCGACGAGGTCCGCGTCGTCGGCACCGCCGGCCGCGAGTACTGGGAGGACGAGTGGTCGGGCCGGCCACGCATCGCCATCGTCGGCGCCTACGGCGGCATCTCCGTGGGCCGCTCCGGCTGGGACTACCTGCGCGGCGGCCGCGGCATGGGCTCCCACACCCTGGCCGAGCAGCTCGACAAGGCCCGCCGCGATCCCCTGGTCCGCGCCGTGGTGCTGCGCATCGACTCCGGCGGCGGCTCCGGTATCGCCTCCGAAGAGATCGCCCGCGCCGTCACCCGGCTCACCGAAGCCGGCAAGCCCGTCATCGCCTCCATCGCCGATATCGCCGCCTCGGGCGGTTACTGGATCGCCTGCCCGGCCGACTGGATCATCGCCGAACCGGCCAGCTTCACCGGCTCCATCGGGGTGATCGGCGTGATGGCCAGCCTGGAGCGCCTCTTCGAGGAGCAGGGCATCGTCCACGAGTCCTACACCGAGGGCCGCTACGGCAACCTGGGCGACTACGGCCGCTCCCTGACCGACGAGGAACGGGCGATGGTCGAGGAGGAGCTCAACTACTTCTACGGTGTTTTCGTCGACAAGGTCGCCGCCGAGCGCGAGCTCGAGGTGGACGAGGTCTACGAGATCGCCGGCGGGCGGGTCTGGACCGGACGCCAGGCCCTCGACAACGGCCTGATCGACGAGCTCGGCGGCCTGCGCCGCGCCGTCGAGCTGGCCGCCCGGCGTGGCGGCGTCGACCACCCCGACCCCGACCTGGTCACCTACGGTAACTGGGGGCCGATGCTCTTCGAGCTCCTCGACCGCGACCTGATCGAGCTGCTGGGCTACGGCGACACCGCCCGCGTGGACCTCGACTTCTAGTTCGTTCACTTTAGTCGCTATCGCAGGTCGCTCTCGCTGATGCCGACGGCGATCGCGGCGGTACGCGTTGCCGCGGGCCGTGCTCCAGACAGGCGGGCCGGGTGGATCGGTCAGCCGCTGATGATGGGTACCCCCGGGCCAATTCCTCTCGTCCGCCGGGAGCGCCCGTCAGCGCAAGTAGCCGGCATGGTCGAAAACCGGCCCGACTCGCCGGGCCACCTTGATAACGCCTGACCGATTCACGCTTGACAACTCCGCGCCATCCGTGCTATCTTACCGCTCCCGGCTGACGAGGCGGAGCGTCGGGACGGGGGCTTCACCCGTGAAGGACACCACTGACCCTCGCGCGCGAATCATCCCCCATAGGCGCGAACAGGCGCGAACAGACGCGAACAGATAAGCGAAGAAAAACGCAAAAAGACCTTGACAGTCCGTCCGCCTTGTAGTACATTACACCCCGCCAACGCACGAGAGTCCGATTGGGGCCGGGAAGCATAAGGTCCTCTACGGCGACAATCTTGTTTGGCGGAATCAGAAACAAACGCAACGACCACATAGCTGGTTCGATGCAGTAGCGGGGCGAAAGTGGCGCCTCGGGAGAACGGCTGACAGTCTCAAGGCGAGACTCGAGGGCCTGAGGTACGGGGTCCTTCATTCATCCCCTCTCCCGAAACCCCGCGACAAGGTGCCAGGTTCTTTGAAAGCTGGAAGCAGTAGGGCAAGTAACGGTCCACCATCCCCGTGGATAGTGCCGGCTCGGCCGGCAACTCCCGGAATCGGATGCAAACCGGATCGCGAACACCTACCCGTTAAACGAACGAGATCAGCCTAGAACATGCCAGATCGATGACCGTTGCCCTTAGCCGGCAACGGCTCACCGAACAAAGACAACGACCCGTTTTCGGGTTTAACATCTTGACTTCGGAGAGTTTGATCCTGGCTCAGGACGAACGCTGGCGGCGTGCCTAAGCTTATGCAAGTCGAACGCGAAAGGCTCCTTCGGGAGCCGAGTAGAGTGGCAGACGGGTGAGTAACGCGTGGATATCGTGCCCCAATCCTGGGAATAACCCTTGG
>CAZOOP010000049.1:0-21190 GCA_964581465.1 uncultured bacterium
AACGCGCTGAACTACCTCAGGAGCATACTTCGCGCTTGTTGATAATTAGGTGATAGTCCCTTGATTATTAATACCCACTGCGTAATACAAATACTTGGTTTAATCCCGTAATACTATCCCTCAGCTCATCTCGCCCTTCCACAGCGGCGCTTTGCCCAGTTCCCAGGCCGGCGCCGTCCAGGGGCCCGGCCCGGCCTCGGCCACATATCGCCGGAAGATGGACAGCTTGGCGTCGATGTTGTCCAGGTAGTGCAGCACCACGGCCTCCCGGGTCTTGGGCGTGGTGACGGCGCCGTACTCCCGCTCGCCGTGGTGGGAGAGGATCAGGTGGACCAGCATCCGCGCACGCCCGGGGTCGAGTTCGGCCTCGGCTGCGGCGCGCTCGATCATCCGCGCCCCCTGGTAGAGGTGGCCCAGCAGGCGGCCGTCGTCGGTGTAGTCGTAGGGCGGCTCGTCGGTCAGCTCGACCAGCTTGCCCAGGTCGTGGGTCAGCGCCCCGGCCAGCAGCAGGTCGGCGTCGAGCTCTGGATACTTGCGGGCGTAGTACTCGGCGTCGCGGGCGACCATCACGCTGTGCTCCAGCAGCCCGCCCCGGTAGGCCTGATGGATGTTGCGCGCCGCCGGAGCCTTGCGCAGGGTCTCTTCGTGTTCAAGGAAGAGCCCGCGAACGGTCTCGCGCAGCGCTTCGTCGGCCAAACCGTCGATCAACTCGAGGGCCTCGGACCACAGCGCGTCGACGTCGTAGGGCGTGGCGGGAACCATCAGCGCCTCGTCGAAGCCCCGCTCGCGGTCATCCTCGATCACGGGGCGGATCAGCTCGATGACCAGGCGCAGGCCGTAGACGGCGTGGTTCTCGATCGCCCCGCGCACCGCCACATAAACCACCTCGGGATCGGAGATGACGCCGTAGGCCGAGTGGTCGCTGAACAGCACACTGTCCACGCTCGCCGTGGCGTCGGCCAGGGTCAGGGTCAGAAAGGGGTCACCGCGCTTGGTCAGCCGGGTGCCGCGTTGACGCAGCATCAGGAAACCCTGATAGCTGACGGGCTCCCGCCGGGCGCGCTCGAGGACGTCTTCCAGGGGTTCGAGATCCATCGTTTCTCCAAAATCCTTAGCGTGATTGGCAAACCAACGCCCGTTGGACTATGCTTAGACAATACTCCACGGGTTGAGCAATCGACCGACGTAACTCCGCGATCGCGCCTGGCGGCGGGAGACCTTTGCCGCCGCCCTTTTCGAGGAAACCGCCGGCCCGCCGGCGTCGGCACGTTTCTTGCAGCAGAGCAACTCGCTGATAGTACAAAAGTTAGCGGAACTCCGCAAGAAACGTGCCGACGCCTCCCCGTGTGGTTTGACGGCGGGGTTATGGGCGAGGCGACCGGCGGCAAAGGTCGTGGGGACCCCGACCGCGGCGGAGTGGTCGGCAACATGAAAGGCGGAACCATGCGCAAGAAAGCCCTGTTGATAGTGATGTTCGCCGCGTTGGTGTTGACGGCGTCCTGCGACCTGTCGGACTACCTGCCTCCGCCACCGCACAGCCTGGGCTGGGCGATGGACCTGGCCGAGGACGTGCGCGACGCGGAGCTGGAGGACGGCGAACTGCGTTTGATCCTGGGCGATCGTCTCTCTTCCGGCGGGCAGATCGTCTCGGAGGATGACTCCCACTTCACCTTCTTCTACGGCGACGGCGTAGACGGTCTCCAAGTGCGGGTGGACTACGGCGGCGAGGCCCGGGGCCACATCCTGCCCGATTCGCCGGGCTGGGGCGACATCCCCGAGTATTCGAGCGCCGGGTCCTGGATCACCCGGGGCGACGCCGAGGCGCTCGACGAGGGCCTGGAGGAAACCGACATCGACGTTCGCCGGCTTACGGTCACCGAGGACTTCGCCGACGCCGTCGACGGTGTGGAGAACCTGGTCTTCCTGGTCTACTACTCCGAGGACGACGAGGGCGAGCAGACCAAGACGGCGGAGATCTGGCTGGACGCCGACGAGTTGACGCTGCTGGACATCGAGGTCTATCCGCCCGAGTCCTGATCGCCGTCGCGCTCCAGGCGCAGCCGCCACTGGGCCAAGAGGTTAAGCGCGGCCAGGGGGGTCAGGGATTCGGGTTCGGCGGTACGCAGCTCGGCGGCCAGCCAACCGTAGTCGGGCTCGTCGTCGTCGGGTTCCGGCGGCGCCAGGGTCAGTTGGGCGGTGGGGACGCCGAGGCGTTCGTCCTCGAGCTGGCGCAGCAGGGCCCGGGCGCGGCGGATGACCCCCCGGGGCAGTCCGGCCAGGCGGGCGACGTGGACGCCGTAGCTGGCCTTGGCGCAGCCCGGCTCGACGCGGTGCAGAAAGCGCACCTCGCCGCCGGACTCGCTGACGGCCAGTTGCATATTGAAGGCCCGGGGCAGCTCCTCGACCAGCCGGGTCAGCTCATGGTAGTGGGTGGCGAAGACGGTGCGCGAACCCAGGGACGCGGCGTTGTGGATGTGCTCGGCCACGGCCCAGGCGATGGCCACGCCGTCGGAGGTGCCGGTGCCCCGGCCGACCTCGTCGAGGAGCAGCAGGCCGCGCGGTCCGGCGCAGTTGAGGATCCGGGCGGTTTCGGTCATCTCGACCATGAAGGTCGAGAGCCCCCGGGCGATGTCGTCGGCGGCGCCGACGCGGGTGTAGACGGCGTCGACGAGACCCAGGCGCATCCGTCGGGCCGGGACGAAGGAGCCCATCTGGGCCAGCACCACGGCCACGCCGAGCTGGCGGATGTAGGTGGACTTGCCGGCCATGTTGGGGCCGGTCAGGAGCATGATCTGGCGCTCCTCGGAGTCCAGCCGGCAGTCGTTGGGGACGAAGGGGCGTTCGAGGTAGCGCTCGACCAGGGGATGGCGGCCCTCGTCGAGCTCCAGGGAGCGGCCCTCGTCCAGTTCGGGCCGGCTCCAACCCCAACGCAGGGCGGTCAGGGCCAGGGAGTTCAGCACGTCCAGGCGGGCCAGGGTCCGGGCCAGGGCGGCCAGTTCCCCGCCGTCGCGGGCCGTCTCGTCGACCAGCCGTTCGTAGATGCGTCCCTCGAGGGCGGCCAGCTCCTCGCGCCCCCGGGTGATCACGGCCTCCTGCTCCTTGAGGCGCGGGGTGATGTAGCGCTCGGCGGCCACCAGGGTCTGCTTGCGTTGGTAGTCCTCGGGCACCAGCTCGGCCTTGGAGCGCGGCACCTCGATGTAGTAACCGAAGACCTTGTTGTAGCCCACCTTGAGGCTTTCGATCCCCGAGCGCTCGCGCTCGGTTTTCTGCAGGTCGCGCAGCCAGATCTCGGCGTCCTCGAGACGGGTCAGGGCCTCGTCGAAGCGCTCGTCCCAGCCCCGGGCGATGACGGCGCCGTCGCCGAGACGTCCCGGTTCCTCTACCAGGGCGCGCTCGAGGCTCTCCAGGGTGGCCGGGCGTTCGGTCAGCCCGTCGGCGAGGACCGCCCAGTGCGCGCCGTCGCGTTCGGCCAGCCAGCCGGCCAGTTCTGGCAGGCGGCGCAGTGCGTTGCGGATCAGCACCAGGTCCCGGGGCGGGCAGCGCCGGTGGACCAGGCGGCCCACTGAGCGCTCCAGGTCGCCGACGCCGTCCAGCCCTCGCTCGAGCAGGGACCGCGAGGCTGCGTCGTCGACCAGCTCGGCCACGGCGTCCTGGCGGTTCTGGATGGGATCGAGGACGGCCGGAGGGGCCAACAGCCAGCGTCGCAGCAGGCGGCGGCCCATCGGGGTGCGGGTGCGGTCGAGGAGCTCGAGCAGGCTGCGCTTGGAGGAGGAGCGGTCGGCGGCCGAGGAGACCAGCTCCAGGGTGTCCACGGCGGCGCGGTCGAGGAGCAGGTGTGCCGAGGAATGCAGGGGTCGGGGCGGCTGGAGGCGGACGGGCTCGCCGAGCTGGGTTTCTGCGAGGTAGGCCAGCACGGCCCCGGCGGCGCTGACGGGCAGGCGGTCGCCGCCGAGGCCGAAGCCGGCCAGGGTGCCCACACCGTAGTGCTCCTTGAGGCGCCGCTCGGCCTCGGCGGAGCGAAAGTCGTCGTCGAGGCGCCGGGTTACGGCGCCGCCCAGCTCGTCGCGGCGGTGAAGCAGGGACTCGGGCAGGAGCAGCTCGCGGGGACGCTGGCGCAGAACCTCGGCCCGGGTCTCCCGCCAGGCGTCGGCGCCCTGGAAGGAGGCGTAGAGCAGCTCGCCGGTGGAGAGCTCGCAGAGGGCCAGTCCGTAGCCGCGCCGGTTGTGGCTCAGGGCGGCCAGCCAGCTCGACTCGCCCGGGGGCAGCAGTTCCTCCTCGTAGAGGGTGCCCTGGGTATAGAGGCGCACCACGCCACGCTTTACCAGACCCTTGGCCTTGGCCGGATCCTCGAGCTGCTCGGCCAAGGCCACCTTGAAGCCCTGTTCGAGCAGTCGGGGCAGGTAGGTGTCCAGGGCCTTGACGGGGATTCCGGCCAGGGGGATGGCGTTCTCGCTGCCCTTGTCTCGGCTGGTCAGGGTGATGCCCAGGGCGCGGGCCGCGGTGACGGCGTCGTCGCCGAAGGTCTCGTAGAAGTCGCCCATGCGGAACAGCAGCAGGTACTCGGGATGCTGTCGCTTGAAGGCGTGGTACTGACGCATCATCGGCGTCGTCTTGGGGTCCTTGGCGCTCATCTCAGGCTCCCCGGCGCAGGGTGTTGTAAGCCTCGCCACGCGTCAGCAGGCGGCGCAGCCCGTCGTCGAGACCGGCTGCGAAGCCGTTGAGCAGCTCCAGGGCGGCGGCGAAACGCCCACGCTTGCCCGCGGCGTCCCCGTCGCGCCCGGCCAGCAGGCCGTCGAGGAAGAGGAGCTGCCAAGAGAACAGCGGGGGTGGCTCCCGGTCCAGGGCCTCGTCGATCAATCCTCGCGCGGCGGCGACATCGCCCCCGAGGACCCGGACGGCGGCGGCCTGCTTGTCGGCCAGGGCGGCGTCGACGACGACGCCGGCCTTGAGAGCCAGCTCCCGGTAGGCCTCGGCCTCCTCGACGGCGTCGCCCCGGCGGGCGAGGAAGGCGGTCAGGCTGCGCGCTCGCCTGAGCTTGAGCGCCGTCTCCAGGGGCGGCTCGGCGGGCCAACTCAGGCCGCCGAGCAGGGCGCGCCCGCGGCGGAGCTCCCCGGCGGCGAGGTGGTCCAGGGCCAGCTCGAGGCGGCGGGAAGCCTCGGCGGGCTCGGCGCCAAAAGCCTCGACGTGGAGCTCCCGGGCCTCGTTGAACAGGTAGAGTTCCCGGCAGACCTCGGCGCGCAGGATCGTCGACTCGGCCGGGCCGAGATCGAGTTCGGCGGCCTCGCCGGGTCGACCCTGGATGTAGAGTGCCCGGGCGTATCCGCGACGGGCGCGGGCGGTGAGATCATCCAGGGAGAGCTCCCGGGCGCCGACCAGGGCCAGGTCGTACTCGCGGTTGGCCTCCCGCCAGTCGCCCTGCAGGGCGGCCAGGCGTCCACGCTCCAGGGCCGTCCCGGCCCCGCCGATGCGGTCGCGTATCCCGGCGCGCCCGGCGGCTATTCCGGCGTAGAGCCGGCGGGCCTCGTCGAGGCGCCCCAGCTCGGCCAGCACTTCCGCCCAGCGACTCTCGGCCTCGAGGACGCCCAGAGGATCGTCGAGGCGCCGGAAAAGGCGGCAGGCCTCGGCCAGATGACGTTCGGCCTCGACCAGGCCGCCGCGCTCGCGGCGGTAGCGGGCCAGCTCGGTGAGGGTTCGCGCCAGGGGTCCTGTCTGCAGGAGCGCCCGCTCGCGCTCCAGGGCGTCCTCCAGGGCGGAGAGAGCGCGCTCGGAGTCGCCCCGGGCGGTGTGGAGCTCGGCCAAGGCCCGGGCGGCCTCGACGGCCAGGGCGATGTTCTCGTTCTCGGCGGCCCAGGCGGCGGCGCGACGCAGGGGCTTGGCAGCCTCGGCCGTCTCGCCGCGCTCCAGCAGCAAGCGACCCAGCTTGACGGTGGCCCGGATCGCCGTCGCCCCCTCGGCCTCGGCGGCCCGGGCGAGGCAATCACGGGCCTCGGCGGTTTCTTCGCGCAGCAGCGCCGCCTCGGCGCGCAGGATCAACCGGCGCGGCTCGGCTTCGTCGCCGCCGGCCTCGCGCAGCCAACGTTCGATCTTGTCCGGCTCGCCGATGCGCCGGTGGAGTTCGGCCCGTTCCAGGGCCAGGGCCTCGCGCTGGTCGTCCTCGCCCTCCTCCAGCTCCTCCCAGAGCTGCTGGAGGAGAGCCTCGGCCTCGCGGCGCTGGGCCGGGCGCTCGGCCAGGATGGCGGCCAGACGGGTGCGCAGGCGGCGGGCGTCGCGGCGGTTGCCGGCCTGCTCGGCGGCGCGGCGCAGGTAGTCGGCGGCGGCGGTGAAGGAGCCCACGGCGGCGGCCCGCTCCCCGGCCAGCTCCAGGGCGGTGATCCGCTCCACCGGGTCGCCGCAGTTCATGAAGTGGGCCACGGCCAGGGCGGTCACCCCGCGGTGTTGGCGCTGGTAGAAGCGGGCGGCGTTGAAGTGCAGCTCGCGGCGGCGGGCCGGGTCCAGGGCGCCGTAGGCCGCCCGCCAGGCGGCCAGGCCGCGGAAGGCGTACTCGCCGCCGCCGCGTTCAAGCAGAGCCGCCCCCTCCAGACGGCCCCGCAGCGCGACGACGTCGTCGGTGACGGCGGCCAGGTCGGCGGCGCCGAAGCGCGGCCCGAGCACCGAGACCCGGCTGACGGCCTCGGCCTGGTCCTCGGCGGCGAAGAGTTCGGCGGCGAGGCGCTCCAGGGGCAATCGAAGCAGCATTCGTGGTTCACGACCGGCCCGGACCAGCATCGCCAGCAGGACCAAGCGCGCCGGCAACAGCTCCGCGGGCTTGAGCGATGCCAGAGCGTCGGCGGGACCAGCCGTCAGGTCGGCGTACAGATCGGCGGCCTCGTCGGGGGAGAGAGGCGCCAGACGCACCTCGTCGGCCTCCGGGCCGGCGGGCTTGCGACGGCCGCAAAGCAGCACGGCGATCGGCGGACCCGAGGAAACCAGGGTGCGGATCAGCGCCAGGCTGCCGGCGTCCAGCCAGTCGGCGTCGTCGACGATCAGGGTCAGCGGGCGGTCGCCCCGGGCACGCAGAGCCGCCAGCAGCAGCTCGGCGGCCATCTGCCCCTTGAGCGCCGGGGGCAGGCCCCAGAGCGGTTCGGAGAGCTCCCCGGCGGTGAAGCGGGCGATGAAGGGCCGCAGGCGTTCGGCGGCCTCGCCCAAGGCCTCGCGTTGAGCTCGGGCGGCGCCGGTGCTGGACGGCGGCCCCCAGAGCGCCGGCAGGGTCCGCCGCCACAGGCTGTAGGGATCGTAGGCCCACCAGGGCTGGCAGTGGAACAGGAACGCGTCGCCGATCTCGGCGAACAGATCGCGCAGTTCGGCGCAGGCCCGGCTCTTGCCGCCGCCGGGCGGAGCGGTGATCATCCCGATGACGCCGCGACCCGCCTTGAGCCGGGTGATCCAGTCGTCGGCCCGGGCGAGCATCTCGCCGCAGCCCAACAGAGGTAGGCCGGCCTCCTCACGGGCCGCCGAGGGGGCGAGGCCCCGCAGCTCGAAGCCGTTGACCTCGCGCCGTCGCGCGACCTCGAACTCGGGCTCCAATCCCGCGGCTGTTTCTTCACGGCAGACCAACTCGCCGGGATCGGCCGACCGGGCCAGAGCACCGGCGCGCTCCAGGGCGATTCCGGCGGGTACCACCACGGAGGAGCTGGCGCCGCGCAGGTAGAGATCCTCCAGACGACCGAGCTCCACCGCGCCGCCGCGGTCGCCGGTTTCGCCCAGGACGGCGAAGCCGGCCTCGGCCGCAGCCGGGGCGTCGGCGAAGGCGTAGACGCTGAAGGGCCCCCGGGGGTGGGAGATCAGACCCCACAGCTCACCGCCCCAATTGGCGCAGAGCTCGCTCTCTAAACGCAAACGTTCGGTCAGAGCGCGCCGACCCAGACGGGCGGCCTCGCCGGGTGGGGGCCAAGCCAGGGCCAGGATAGAGTTGAAACTCAACGGCACGACGCCGGTGTGGCGGGCGCCCAGCGGATCGAGCTGCCAGGGGGCCAGCCAGGGCCTGGCCCGCTCCATTCCACGCGCCGCCTGGGCCAGGCGCTCCAGCAGGGCTTCCGGGGGCACCGGCGCCGGGTCGTCGATGACGGCCTTATTGACCCGTCGGCCGGAGAGCAGCGTCCCCAGCCGGGGGCCGCCCTCACCCTCATCGACGGCGAAACGCTCGGCGACGACGCGGGCTACCTCGATACCGAGGCGCACCTCGCCGGGACGGGCCGCCGCCGCGGCGGTCAGCGATTCCTCGACGGCGCCGCCGACGGGCAGGGTCACCCGCCGCTCCAGGGCCTCCAGAACGTGGAAAGCCACCCGTCCCGCGACCACCGCCTGGGCCAGAGCCAGATCCTCCAGCTCGGCCAGCTCGCTGGCCGTCTGACAAGCGCGGAAAAGGTTGGCCTGGGTCGCGGAGCCCGAGGCGGTGACTCCGGGGAAGAAAGCCAGAAAAACGCCGGCGCCCCAGGCGAGCAGCCGGCCGTTGTACTCTTCCAGGGCGGCCAGCAGCACCTCGGCCAGCCGGGCGTGGGACGGGTGCCCGCGCAGCTCCTCGGCCACGGCCGGCACTCCGGCCAGCACGCAGCCCGGCAGCTCGTAACCCCCGGCGTCGGCGCCGACCAGGCCTCGACGGGGCCAGGCCAGGGTCAGGGTGTGATGCCGCCGCTCCAGACGCTCCAGCTCGCCCAGCAGCTCATCGATCCGTGGGGCCTCCTCCAGAGCGTAGCGGGCCATCCCCGGGGGCAGGAAGCGCTCCAGCTCGCGGCGCAGGCCTTCCATCAGCCCAACTCCTCCAGCTTGCGCAGGGCCACATTATGCAGATTGCTCCAGGGCCGTGTCTCCAAGAAGCGTTCCAGCAGCGCAACGGCCTCGTCGGGGCGATCCAGCTCCGTGGCGTAGAGGTGCCCCAGGGCGAAGAGCAGTTGCTGATCCTCGGGATTGTAGCGCAGACCGCTTTCCAGCACCTCGGCGGCCCGGGTGTACTCGCCCTGGACCAGATGGAGCACAGCCAGGTTGTTGGCGGCGCGGGGATTGCCGGGGACCAGCTCCACGGCACGCTCCAGGTAGGGACGGGCCTCGACGAGCCTGGCTGGATCGCCGTCGCGACCCTGCTCCAGCAGCAACCCGCCCAGGTTGATCATCGCCTTGGGGTCCGGGTAGAGGGACAAGGCCCGCTCGAAGTTGGCTTCGGCCCGGGTGAGGTAGCCCCGACTAAGCTCGACGATGCCCAAGTTGGTGTAGAGGGGGTAAAGCTTGGGGTTGGCCCGGATGCCGCGCTCGAACTCGTCGGCGGCCAGTCCCAGGTTGCCGCTCTCCAGATAGATCGTGCCCCGGTTGTTGGCCAGGGCGGCCTCATTGCCGACCAGCTCGAATCCCAGCCAATCCAGGGGCAGGTTGGTGACCACCAGCAGCGGCACCAGCAGGGCCAGGGCCTTGACCAGACTCTTGCCTCCGGCGCGCAACCGCCGGACCAGCTCGCCCACACCCCAGACCGCCGGAGGGATCGCCGCGACCACGAAGGGCAGCCGATAGCGCGCCGTGACGAAGAAAACGATGATCGAGAGGGCGTAGACCAGGGCGAAGAGCCACCAGGCGCCCATCCGCCGTCGACGCTCGCGGTCCCAGACGAAGGCCGCCAGGGCCAAGCTGAACAATACCCCGAAAAACAGCGACGGCGTCTCCCAGCCCAGGATGACGTGGATGTTGGCCACCTGCATGATCTCGTGACGGTGAGCGAAGTAGAGGGCCTTGGTCGCCGTCAAACCCAGCCAGCGACCCGGGTTCTCCGTGATCCACTCCCCGGCGCGAGCGCTCCACCAGCGAGAGGCCTCGCCGTAGCTCACCCGCTCGCCGAGGCGTCCCTGGACGTAGGACAGCCCGCCGGGATCGTGCTTGACGTCGATCCAGGAAGGATTGACGTACTCGCCGGTGGCCAACTCGTTGTTACCGATGTAGAAGTTGATCCCGCCGTTGGCCGTCACCGGGACGAACTCGCCGCCGACCACCGCGTTGTGGATCGTCGCCGGAACCACCAGCAGCAGCACGCCCAGCGTCAGCAGGACGGCCCGACGCAGTCCCGGGCGCCACCTCTCGCGTAGGCGCTCCCGGAAGCTCATTCCAGCGGGTTTCTTCCACCAGGCGAAGAAGACCCACAGCGCCAGCACCGGGGCGAAGAGCAGGATGTTGGCCCGGCCCAGGGCGTAGAGCCCGATGCAGAGTCCGGCGCCCAGCCAATGGTACCAGCGGTCCCCCTGCTGACCCGCGACGATCAGGTAGAGCATCAGCGCCGTCAGGAACACCAGCAGGTTGCTCATCAACAGCGCCGCGTCGTAGAAGAACAGCGCCGGATAGAGCGCCGCGACCAGCCCGGCGAAGAAACCGACCTTCGGACCGTAGAGCCGTCGCGCCGCGCCGTGGACCAGCAGCACCGTCCCGACGCCGATGAGCACACCGAGGATGCAGGCCGCCAGCACGCTGTGGCCGAAGACGCTGTAGACCGCCACCAGGAAGTAGGCGTAGAGCGGACCCATGTAGTAGGAACCGCTCAGGTACAACTCGGCCTGTCCGTGGTACTCGCCGCTGACGATGGTCCAGGCCCAATCGTCGTAAACCTGGGTGTCCATCACCGGGTCGGCGAAGAACTCGTCGCCGGCCACGCTCGAGAGCATGATCACCCGGGGGACCAGGGCCGTCGCGACCAGGATCAGCAGCACCAGCCAGCGCCGCTCGAAGAAGGACCTTTGCTCAGCGTTCACCGTGCTCGGTTTGCGGACTCGCGCCATCGGCTACCTCAGTCGTGGTGGGGGATGATGCAGAGAAAACGCAGGATCTCGTCGCCGTCGTTGACGAAATTATGCTCCTCGCCCGGGGCCACGTAGACCACGGAGCCCGGTCCGACGCGATGCCGCCCGGCGGTGTCCACGGATACGCCCCGGCCGGCGAGGATGAAGACCTCGTGCTCCCAGGGGTGCGAGTGATAGGGCGTGTGGCCGCCGGGGTCGATCTCGAACTCCCGCAAAGCGAAGTTCGGTGCCCCGCGGGAGTCGTCGATCAGCCAGCGGATCCGCACACCGACCGCTCCCTCGGCCTCGACCCTCGTCTGTTCGATCTCACGGTAATCGGCGGTCCACATCGACGGCCTCCTGGCGATTGAGGGTTGACTCCCAACGGCGCCGCGACCGCGGCGGTACTCGACCGGCGAAACCCCCGGCGCGGCGCCGGCGTTGGCACGTTTCTTGCAGCGGGGCGGGGAAGCCCCTCGCCCGACCCAGCGCCGTCTTCCGCAAGAAACGTGCCAACGCCTCCCCGGGCGGTCGGCGTGAGGGTTCGCAGCGGCGGGGTCACCGCCGCGGTCGCGTGCGGCGGTGTGAAGCGGCGGGACAATCATAGCACCCGGGAGGGCTGGTGAAAACCGTCGGCGTCGGGTTCATTCGGCGGCGCGGTCGTCATCCCGCTCGTCATCGTCGGCATCTCCGGCGATCAAGGCCGCCTCCTCGCGCAGCAGGCGGCGGCGCATCCGCAGGTGGAGCAGCTTGGCCACCAGGATGGTCAGGTAGTAGACGATCAGGCCGACACAGACGCTGAGCAGTCCGGCGCCGACCATCCAGGGCAGGGCGGCCTGTCCCAGGAAGCCGCCCAGGCTCTCGAAAACACTTTCCAGACTGGTGAAGTCCAGGCTGGCCTCGACGATGCGCCCGGTGATCCAGCCGCCGATCTCGATCTCCAGCCAGAAGAAGAAGGGCAGGGTCAGCGGGTTGCCCAACTGGGTGGATGCCAGGGCGGCCAGGCGGTTGGAGGGGGTCACCGAGGCGATGAGCAGGGCCAGAACGGCGTGGAACCCGACCAGGGGCGTCACCGAGACGGCGGCGCCGATGGCCAGGCCCAGGGCCACCTCGCGGGGGTCCTTGTGGCCGACCAGCCAGCGCCCGATGCGGCGGAAGAAATTTTTGGTTCTTTTGAAGGCCACGCGCACCGTCCGATTGCGTTTGGAATGATGAAACCCTACCAGTTGGCGAGCCTTCGGTCAAGCGGCCGCCGTGCTTTACCGCATCGGCCGCTCGTGGTAAGCTAGGGCGTACACTCCCATTCCCGGGGCGATGCATGGCCGAGATCGGCGACCTCACGGGCTCGATAACCGAGCTGCTCAAGCTGTCGCGCTCCAGCGACGACTTCCTCCCCGTCTTCCGCCGGGTGCTGGAGCACCTGACGCGGACGACGGTCTGTCGTCACCCGCGCATCGTCTGGTACCCGGAGCGCTGCCCCCTCTTCGATCGGCGATACTCCGGCTCCGGTGATTCCGGCTTGGTTGGACTGACCCTGGACGACTTCCCGGAGGAAGTCGACGCCGACGCGTTGGTCTTTTCTCTGCCCCTGCACAGCCGGGGTAGGCTCTACGGGCGACTGGAGGTCTTCGGCCTGGAGCTGGACCAGCTCCTCGACAGCGATGTGGCGGCGGCGCAGGGCTACGCCGAGATCCTCACCACGGTGATCACCGACCGGCTGAGCCGCATCGACGCGGTGACCCGACTCTACATCCGCGACGTGCTCGAAGAGCGCCTGCCCCGTCTGATCCAGGAATCGCGGAGCGCGGGGACCGGCCTCGGCGTGGTGATGGTCGACCTGGATAACTTCAAACGGGTCAACGACACCTACGGCCACGCCGTGGGCGACCGGGCCCTGAGAACGGCCGCCGCAGTGCTGCGGCGGACCGTCGAGGGCGGTGGCTTCGCGGCGCGTTACGGCGGCGAGGAGCTGGTGGCGGTCATCGACGGCGAACACGCCGCGCAGACGGCGCGGATCGCCGAAACCGCCCGGCGCAACCTCGCCCGGCGGGCGATCCCCGTGCCGGAGAAGGGGCTGAGCTTCCAGATCACGGCCAGCTTCGGCGCGGCGCTGTTTCCTGATAACGGACGCACGGCGGCCGAGTTGCTGTCCGCCGCCGACAAGGCGGTCTACGCCGCCAAGGAGGCCGGCCGGGACCGAGTGATGACGGCCGGCTCGCCGCCGCGTCCGGTCACCCGCCGGGAAGCCGAAACAGCCGCGACCGAACCGGTGTCGATACCGCTTCCGAAGAAGAAAAGTACAAGAAAGAAGACCAGGAAGGAGCCCTCGACCCTGCCCATCATCCGTGTCACCGATCAACCCCGCCGCCCCGAGAGACGGCGCGGCAAGGCCAAGCCGACGCCTCCACCTCCGCCGCCGCCTCAAGACCGGGGAAGCCTGGCAGCGGACCTCCGTGGGCGTCTGGCCAAATTCGATTCGGTGCGCGCCTACGATCTCTCCACCTCGGCCCGCCTGGGCCTGCGGCAGTTGAAACCCTACTTCGTCGACGAACACCGCGGCGAGCTCTTCGTCATCGAGTACCATCAGCACCGTGTCCACCGTCTGCCTTTGCATCGCATCCTGCGTGAGCAGAAGCGACCCCAGGCCCTGCGTGGACGCGTCTCGCTGACGACCTTGGGCGGCGGCTCCGGACCGGCGGCCCTGGTCAATCCGAGCGCCGTGGCCGTCGACGACGACGGCTACCTCTGGATCACCGACACCTTCAACCATCAGGTCAAGCAGTACGACCGCGACGGCAGCTACCGCGACCGCTCCTTCGGCGGCCCCGGCGACGCCCCGGGCTCGCTGATGCAGCCCCAGGACCTGTCCTTCTACGGCGAGCTGCTGCTGGTGGCCGACACCGGCAACCACCGGCTGCAGGGCTACGGACCCTCGGGGCGCTGGGACTTCGAGATCGGCGTGCGTCCGGCCGAGGGCGGCGGCCTCTCCCAGCCCACCAAGCTGGCGGTTTCGCCGGACGGGCGGATCTTCGTCCTCGACCTGGTCGCCAACCGCGTGGTGATCTACGATCAGCAGGGCGGCTATCTGGGCGAACTGGCCGACTACGGCACCGGGCCGGGCCAGTTCCGCTCCCCGACGGACCTGGCGGTCACCCGGGAGGGGGTGCTGGTAGTCAGCGAGGGCGGCGACAACAACCGCTTACAGTTCTTCGACGCCAGCGCCGACATCGCCGGACCGGAGCCCTCCACCGGTGAGGGCAACCTCTACGGCGGCGGCGCGGCCGCCGGGCCGGCCCTGGAGCACCTGGGCACCCTGGAGCTGGGCGGGGTCCTCTGGAGCGGCGACCGCTTGCTGCCCTTGGCCCGCACCCGACACGGCGAGCCCGACGTGCGCCGCCTGCGGCCTTGGTCGGTGGCCGGCGGCACCATCAACGAGCTCTTCCTCGTCGATCAGAACTCCAACCACCTGCTGGGCCTCAAGCTCGCCGATTGACGACGCCCCTTTACCCCGGGCGCGGCCCTCTGCTATCCTCGGGTCTCGTCGCGACGGTTCAACGAACCCAATCCCCCCTGGAGCAACAGATGAACAAGCCCGACCACCACTTGAACGCCCGGCTGATCACGACGGCTCTGGCGCTGATCCTTCTGCTGGGCGGCTGCGCCGCGCGGGAGCACGATCCGCGGCTGACCTACGTCGCCGCCCGGGGCGGCAGCGACCAGGTCTACCTCCACGACCTGACCTCGGGCCTGACGCGCCAACTGACCAGCGGAGCCGGCGACAAGGCCGACCCGGCCTTCAGCCGCGACGGCGAGTGGGTCTTCTACTCCGGCGACGCCGACGGCGACTGGGACATCTACCGGGTCAACGTCGAGGACGGCGAGGTGGAGAAGCTGACCTGGAACCTGACCAACGAGCGCTTCCCCGCCGCCACCACCTGGGATGACGGCGTGGTCTACCTCTCCGAGAACGACGGCGGACCCACCCTCTGGGTGATCAACGAGCCCGGGGATTCCGAACCCCTGGAGATCAACCTGGAGCTCTTCGGCGACTTCACCTACGCCCGCTGGGACCGCCGGGGCAACTGGCTGGCCTACACCGTCGAGGCCGACGACTACCCCAGCCCCGTGCCCTCGGCCGCCGGCAACATCTGGCGCTACAATCACGGGGCGATGTTCTTCGAGGGGCTGATCGAGGACTTCGCCGACAACCGCCACCCCTGCTGGAGCGCCGACGCCCGCTGGCTTGTCTTCGCCTCCAACCGCGGCCCCGACGGCGCGGACTACGCCGACCCCGACGCCGACTACGACCTGTTCCTCTTCGAACTCGACCAGGGTGAAATCATCCGGCTGACCGACGACCCCGGTGACGAGCTCTGGCCCATCGTCGAGCACGACAACGAGAGCCTGATCTTCTACGGCGAGCTCGACGGCGTCAGCGGCCTCTACCGTCGCAGCACCACCTCGGGCCGCCCGCGCTACGAGCTGCTGGTGTCCCTGGAGGAGCCGCCCAACGGCGTCTCCCTGCACCCCTAGATGAAAAACCGACCGCTCAGTCTCGTCGCGCCGCTGCTGGTCGCCCTGGCCGTCGCCATACAGGCCGAGGGGCCGGATGGCTCACCCGCCGCCTACCGGGGCGCCCTGGACGCCGCCGGACTGGCCGTCGTCGACGACGCCGACGACCCGCGCCGCTGGTTCGTCGACTACGAAGGCGCCGAGAACGACTGGCGGATCACCGTCTACCTGGGTGACCAGACCCTGTTCCTCTCGGCGCTGATCCTGGAGGCTCCGCCGGGCGGCGAGGGCGAGCCGCCGCCCGTCCTCGACGCCGGGACGGCCCGGCTGGCCCTGCGGCGCAGCTTCGACCTGTCCGACTACAAGTACGCCCTGCACCCCGACGGCCGCCGCCTCTACCTCTGTCGCGACCTGCCCCGGGAGGCCGCCGGCCCCGACGAGCTGCCCGGGCTGCTGGCCGGACTGGTCGCCGCCCTGGAGGGCGAGGCCCGGGTGCTGCGCGAGGGCGGCGGCGATTAATCGGCTGATCGATTCGGTAACCGACGCTTCCACTGCGTTTCCATTGACGCTCCCGCGTGACGGCACGATACCCCTCTGCCGCTCGAACGAGCGGACCCGGCCCGCGGGCGGAAGCCGACACCGCGCTTCGAGGACTCCACGTCAACCGCTCGCGGCTCTTCCGGCACCGCGACACATCCACCGCTCGTCAACCGACAACCCCCGCACCGTCATTCTCTTTTCAGGATCCTCCCATGGTCGTCCGCCGCCTGACCGTCTACTTCCTGATCCTCTTCGTCCTGGCCGGCGTGGGGCTCTTCGTCTACTCCAACCTGCTGATCAACCGCCTGGAGGAAGAGTACCGCTCGATCTCCAAGGCCTACGCCGAGGTCTCCTCGGCGATCCTCTCGGCCACCGAGGTGCCCCAGGAGCTGCTCGCCGGGATCGTGGAGAGCCTCAAGGGCATGCTGGACTTCCCGGCCATCGTCACCGAGATCGACACCGGGCTGATCGTCACCTCGCGCAACCTGCCCGGGAACCTCAAGCCCGTGGACTCGGAATCACGCCTGGAGATCCTGCGGTTGAGCAAGGAGATGGACGAGGACAACGAACCCATCGCCCTGGTTCAGCGTAAGACCAGTGTGGACACCGGCGAGACCTACGAGCGCCGCCTGTTCCTGCTGCACTACCGGCTGCCCGACTTCATCCGCTCCCTCTCCTGGGTGCCCCTGGTCGGCATCGGCTTCATCCTGATCTTCGGCGGCCTGGGCCTCTACGCCAACCATCGCTTCCGCCTCTCCCAGCAACAGGCCATCTGGGTCGGGCTGGCCAAGGAGACCGCCCACCAGCTCGGCACACCGCTGTCGAGCCTGTTGGGCTGGCTGGAGCTGCTCAAGGAGGACCCCCAGGGGGTGCGCGGGATCATCCCCGAGATGTCCTCGGACATCGAGCGGCTCAACGCCATCGTCAACCGCTTCGCCGTAATCGGCTCGCCGCCGGAGCTCGAGGCGGTTCGCCCCCGATTCGTGATCCGGGAGGCCGTCGAATACTGCCGCAAGCGGATCAGCCTGTCCAACATCCGTCTGGAGACGGAGCTGGACGACGTGCCGCCGACACCCCTCAATATCGTGCTCTTCGGCTGGGTCATCGAGAACCTGATCCGCAACGCCGCCGAGGCCGGAGCCCGCACGGTCACGGCCAGGGTGCGGCGCCTCGAACAGACCGCCAACCCCCGGGCCACCCGCCCCCGGGGGACCATCAAGGTCACCCTGACCAGCATGGGCGGCCGGACGATCGTCAAGGTGATCGACGACGGTCCGGGGATGAGCCGCAGGTTGCGCCGCCACGCCTTCGACGCCGGTCACTCGACCAAGAGCCGGGGCTGGGGCCTGGGTTTGACCCTGGCCCGGCGGATCATCCAGGAGTACCACCACGGCAAGATCAGCATCCAAAGCGTTCCCGGCGAGGGCACGACCTTCATCATCGAGCTGCCCCAATCCCCGTCCGCTGAATCAGCGGAGGTTTAGAGCTTGGAAAAGAACCGCATCCTCTGGGTCGACGACGAGATCGAGCTGCTGCGCTCCCACCTGATGTACCTGCGCCGCCGCGATTACGACGTCGTCGGGGTGACCAACGGCGACGACGCCCTGACGGCGGTGCTCGAGCAGCGCTTCGACCTGGTGCTCCTCGACGAGCACATGATGGGCCTGACCGGCACCGAGACCCTGGCCGAGCTCAAGCGGGTGCGCCCCGAACTCCCCGTGGTGATGGTCACCAAGGGCGAGGAGGAGACGCTGATGAACGAGGCCTACGGCCTGGCCGCCGACGACTTCGTCGTCAAGCCGGTCAAGCCCAGCCAGTTGGTCAGCGTGCTCAAACGCATCCTGGAGGCCCGGGCCCTGGAGACGGCCACGATGGTCGAGCGCTACATGAAGGAGCTGCGTCAGCTCGAGTTCTCCCGCGACGAGCTGGACCACGTCGACGACTGGCTCGAGCGCTACCTCAGCCTGGTCAAGTGGGACATCAAGCTCGAGGACGCCCGGGACCCGGGTCTCTTCGATTTGCACCACCAGGTGCTGCGCGAGGACAACGCCCACTTCGCCCGCTACATCATCCGGCACTACCGCGACTGGACGGTCGAAGACGCCGAGCGCCCGATGATGGCCCCGGACATCCTGCCCCGGGTGGTGGCGCCCTTCATCACCGGCGAGCGTCCCGTCTTCTTCGTCGTCATCGACGCCATGCGTTACGACTGCTGGCTGCTCTTCCGTCGCCTGCTGGAGGCCGACTGGCTGATCGACGACTTCCCCTATCTGTCGATCATCCCCACCAGCACCAACTACGCCCGCAACGCCATCTTCGCCGGGATGTTCCCCGCCCAGATCGCCGAGCGTTACCCCGATTACTGGCAGGAGCGCTCCGAGGAGGACGCCAGCCTCAACAAGCACGAGTCCGATCTGATGCGGGCCTGCCTCGATCGTCTGGGGGTCAGGCTCACGCACAAGACCCGATACAAGAAGGCCCGGGGAACCAGCGCCGACGCCGACATCGCCGAGCTCTTCCGGGGCTGGCGCGATCCGACCCTCTACGCCATGGTGATCAACTTCGTCGACGTGTTGACCCATGAGCGGGCCTACTTCGACGTCCTCAGCGAGATGAGCGACACGCCGCAGAGCTTCCGCACCGTGGCCGCGGCCTGGTTCGCCCACTCCCAACTCCTGGCCGGTCTCAAGGAGCTGGCCCGCCGCGACGTCACCGTGGTGATCACCACGGACCACGGCAGCGTGCAGACGCGCCGCGCCGTGATCGCCTACTGCGACAAGCGCACCACCAAGGGCCTGCGGCTCTGGTTCGGCCAGAACCTGCGCTACGAGGGCGAGGGGGCCTTGCTGATCGACCGTCCCAACGAGTGGATGCTGCCGGCGGAGACGATCGGCAAGAATTACCTCATCGCCCTGGAGGACTACAACTTCGTCTATTCCTACCGCCAGCACGAGCAGCGCCGTTTCTACGCCGGGGCCTTTCAGCACGGCGGACTGTCGATGCAGGAGATGATCATCCCCTGCGCGGTGCTGCACCCCAAGCGACACCGCTGAGGAACACCGTCCGAGGAGACCGATGAGCGACCCCGTCGCCCCCCTTGTCAAAGCCCTGACCGACAGCGCCCCGCCGCCGGGGACCCCGGTGCTGGTCGCCGTCTCCGGTGGAGCCGACTCCAACGCCCTGCTGCTATCCCTGCTGGAGTCCGGCCTCGAGCTGGGCGTCTGCGTGGCCCACTTCGACCACGGCCTGCGGCCCGACTCCACCCGGGACGCATCCCAGGTGCTGGAGCTCTGCGAGCGCCTTGGCGTCAAGAGCTACTTCAAGCGCTGGCGCGGCAAGCTCTCCGGCGAGGCCGCCGCCCGGGAGGCCCGCTACCGCTTCCTGCGCCGTCTGTGCGCCGACGAGGGCTATCAACGCATCGCCCTGGGCCACACCATCGAGGACCAGGTCGAGACCCTGCTGGTCAACCTCAGCCGCGGCGCCGGCCTGGACGGCCTGGCCGGGATGAGCGTCGACGACGGCGAGCTCTGGCGGCCCTTCCTCGACCTGCACCATCGCGAGCTGCGCACCTACCTGCGCAGCCGGGACGCCGGCTGGATCGAGGACCCGACCAACCGCGACAAGGCGCTCTCGCGTAACCTGATCCGCCACCAGATCCTGCCGCTCTTGGCCCAGGTCAACCCCGAGGTGATCAACAACATCGCCCGGGCCTCGCGCATTCTCAGCCGGCAGCGCGACTACCTGCGCGGCCGCGGCGGTGAGATCGCCGAGGAGGCCTATCTCGACCAGGGACCCTGGGGGCGGGTCTACAGTATCAATGTGCTGGCCAAGGAGCACGAAGCCCTGCTCTTCGAAGCCCTGCGCTCGATTTGGGCCACCGCCGTCGGCTGGCGCGGCTACCTGACCAGCGGCCACCTGGTGGAGATGGTCGAACTCGTCAAGGGCCGTCACAACCAGGGCGCCGTGGACCTGCCTCGCCGCCTGCGTCTGCGCCGCAGTTGGCACCGACTCTGCCTGGGTCCGCGCCGTATCCCCGCCCCGCCGCGACCGCTGACACTGGAGGCTCCGGGCCGCTGGCAGTGGGGGCGCTACGACGTCATCCTCGGCAGCGGCTCCGCGCCGAGCCCCCTGGGCCACCTGCCCCTCTCCGATTCCGACCTGCCGCTGACCCTGCGCAGCCGTATCGACGGCGACGCCCTGCGTCTGAGCGGCGTGGGGACCAAGAAGCTGAAGAAGATCCTCTCCGAGAACCGCCTGCCCGCCTGGGAGCGCGAGCACCTGCCCGTGGTCGCCGACGATGAGGGACCGCTGTGGATCCCCGGCGTGGCCCGCGACGAGCGCGCGCCCACCGACGGCGACTACAAGTTGGTGCTCAGCGACCGCTCGGCGCCGCGCCCGGCCGTGGAGACCGAACCCGAGGCGCGATTGTAGCGGGGCCGGCAGGCACAGCTCGACAATCCGGGCGGGGCGATGAACCCCGCCTATTGTGTCTACCCGGCGCCTTAAGCAGCGGACGGACCTGAGGGTCCGCCCCGAAAATGATCGGGAACATCTACCCTGTCCGGAGCGGGTTATGATTTTAAGCTACTGATATTACTCATGATGAGCACTGGTAGCCGTCACAAAACGGTTAATCGAAATGTGGCGGCGGGAGAAAGCCCGCTCAGTGGGATATCCAGCTATAAGCATTCTTCATTAGGCCCCGACAGCGGATTCCATATCCGTAACGGACCATTATCCGCGGCTTGCTGGTGATCCAGCAGGCCGCTCCCAATCAGCCTGATTAGCCCGGAACACGTTCCATGATCCAACTGATACATGCCGTCAAGAAAAAAGCGAAGGCGGTAACCAGGCCTACCAAGACGTAGGGACTTTCTACGACCGGTGTTCAAGCTGTCCGGTTTGATGTGGCGGTCCCACAGACCGCTCGGGCAGACGGTCGAGTCTGTCCTCCTCGGTGTTGGCGTCATTCTGCGCCGCGGCTACCGGGCTGGGACCATCGATCCACCCCGGTGAACACCCTTGGCCGATCAAGCAAGGGGCAAACCTTCAGGTCCGCCCCTACAGCGCTATCTTCAGGACATCATGTAACCTGATCTGACCAATGGCTCTTTCCGTTGGCGAACTCTTCCTGGTGGTTGATCCTCCTGTGGTGGAAGCCGTTGAGTGACAGCCTGTTATAGGCCTAGTATCCATCGGAGTAGACGATTGCGCCCAGCTCGACGTTCTCCAGGATCGCGCCCAGCAAATGCTTGCTGTCACAGCGCTCGGGGAGGATGACCCGCACCTCGCCGCCCCGCTTGAGCAGCCCGAAGACGGGGGTCTTGCCGCCGGCGCTCCGTCCGCGCTTG
>CAZOOP010000050.1:0-21157 GCA_964581465.1 uncultured bacterium
TATTACAATGAATCTGTTCTCGTTTTTCCTACTGATGTACCTACTTAAAAAGGAGCAAAGATGAAGAAGTTGCTTACAGTATTGTATGTTTTCATCATCGTGAGTAGTGTTACAGCCGCAGATGAGTGGCACATTGAGGAAATCGGTTCTTATACAGGTGAACAAACGCGTAGTCGTGGCTACTTGCAACTAGACAGTAATAATAATCCATATATTTTATGCTGCTCAACTTATGCTTCTAATACAAATGGAAGTTGGAACATTATATATGATTTAGTGTACGGCTATAATGGTCTTTCAGTAGATGACAATAATGTACCTCATATATCTGATGCTAATGGTGATCTTTGGGAAAACTATATTCGACATTCCTATTACGACGGAAGTTGGCAAGTTGAGCAAATAGATATGATATATCTACATCAAGACAATTCAATAGATATAGATATGGCAGGATTGCCTCACATTGTTGACTACTACTATGATGGCTATACTGATGCTCATCTTAAGCACTATTATTATGATGGATATGACTGGTATTCGGAAACAATCGATGACACTAACGGTGCCGGTATCTGGAACTCTATTGTAGTTGATTCGTTAAACCATATTCATGTAGCCTACGCAATCCAGCAGTCAGGTGGTGATGATTTATACTATGCATACTATAATGGCTCCACATGGAATCATGAAGCTCTTGAATCTGGAACTGATGAAGTTGGCCTATATGCATCGATAGACGTAGATTCCAATAATAATCCTCACATTTGTTACTATGATGACACTAATAACACTCTTAAGTATGCATATCGTGATAGCGCATGGAATATATCGACAATTGATGTCAATAATGTTGGTAAATATTGCTCTTTAGCAGTTGACTCAGAAGATAAAATACATATATCATATTACGATGAAAATAATGGAAGTTTAATGTATGCATATTTCGATGGTGGATTATGGGAAAGATATGCGCTAGATACCTATGGTGATGTGGGTGGCTATACTGGAATTGACACAGATACAAGTAACAACCCCCACATATCATATGTTGACTATGATAACATTATGTTGAAGTATGCCTGGTTTGGAGACGAGATTCCAGTTGAAGATATTGAACTAACAACACATGTCGAAACGGCTGGCCTACTCCTCTCTTGGACCTACAGCGGCGACGTGCCTGCGAGTGTCCGCGTCCTGCGCGGGGAGAGCGACCCCGTCGCCGTGTCGGGTTCGCTGGACGGCGCGACCCGCCGCTGGCTGGATCGGGGCGTCGAGCCCGGCGAGAGTTACGTCTACTGGCTGGAGGCCACGGATAGCGAGGGCTATGTAACAAGATTTGGGCCGACGGAGGCCGTCGTCGTTCCCGAAGAGGCGCATCGGCTGGCCCTCGACGAGCCCTGGCCCAACCCGGCGGCTAACAGCGTCAGCATCGCCTTCGAGCTGCCGGAGCCCCAGAGTGTCAGTCTGGCCGTTTACGATCTGGCCGGGCGGCGGGTTGCGACCCTGAGCGAGGGCGAACTGCCCGCCGGACGGCACACCGTCAGCTGGAACTGCGCCGGGGAGTCGAGCGGTGTGTATCTGCTGCGGTTGGAGACGGCGGGCGCGGCGCTCAGCCGCCGGGTCGTCATCGGGCGGGTCGTCGATCGGTAACGAGTTGTTGTTTGCGGCACTCGGGCGATAAGTAAAAAACCACATCTACAGCAGGGCGGCCAAGACCGCCGCGGAACCCGTAAGGGCGGCTGTCACCAGCCGCCCATCTTACCTGGCGTCAGTGGGGTATGACCCGCCGAGAACCCAGGGCCGGCGCGGTTGTTGCGACGACGGACCGAGGCAGGTCCGTCGTCAATGCAACAACCGTGCCGGCCCGGCACATTGCGGCAAGACCCGGGCGGGTTAATCAGGTTCCGTCGTGCAACTTCACCATCGGCGCGGCCCCGAGGTTCAGTAATCGTCGCTTACCCGCCGGTCCTCGGCGGCGCGCTCCAGATGTTGCTCGATCTCGGCGGCCTCGAGACCGCCGATGACGCCCGCCTCGCCGGCCAGCAGGTAGTAGCTCTGCCGCTCCTCCTCGGTCAGCTCGCGGGCGGCGACGATCACCCCGGAGCCCTCCTCGAACCACACACCCCAGTTGGGGGTGACGGCGAAGGTCTCCTCCTGGTTGCTGATTTCGACCTCGACCTCGCCGGCCAAGCCGCAGACCCAGCCGAGGTTCTGCGCCTCGTCGACGCCGACGAAGAAGACGGTGCCGCGGACGGCGGCGCTGGAGGTGGGGGTGGTGACGACGAAGCGCTGGTCGAGATCCGTCGCGACGACCACGGCGGACAGGCCGCGACTGATGTGGAACTCGCCCGCCTTCTTGCCCGATCCGGCGGCGAACTGGCCGATCAGGTACTCGTAGGCGTCGCCCATCACATCGGCATCGGTTGAGAACTCCGCCAGCTCCTCGGCGATCTTGGTGATGATCTTGCAGAGCTTATCATTTCGGGACTGGTAGTCCTTGCCTAGCCTATCCGAGACGAGGTTGATCTCCGAGAACAGCCCGTAAAAGGTGCTCTCGAACGATTCGTTCTCGATGTACTTGAAACCCTCCTGCAGCGTATCGAGCAGTTCTCCGTCCTGCGTCTGGGCCATGTGGGCGATGCTCGCCCACAGATACCGGGGCTTGATGACGTAGTGGTACTTGAGACGCATCTGCTTTTCAAAGGCCTCGATGTCGCCGGGGTTCTCTTCGTACCACACCGACAGCGGCGTCCGGCCGCCGTTGCCCACCGCGTTGGCGTCTGGGTAGTCCGGCCCCAGCTCCTTCTCCGCCGCCTGCTCGTAGTTGTCCGAGATGTAGTGCAGGAAGAGGAACGCCAGCATGTAATCGCGGAAGTCGTCCGCGTTCATCGCGCCACGCAAGAGGTCGGCGATGCCCCAGAGGGTTTTGCCCAGTTGCTGTTGATCGTTTTCGGTCATGGTTTCTTCCTGTCCCTGCTCACTTTTTCCGTTTCTTGATCTTTGCTTCAAGGGCTTTCAGCTCGGCCTCGTCCTGCATATCGGCTTCTTTTGCTTCCTCTCTTTTACGCTGCTGATCATATTCCAAATAACGTGCTGCCGTAAGGTTCTTCATGTGCTCATGGCTGACTGAGCCCGCGTGGCTGAGCAGGGGAAACCCGTTGGACGTGATAATCTGCCCCACGTTCTGCTCCCAGAAGCTCATACGGGTCTCCTGGCGGTTCTTGGCGCGCAGTTCAGCGGTTTCCAGAAAGATAACAACCAGCCGGTTCAGCGTGTCGATCTCATCCTCGTTCAGGTAGTTCTTGGCTATCAGGATATCTTGCTTGCGCACCTTCGAACCCTGCCAATGCAGGAGACCAAAGTGCGGATCTTCCGGGTCGGCCCGCTCGGTGATGAGCTCGGCGGCGGTTTGGCGCGTCACGGCATAAAGCAGCATATTCTGAACCGTGGCGAAAAACTGGCGTGTAGCCTTGTCCGTCTTGTCGTAGTCGCTGCTGAGGGCGAAGAGGTCCCGCACTTTCTGGTAAAAACGCTTCTCCGAGGCCCGTATCTCGCGGATTCGCGCGAGCATCTCATCGAAGTAATCCGGGCGGCCGTCCGGGTTCTTCAGCCGCTCGTCGTCCATCACGAATCCCCTGAGCAGGTACTCCTTGAGGACAGTCGAGGCCCAGCGCCGGAACTGCACACCACGGGGCGAGCGCACCCGGTAGCCCACGGACAGTATGGCGTCCAGATTGTAGAGCGTGACCGGGCGACGCACCTCGCGCTCGCCCTCGATTTGAACTGTCAAGGATTCCTTGACAGTTGCCGACGAATCCAACTCACCGTCCGCGAAGATGTTCTTAAGGTGCAGGGAGATGTTCTGCTTGGTGGCGTTGAAGAGTTCCGCCATCTCCAACTGCGTCAGCCAGACCGTGTTCCGGTCAGCACGCAATTGAATCTGGCTGCGACCGTCTTCGGTGGTGTAGAGGATGATTTCGCCACTGGGCGATACAGGGAGATTTGACTTGGCGCTCATTATTCTTGTCCTTCCGGCGCGGGAAATAGCTGCTGCATCAGCCCTTTCTTATGGGTCTTCAGGGTCTCGATCTTCGCCGCCTTTGCGGTAATCAGGTCGTCGAGGGAGGTGAGGCAGTCGGCGATTCGGCGCTGTTCGGCTGGTGATGCTATCGGGATCGCTAAGTGTGCGAACGACTCGCGTGTCAAGTGTTTAATCCCGCCCCCTGTAAACAGCGCCTTAAAAGCTGGAGTTCCCGCGATCGTTTCGAGATAGTGAACAAGCAAGTGCGGAATGAACTGAATCTTGAAACGGACACGGTGTAAAGCCTTCTGAAACTTGAGGCAGGGCAGACGCTCGTCCCATACAGCCGATCGCCCGGGTTCGCCGCCTTCGCAAACGATCACGTCACCTTTCTTGAGTTCATATTTCTCAAGCTCATTCTCATTGAAATACATCTTTGGAAGGTCCGTTGTGTCGAAGTCATTCCATCGAACAGCGAGGTTGTTCAGATAGGGTAGAAGGCTGCCGGAACGATGCTTGTTCTTGTCCAGCATCTTGCCAAGCTTGATCTCCGCGATTTTACCCAGCAGTTTTACCTCCCACTCTCCAGCGTCCCTAAACTCCGGGAAGCGCAGGCGGGGGGTTGTTTCACCGTCGCGGGGGAAGAGCTGCTGCATCAGGCCCTTCTTGTGGGCCTTGAGGGCTTCGAGCTGCTCGGCTTCGGCGGTAATAAGGTCGTCGAGGGCGGAGAGGCAGTCGGCGATCTTTTGTTGTTCTTGTATTGTCGGTGGGAGGGGGAGTGCAATAGACGAGATGCGTTTCGCTGAAATGCCGTAGACCTTCGCGCCCTGAGATTCTCGTTGTATCCCTGTCCGTACCGCAGCGGACTGAAAAAGGTGTCCACTGAAGCCTATTATCGGAATGCTTCCGTGCCGTGTCGCAAGAATGGTGTGTGTTCCGGCTACGACCCGTTGTCCAACAAGTGAAATGATCTCGATCGCCTTTCCGACATCATTAAGGTCTTCAGAAGCATCCGCTAAAACGATATCGCCTTCTTCGCAATCATCCTCTTCCTTAAACACATCAACCGGCACATCTGTATTTATATACGGCACATGCTCTTGTCCAATACGGAATAGTGGCTTAAATTTTGTATGTATATCGCCGTAGTGGATATTCCTGATCGTCCCTGCTTCGTAGTTTAGTTTGTCACGAGAAAGGGTGTTGGTTCGCTTGAAACCATAAAGATCAGAAAGTTGTGGTGTTAGCCACTCTTCGTCCTCCCGAAACTCCGGGAAGCGCAGTTTCGGCGTCGATGTGCGTTTGCTCTGCTTCTGCATCGTTTCAGCCTCATTGCTCGTAGGCGTTCAATCCCGAGATGGGTCGTCCCTCGGCGCGTTTCTTCAGCAGCGGAACGAGGTCGTCCATCAGCGCCAGTTCCCTCTCGCGGCGCTCGCGCCAGCCCAGCCCGAGGGGCTCCATCAGGTCGGTGAGCGCTTCGCCGTCGAAGATCATCCGGTCGAGGATGGCGGTTACAAAGGCGTTCAGGGCTTCGTTAATCAGGCCGTGGTCATTGGCGATCCTGGAGAGTTCGGCGGCGTGGCGTTCGTCTTTGAAGCGCTGGTAGCCGTCGTGGACCTCTTCCTCGGTAAGGACTTGGCCGGTTTCGAGCTGATTAACGTATTCGGTGATCTCGTCGAGCTCGTCCATGAACTTGGCGTCGGCGCGGATTCGGTTGATGAGCTGCTCGCGGCTCATTTCCTGTTTGCTCGGCTCCTGCCCGCTGAGGCGGGCGATGAGCTTCATGATGTAGTCGTAGTCGATGTCGGCCGAGGCGAAGAGGACGAGCTCGAAATCGAGCTGGTCGATCACGTCTTGAACAGTGCTATCGGCTTCTCCGGTTTTGTCCTGCTTGGCTTTAAGGCGCTTGGCGGTTTCGAGGTAGACGCCGCGGAAGGCGCGGGCGTCGTCCTGCGAGAGGGTTTGATCGATCTCCCGCTTCTCGTCGTCGGTGAGGTCGGTGTACTGATCGAGCTGGGTGGCTAGGCGCTGGAGTTCTTTGTACAGGTTGACGAAGCCGGCGCGGGCTTCGTCGCCCATGAGATTGGAGACGGATTCGGGACGCGGTTCGAGATCCTGGGACCGGAAGAAGTCGTCCATCTCCCGCTTGGCGGCCTTGAGCTGCTCGATGACGACGGGGGCTTTTTCGACGAGCCAGATTTCCTTCGCCCGGTCGGTCTTGACGCCGGAGAACAGGGTGATGGCTTCATCCACTTTATCCTGTTGGCCGCGGAAGTCGAGGATGTGGCCGTAGGGCTTGGCGGCGTTGAGGATGCGGTTGGTGCGCGAGAAAGCTTGGATGAGCCCGTGGTACCTGAGGTTTTTATCGACGTAGAGGGTGTTGAGGTATTTGGAGTCGAAGCCGGTCAGGAGCATATCGACGACGATGGTGATGTCGATCTTCTCCGCGCCCTTTCGCGGGAGGTCGCTGTTGGGGTACTGCTGATCCTTGATGCGCTTCTGGACGTCCTGATAGTAGGCATCGAATTCGCCGATGGAGTGATTGGTGCCGTAGCGGTCGTTATAGTCGGTGATGATGGCCTTGAGGGCTTTCTTCTTCTTGTTCGGCTCCTGCTTGTTGTCTTCACGTTCCTGGAGCAGCTCTTCCTGGAGCTGTTTTACGTCGGGCTTGTTTTCGGCGGGTGGGGTGAAGACTGCGGTGACCTTGAGGGGGGTGAGGTCGGAGTCGGCGTCCTGACGCTCGGCCTGGATCTGCTTGAATAGTTTGTAATACTCGATGGCGTCGTTGATCGAAGCGGTGGCGAAGAGCGCGTTGAAGCGTCGTTCACCGGTGGCGGCGTCGTGCTTTTCGAGGATGGCGTTGATGACTGCGCGCTTGGCGAGGGTTTCGCCGGGTATGGGAGGATTCTCGCCGTCGGGTCTGAAGTAGTCGACGTGGAAACGCAGGACGTAGCGATCCTCGATGGCGTGGGTGATGGTGTAGGCGTGAAGCTCGCTCTGGAAGAGGTCTTGGGTGGTGCGGGGGGTCTGGATGTTGTCTTCGATCTGCCGATGAGTCGCGTTCTCGGGGAAGATGGGCGTGCCGGTAAAGCCGAAGAGCTGGGCCTTGGGGAAGAACTCCTTGATGATCTGGTGGGTACGGCCGAACTGGGAGCGGTGGCACTCGTCGAAGATGAAGACCATGCGCTCGTCTTTAAGCGGTTCGAGGATATCGGAATACTTAGTCCGACCTCGTTTCTCGCGCTTTTTATTACGTTTGCTCTGTTCGTCGAGGGCGAGACCAAGCTTCTGGATGGTGGTGACGATAACCTTGTTGGCCTTGTTATCGGAGAGAAGGCGTCGGACAAGTGTAGCTGTGTTGGTGTTTTCCTCGACACAACCTTCCTGGAAGCGGTTGAACTCCTCACGGGTCTGACGGTCGAGGTCTTTGCGGTCGACGACGAAGAGGCACTTGTGGATGTCTGGGTTTTCCTTAAGGAGCGTGGAGGCCTTGAAAGAGGTGAGGGTCTTGCCCGAGCCGGTGGTGTGCCAGATGTAGCCGTTGCCACGGTTCTCGCGGATACACTTGTCGATGGCCTCGACGGCGTATATCTGATAGGGGCGCATCATGAGCATCTTCTGCTCGGAGGCGACGAGGACCATATAACGGCTGATAGTAGTGCCGAGAGCACACTTGGGCAGGAAGGTTTCGGCGAAGTCGTCGAGGTGAGAGATCTTGGTGTTGTCTTTTTCGGCGTGCTGATAGATGGGCAGGAAGTTTTCGTTGGCGTCGAAGGTGAAGTGTCGGTCGTTGTTGTTGGCGAAGTAGTAAGTCTCGGTCCGGTTAGAGACGATGAAGAGCTGGACGAAGCAGAGCAGGGTCCTGGTGTAGCCGTTGCCGGGGTTTTTTTTGTAGTTGACTATCTGCTGCAGAGCCCGGCGCGGGCTGATTCCTAAGGATTTGAGCTCGATCTGGACGGCGGGGATGCCGTTGATCAGGAGCATCACGTCGTAGCGTTGAAAGCTGTAGTCGGTGTTGATGCGGAGCTGGTTAACGACCTCGAAGGTGTTCTTGCACCAGTCCTTGATGTTGACGAGGGTGTAATTCAGCGGTGTGCCGTCTTCGCGGATGAAGGTGTTGCGCTCGCGGAGCAGAGTCGCGGCGGTGAAAACGTCGGGGGTGATTATCTCGTCGAGAAGGCGCTTGAATTCGCCGTCGGTGAGCCGGACGCGGTTGAGGTCTTCAAAGTGTTTGCGGAAGTTGTCTTCGAGGCTTGCTCGATCGCGGATATCGGGCCTTATTATATACTTAAGGTCGTCTAGCTTCCTGATCAACCATTCTTCTAGTTGGTGCTCAGTCATAATCATAGTGCCAGGATCTGGTCTTGATGGCGTTTATCGCAAATAAAAACGTAGAATTTCAGCTGGAGGGAGGTATAAAAAACTGATTATGAGCGCCTGATAAGTATGTCTTATCCGGCGCGTGGTTGGCAAGAGGCAGCCCCGGACCGGGGTGTTGCGGGGCGCTGGTGTGCGCTACCAGACACCTGGCCGACGGGAGGAGATCGTCGCACTACTCAGGTTGTTCGTTGTCCGGATCGACGAAGCCCAGAAGGAAAGCAGGGGCTCGAAAACGGCAATATTGACAATTCGCTGGAATCCGACGTTGATAACGCAAGTTGTCAACAAAAAGAGCCCCAAAGGGGGCTCTACTGTTGGTTTGGGCCTGAGGCCCATGCAATACGCGGGGAAGCGTTGCCGATCGGCGAACGGATTACCCCGCGTTTCATACTGGGATCGTTATTCGATGTTATCAGGCCGGTTGGCAGCGGCACGGGGAATCGAACCCCGGTTACATGGCTGAGAACCACGCGTCCTAACCACTAGACGATGCCGCCGTGGGCGCCTTTTCGAGAAGGCGGGCGTATTATACCTGGTTCTTGGAGTTGAATCAACCCCTTTTTTGTCGCACCGCCGCAGATAGGGCGCCACTGAGTAGGCTGTCAGTTGTTTAAGGTTCGTTGCTGGATGTGTTGCTGGATGCTTCCATAAACCGGGAATAGGCCGGGCCGGTTGTTGGTCGGGAATATCCGGTCTCGTGGTTGGGGCGGACGCTGAGAGCGCTGGTGCTGATTAACGGTTGATGTGAGCAGGCCCGCTAGAAGCCGCTTGTACGGTAGTGCGGGGGGATGCTTTGATCGTCACGTTGTCAGCCGCTTAACGTCGACTATCATAGACGATCATTGATTATCATCGACTATACTCGATACGCTTGGCTTTCACGCTCAGTATCGCGGCATCTTGTTTTCGGATGGTATCAATTGCACAGCGGGACAACGGGAGACGCCAAGTGGTCATGTGAGCTTCAGCGCACATGAGAGATGGCTGGTTTGTTCTGGGACCAGTCCTGGCATTGATAGGAACGTCGCCCTGAATGTGGTGCGAGGATTTATCTCGCGAAGGCGTAATGATGGGGGCCGGCCGTATGACCAGCCCCCAACAAAAGGAACACCGCCGTGATGGCGGTTATTGTTATTCGCCCAGGGTACGTGATGGGGGCCGGCCGTATGACCAGCCCCTAACAAAAGGAACACCGCCGTGATGGCGGTTATTGATATTCGACCAAGGTACGTGATGGGGGCCAGCCGTATGACCAGCCCCTGACAAAAGGAACGTCGCCGTGATGGCGGTTATTGATATTCGACCAAGTTACGTGATGGGGGCCGGCCGTATGACCAGCCCCCCTGGCTGGGGCGGATGGATTCGAACCACCGTAAGCAGATCCAGAGTCTGCTGTCCTGCCACTAGACGACGCCCCAAGTGTTCTCGTGGGCGGGTGGGGCTTGGTCGCGCTCCACCCGCGGGGGAGAAAGATAGCATAAGGAGCGGGGATAATGCAAGGGTTTTGGGCTAGGTGTCGTTTTCCGGGTTTGCGCCTGAGTCGTCATCGGTCTTCTGGTCTGATTCGATGAGCTCGACCAGCAGTAGGCGCATCATCCGGGCGCCGCTTTCGACGCCGCTGGCGAAGAGTCGCCGGGCGTCCTCGCCGGCGTCGGCGTGGAGTTGATCGAAGACCTTCAGGGCTCCCTCGACGGCGCCCTGCTCGACGTTCTTGATGAAGCGGAGCATCGTTTTCGCAATCGGGTTTGCGGGTCCATCAGCCATGCTAATAATCCTAACTGGTGGGAGACAGGATGGTTTCGGGAAGCTCGAAGGTGTTCAGGACGGCGTCGCGGTCCTCGTCCAGGGTGGACCAGTCCGCGCTCGGGGCGCCGAACTGCAGGCCGATGAAGTGCTTGCCGTTGACCAGGCTGTAGTCGCGGAAGCGCCAGGGCTCGCCGTCGCCCAAGCCGGTGAACTCGACGACGACGGCCTCGGCGCCCAGCAGCTCGATGGTCTCCCGGGAGAGTTCCTCGTAACCGGGCATGGTCGAGGCCTCGAAGAGCTTGTCTTCGACGATCCAGTCGCGATCCTCAGCGGTTTGGACCTGGTCGAAGCTCTGGGTGCGCACGTCGAGGTAGGCGCCGGTCTCGGGTTGGACGAGGACGGCCCGCTCGGCCTGGTTGTCCGGGTCGAGCTCGTGGGTGTCGACGACCCAGAGACCCGGGTCGGACTGGAAGCTCAGCCCGGTGAGGTCCATGGTCATGGTTTCCGGCTCGGCCTCGCCGTCGCCTTGGTTAGCGGACGCCTGGTCGGCGGTTTCTGCGGAGGCCTGGTCGGTCGTGTCGGGTGCTTCGCCGTCGTCGTCGCAGGCCGTCAGCAACAGCGTCGGCGCGAGCAGGAACAGGGCGATGAACAACGGTTGGGGTCTGATGGTCATTTTTCACCTCTACGGTAGAGGGAACAGTTCGGGGGGATCCAGCCTGATCGGCTTTTCGGGGCCGGGTTTCATTGATATTGATGGGGCTGGAGGCTTGTCGAACCGCGGACGACGAGCAGCGATCGAGTAGCGGTCCGCGATCTACTGACGGACTGGCTGTAGGGGTAACGGCTGACGACGGTTGACCACTTCAACACTCCCCCCGCCGTCCTGGAATAAATCCACCGCCGTCGTCGATCCGATCCCGGGCTCGGTCCGGGCAATGACGACCTAGGGCATCACCGCCAGGGGGCGCTGGTCGCAGACGGTGCCGTCGTTGAGGCCCAGCAGGTAGACTCCGGCGCTCAGGCCCTCGAGGGTCAGGGAGACGCTATGGCGACCGGCGGTCAGCTCGCCGATCTCGTATCGTCGCACGCGGCGTCCGGCCAGATCGTAGAGCTCCAGAGCGATGGTCGCCGGGCGCTCCAGGATTACGGGCACGCTCAGCGGCCCGGCGGTGGGCGAGGGGTGGGGGTGGCCCAGGACGGGGCGTCCGGTGTGGAAGCCGTCGCCGTAGACCAGGCCGACGGGTCCGGCAAAGATGCTTCCTCCGTCGACGAGCTGGGCCTCGATGCGGTATTCGTAAAGTCCGTGCCAGGTTGTGTCGCGATCCAGATAGCGCCGGGTGGCGATGGGGTTGTCGGTCAGCGCCTGCCAATCGCCGGAGTCGACGCGCCGCCAGACCCGATAACCGGAAACAAGCTCGTGGCGGGTCAACTCCCACTCGAGGATGATCCCGGCGGGGGCGTCGGCGGCCGCCAGATCGGTGAAGCGCAACCCGGTCTGGGCCAAGACCAGGGCGGCCAGGGCGTTGAGCCGTCCCGAGCCGGCGTCGTTGTCCTTGCCGGCCTCGCCGATATCCAGGGAGCTGCTCTCCAGGTAGTCCTTGAGCTCCTGCGGGGTCAGCTCGGGCAGAGCCTCCAGCAGCAGGGCCACGGCGCCGGTCAGATGGGGGGTGGCCATCGAGGTGCCCTGGAGGTAGCGGTAGCCGCCGGTGCGGCCGTCGATGGACTGGATGCCTACGCCGGGTGCGCTGATGTCGGGCTTGACCAGCCCCGGCGGGTAGGGCCAGTCGTCATAGGGCGGCTCGTGGTCCGGAATGGACCACTCGACGGGCCCGCGGCTCGAGAAACCGACAACATCGTCGTAGGAGTTGGTCGCCCCGACGGTGATCACGCCGGGAACGTCGCCCGGGGTGCGCACATTGTCCGGCGGTGGATGGTCTTCGTCGTCGCCCTCGTTGCCAGCGGCCACGCAAAGCGTCACGCCCAGGGCCAGGGAGTTCTCGCAGCCCTCGCGCCAGAGGTCCTGGTTGTCGGTCTGGTACTGCCTCCAGCCCCAACTGCAGTTGATGACGTCGGCGCCCTCGATAACGGCGTAGTCCATCGCCCGCCAGACGATGTACTCCGTGGTCGAGCCGGTGTCGGAGAAAGCCTGTAGGCTCATGATCAGCACGTCGGGGGCCATTCCCGTGATCAGGCCGCCGTTGCCGTCACCGGCCACCGTGCCGGCGACGTGGCTGCCGTGGCCGCCGACGGGACCCAGGATGTCGTTGTTGTTGTAGTAGAAGTCCCAGCCGTAGTAGTCGTCGGCGTAACCGTTGCCGTCGTCGTCGGCGCCGTTGCCGGGAACCTCGTCGGGGTTGGTCCAAGGATGATCGGCCAGGTCCGGATGCTCGATGTCGCAGCCGGTGTCGATGACCGCCGCCACCACTCCGGCGCCGGTGTAGCCGTACGGTTCCTCCCAGACCACGTCGGCGTCGACGTGGTTGATGTTCCAGACCAGGTCCGCTGGAGCCGCCGATCCGCAGAGGGCGTCGTCGATCGTCGAGCTGAGAGTAAGCCGCTCGATGCTGGACAGCTCCGCCAGACCGTCGATGACAGACGGCCTTACCCGGGCCGCCACGGCGTTGATCAGCACCAGGGGGTATATCTCGGTCACCGTTGCGGGATTGTTCCGCTGTTGATCGAGCAGGTACTCAAGAACGGGCCGCTGGGCCACAGCAGTGAACTGTCGCAGAGCCGCCAGCCTCACGACGCGTCGTTCGCTTGCGGGCAGACCCGCGCCGAGGGCCTCCAGAGCAAGAGAAGTCTCGACCTCGGGGACGATGATTACGGGCAGCAGGCCGTCGGCCTCGATCCATCCGGTGTCCAAGGCTCGCTGAAGGGCCGGGGCGATCTCGGCGCCGTCGACGACCGCCGGTGCCAGGAGCGCGATCAGCGTCAAGACTATGGGGAGCAGACCTCGCATGGTCGGCCTCTTTGACGGGGGGCGGGGCGGCGGGACCCCGGCGCCGGGAGGGTGAAATGTGCGCTTATCGCCGGGCCGGTTTGGGCACGCTTCTTGCAGCAGAGCGGGCCGCGTTTCCCGCCGAAGCCCACGCGGATCTCCGCAAGAAGCGTGCCCAAACCGGCCCGACGGCGGGCGAGCCGTTAAACGGCGCCGCGGTCCCGCCGCAGTCCGGTGCCTGGTCAGTGGAAGACGAGCTCGTAATCGCGGGTGTAGTCGAAGTCGTCGTCGCGGTCGGGCTTGTGGCAGCGCAGGCAGTCGTTCGGAGTGACTGCGGGGACATCGGCGGAGTCGTAGGGGTGCTCGCGACTGGTCTCGTGGCAGCTCTGGCAGCCGACGTTGGTGAGCTGCGGGGTCAATTTGGCGTCACCGAAGCCCCCGGGTCGGCCGAAGCCGGTGGTGTGGCAGCGCACGCATTCGAGGTTGCGTTCGTCGCCGTTTTCTACCAGGGTGGCGAAGGCGTGGGCGTGGTCGGTGCCGCGCCACTGCTCGAGCTCGGCGGTGTGGCAAGCGCCGCAATCGGCGGGACCGTGGTAGAGCGGCTCGCTGGTCGGGGTGTAGTAGTTTTCCAGCCAGTGATCGTAGCGCTCGGTCTCGTAGCGTCGCAGGCGCTCGACGATGACGGGTTCGCGCTCCCAGCGGTTGTCGATGGGCAGGGCCTCGTAGGAGAGCAGGGCGCCGTGGTCGTCGGGTTCCAGGCTGATCCGGGCCACGCCCAGATAACGCCCGAGCCTCCCGGGCCAGACGATGGGCGCGCCCTCGCCGGTCTCGGCCTCGTGCTGAAACAGTCCGGCGTGGCCGCCGACGATCAGGTCGAGGCGCTCGGCGAACTCCCCGGCGGCGGCGACTTCGTCGGCGACTCCCAGGTGGGAGAGCAGGATCGTCACGGTGCAGTCGGCGGCCTCGAGCTCGGTCAGCGCGGCGTCCAGGGCTTCGCGCCAGGGAGTGACCCGGTAGCCCGTTTCGAAGAGCAGCTCGTCGAGGTCCCAGATGTCTTCGTTGATAACCGCGGTCAGGCCGATCCGTGCGCCGGAGCGCTCGAGGATAAGTGTGCCGGGAATGGCGGGGTGATCAACCTCGGTGGGTTCGAGGTTGGCGCAGAGGAAGGGTAGTCGCTCGGTTAGCTGCGAAGGAGTGAACTCCCCCCTCAAAAGGTCCTGGTCGCCGAGGGCGAGGGCGTCGCAACCGAGCAGGGTGTAGCAGTCCAGCACGCAGGCGGCGCGGTCGGCCCGGTCGTCGACGCCGAAGATGTCGCCGGTGTCCAGGACCAACAGGTCCGGGTGATCCTCGCGCAGGCTGTCGATGACGCCGGCTCTCTCCGCCAGTCCGCCGAGTTGCAGGGAGGGTCACCCGCAGGTGGCCAGACGGCCCCGGGTGGCCGAGGTCAGGGCCAGCACCAGCACCTCGCCCTCGTCGTCGGCGGGGACGCCCGAGGAGAGCAGCAGGCAGACCAGGGGTACGGCCAGTCGCAGTGCCAGGCTCGACGGCTTCATCATTCACCTCCCCGGCGGCGGTTGAACTCGTCCTCGTCGATGACCTCGACGTCCAGCTCCCGGGCCTTGTCGAGCTTCTTGCCGGCGCCGGGACCGGCGACGACCAGATCGGTGTTGCCCGAGACCGCAGAGGCGGTGTCGGCGCCGGCGTCGCGGGCAACCTCTTCGTAGTCACCCCGGGGCCTGGAGAGCTTGCCGGTAAAGACGATGGTCAGCCCGGCCAGGGGTCCGGCGGAGGCGTTTTCCTCGACCTCCAGCGTCGGGTTGATCCCCGCGGCCTTCAGGCGTTCGAGGAGGGGTTGATTGCCCTCGGCGGCGAAGAAGTCGATCACGGCGGCGGCCATCGTCGGGCCGACCCCCTCGACGGCGGTGAGTTGATCCTCGCCGGTAGTCATCAGGGCGTCCAGGGAGCCGAAGCGCCGCGCCAGCAGCCGGGCCGTCGTCGAGCCGACGTTGGGGACGCCCAGGGCGTAGATCAGGTTGGGCAGTTCGACATCGCGGGCCGCGTTGATAGCTGCGACCAGGTTCTCCGCCGACTTCTCGGCGAAGCCTTCGAGGGGTTCGAGCTGCTCCGGGGTCAGTTCGAAGAGGTCCGCGATGTCCTCGATCAGCCCGGCCTCGAGGAGTTTGTCGATCACCTTGGGTCCCAGGCCTTCGATGTCCAGTCCCGGGCGCGAAGCGAAGTGGAAGATGCGCGAGCGCACCTGGGCCGGGCAGTCGGAGTTGACGCAGCGCCAGGCGACCTCGTCGGGCAGGCGCACGGCGGGACGGCCGCAGGCCGGACAGTTCGCGGGCATCGTGAAGGGCCGCTCGTCACCATCGCGCTCATCGACCAGGGGGCGGACCACCTCGGGGATCACGTCGCCGGCGCGCTGAATCTCCACCCGGTCGCCGATGAGCACGCCCAGCCGCTCGACCTCGTCGGCGTTGTGCAGGCTGGCCGAAGAGACGGTCACTCCGCCCACGGTCACCGGCTCGAGCACCGCCACCGGGGTCAGCACCCCGGTGCGGCCCACCGAGACCTCGATGTCCCTGAGCCGGGTGACGGCGCGTCGGGGCGGGTATTTCCAGGCCACGGCCCAGCGCGGACTGCGGGAGACCGCGCCCAGGCGCTCACGCAGGGCCAGATCGTCAACCTTGACCACCACGCCGTCGGTCTCGTGCTCCAGCTCGGCGCGACGGGTCAGCAACTCCTCGTAGTAATCGCGCACCTCGGCGGGTTGCCGGGTGCGCCGCACGGGGTGGTTGACCGGCAGACCCCAGCTCCGTAGGCGCGCGAAGCAGTCCGCATGGCTGGTCAGCCCGTGCTCGGCCGCCCGGGCCAGATTGTAGGCCAGAAAGCGCAGCGGCCGCCTCGCCGTCACGGAGGGATCGAGCTGGCGCAGGCTGCCCGCCGCCGCGTTGCGGGGATTCTTGAACTCCTTTTCACCCTCGGCGGCGCGCTCTTTGTTGAGGGCGATGAAGTCGGCGACGCTGATGAAGACCTCGCCGGTGATTACCGCCAGGGATGGCGGGTTTTCGCCCTCGGGGACGCGCAGCCGCAACGGGATCGCCCGGATGGTGCGCACGTTGGACAGCACACCCTCGCCGCGACGGCCGTCGCCCCGGGTCGAGGCCTGGACCAGCAGTCCGTCTTCGTAGACCAGCTCCAGGGCCAGGCCGTCGATCTTTGGTTCGCAGACCAGCTCCGGCAGCTCGCCGTCCAGCCCCTCGCGCACCCGCCGCAGCCAGTCCGCGAACTCGTTCTCCTCCAGCACGTTGGCCAGGGAGAGCATGGGCTCGCGATGCTCGACGTTGGAGAAGACGTCGCTGGGTTCGGCGCCGACGCGCTGCGTGGGCGAGTCCGGGGTGATCAGCTCGGGGTGCTCGGACTCGATCTCCTGCAGCTCGCGCAACAGCTCGTCGTAACGGGCGTCGGTCAGCTCGGGCTCGTTGAGGACGTAGTAGGCGTGGTTGGCCCGGCGCAGTGTCTCGACGAGTTCGGCGCGCCTGCGGACGGGGTCGCTCATCGCCGCCTCCGCCGTTTGGACCGGCCGCTGTGGTACACGGCGGCGGTGGTCAGGGTCTGCACGAGGATGAACACCAGCCAGGTCAGCGACCAGTGGGCCAGGCGGGGGAAGGGCTGGTCCTCCAGGAAGGCGGTCAGGCCGAGCAGGGGCAGCAGGTTGACCGCGGCCCAGAGCAGCCCGCCGTAGATCAGCCCCTTGAGCCAGACCCGGCGGGGCAGTTTGCGGGCCAGCAGGCCGTAGACGTAGGCCGCCGCCACGGCCTCGATGAGAAAGAACAGGCCGTAGATCACGGCGTCCCAGAAGCCCAGTCCTCCGGCCAGGCCGGGGTAGAGGTCGCCGATGCCCGGTCCCAGGTCGAAAACCCCGCGCACCAAAAACTGGGCCAGCAGGCTGGCCCCGCCGCCGATCAGCCCCGCCGCCAGGGCGCGGGCCGCCGTCGGTTCGCTGGCTTCGGGCTGTCGGGGTTCCTCGCCGATGTTTCCTCCCGAATAATCGCTTAATGAAAACAGTCCCGGGCTCCGGGGCGGCTGAGTCTCGACGGCGGGATGGGGGGGCAGGCTCGTGGTAAGTGATCCGATACGGTGTGGTGGTCCGCCGTCATTCCAGCGGCTCGCCGCTGACGGCGTCGACGACGCGGCGCAGGATCCGCCCCCGGGGGTCTTCGATAGCCTCCCCCTCGTCGAGAAGCGGGGAGTCGATGTACAGCGTCACCTCCCAGACCAGCCGCCGTCCAGCGTCGCCGGGTCGGGTCGTCAATCGGTAGCTCTCCAGCCGGACCCCGTTGGCCGCGTTGAGCTCTTCGTTCTCTTCACGCAGGGCTACCTCGGCGGCGGTGCGGCTGCCCAGCCCGGGTTCGGCGGGCCAGGTCGGCGGACCCTGGCCGGGCAGCAGCTTCTCCGGGGGGAAGGGGGCCTCGACCAGGCCGCTGGGGCTCAGGTAGACGCGAAGCAGCTCCCCGGTGTTCGGGGAGTGGAAGCTGTAGATCCAATTGCCGCAGAGGCCGTCGCCGAACTCTCCGCCGGAGTCCATCCCCAGCACCTCGTAGAGTCGGGCGCCGGGCAGCAGCTCCTCGGCACGCTCCCGAACCTCGTCCCAGCGCTCCCGGGAGTCGACCACGGAGGTGTTCTGGATCGGCGGCGGAGTTTCGCCGCAGGACGTCAGCAGCAGAACGGCCGTCAACAGGGGAAGCTCAAGACGATGGGGCATGGCGGTGATAGAGGTCGGTGATCAGGGCGGCCAGGGCGTCATCCAACTCGACGCCGCGCCGGGCCATCGCCCGACGGGCGGTCTCCAGAGCCTTCTCCAGGCGGTGAACGGTTACACCCTCGCGGCTGGCCCAACTGAAGGGCGGCAGCCAACCGGAGAGCACGGGGTGGTCGAAGACATTGCAGAAGGCGCCCAGGCAGGCTCCGGTGCCGATCAGCGTGCCGATGCCGGTCTTGGCGTGGTCGCCGATGAAGCAGCCCACCTTGAGGCTGCCCGAGTCGACCCGGCCCCGCGGCGTGTGGACGCGCACTGCGCCGTAGTTGTTCTTGAGATCGGAGTTGGTGGTCCCGGCGCCCAGGTTGACCCATTCGCCCAGGTAGGCGTGGCCGAGGAAGCCGTAGTGGTGTTTGTTGACGTGGTCGGAGAGCAGACTCTCCTCGATCTCGCCGGCCAGGCGGCAGTTGCGGCCGACGCTGGCGCCCGGGCGGATCAGCGCCGCGTCGACGATGGTCTTTGCGCCGATGAAGCAGGGACCTTCCAGACGGCTGGGGGCCTTGACCCGGGCTCCGGCCGCGACGACCATGGGGCCTTCGGCTGCGTCGAGGATCACCCCGGGTTCCACTACGGCGTTCTCCTCGACAAAGACCAGAGCGGGGTCGCCCAGGACGGTCGCGACGTGCTCACCTCGCTGACGACTGGCGGTGTAGTCGGCGTAGCCGGAGCGGAGCTCGTCGGCGTTGACGGCGATCAGCTCCCAGGGGTAATTGAACAGAACGTCGGAACGGGGGCTCCGCGCCAAAGCGGGCAGCTCCGGCGCCAGTTTTTCAGTATAGCCGTCGCGAGTGAGTTCAAACCCGGTCATGTCCAGCCCCGCCGAAGGTCGGAACCAGACCAGACGCGGGCCGTGGGGGCTCTCGACGAACTCGCCTCCGGCGTCCCGCTCCGACACTATTCGCTCGGCCGCCTCCGCCGGATTCCGCAGAGCGGCGTTGACGAAAACCGTCTCGCCGTCGGTTGCTCCCGCGGGGTAGAGGCCGTCGGTCACCAGTGGCCGCAGATCCTCTCGGGGCCACCAGAGGGCATCGCCGAAGGCCGCCGCCAGACGGTCGGCCAGCTCGCCGTAGCCCAGCTTGAGCCGCCAAAGGGGACGGAAATCGACCAGCGGCGCGAAGCCGCGGTGGGCGCTGTCTTCGAAGATGACGAAGCTCATGGACCTACTGTACGATGCGGGTGGCGGCGATCCAGCAATCAGCGTAGCCGGCGCCGCGGGCCTGGTTGCGCAGGGTCTCGGCCTCGGCCCGGGTGGCGCAGTCGCCAGCGCGGACCTTCCAGTAGCCGTCCAGGTACTCGACGTAGACCGGCACACCGAGGATTGTCTGCGCCTCGGAGGCCAGCTCCCGGGCGCGGCTCTCGTTGGTCGAGGCCAGCAACTGGATGCGGAAGCCGTCGGCGTTGGCGATGGCCCCGGCCGTGTCGGTCTCGGTGTCGTCGGGGACGGTGAAGGTCACCAACTCACCCTCCTCGACCGTGTCGGCGTCGGTGATGATCTCGCCCTCGATGACCGTGTCCTCGATGATCTCGTCCCCGTCATCGTCGTCGGGTCGACAACCGGCGACGGAGATCAGTAGAACGAGGGCGAGGACTAAGAGTATGCTGCGGGGGTAACGCGTTTGCATCGCGGCAACCTCCGGTGGGGCTCCGTGGAGCGGGGGATTCCAATGGAACTGATTATAGACCAAGCAAGGTCCGGCGACAAGGCGGGACGATCGATCATCTACTTCTTCATCTACATCTACGCTTTTGCGCGGAAAACATCACCAAATCGCAACCGATTAGGTAAATGCCGAGGTGATCACTTAGTGGTAACGGATTTGAATTGTCTTGTAATACATTCAAATAAAGGTGGTTAGAAGGTAATCGGGTGTGCACGTCGATTGAGCTGGTTGTGTCGTATATATGGGTTTTCACAACCCTCGGATGCACCTTTTGACGTCTCGGTGCTCATTCATCAACTGTTCGACGTTATCAGCTCCTAAGGGGCCAGTTCTACCCTAAGCCACCTATTGATATTCCAGTAAGACCAAGGTATCACTTTGCGGTGATGGACTACAGCAGTACGGGATACCATTTAGAGCAAAGCACTTAGCTTATAATCAGGAGTGCACATGGAACGAGATGCTTATGGCAGGTACATGGATTTCCACATGCCAGATATGCCCGTAACGACTTCACTACACGCATGATAGCTGCTTGACGCCGTTGGCCTTGATGACGATGCCACGACTAAAAGTAGCCTAATAACAAGCACATATAATGAACACCGTGGTGATACGGTTGCAGGCTTAACTTGAATCAGCTTAACCTAGTATCAGCCGCTGTTTCGAAGGGGAATGGAGTTTCGAGTTGGAATGAGCTGATCCGAGATCGTGTGTGATGCCAAAACAAATAATGGTGGATAATAGAGCGCGAACCGCAGCCCTGTTCGACAGAACCGCGTACCAGCCACTTTTACCTGAAAAGGCGTTTCGATTTGCAGATTATGGATTCAGGATCGTTTGCGAGGCCATGCCAAAAACCGCCGAGACCCCGGCGGCCGTTAGCACCTTAGCCCACATCCTCGCCCGGCGTTGGCACATTTCTTGCAGCAGGGCGGGTTGCGGCCTGGTGGCGGGCTGCGAGGGATTCCGCAAGAAATGTGCCAACGCCCGCCCATCATGAACAGAACGGGGCGGTTTAGCCGGTTGCCGCCGCCGGGGTCTCGGCGGGCGGTCGCTTTGCCTGTTTGACGGCCCCCTGTCCGGCGTGGCATTCCTCGATTGGTTTTCGCTGGAGTCGTGAAGGGGTCAGCGATGAGATGCTTATCTACAATAGAGCTCGACCGGCTCAGCGGTTGTGAGACATTGTGTCGTTGTTGAAGCCTCGCGCAATGCGCCGTAATAGATGCACTGGATTGCTTCGTAACAGTAATTTCTGGCGTCCAGCTAAAAACTGGGGATCGTATACCGTGTTCGGACCGATTCATGTATGTAACGCGCTGTTAACATACGGGTTGGGCTGTGCTGCTCTGTCACTATAAAGGGGGCCATAAAGTGGCGGAAAACAAGCAACCGACCGGCACATTTGTTGCCCATAATGTAACCATAGGGCGCACTATAGTTGGCCGATTACAGATGTAAATACAAGAGATACGGCAGAAAATATACCCACCGGCCAAGATATACGAAGCTGTCTAAAGCGAAGCGAAAAGAGATAGCTCGCTTATTCTGGCTGAGCGTTCCGGCGGCAGCCGCGGCGAAAG
>CAZOOP010000051.1:0-9925 GCA_964581465.1 uncultured bacterium
CTTGCTCACGCCGATATAAATACCCAACTGCAATAGCTGATGTTCATCTTCTGTGGTGATCCCCTTTTTTACGCTCATTATTTACAGATGTAGCGCACCCGGGATTGAAGCAACCGAGCATGGGGATTAGCCATAGCTGATAATCGTTACCGGGCGCACGAAGCGGGGAGTATCGCCCCGATTTTGCTTTACATCTCCCGGGAATCGGCGTTACAATCTCCTCCGGTCGCCACGGAAACCGGGCGACCTATGAGGAGAGTCCATGGTCAAGCGCACACCGGGAGATCTGGAGAGCATCCGCGAGACGGCGGTCAAGCTGGCCGTCGACTTCTGCTCGCTCTCGCGGCGCATCCTGCGCTACGCCAACCGGGGCACGCCGCGGGCCGACTTCCTGCGCGCGGTCTCGGGGATGATTCTCGACTTCTCCGGCGCCGACGCCCTGGAGCTGCGGATGACCGACGGCGAGCTGCGCTACATCTGGCAGAGCGGCCAAGAAGACGCCGGTCGCCGCTGCCGCACCCTGGAGCGGGTGCCGGTTCATCCCGAGCTGAACCTGCCCTGCGAGGAGGGCGGCGGGCCGGTCGAGGAGCTCTGCGCCGCCTTGATCAGCGGTGAATTCTCCCGAGACGGCTCGAACATCACCCGGGGCGGCAGCCTCTGGATCGCCGACAGCCGCGGCTCGGCGTCTTGTCCGCCTTTGAGAGACGAGCTGAGTCCAACAGAGTTGAAAGATATCTGCGGCGGGGCCGCCTCCGCTCTGCTGATCCCCTTCCACCTCAACGGCCGGGACACCGGCTTGCTGACCCTGAAGAGCGAACGGGCTGGCTTCCTCTCTCCCCGGGAGCTCGAGTTCTACGAGGGGCTGGCCGAGACCCTGGGCGTGGCCGTGACCGACCGCCGAGCCCAGCACGCTCTGCGCGAGCGCATGAAGGAGCTGACCTGCCTCTACGGCATCGCCAAGCTGGTCCAGCGCCCGGGCATCCCCACCGACGAGCTGCTCCGGGGCGTGGTCGAGCTGCTGCCCCCGGCCTGGCAGTACCCGGAGCTGGCCTCGGCGCGCCTGGTCCTCGACGAGCGAAGCTATCACAGCCGTGATTATCGCGAGGGCGGCGCCGGGCTGCGTGCCGCGATAACCGTCGAGGGCCGCGAGCGGGGCTTCATCGAGGTGACCTACGCCGGGGGCGAGCAGTACCTTGAGGCGGCGCTGTTCCTGGAGGAGGAGCGCAGTTTGATCGACGGGGTGGCCCAGCAGCTCTCGCTGATCCTGGAGCGCCGCCGCACCGAGGAGGAGAAACGGCGACTGCAGGAGCAGTTGCGCCACGCCGACCGTCTGGCCACCATCGGCCAGCTCGCCGCCGGGGTAGCCCACGAGCTCAACGAACCACTGACCTCGATTCTGGGCTTCGCTCAGCTTTCGCAGAAGCACCCGGAGCTGCCCACCGAGGCCGGCGAGGACCTGGAGCTGATCGTCAAGAGCACCCTCCACGCCCGGGAGATCGTCAAGAAGCTGCTCTTCTTCAGCCGCCAAATGCCCTCGCAGAGCCGCCCCGTCGACCTCAACCAGACCATCGAGGAGGGTCTGTACTTCCTCGAGTCGCGCTGCCGACGCCAGGGTATCGAGCTGGTGCGCGAGTTGGACCCGGAGCTGCCCGAGATCACCGCCGATCCGGCCCAGTTGCACCAGGTGCTGGTCAACCTCGTCGTCAACGCCGTCCAGGCCATGCCCGGCGGCGGTCTCCTGACGATCTCGACACGGGCGATCGGCGAGGGCGTTCAGTTGTCCGTCGCCGACGAGGGCATTGGAATGGTCGACGAAGTCCGCGAGAAGATCTTCCTACCCTTCTTCACCACCAAGGATATCGGCGAGGGCACCGGCCTGGGTCTGCCCGTGGTCTACGGCATCGTCACCGCCCACGGTGGCGCCATCGAGGTCGATTCCGCCCCGGAACGGGGCTCCACTTTCACTATCACCCTGCCCCGGCGCAACACCGCCGAGCGTGCTCCGTCATCACTGGAGGCCGACAAGTGAGCCGGAACAACGAGACCATCCTGATCGTCGATGACTCGCCGGAGACCCGGCTGCTGCTCAAACGCACCCTGAGCGCCCGGGGCTTCACCACCCACGGGGCCGAGTCCGCCGCCGAGGCCGTGGCCCTGCTCAACCAGACCGACGTCGATCTGGTGATTACAGACCTGCGGATGCCCGGCGCCTCGGGGATGGATCTGGTGCGCCACATCCGCGAGAACCTGCCGGGGACCGAGGTGATGATGATCACCGGCTACGCAACCGTCGAGGGCGCCGTCGAGGCCGTCAAGACCGGGGCCGAGGAGTACCTGGCCAAGCCCTTCACCGACGAGGAGCTCTTCGCCGCCGTGGATCGGGTTTTGGAGAAGCTGCGCCTGCGCCGCAGCCTGGAGCGCGGCGGAGAGGGTGCCGGACGCTTCGGCATCCTGGGCGAGAGCGAGGCCATGCGGGAGGTCTTCCGGGTCATCGATAAGGCCGCCGCCACCAAGGCCACCGTGCTGATCACCGGGGAATCGGGCACGGGCAAGGAGTTGGTCGCCCGGGCCGTCCACTACAACTCGCCGCGGGCCAAGGCAGCCTTCGTGCCGGTCAACTGCGGCGGCATACCCGAGGGCCTGCTGGAGAGCGAGCTCTTCGGCTACGTCAAAGGCGCCTTCACCGGAGCCGCCGAGACCCGGGCCGGCTTCTTCCAGACCGCCGAAGGCGGAACCATCTTCCTCGACGAGATCTCGGAGACCAGCCCGGCCATGCAGGTCAAGCTGCTGCGCGTGCTCCAGGAGCGCGAGGTGGCCATGGTGGGCCAGAGCCGGGGACGCCCCGTCGATATCCGGGTGTTGGCCGCCACCAACACGAACCTGCGCCGCCTGGTCGAGCGCGGCCAGTTCCGCGAGGACCTCTTCTACCGCCTCAACGTGATCGCCCTGGAGCTGCCGCCGCTGCGCAAGCGGGGCAACGACGTGTTGCTGCTGGCGCGCCACTTCGCCCGCCGCTACGCCGGCGAGTTCGACCGCCCCCTGCCCCTGTTCACCGACCGGGCCCTCGAAGTGCTGCTGGGCTACTCCTGGCCGGGCAACGTCCGCGAGCTGGAGAACCTGATCCAACGCCTGATGGTGATGAGCGAGCCCCGACGCAAGGACGATCGAGCCGTCATCGACGCCGGGGACCTGCCCGAGCATCTGCGCTACTGCGTCAACGCCGCCCGGGGCGTCGAGCGCTCCCTGGCCGAGGTCGAGGCCGAGCACATCCAGCGCGTCCTCGAGGCCCGGGGCGGCAACAAGACCCGGGCCGCCGCCGTGCTGGGCATCGACCGCAAGACCCTGCGCGAGAAGATCAAGCGCTACGACATCCCGGATTGAACGGCGGGATGAAGTCGGGGTGAGTATCACGACAAAAGACGACGGTTTGGCAGACCATAAAAAGTAAGGGCGGGGGCTCGTGCCCCCGCCGCGTTCGAACGGCTTCCTCTACATCCCGTACTTGTCGATGATGCCCTTTTTGTCCAGGCCCAGGATGCCGTACTTGTCGCCGACCTTGGCGAAGGCCTCGACGCACTTGTCGAGGTGCTCCTTCTCGTGTGCGGCCGAGAGCTGCGTGCGGATACGCGCCTGGCCGTTGGGCACCACGGGGAAGCTGAAGCCGATGACGTAGATGCCCTCGGCGTACATGTCCCGCGCCATGTCGTTGGCCAACTTGGCGTTGTAGAGCATCACCGGCACGATGGGCGTCTCGCCGGGGCGAATGTTGAGCCCCTTCTCCTCGAGGCCCTTGCGGAAGTATTCGGTGTTCCACATCAGCTTGTCGCGCCGCTCCGGGCTCGCCATGACCATCTCCATCACCCGGATGCTGGCCGAGACGATCACCGGGGCCATCGAGTTACTGAACAGGTACGGACGGGCCTTCTGCCGGCAGAGTTCGATCAGCTCCCGGCGGCCCGAGACGCAGCCGCCCGAAGCGCCGCCCAGCGCCTTGCCTAAAGTTGTAGTAATCAAATCGACGCGACCCAGCACGTCGAAATGCTCCGGCGTCCCCCGGCCCGTCTTGCCAATGAAACCCGAGGCGTGGGAGTCGTCGACCAGGATCATCGCGTCGTACTCCTCGCAGAGCGCCACGGCCTCATCGAGCGGGAAGAGGTCGCCGTCCATCGAGAAAACGCCGTCGGTGACCACCAGCCGGGTGCGCTTGTCCTGGTGAAGCTCCAGCTTCTTGCGCAGGTGCTTCATGTTCATGTGCTTGAACGTGTCGTACTCGGCGCTGCACAGCCGGATGCCGTCGACCAGCGAGGCGTGGATCAGCCGGTCGGCGATGATCACATCCTGCGAACCCAGGACGGCCTCGAAAACACCGGCGTTGGCGTCCATGCACGAGGGGAACAGCAACGTGTCCTCCGTGCCCAGGAACTCCGTCAACTGGTCTTGCAGCTTGCGGTGGATGTCCTGGGTGCCGCAGATGAAGCGCACCGAGCTCATGCCGAAGCCGCGCTCGTCCAAACCCTTGTGCGCCGCCGCGACCACCTCGGGATGGCTGGCCAGCCCCAGGTAATTATTCGCGCAGAAGTTGAGCACTTTCTCCTGATCGGCCCCTTCCGGGTACTCGACAGTGATCTCCGCGTCCTGGGGCGAGCAGATGAAACGCTTCTCCTTGTACGTTCCCTTCTCCTTGATCGCCTCGATCTCGCCGGCGAACAACGTCCGGGTCTGGTCGGAATAGACCATGTTGCCTCCTTCGCTACCGCGTGGGTATAAACCTAGGTTTTACCTATAAGACAGATGAGTCCGATACGGCTGCCTTCGTCAAGACAGCCGTCGTCTTACTTTACAAGAATTTCTTGACCAGCTCGACAATCGAGTTGACGTTGTCGAAGGCCTCCGGGGTGGCCTCCTCGTCGGGCAGCTTGATGTCGTACTTCTTCTCCAGGAAGACCTTCAAGGAAACCATGGAGAAGCTGTCGACGAGGCCCGAGGAGATCAGCGGGCTGTCGTAGGTGACTTCTTCGTCTTCGTCCTCCACGTACTCGTCGATGACGTACTCGAGGACGGCTTCGCGCATCTCTTTGTCGTCGGGCATGGGGGTCCTTTCGGTGCTTGGTCAGCTTCTTGGTCGATAATCAAGGGGATCGATGCAGGTATCGTATAAAGACTTCTCAAAAGGAATCCAGTCGGTGTTGTTGATACCCCTCCTGTTTGTCGATGAGCTGCTTAAGGGGAATGCGCTGGCAACCTTGATCCAACGGTTTTGCTCAATTGAGATACTGCGAATCTCATCGGCTACTTCTGATAAGTCCTGATCCTGGCTGAACAACAGGCATACATCATACTCATTTCTTCTGGCCATTCTAACTGCGTCAATGGCCAATCGCACATCGATGCCTTTTTCTTCACCATGATAAACATAATTTGTAATCCCGCTTTCTAATTGTATCGCTATTTTATTATAACGTAACTGTCTAGAGTATATATTTGCCCCTTTTTTACCAAGCATGCCTAGCTTCTTGCTCCAAAAGCGATTCCAATATGAATCTCTTTTAAATGACGGTATACCTGTATAAAAACTGATTGTTTTAACAAGCCATCCGCTCATTCTGCATAATGTATGCGCTAAACATATTGGGTCATAATTGGGATAAGTATATCCGTATGCCTTTTTCGAGGCATGGTAAAGGTTCTGTCCATCGAAGAAAACGCCGGTCCTTTTAATTGATGGTTCCTTAGGCATAAAACAAAACCCCACCGGGGACCACCGACTCGCGCCGACAGTTTATCCAGTGGGGAGGAAGTACGTGAGTAATATAGCTCATTTTCACTGTTTCGTCAAGGAGAAGTTATAGCCGGTGGGTATGCGGGCTTCTTGGATACTTTTTTTCCAAAGAACTAACAAAAACCAACCGGGGCAGATCGTCTAACACAAGCTAAACAACACTTTGTACCGCCTACCTACTCAGGAATGGCTTTCCCTGATGTAAAACAACATTTCCTCAAGTAAACCCAGATATGCTTGTATCGTATCGGTGTCGGGTTGTTCCGCAATTGACCAACTCATATTCCAGCCATGATCTCCAAACACCTTCAAGGCGGATAACTTCTCCCGGAATAGCTCGATGATCTTCTCGTGACTATCCAGCTTGCGCCGAAGAACCTCGAAGGCCGTATAGATGTACTGTCGCACATCGCCCTTCGGTGGAATAGCTTTGAGTAATGGAATATCACCAATACCATCAAGTTTGATGTTGAGTGTAAATCCCCGAGTGCCCCAATGATAGACGAGATTATTGCTGTCACCGAAACCAAAGATCGCCACAAACAGCTCACGGGCGTATTCATCCAGGGTTTGCATAAACTCGTCGCGATTGGTTTTACGGCCTGCGGCGGATTTAATAGGGGTGTTCGAGACCGGCTCGCCGCCGATAACGGTCTCCGTGGTAAACAGGTACTCGCCGTTGTCGGAGATGAAGTAGTCGAAATCGATGCAGGAGATGTTGACGCCCTTATCCCGCAGATACTCCGTCACCTGTTTTATCCGGGAGCTAATTGACTGGGCGATAATGTAGAGATGGGTTTCTTTATTGAATGCGACGACTTCATCGCCGCAGAGGTTAAAGAACTCACGGTGATAATCCTGTAACGCACCCTCTCCACCGCTATAATCCTTGTAGATGCTATCGAGTTCCTTGTAACTCAACGGCTCGATTGATGAAGCGTATTCCAGGATCTGTGAAATCACTTCCCGCGGAGTGACGTCCCGCTTGAGCTCGATGACCACGGTATTGCCGTGTCGATCCAGGCCCAGCAGGTCGATATAGCCGTTGAGGTTGGTGGTGACCTGGCGGCCGATGATCAATACGCCGAGGTCGTCGAAAAAGGACTCAGCGCTGTTTTCGATCAGCAGTTCGAGATCCTCTTCGGTCATCTCCCGTTTGTAGTCCCGACGTTGGAAAGGTTGGAGCTGATTGTCCTTAATAGTAAAAATTTTCATCACTTGTTCCTTTAGCTGATTGTAATAAACAAAACCCCACCGGGGACCACCGACTCGCGCCGGCAGTTTATCCAGTGGGGAGGAAGTACGTGAGTAATATAGCTCATTCTCGCTGCTTCGTCAAGTGTGAGGTGTACCCCGGCGGGCGGGGTGTTCCCACCCGCCAGTTTCGTTCTTCACGCTGATCGCGATTGTTCAACCCGGATCAACCTAGGCCGATCTAGCCGGTCCAGACCCATCAGGCGTCGTCTCAGTCGTCCTCGAGGGTGGAGAGGTCGCCGACCTCCTCGCCCCACTCCAGCGCTCGCAGGTAGCGCCGCAGGATCTTGCCGGAGCGGGTCTTGGGCAGCTTGTCGGTGAACTCGATCTCCTGGGGCATGGCCAGGGGCGAGAGCTTCTTCCGGATAAAATTCATGATCTTGAGTTCGAGGTCGCCGGTGGCTTCGTAGCCGGGGTTGAGGGCGACGAAGGCTTTGACGACTTCCATGTTGACCTCGTCGGGCTTGCCGACGGCGGCGGCCTCGGCGACGGCCTCGTGCTCGATCAGGGCGGACTCGATTTCGAAGGGTCCGACCAGGTGTCCGCCGGTGTTGATGACGTCGTCGTCGCGGCCGACGAACCAGAAGTAGCCGTCCTTGTCGATGCTGGCGCGGTCGCCGGAGACGTACCAGAGGCTCTTGTCGTTGCGCAGCTCGTCGGGCTCCTTGTCCTCGGTCTCGCCGACGAATTTCGAGCGGTAGATGTCGGGCTTCTTCCAGTAGGTGCGGAACATGGAGGGCCAGCCGGGGCGGAAGGCAATCAGACCGACCTTGCCGGGTTCGGTGACGGGCTCGTGGGTCTTGAGGTCCAGCACGGTGGCCTCGATGCCGGGGAAGGGCTTGCCCATCGAGCCGGGCTTGATGCCCATGCCCGGGTAGTTGGCGATCATCATCGCGCCGGTCTCGGTCTGCCAGAAGGTATCGTGGAAGGGTTTTCCGAAGGCGCCCTCGCTCCAGACGACGGCTTCGGCGTTGAGGGGCTCGCCGACGCTGGCCAGGTGGCGCAGGGCGGAGAGGTCGAACTTCTTGACTGCCTCGACGCCGTGGCGCATCAGTGAGCGGATGGCGGTGGGGGCCGAATACCAGACCGAAACCTTGTTGTCCTGGATGAACTTGTACCAGCGATCGGCGCCGAAGCCTTCATCCAGCACGCACTGGGTGACGCCGAGGGACCAGGGGCCGATGATGCCGTAGCTGGTGCCGGTGACCCAGCCCGGGTCGGCGGTGCACCAGTAGACATCGTCGTCCTTGAGGTCGAGAACCCATTTGGTGGTGATGTACTGGCCCCAGATCGAGTTGTGGGCGTGTTGAGCGCCTTTGGGCTGGCCCGTGGTGCCCGAGGTGTAGTGGAGGACAGAGGGGGTCTCCGGGCCGGCCTCGTAGACGTCGTAGTTCTCGACGCGGGGGGCGGCCTCGACGTCGAAATAAATCTCGCCCTCCTTGAGCTTGGCCTCGGGGCCGTCGACGACGATGACCTTCTCCAGGGCGGGCAGGTCGCCGAGGATCTTGCGCACCTTGCGCACGTGCTTGACCGTGGTCAGGATGGCCTTGGTCTCGGCGGACTCGAGGCGCACGTGGAGGGACTCGTCGCCGAAGGCGGAGAAGAGCGGCTGGGCGATGCCGCCCATCTTGAGAATCCCCAGGAAGGAGAAGTAGAGGCTGGGGATCTTGTCCATGAAGATACAGATGCGGTCGCCGGGCTCGAGGCCCTGCTCGTCGAGGAACTTGGCGAAGGCGTTGGAGTAGGCCTTCAGGTCGTTGAAGGAATACTCCTTGCGCTTGCCGCCGAAGCCCTCCCAGACGAGGGCCTTCTTCTCGCCCCAGCCTTTGTCGACGATCCCGTCCGAGCAGACGGCGCCGATGTTTAGGGGCTTGTCCGGGGTCCAATCCAGTTCCTTCTTGGCGATGTCCCAGTCGAAGTCATTCCGGCGTTGTTCGTAGGATCCGATGTTGCTCTTGTCAGCGGTCAAGGTGCTCCTCCTTCGTTATCGCGAATGTATCCTTCGATGCTCCGTCGTTTATCAAAAGCCTGTCGTAGCCGTTAAGTGTTTATCAGCCCCAGCGCCGTCGCGCCGGCGGTCTCGGGCGTGTGGGTGAGGGTGATCCGCCAGTCGGTTATTCCCAGCTCGGCGGCGCGGCGAGCGGCCTCGTCGTGCAGCTCGACGCGCACCGCTCCGCCCTCCCCGCGCAGTATCTCGATGTCCAGAAAACCCACCCCCTGCTCGAGCCCGGCGCCCAAGGCCTTCATCACGGCCTCCTTGGCGGCGAAGCGGGCGGCGTAGTGTTGGGCGGGTCTGGCCTTCGACGCGCAATACTCAGCCTCGGCGATACTGAATAGCTCAGAGATAAGCTCCGGGGAGAGCCGGGCGGCGAAGCGCTCGAGGTCGACCAGGTCGAGGCCGAGTGTGATGTCGGTGATCATCGTCGGGCAAAGGTGTGTGGTGAAGCGGCGGGAAATTCCGACGAGCCAGGTAGGGTATTGCCGAGCGAGCGTCGGGGTCGGACGGTAAAAGGCAGCAATCCTGTAGATAATACCGTTTTCACACCCCGTGTGTCCAGGGGGCATGATGCCCCTGCGCTACGCGAGGAGGCGTTAAGGTGAGAATGCACCCCACCACCGCGTATCACCCACCGGGCGGTTCGAAATAACTCCCCTTAAGGGCATGATGCCCCTGCGCTACGCGAGGAGGCGCAGGGGTGGGAGTTAAGCTCACCCCCGCGTATCACCCATTTGGCCAACTCTAATCCCTCCTGATTCAGGGCATGATGCCCCTGCGCTACGCGACGAAGCGTTAAGGTGAGAATGCACCCCACCACCGCGCATCACCCATTTGGCCGACTCTAATCCCTCCTGATTCAGGGCATGATGCCCCTGCGCTACGCGACGAAGCGT
>CAZOOP010000051.1:10025-20767 GCA_964581465.1 uncultured bacterium
TAATGTGAGAACGCACCCCACCACCGCGCATCACCCATTTGGCCGACTCTAATCCCTCCTGATTTGGGCATGATGCCCCTGCGTTACGCGACGAAGCGTTAATATAGTAAGGTTCGTATACCCTATGCTGATCTGTTTATGATTGTAATCTGTTGTTTATAGAGGTTATGATTATCGGATACCTGTCACATGGCGGGTAGATGAAAAATAGCGGCGAATACAGGTCTTATCTTTATCGATCCATGGCGATCCATGGCGATCCCTAGCGATCCTTGACTATTCATAGCGATCCTTGGCCATCCTGGTTATCAGCGGACAATAATATGCCCTGACAGCGGATTGCCACTACCTCCTTGCCACTATCTCTTGTGTGTCGTAACAACAAGCAATAAGGATATGCTAAATGAACGCTTGCTGCTGAAAGCGCTTTTCAGGTAGTCAATAACAGCCCGGCAGGTTGATCTTAAACAGCCTGATTTGGTCCGAACACTTTCCATGATGCAGTTTAGTTTTGGAAACAAGCGCCGGGGATCACCAGCCGGGTGGTTCGTTTTCCCTTTCTAACGGAGGCGCGACACCACCTCGAATCGAAATCGGGATCGCGCGCCCCCGTAGAGCGGTCCGCTGCGACTCCCCCCCGCCGGCCGCCGTGGTTGGTTTTATCCATCAGTGCTCCCGCGGTCCGCTCGATCAGACGCTCGAAACCGTCCGCCAATTATCAATACAAACTGGGCGGAGCGACAACTCTCTTCTCCGCTATAATGGTGAAAAGGACCCTGAGCAACCGGAGCCGGTTGTGTATACTTGGTCGTAACAAGCCGTCAGTCCAGGGGGAGACCTTGGCCGAAAAGCCGTCCTTCAAAACGCAGCGCTTGGAGCACTGGAAGAGCCACCGCGCTCTGCACCGGGCCATCAACCGCATCCCGGACCACTTCATGCCCGTGCTGCTCGAGCTGGGCAAGGAGCCCCTCTCTTCCGACGAGCTCGACGAGTTCCACCAGCGCCTCCGCATCCTCTACGGCCGCGAGCGCCGGGTCCGCCGCGACGGCGCCGAGCTGCGCGGCTTCCTCGACCGCATGGTCGAGGAGGGCGTCCTCGAGCCGGACGAAGGCGTCTACGCCCTGACACCGGCCGGTCGCGAGCTCGAAGATCACGTCTCCCAGGCCGTGCCCTACTTCGTCGAGAAGGTCCTCTCGCCCCGCGGTGTGGCCCGACTGACCATCGTCATCCACGCGATTCTGAGCGTGATCAAGATGTTCTTCGGCATCGTCTCGGGCTCGGCCGGACTGATCTCCGACGGCATCGACAACACCGGCGACACTTTGGCCTCGGTGCTGGTGGCGCTGGGCATCCGTTGGAACAAGCAACGCACGACCTCGATCTTCATCATCGTGCTGATGTTCGCCAGCGTGATCGGCGTCGGCTGGGCCGCCTGGGGCAAGATCGCCGACCCCGCACCCATCGGGATGCCCTGGCTCAGCCTGGCCATCTCCCTGGCGGCGGGGCTGCTGATGCTCATCGTCTCGGCGTACCAGTACTTCGTCGGGATGCGCCACGGCAACTTCGCCCTGGTCTGTCAGGCCGTCGACAGTCGCAACCACTTCCTGACCTCGCTGCTGGTCTGCCTGGGCATCGGGCTCTCGATGCTCGCCCGGGCCTGGGACGCCCCCTGGCTGATCTACGCCGACGCCGCCGCCTCGTTGATCATCGGCTTCATGATCACCAAAAGCGCCATCGAGCTCATCGGCGAGCTGCGCGCCGCCGAGGAGGACCAGGGCGGCGGAGTGACCCACTTCCTGGCCCGGGGGATGGGACGCTGGCTGGAGAACCTCACCGATCGCTATGTGCGCTTCGCCCTCGAGGACGAAGCCCGCAGCGCCACCGAGCTGCGCCGGGGACTGCGCGGCCTGATCGAGGAATGGAAACCGCGCTTCCACGCCATGATCGACTTCGGCAAGGGTTTCATCGAGAAGGCCCCGGAGATGGTCGACGGCCGCCTCGACAAAATGGAACGCTCCGGCGAGCTGCGCCGGAGCGGTGAGAACTACGAGCTGACGGAATAATTTGGTATTGCTGTTGTGAGCCTCTGCAATCACCTAAGGAATTATAGACCCTGGACGGACCGGACTATGATTGTAACCTGCTGATAATTATGGTGATATGTTTGATATCCTTGTTAAGAGCCGGCAGCCATAAAGTGGCGGCTAACAAAGATGTGTTCCGTCGCACATCTCAATAACAGCACACTTGATATACCCGGAGAGCAGCGATATATCTGGCTCTAAGTATGGCAACGACAAGCAATAAGAGTCCACTGAATGAGTGCGAACGGAGCCTTTCCCGTGGGCGGCGAGAACCAGGCAAGCCGTTCTCAATTAGCCTGATTTGTTCCGATCACGTTCCATGACGCCAAAGCGAGTTGAGTAATAGAAAGGACCGGCCCTCAGGCCGGCTCTTGTCGCGCTATCGGTTTTCGATTCGCTCTGTAGGGCGGGGTCTCCGACCCCGCCGTCTGCTTGTTTGGTTGCGGCACCCATCAATTAATCAGCGGTCCCGCGAACCGCCCGGACGGGATAAGGAACCTGATCGCCCTCTCCTCGCCCAGTACGAATCACAAGTCATCTACCCTCCGCACTCCGGGTGGAGCCTCCCCGCCACGTGGCGGGCCTTGAGCTTATTCAGCATGTCGTCGGTCATCGACTCCAGGTCGTAGTCGGGTTCCCAGCCCCACTCGCGTCGGGCGGCGGAGTCGTCGACGGAGGACGGCCAACTGTCGGCGATGGCCTGGCGGTAATCGGGCTCGAAGCGAACCTCGAAGCCGGGAACGCGGCGCTGGATGGCGGCGGCGAGCTCGTCGGCGGTAAAGGACATCGAGCCGACGTTGAAGTCGCCGTGGTGTTCGAGACCGTCGGCGGGGGCGCGCAGCAGGTCGATGGTGGCCTTTAGGCAGTCGGGCATGTACATCATCGGCAGGCGGGTCTCGGGCTTGACGAAGCAGGTGTAGCTGTCCTCGGAGACGGCCTTGTAGAAGATCTCGACGGCGTAATCGGTGGTGCCCCCACCCGGCATGGTTTTTGCAGAGATTATGCCCGGGTAGCGCAGGCCGCGGACGTCAACGTTCCACTTGTTCCAGTAATAGTCGGCCAGCAGTTCTCCGGCGACCTTGGTCACGCCGTACATGGTGCGGGGTCTTAACACCGTCTCCTGGGGCGTATTCTCCCGCGGGGTCTCTGGTCCGAAGGCGGCGATGGACGAGGGGATCAGCACGCGCTGGAGGTTCATCTCGCGGGCCAGGCGCAGCACGTTGAGGCTGCCCTCGATGTTGACCTTCCAGCAGAGGTCCGGGTTCTTCTCGCCGGTGGCCGAGAGGATGGCGGCCATGTGCACCACGGCGTCGACGGCGTAGCGCTCGACAAGCTCGGCCAGGCGGGCGGCGTCGAGGATGTCGAGAATCTCGAAGGGGCCGCACTCGGCGATGTCGGCGTCGGTGCATTCGCGGATGTCGGTGGCCACGACGTTCTCGCCGCCGTAGACCTCGCGCAGGGCGACGGTGAGCTCGGAGCCGATCTGGCCCAGGGCGCCGGTGACCAGGATGCGCTGGAGTTCGGACATGGGACCTCGCTTGCGGTGGTGTTTGGGTCGACGATTGTCGCGATCGATTCTACCCGGCGCGGGGGGAACTTGCAAGACGGCAATCGGCCCCGCCGCATAGCGCGTTTACCTGGAGATTATCACAAACAACCGGCCCAACAACCGCAAATGACAGCAAGCTGACCAGAGGACGTTGTCATCGGTATCTGTCATGCCACGCCGTCAACTCGATCACGCCTCTAGCCGAAACAAAGGCTAAACCCGTCAATAACCGGCATATTGCTTGTCATCCGTTATTTGCTGCTTACGACCCGACAGGTCGGTCCGACAACCGAACGCCTTCCCGTTGTGCTACGTACAGTGAATGTCGTTCGCCACATATCGACCGCCGAGCAATGACAGTCTTTTGAGCTATAAAGCACTATATGACATTCTATTAGCTATTCTTACCGGTCCAGATGCGAGAGATAACCCCTTTTCTTATTCCCCGAGAATCAAGATAAGCCAACCAATCGTCGAATAACTGATTCGCGATGGATAATCAACAGTACTTGAAAGACCTTTGTGCTTTCCACGAAGACTGCGATATGCTAAAAAATAAAAAACTTGCTATTTTACAATGATGGTCCTATAATGCAAGTCCTCTTCGAGTCGAATAGAAAGATTTATCCTGATTCAGCCTCGATAGAGAAGCAAACTTTCGGCTTTACGGATACCGCAACCTGAGTTGGTTCCTAACAGTTCAATAACGGACGGCTCCTGCCTGATCAAATCGACTGGCAGGAGACCAACTACAAGGTTTTAACAATGCCGCTTAACCATGGCCGAAACTGTTGTTCACACTTGAGCTTGCCCGATCCTGTTACCAAATGCCCGATATCGTCGACGACCAAAGACAGCGTTGGACTATAGCTGATTCTTTCGCTCAAGTTGTTACCGAGCTTAATCAATCGGGAACCCGGCGACGATGTGATGCTGGAATCGAAACCGGATGTAGACAAAGCCTCTCAAAGACGACTGTGCAGAGCCGAGCGGTCATTCCGCCGCTGCCAGGTGTCATTTTTACTTTCGCCGGGGTTGTAAAATGACAAGGAGCATTGACATAACTGGAATTTGGGACTAAATTGAATATGCTTCACTAATTCCATTGACATTCTGCATGCAGCCATCGGCACGATGGCACTCCAGGAGGTTGAGAGATGAGAAAAGTTGCCTTAATACTCGTTATCCTGTTACTCGCCGTGCAACTGGTCTACGCCGGACCCTTCATCCAGGTCGAGCCGGTGCGATTGGACCAGGGCCAGGGAGCCGGTTACAACTGGTGGGATTCCACCGAAACCAGCGGTTGGGCGCCCTCGAGCAACTGGTGGCCGACCACCAACGCGCTGGGCTTCCAGGCCGACGACGACTACACCAGTTACGCCATACCCTTCGACCTCACCCTCTGCGGGCAGGAGTTCGCCGCCGGCTCCAACATCCACATCTCCTCGAACGGCTTCGTGACATTCAACTCCACCGGCGCCGACGAGCCCATCAACCAGAGCCTGCCCAACGGCGGCGCGCCTAACCTGCTGGTGGCGGCGATGTGGGACAACCTGGCCGGTTATTCCACCGGTGAGGTCTACGCCGACGTGCATGGCAGCGCTCCCAACCGCAAGTTGGTCATCAGTTGGTCGCCCTGGTACTTCTACGGCTCCCAGCACGACGCCCTCGAGTTTCAGATCATCTTCTACGAGACAGAAGTGAGCAGCATCTCCAACACCATCGACATCCAGTACAAGGACGTCTACGGCGACTCCTGGCGCGACAACGGCGCTTCGGCCACCATCGGACTGGAGAACAACAACGGCACCAGCGCCGCCCAGTACTCCTTCAATCAACCCGTACTGGCCGACGGCTTGGCCCTGCGCTTCGTCGACGCCGGCTATGTGCGCAGCCAGATCGGCGAGTTCGACCTGCTGACTCCGAACAACGGCGCAGTCTACGAGATCGGCGACAACGTCCAGTTCACCTGGGAAACCCCGGAGTACAACGGTACGGGCAACCTGACCTACAACGTCTACTTCGACGACAGCTCGGACTTCGACGATCCCGACATCTACTCCACCGGCGGCAGCACCCAGTTCAACTACGTCTTCGGCACCGGTGACGAGGGCATCTACTACTGGAAGGTCCTGGCCACCGAGAGCACCCTGCAACTGGAGCGCTTCAGCGAGAGCATCCGCTACTTCGAGATCACCGGCCAAGGCGCGGTTGTGGATACAAGTTGGGGCTCCATCAAGGCCGAGAACAACTAACCACCGGCTCCCACACCCGAGCGTATACATAATGTGACCGCCCACGGGCGGTCACTTTAATAGTCTCACTGACCAAGAAGACCGGATACAATCAGATCCCCGGCGTTCGGACTCCTCGCTTCACTATTCTTTATCGACTGTTCAAGTCGTCCATTGATATGTCTTTTCAAAAACCCTTTTAAGCAAACTGATTGGCTTATAACACGTAATTCCAAATGACATGACTAAAGTTTGCAGTACAAAGGTGAATTTCGAGTCAAGACTCGAAAAACTATCAGATGCTATGAATTCGAGGGACCATCAAATGTGTTCGGGCTAAAAAGGGCAGTTTAAGATCATCACCGAGCAGGTACTCGCCGTTAGGGAGCGTCGCGTTTGAATCCCGATAACAGTATATGCATCCTTATTGCTTGTTATTATGTGCCTCATAGCTGTGTGGGCCGCCACTGTCCCACTATTACCTGGCGGCAGAAAAAGAGATGTTCTCTAAGCGGACATTTCTATTATAACGCAGCGAGTCGGGTAGTCGCGACTCCTGACACGCATCCCGGACTGCACAGTTTACGGAGGCTATTTGTTTTTAAATAACTACGCCGGCAGATATGAAAAATTTTTGGGATCATCACAGAAGATGAACAAGGCATTGGCAACTCAGGAAAGCCACATCGAGAATGATGCTTGGAGATTAGCCGCAGCGGGACGTCAACCAGCGAAGACGGATAACGTTCGAAGCTGCTAGAGCTAGCAATGGAGCGTCGTCAGCAGGTCCTTTACCAACAGCCTGGTTTAATCCTGAGCGGTACCAACAACCTCCGGCTTCCAGCGGAACTAAATGGAAGCCCAGGAATATCGCCACCAAGCAACGCGATGAGAGTGGCGGCGAGTGTGAACTATAAAGCAATGAATGAAGTCTATTAGCTGAACGAGTCGGTTCCTGTGCGAGTGATAATCCCAAAATTTTTGGCATCTCGATCTGGAGCCATTTGTGAGCTGGTTGTCGGCACTTCCACTCTAAATGCCGCTCAGTGTCCCTTCAACGTCGGCTCGGTTTCCATTGATAATCCCTATATACAAGCTACTATGCACGGTAGATTATCCACCGAGCACGCCCCTTGTAGCCGTCACTCTTTAACTGCTGACCAGTGACAGGGTTTCTCATATTACACGCCGATTATCAGCAAATTACAATCACAACCTGATCCGAACTGGGTACACCATCCATAATGCGATAATCAAGTTACGGTTGTCACGGGACCCACACCCAAGCCGGCCGCTCCCAAAACAACCCTAAGCACCCCGACCTTTGTAAAACGCGCCCGCCTCGCCAGGCGCCGTTGACTCGTCTGCCGGGGAGGCGTTGGCACGTTTCTTGCGAAATCCGGCGTTGTATTCGAGCAAAACACCCCCCGCTCTGCTGCAAGAAACGTGCCAACGCCGGGCGTGGGGGATGGTTATCGTGGGAGGTGCGTTTTACAAAGGTCGCCGGTCGATTGCTGCATTGAGTTGAGGCGTGCTCGCGCGGCCTCAGTTATCCGTTGCCACCAGCGGCCGCAAGCTTATCATGACCTCGCGCACGCCCTTGAGGGTGCGGACCCGGCGCCGGACCTCCTCGCCGACGGCGTGGGCGGCCTCCAGGGACGACCCGCCCTCGAGGCTCAGCTCCAACTCGACCAGCACACCGTCGGAGCGTCGGTAGAGGCGCAGACCGCGCAACCTGAGCACATCCTCGACGCAGTCGACGGCGGTGGTGATCCGCTCTCGCAGCTCGCGATTGCGGCGGCCGTTCAGCTCTCCGTCGGCCCGGGCGGGCTCGACGTGGATCATTATCCGCCCCAGGCCGGGCTGGCTGCGTCGCAACCAAGCGTCGATGTGCTCGGTGATCCGGTGGGCCTCGAAGACGTTCATCTCCGGATCGACGTTGACGGTGAGGTCCACGGCGATGTTGGAGCCCATGTGGCGGGCGCAGAGGCGCTTTACACTGTGGACCCCGGCGACGTCGCCGACGTGGCTGGCCAGCTTCTCGCGCAGCTCGCGCTCGACCCCGGTGTCGATAAGTTCGCGGGCGCTGTCCCGGGTGATGCGCACCCCGGCGGTCAGAACGAGCAGGGATACCAGCAGTGAGCCCAGGGGGTCGAGGAAGGTCCATTCGGGCAGTAGGGGGGCGGCGGTGACGGCGACCAGGGCCACCAAGCTGGAGAGGGCGTCGCTGCGGTGATGCCATGCGTTGGCCCGCAGGGCCGTCGAGCCGGTGCGTCGACCCACGGCGCGGGTCCAGCGGAAGAGCACCTCCTTGACGATCAGGGAGAGGGCGGCGGCGACGGCTGGCAGCCAGCCGATCTCGACGGCCTTGGGTGAGCGGATGCCCTCCAGGCCGCGCCAACCCAGCAGCAGCGCGGCGCCGATGAGCAGCAGACCGATGACGAAGCCCACCAGGGTTTCGATGCGTCCGTGACCCCAGGGATGCTCCTCGTCGGCGGGACGAGCGGCGAAGCGCACACCCAGCAGCACCAGCACGTCGGTGATTAAATCGGAGAGGGAGTGGACGGCGTCGGAAACCAGGGTGGCGGAGTTGCCCAGGGTTCCGGCGGCGAACTTGACCCCGGCCAGCGCCAGGTTGGCCCCGGCGCCGACCCAGGTCACCCGGCGCTTTGCGCGCTGGTCGGCGCGTTGGTCGCTCTGTTTGGTTTCAGCGGAGTCCACGGCCCTAGAACCAGAATCCGCCGAGATAGGAGCTGCCGCGCACCAGCGTCAGGTAGTGGATGTGGAACCAGATGACGGCCCCGGAGATGGCCATGCCGATCAGTCCGGGGACGAAGCCGCGGAACCAGTTGCGCGAGCCGAAGCTGAACACGGGCACGGCGGCGCAGACGAAGCCGGCCAGGGCGAAGGGGATGCTGAGCACCAGCACGTAGGGGATCAGATAGATGAAGAAGGCGGCGATTCCCAGAGCCATGGCGATGAAGCCCAGGATGACCTTGCCGAAGTCGATGTTGATGTTGACGCTGCCGTTTTCGCCGAAGCCGAAGAATTTTTCATAGCTTTTGCGGTCCTTGCCGCAATTGTCGTGTTTGCCGTCGCTATTGGAGATTTCCTTCTCTATCTCTTTGTTGATCTCCTCGTTGATCTTCTTGCCGATGTTGGGAATCTCAGTCATGGTTCTCGACCTCCGGGTGTGCGTTAAAGTGGTATGATCCAGCCGCCTTAAGTTTAGCACCTTTTTGGTCGATAAGACAGGGTCTCAATAAACTTCGGCCAACTTTTTTTCATCTTCTTCGTCGAGGGGGTGGCGGGTCAGCTTCTCGATTAGCCCGCCGGGCAGGCGGCGCGGTAGGGGCAGCTCGCGCAGTTGGGGAGCGCCGACGCGCAGATGGCCGCCGGAAAGTGCCAGACTCCCGTAAAGCCCACGATAGATACTCCCGACGAATCCGCCGACCAGCAGATTGGCCAGCGCCCGCAGGGGCAGCGGCGGAGCTACGTCGGTCCGAGTTGTGAGGCAGTTCACGCTGACCGCCGTGGCCAGACCGCCGGGATCGAAGCGCACCCGCAGGCCGCCGTCGCGCGTCGTCATCCCGCCGACGAGAACCTTGGGCGCGTCATAGAGCTTGGCGCGGCGGGGCGAGACGGCGGATCGCGCCAGTCGGGGGCGTTGATAGTCCCGGCCCAAGTAGCGCGCCGGACCACCGGGATCGATCAGGGAGCCGCTGGTGACGAAGGGCCAGCCGTCGGCACCGGATGTGTATTCGTCGACGGCTTCGCGCAGCCCCGGACGCAGGGCGTAGGCTTCGGTCACGCTCGCTCCTGACCGCGCCGTGTAGAACGCGCCCAGCCGGGGGTTGATTTGCAGTTCGAGCAGGCGGTCGAGCTCGGGGGCGAGTAACGGTCCCCAGTTATCGGGCAGGGGACGAGGGGTCCGGATGCGGCACCAGGAACCCCCGCGCCGGCGCAGCTCCAGCATCGACCCATCCAGAGTTAGGCCGCGACGCAGCAGGACCTGTACCGGGTAAGCCCCGGGGGCATCGAAATGGTCCTCGTCGCTGAAATCGCCCAGGTACTCGAGTGTGGAGACCCGCGACGCCCAGCGGCGCCAGGCGGCGGCGTAGCCGGCGCTCAGTATCTTGTTGGGCAACACCAGACCGACGCGGCCGCCGCGTCTAACCAGGCGCAGGGCCAGCTCGGCGAAAAGCACCGCGGCGTCGACGGGACCCCGGGCGCAGGCGAAGCGCTCCCGGAGGTGAGCCTTGAGCTCCGTACCGAAGCGGCTGCGTTCCTCGATGGCGTTGAGAAAGGGCGGGTTGCCGACCACGGCGTCGAAGCCGCCGTCGGAGAGGACCCGCCCGAAGGCCGTCGACCAGTCCAGTCCCCGGGGCCGTCCCGGCGGCGGAGGACGGCGATGGTCGGTCAGGGCGTCGGCGTGGAGGATGGAGCGCCGCCAAGCCTCGACGGGAGTCCCGGCCAGTTCGGCCAGGCGTCGTCGGGTGCTACCGGCGGCGTCGGCGTCCAGCTCGACGCCGTGGAGCAGACCGGGCAATTGGCGGCGGACGCGGGCGCCATGACGCCCGATCAGCCGTCGCGCGGCCTCGACGAGGAAGGCGCCGCCGCCGCAAGCCGGGTCCAGCAGCCGGAGCGCCGCGATGTAGTTCCAGCGCGCCAGAATGCGTTCCAGCAGCGGACCGCTGAGTGCGGGCGGGGTGTAGAAGGCGCCGCGACGCCTGCGCCGGACGTCCGCGGTTTGATCGATAGCTGAACTATTGCGGATCAACGCTGCCGACATCGGGACTGTCCAAAAAGCATATTGGGATGGCATCATGTAACCTGATCGGACCAATTGAGCGGTGCATCCCGCAGGTAGTCTTG
>CAZOOP010000052.1:0-19909 GCA_964581465.1 uncultured bacterium
GCTTGTAATACGGCTTGTAATACGGCTTGTAATACGGCTTGTAATACGGCTTGTAATACGGCTTGGGATCATCACCAGAAACTGAACCAAGTATTAGCAACTCGGGAAAGCCGCCTCGTGAAGGTGGCTTGGTAAAAACCCGCAGCGAGCGGGATGACAATGGCGGCGATAAATAGCTATCAAGCATTGAATGACAGTCTATCAACTGGATGAGTCGGTCCAGGTGCGAGTGATAATCCCTACGGCAGATCGTTACTACAAGCGAATCTGCGAGCGCATCGCCGCCGATCGCTAGGCCGAGCTGGACAATGTCGAGCTGGACTCGATCGTCAACTCCGACGGCTGGAGGGCCTATAACAAGCTGTCACTCAACGGTTTTCACCACAAACGCATCGACCATGACAAGACCCTGGTCAATGGCAAGGTGCGTATCAACTGCATCGAGAACTCCTGTGGCTACGGCAAACGCCGCCAAAAAGCCTACCACGGCGGCTTCATACGCAACGACAGGCTCTTTCGCAGAGTAAGGCCGTCAGCTTCAACCATCGCGACGACGAAAACGCGCTGAACTACCTCAGGAGCATACTTCGCGCTTGTTCATAATTAGGTGATAATCCCTAAACATAAACGGAGGTTGTCGATGAACCATCGCCTCGCCCTGTTTCTGATTCCCCTCACTCTCGCGGTATCAGCAGTTGATGCAGCCGAACCCCTGGATGACTACACCGAGTTGCGGGATGCCCTCTTCGCCGGCGGCGAGGTGCGTGTAGTCGCCGATTACGCCGCCTGCGAGATGATCCTCGACGGTGAGCCCGTCGGCCCGGGACCCGAAGCCGTGGGCGGCTTGACCATCGCGGCCTTCGAGTACTTCGCTCCCGGTGTGGTCGGCAACGAGCTCGGCTACCTCAGCTTCAGCCACAGCCAACTGATCGCCCACCGCGACTACGTCCTCAACTATGTCCGTTTCCGCGTCTACGAGGACGGCGGCGTCGAAATCACCGCCCGTTACCTGGATCCGCTAAGCTACGAGGTGCTGATGGACGAAGGCTTCACCACGGAGCTGGGTGAAGCCGTCGCGTTCTATCTCGATGACTGAGGCGTTCAGCGCCGGGGCGCGTCCAGGTAATCAGCGCCCAGCAAATAGCGCTTGATCTTCTTCGTCGAGGTCTTGGGGAACTCCTCCTCGCGGACGACGAAGTCCTTGATGCGCTTGAAGCTCGCCAGCTCGTCGTTGATACGCGTCACCTCGCGGCGCAGGGTCTCGCGGATTTTGGTCTCGTTGAGCTCGTAGCCCTTCTCGCGGGCGGCCAGGTCGAAGTGCTCGTAGTCGGGCACGATGATCGCGACCACGTCCTCGCGGTTGGACTCCTCCAGGCGGCGGCCCATCACCACGCACTCGGCGATGAAGGGGCTGCGGCTGAGGGGTTCCTCGATCTGCTCGGGATAGACATTCTTGCCTGCGGCGGTGACGATGACGTTCTTGTTGCGACCGGCGATGCGCGGGTACCCGTCGAGGCCGATCCAGCCGATGTCACCGGTGCGGAACCAGCGCCCCCGCTCGGACACCGCTGTCTCTTCCACGCCGGGCACGGCGGCGTAGATCAGCTTGCCGTCGAGTTCGGGTTCATTGGGGACCGGTTCTTCGATGAAGACCGCCGCGTCGGCCCGCGGGTTGTCCAGGTAGCCGGGCATCACCTGGGGGCCGCGGTAGCAAAGCTCGCCGTGGCCGTGCTCGTCGGGATCGCGGACCAGCACCTCGTTGCCCCACAGGCAGGGACCGATGGTCTCGGGTACGGCGCGCTCGAAGTCGGCGTGGTTGACGTTGGTCACCGGGCTGGTCTCGGTCAGGCCGTAGCCCTGAGCCAGCAGCAGACCCAGGTGCTCGAAGCCCCGGGCGACGTTGGGGTCCAGGGCGGCGGCGCCGGAGATCATCAGGCGCAGTCTGGCCAGACCTGCCTTGTCGCGCAGGCCGCGGAAGATACCCTTGCCCCAACGGCCCTTGAGCATCGCCCGCCCAAGTTTGACCAGGCCCAGGCTGGCGTGGAAGGCCACCCGCTTGAAGGCCGGCTGTTTCTTGATCGCCCCGTGGATCCCCGCCAGCAGCTTCCAGCAGCGGCACGCCGAGCATGATCGTCCCCTCGCCCTCGCGCACCGAACGGATGATGTCCCGGCTCTTCAGGCTGGGGGCGTAGATGATCCGAGCCCCGGAGTACAGCGGCATCAGCAGCCCACAGGTGCACTCGAAGGTGTGGAACAGGGGCAGCACGCTGACGAAGGTGTCCGCGGTGTCATTGTCGACGCGATGGAGGATCTGCTTGACGTTGGCGATCAGGTTGCGGTGCAGCAGGCGCACGGCCTTGCTCTGACCCGTGGTGCCCGAAGTGAACAGGATCGAGCAGATGTCCTCGGGTTTGGGCGCCGTGGGCGGCTCGTCGACCTCGGGGGCCTCGGCGTCGGGACCCAACATTCCCCAGGCGTCGATATCGATCACCGCCGTGAGCTCGGGGAAGTCGTCGAGCCGCTCGAGTACGTCTCCGGCGACGCGCCCCTCGGCCAGCAGCACCCTGGCGCCGCTCTCACGCAGGATGTGGGCGTACTCGTGCTCGGTCAGTAGTGGGTCGATCGGCACCACCACGGCGCCCGAGACGACCACCCCGGTGTAGCAGATGCCCCAGCGCGGCTTGTTGGGCGAGAGCAGGGCCACCCGGTCGCCCTCGCCGACGCCCAGCTCGCGCAGCCGGGCGTTGACCGCCAGGCTCTTGCGGTGAAAGGTCCGACCGTCGATGCTTTTCAACTCTTCGTCGAAGAAGCCCATGACCGTGGGATGCTTGGGCAGGCGCTCGGCGCGGAAGCGGACCACCTCGGCGACGGTGCGCGGGTAGGCGTCGAGCCGGGGCTCCCGCTCTTCGGCGCTCCAGCCGACGTGGGGTAGGGTCGTTTCGGGGCGAATCGTTTCCTTGGTGAGCGTATCTTCGACGGCCTGGATCATCGGACCTCCTGATGCTGCCGGCTTTCGTCGCCCAGGGGTTCCGGAGCGATTCTGTTGTCTCAATAGGGTACACTTATGCCGAATGTACAATTTGTACCACAGGATACGCCGCGGTGACAATACACACTCTGAGAAGAGGAATGACAGACGGGGGCAGAGTACCTACCGCCCACGTCAAATATCCGGGCATCGTCCAGCGCACTCCGCACCGCAAGATCAAGGAATATGGTTACAGGGTACCGATTGAGCGCAGCATAGGTAGCGATTTCTACGCCGCCACCGGCGCCCCCGAGGGCTCCGATATCATCCGGGCGCGCAAGCTGGAACGCCGCGTCGCCTAACTCGCCAAGCGTCTCGAATCCTGAGCGAGCCGCGACGGCGGCTGCCATTCCACCTAAGACTCCGCCCCCGCCCGGCGTTGGCACGTTTCTTGCGCAAGGAGAGCTGCCATTGTGTTGCGTGTCGGATTCCGCAAGAAACGTGCCAACGCCTCGCGCCGGGTCGACGGAGGGGCTTGGACGGGGGGCAGTCCAGCCGCCGTCGCGGCGGAGCGCTTACAGGCTGCTGTTTTTCAACGTTTAGGCAGATAGATACTCTGTCAAGCGCCTCTTGGACAAGTCACGAATCACTCGGGCTGATTGCAGTCCTTGACGAATCACTGATACGCGGGAGTATCCAAGTCGTCTAGCGAGCTGCCTCATATAGATTGGCCATAAAGTATGTCCTTATTTTGATGCCGTACTTGGTGTTGTTCGTACGAGCCGATTATAAGCAACACGTATTACATTATTACATATGCAATACACACTCGCACTTGAACAGACTCATCCAGCTATTTGTTTGTCATTCATTGCTTTGTAGTTTACATCCGCCGCCATTGTCAGCCCGCTGCATTGTCATACCAATGCATGATGGCGCGAAACCCGGCCTGGCATTGAGTGCCGCCGGATACCCGGGGCTGTTGATCATGCTCAGGAATCGACCAGGTTGTGGAGGAATCTGCGCACGACGCTCTATTGCTCGCCTTAGCAGCCTCGACCGTTATCCGACTTCGCTGGTTGACTCTTCGTTACGAGTAGTTAACAAGTCTTCGTCTCAAAACGTCTTTCCTAAATTGCGAATACATGGTTCAGTTTCTAGTGATGATCCCAATAATAATCATCATTCTATATTCCATAGGGCGGGGGTTGCATCCCCGCCGTTTCTGGATCAACGTTTGTCGTTCAAGAACCCTGAATGTTGATGAAAGGGCGACCGGAAAACCATCGCCCCTCCGGGAGCATTTGTTTGTGTGGGTTGATTATCTGTTATCTGATCAACAACACCTGTTAGCCGACAGGCTATTTTAGCACGGCGGCGGTTTGCGTTAGAATCGGCGGCTTATGCTCGAATGGCGGCTTAATTTTCAGCGTTTTCGCGACGCTTTCCGTTCCAATCTCGCGCCGCCAACCGTTGCCTCTATTCGATAATAAACCGCCATCTCGCCCTCTTTATCTTCGAATCTCAACCCTTCCCAGGCCGATAGCTGGCCGCGATGAACTCCCCGCGTCGCACTCGCCCGGTCGTGCCCCCGGCCACCGAGTACGTCACCTCGTGCTCCTCGATGTACTCCTCCAAGTCCTCCAGCCCCTCTCTCGTGATCTCGCCCCCGATCGTCAGCAGCCAGCTCCTCTGAAGGCCGCTCAACCGCTCCAGGAAGGCGTCCTGCTGTTCCGCGCCCCAGGTCGGCGCGCCGTACGCCTCCTGGCTGGTGCCGACGTAGGGTGGATCGAGGAAGAAGAAGGCCTCGCGGCTGTCATAGTAGTCGAGAACTTCGTCGACGGGCCGCTGCTCGATTATCACACCCTCCAACCGCTGCGCGACCTCGGTGAAGTCGCGCATGATCGGCGGGAAACGCGGCGATCCGCACCGCTGGACACCGTAGTGCATCCCCTTGCCACTGAAGCTCACCCGGCTCTTCCAGAACCACAATACAGCCCGCTGGATGTCCGTTAGGCGCGGCTGCCGTTCCAGTTCGGTCCAGGTCTGCCGGCTGTGGGGCAGGAAGCGCAGCCAGGCCTCCAACTCGGCCGAATGATACGCCACCACCAGGTAGAAGTTTATTAACTCGCCGTCGAGATCGTTCACGATCTCGAGCTTCGCCCGCTCTTTCGTAAAGAAGAGGTGGCCGGCGCCGAAGAACGGCTCGATATAGATATTGTGGGGCGGCAGCAGAGCCTGGAGCTTCTTCACCATGCGGTAATTGCCGCCGACGCGGCTGATAAGACTCTTCATCGATGCTGTGACCCTCCCCGGCCTGGTGTCTAATGCTTGACGGGCCGTGTAAAGCATGCAATTATTCCACTGTCCGACAATTCAAGGCGGGTAGTAGGCCGTGGCCTGGGTCGGTCGGGTGGTGTCCGCCGGTCCCGGTAAACTGGACCAGACCGCGCCGTGGATTCGCGAGAGCGAGGTGGGCAAGCATCGGCGGTTCTCCAGCGCGGAACTCAACTCCCAGGGCAAAGCACTGCCGATCTACCACCTGCGCTGCCGGGGAATGACCAATGCCTACTTCGGCGACCCCGGCAAACCCGGGGCGGGACTGCGCGGAGGAGGAGACAGCCGCCGACGAGCGGAGCTGGAGAAGCTCTACCCGGCCGAGATCGAGGAGCGCATCCGGGGTATCCAGAGCGGGGCGGGCTGGCCGGAAGCGTCACGCCGAGGGCTGGACTGGCATTACGAGAAACACCGTGAGGACCTGGAGCTCTCCACGGGCGATGAGTGGTCACTCGACCAGTATCAGGCCGAGTCGTTGCGGGTGATTCGGGAGGCCGATCGGGTGATGACTTATCACAAGCCGGGGGCCACGGACATCGTGCGCTGGGGCTTCTATGAAAGCGCGAGCGGGTTGTATGCGGCTGTGGACGGACAAGCGGGATATATCACCACATTCTTCCCGATGGAAGAGCTCAGTGGCCACTACGTGGAGGTGAACAGGTGAGAGCGGAATCAATATTCATCAAGTATATGGCGGAGATCAGCGACCCGCCCGAAGAGCATGACCTTGCTGTGGCAGTGAACGCCAGAGCCAGGATCGCTACGATCGACGATAACGCGGCGGTCGTTGCCGCTGACAGGAAGCTCATCAAGCTCACCAAGTACGCTCCGGAAGACGCCTTGGTGCCACTCTCCGGTGACAGATGGTTTCAGAACCTACGGGCCATCGCCCGGGGCGAGTATCCCCTCGACCAGCTCCCCGAGCACGTCCGCGACCTCGCCGCCGAGCTGTACTATGACTGAGCTCAACCAGGCGGACCTCTTCACCGGCCGGGCGCCGGTCGACGAGGACCTGACACCCGCGCAGCGGATGAAGATGATCCGGCGGCGCTTCGGCCGCTGTAAGACCCAAACCGAGGACGGGCGGTGCACAGCATGGACGACAAGCGACGGACAGCCGATGAAGATCACGCCCGAGCGCTGCCTGCGCTGCCTGCGCCTGGTGGCACGCAAGCGCCGAACGAAGCAGACCTGTCCGACGTGGAGCGGACGCGGGCGCGGCTGATGAAGATCGCCTACCTGTCCGACGCGGGACGCGCCCGCTGGCGCGCGGACGCCCGCCAACGCTACGAAGAACAGCTCCGGCTCGTCCGCCTCCTCGGCGAAGAGCTGAGGCGGGCCGAGCGGGAGCTGCGGGAGCTGGAGCGGGAGGTCGAGGCCAGCCTGACGCCCGAGGAGAAGCGGTGGGCGGCCGAGAGAAGGCGGCGGCGCGGACTACTGCGCAGCGCCGCCCGGGACGACGAGATCAGGAACGGGTATTGACGCGAAAGGCCGGAGGTCAGGGAGTGGAACCAGGCTCCTCGGGGTGGAGCTAAGCAAGATAATATGTTGTTTACAATATCTCTACCTTAAGTAAGCTAAACAATAATGGGTCTTTCCTCGCCTGAGTAGAAACCTTTATCTTCTTGACTTGTAATGACTCCGTTAATTTTCGAAGCGCCATTTTCATATTTTTCGGTTTTGAATGTATGCAATTAAATATATTGTTTTTATCTTTCTGTAATCCCCTCTTACTGCATGCATGGGCATATAAGTCCCACCATGCATATAAGACAACAATTGATATTGCTCGAATATCATAGTGTACAAATGTGTAGTTGTCCATAATACTATTTGTACCAAGCAGTATATCCTTTATGATTTCCTGTAAAAATATACTAACATCAATTTTATTAGTAACACCGCCTGTGTGGATAGCCCCAAGGTAACAAGAAGCTTTGATTAAACCTTTAACTGTTAAGAACTCAATTTTACTTGTTTTAGGGTTGCTTACAACCACAATTTTACTATTAAGAAAGGAGTCTAGGTTTCCTGCTCTTCTCTCTATTTTAAGCGCGTATTTGGGTTCAGGCCTCGGAGGGTCATGACACCAGAGGGCATCTCCAAGTGACAACCAAATTAGGTTAGCCCGATCACCGGAACCAGAGACCCTTATTCGGTTAAGATTATACTGAATTTTTACTTCGTTTTTCCTGCTTGCCTCTTTAAGGTTATCACTGTTATTATCGAAAAGCCATTTTCTTAAGACTAAACAGACATTATTAAAGCTCCTAGGATCATTATGTATGCAGAAGTCTATTAACGCATTATAATCACGTATAAAAACAGTTTCTAGCTCTTGTAAATTCATTGCCTCTCCAGTATGCATGTAATTATAAGTTTAAAGCGTGTTCTCTTTTACAAGCTGACTAGGTAGCACCTCTACCTTATCTCCCTTGTGTGGTCTGGTTCCGACTCAATCCAGCAAACTCTCCGTCTCCGTACCTTTCCGCCTTGACTTCGGTGCGCGCTTGAACGTCTTACTGACCTGCTTGATAGGCGGCAACTCGATGCCCCGCCCGTCGAGCAGGTCACCTCTCAAATAGAAACCACCGTCTCCCAATCCCCCGCCGCCAGCGCCCGCATGTAGCCCTTGATCAGCTCCTTCGTCCTGAAGAAGCCGTAGGCCTTTTCGTCCTGGCGCTTGACGATGGGGAAGGTTTCCAAGATGTAGTCCGCGTCCTCGATGCTCATACCATACATGATCATGTACGCCGCGTCAATCCTCGCCTTGAGGTGGGCGCGGCGTTCCTCGTTCCAAACGAAGGGCTCGCCGTCGTAACCGAGTTCCCGGGCGAAGGGCTGCATGTCCCAGGCGGTGTAGACCAGCTCCAGCACGAGGGGCTTCAGGCGCTCGGCCAGGGGGATGGTGTCGGCGGCGTTGATGGGTTGGTCGTAACGCTCGGGTGGGAAGATGGGGAGTTGCTCAATAATGAAATAAACAAGGCTCAGTATCTGCCCTTTTGACCTTGCTGTTGAGTCGAGAACAAAAGTATTAATGTTTGTTAATAGATAAAACTTATGTTTATTATCCGAAAGTATTAAGGGCAATTTGTGACCTACTGCAACATATGGTATTGCAGATGAGATAAAAGTCCTCATATTTGTTGGCGAAGTTACATCTCTGAATCCTATTAACCATTTAAAGTTTTCTTTACTTGAATGCCCTACAGCATCAATATGAACCCAGTAACGACAATCAACAAAGCGACTTGTATTCCTTTTATCTTTATCAGCTAAATAATCAGGTGGACCTTGCCTAAATCCTGTTTCAGCTCTATATTGAATATCTGCAAAACGATGATCAAAAATATCTATTGATCTTCCCTCATACAGCGGCAGCCAGTACTCCTCGCCCTTCTTGTAGTAGCCGAAGCGGTTGGCGTCCCGGTAGCAGCCCGCCTCCTCCAGTTCCTTGGCCGTCCGGAACTTGTCCGAGTCGTTGGCCATATCGAACATCCGCAGAAAAGACACGCCCCAGGGGTTACTTACCTCGTCGCCGTTCTCGTCGCGTTCGATTAACACCGGCGCGGCGTCGTAGATCCGCCGCAGCAGCTCCAGGTCCCGCCGCCGCCGCAGGATGGGCGCGGTCAGCGTGTTGGGGTTGAAGCGCTTGAAGTCCTCGGGATGGATGCGGAAGCGCCGCTGGTCGTCGGCCAGTTCGTCAACGTCGTGGATGAAAGTACAGTAATCAACGCCGGTTTTCTCGCCCATGGACCGATCGCCGACAATCATAACAGCGAACTTGAACTGGTAATGCACGTCGGGGAAGAAGATGTGCCGATTCTCGAAGTCGTAGAGGGCGCGCAGGCGGTCGTGCTTGACCAGCTCCTGGAAGTAGAAGCGGGTGCTGTAGTCGGTGGCGATGCCCGAGGGGCAGAGGTAGCCCGTCCGGCCGCCCTCGGGCTTGATGAGCTGGACGAAGCGCTCGGCAAACACGGTGTAGTAGTTGACGTCGCCAACGCCGCCGAGGGGGTACTGGCCGGAGTTGTGGAAGTAGTCCGACTGCTCGACCGCCGCCTCGTAGGCGTCCAGATAGCGCTGGTACAGGTTGGGCCGGGTGTCCTCGAGGGCCTCGATCAGCTTGCGCCGCTTGGCCTTGGTGGGGGCCTTGGCGATGTCCTCGTCCTTGGTGGAGAAGAACTCGATCTCCTGCAGCTTGACCCGCTCCCAGGGCGGGTTGGCGATAACGGCGTCGAAGCCCCGCAACTCCTCAGCCAGATTGGGATCGAAGATCTCGGGGAACTCGACCTCCCAGTGGAAGGCTTCGAGGAAGCGGGCCTTGTCGACGGCGGCGCGGGCGTCGTCGGTCAGCTCGAGATCGCGGTCCTCGCGCAGGGCCAGCAGGAACTGCAGGTAGGCTCCGGGGTCGACGGGGGCGAACCAGGCGCCCAGGCGCAGATCGAGGGCGGTGCGCAGCCGGTCGAGGCGTTGACTGGCGGCGGCGTAAGCGGCTTCTTTCTGCTTGACGTCCTCGGCGTCGATGGTGGGCTGGTGCTTGATGCGGTTGAACTCGGCGGCGACGTCGGTCAACAGCCGCTCGTCGACGAAGATGCCGCTCTCTTCGGTCCACTGGCTGGGCTTGCGGCGGTTGCCCTTGGGCGTCCAGGTGGGCAGGGCGAGGAGGTCGGCGGTTTGTGAACCGACCAGGGAGTTGCCGACGCGCAGGTGGTTGTCGAGGTAGGTCAGGGCGCGACGCCTGGCCAGGGTGTGCAGCCAGAGGGAGAGCTTGGCCAGCTCGACGGCCAGGGGGTTGAGGTCGACGCCGTAGATGCAGGACTCGGTGACCAGGCGGCGCCAGGCGGTCAGGTCATCCTCGTCGGTGGCGTCGTCCTCGGTCTCGGTGAAGCTGAAGGGGCTGGCCTCGAGCTGCATCAACCGCTCGGCGAGGTAGTCGACGGCGCCGATGAGAAAGTGACCGGAGCCGCAGGCGGGATCGAGAACGGTGAGGTTTAACAGGGAACGGGCGGCGGTCTCATCGTCGTCGGCCTCGGCCTCGCGTTCCTCGACGAGGGGCGTTAACGTGCGCTCGACGATCAGGCTGACCAGCTCATCCGGGGTGTAGTAGGAGCCGGTCTTCTTGCGCTTGAGGTGGTCGCTGCCGCAAGCCCAGACGGACCTGCCCTTCTCGGTGGCGTGGGGCCGCTCGGTGGGTCCGCGCTCCAGCAGGCCCTCGTAGATGCGGCCGAGTTGGCGAACCTCGATCAGGCGGTAATCGACGGGCGCCCATTCGCCCTCGTCGTTCTTGGCGGTGCCGATGAGCTTCAAGACGTTGGCCATCACGGCGTCGTCGAGCTCGAAGCGAGCCAGGCGGGGGTGCTTCTCGGCGGAGAGCAGTCCGCCGTTGTAGCGGAAGACGCTGAGCTCCGGGGCGCCCTTGTCGACGATCTTGAAGATGTCCCGCAGCCTGGCCCAGATCAGATGCCGGCGGGGTGAGTGCTGGACGGATTGCTCCAGGATATCATCGACGATGAACTGGGAGAGGGAGAACTCGCCGCGGTAACTGTCCCGCATTTCCATCGGCAACAGGCCGCGGGCCTCGGCGTGGAGGATGAACAGGATGCGGTAGACCAGCACCAGGGCGTCGTTGAAGGCGTCCTTGAGGGTGTAGCCCTCGACGGTGACCTGCCGCTGGAGGGCCTGCAGGAGGTGGTCGACGGCCCGGTAGACCTGGTGGTCCAGCTCCTCGGCGATGGCCACGCCGCGCCGCTCGATCTTCAGACGCCAGCGGTCCAGGGGCCGCAGGCCGTCGGCCTCCGGAGCCAGGGTGTCGCGGCCGAAGAGGGCCAAGAAGTAGGCGATGTAACGACGCCGCGTAGCGGGATCTTCGATCTGGATTATTACGTCGAGATCGAAGCTGATGTGCGGCTCGTAGGTGTGACGGTCGCCCTCCCAGAGCAGCCGCCACTCCGCTCCGTTGGAGAGCATGACGTAGGGCTGCTTCGCCCGGCGGCCGTAATCGGCCACCTGGGTGACCGGATTGTAGGGGTCATCGGGGATGTCGGGGCGGCGACGGTCGAGAACGCGGCGCCAGCGCTTGGCCTCGCAAAGCGAAACGGCGTGATCCCAGGGGCTCTCGATGGTCGAACTGTCCAGGTGATTGCCGGGGTGCAGAGCGTAATCGACCCGGCCGCCGCCGATCCTGGCCTCGCGCTGGATGGTGTAGTCGAGGGCGTTTTCAAAAATGGGATCGAGCAGCCCATTCCTGATGTTCTCTTCGATGCCGCCCAACTGAACGCCCTCGGTGTCCCGCCAGAGACCCCGCAGGTACTCGTCCATCTCGCTTACACGAGACGGCTCGATGAACCGCGCATCGCTCGACAACAACTCCTGTTTGATGAAGTCGTCGGAGAGCAGGCGGTGCGTGGAGATGGGCAGGAAGCTGAGTTCGAGCTGGGAGGGCATGAGTGACTCTGATTATGAGGGCTGGATAAGTATGTCTTATCCGGCGGGTGGTTGGCAAGGGTAACCCCTCTGCCCCTATCTATCTGTCCGGGCGTTGTGGCATGATTATCGAGCCCACATTACCACCTATCCATGACAAATCAGGTCGCCTTCTACGCCCGTTCATCTAACGACGCCCACGATGTAAGCTGCGACTCGCAACTGCGGGAGTTCGAGCGCCTGGCCTCAGAGGCCGGCGAGATCGAGGTCGCACGGCGGGTCGACAGTGCCGTCAGTCACTTCGAGGCCAAGGGCTTGCTGGAGCTGCTGCAACTGGCCAAGTCGATCAGCCCGCCGCCGTTCTCGAAGGTCTACGTCTGGGACACGGCCCGGATCAGCCGGGTGCTGTACCGCCAGGCAAAGATGATGTTCGAGTTCGAGTCCGCCAGCGTCGAGCTGCACATCTGCAAGCTGCCCAGCTCGTCGTCGATGGCCGAGCTGAACTTCCTGCGCAACATCCACGGATCGGTTGATCAGTACCACTCGGACAACGCCGCCCTCGAGGCCAAGCGGGGGATGCTCGAGAACATCCGCCAGGGCTGGAGGGCCGGCGGTGTCGCTCCCTTTGGGTATCGTCTGGAACGCGTCGAACGCGGGCGCAGCCGCAAGGGCGAGCTGGTCCACAAGTCTCGGCTCGTCGTAGACGAGGATCAGGCCGAGATCGTCCGCGAGATCTATCGCCGTATCGGCGGCGGTGACAGCTACCCGCGAATCGCTGAAGACCTCACGCGTCGCCGAGTGCCCCGCGCTCGCGGGGGCACAAGCTGGAACCGCTCAGCCGTCAGGGCTATCCTCGTCAATGCCGATACTTACCTGGGGCATACCGTCTGGAACAAGACCGATGACTTCGACGCACTGATCGAAAAGCGGGCTGAAAGCCTCGACTCCTCCCAGCTGGACCGTTACTACTACGAGGCCCTGAAACGGGTCATGGAGTGCACGGACCAGACCTATGTGACTGGCTACAAGATCTGGCAGCACGAGCTGGAATGGCTGGAGCGCAAGGCCGCGCGCCAGGGTTACCTGTTCTTCGGCGCGCCCAATGAACGATCCACCGCCGTGCCGCCGCGGGATTTCTACCTCTATTTCATCCAGCCATTCGATGAACCGCACTTCAAGAAAGAGAAGAACGCCGATGAGTTGTTCCTGCGGCTGACCAACACGGACGACGAATTCCGCACTGTGCTCAGGAATTACGCGGCAGCCCTGGACCTCGCTTCCACCTCGTCGGGTCACGCCAAGTCCACTTACGAGTCCAAGTCTTCCCATTTCCTGCGGGACCTGATGCAATGGCTGCAAAAGCACATGACCGATGCCTTCGAGGTCACCTATCAGGGGCGCACCAAGTCGCTCCCCGAATGGGCCAAGGGCAAGTCGATCCGGGAACTATCGGGCATCGGCTCCCACGAGCGCATCAACTTCCGCGACCTGGTGAACACGATATCCGGCATCTGCCTGGGTGCCCATTTCCAGGATCAGGCACCTGAGTATCCCTTCTTCTCGATTCTCATCACAGGGACCAACCGGGACCAGGCCGCGCAGGATGCCCTGCGCGCCATCGCCGGCCAGAATCGCACCAAGCAGGCCACGGCGGTGCTTGATGCCCTGGAACTGCTCGACGGCGAGCGGCTCGACCCCTACAAATCGAAACACGCCAAACACATCCTCGGCCTGCTCAAGAAGAAAGGCCACGGCCAGGTGGTCAACCGCTCCGAGCTGATCCAGGATGACAAAGGCGTGGAATACATGGACAAGGACCGGCAGCGGCTGGAGCCCGAATGGGTTGCGGTCGTACTGGCCGTCCTGGTCTACTCGGGTGATCTGGTCCTCGCCATTCCGGGCAAGAAATTCGATGCCACCGGTCTGCCCCAACTGGCAGGAACCGGTGTGGATGAGCTCACACAGTTCAAGCACATCGAGAGGCCCAAAGACTGGAACCTTCCGGCGCTCAAGGCCCTGTTCGAACTGCTCGGTCTCACCCCCGGCATGGCCCAACTGGTCACCCAGGGCAAGGAAGAACCGGTCCAGCAACTCCAGAAAGCCATTTCCGAATCAGTGGAAAAGCTGGTCGTCCTGCAGCAGAGTCTGCAAAGCGGTCTGCTCTTCTGGGGCCGGAATCTCCTGGCCGAGGAAGAGGCCCAGAAACTCCGTGCCCGGCTCGATGAGACCAAGAGCTTCCTGGAATCGCTCCAGGCGTACAGCTCGCCCGGAAAGCTCAAGAACTTCCGCTATGACGCCCAGGAGGTGACTGCCCATCGGGACGGGCTCAACTCCCTGGCCGAGATTGAAGCCCTCCAGGAACTGGTCGCTGACCTTGGCTCCACCGCCTCATTCCTTTCCACCGCCGAGGCGGTGTTGTCCGCCGACCACGAGTGGGTGGGCAAGATGAAGAAGGCGCGGGACGAGGTGCTCGCCAAGCTTGGCGATCCGGACAAGCGCGGCGCGGCCACATTCCGTCAGCAAACCCAGCGCAAACTGGCCGACCTCAAGAAGGCCTATGTGCAGACCTACCTGGGGATGCACACCAAGGCGCGGTTGGGCGTGAACGAGGACAAGCGCAAGACCGGACTCATGGGCGACGAACGGCTCAAGGTGCTGCAGAAGCTCTCCACCATCGAGTTGATGCCCCGCCAGCACCTGAGTGACTTTCAAAACCGTCTGGCCGGATTGAAGAGCTGCTTTGCCCTCACCGAGCAGGAGCTGGACGCGTCACCGGTGTGCCCGCATTGCAACTACAAGCCAGGGGCGGAGCCGCCCACCGCACCTGCCGGAACGGTGCTGGACGGTCTGGACGACGAGCTGGACAAGCTGTTGGCCAACTGGACCCAGACGCTGCTCACCAACCTGGAGGATCCGACCACCAAGGACAACCTGGACCTGCTCAAACCCGAACCCAAGAAGCTGGTGAACGGCTTTATCAAGAAGCGGGAACTGCCCGATGATATTGGCCAGGATTTCATCCACGCCCTGAGCGAGGTTCTTTCCGGGCTTCAAAAGGTGCCGGTCAAGACCGAGGACCTACGAACGGCCTTGCTCTCCGGCGGTTCACCGGCAACGCCGGCTGAGATGAAGAAACGATTCGAGGATTATCTGGACGAGCTCACCAAGGGCAAAGAGCCCGGCAAGGTACGAATAGTGCTGGAGTAAGCAAATGGACAAAAAGGAAGCACTACAGACTTTTTGCCGACAGGTCCGGGAGCGCTCTCGCGAAAACCGCCAGGCTCTGGCTCTTTCGCAAGGGGCAGAATTATACAGCAATGTTTTTGGGATTCTACGGCAAGAACTGGACTCAATGATCCGTGTCATCTTTCTACTCTCGCTGAGTGATTCGACTCGGCGGAATTCACTTATCGATGACGCAGTCAACGGACGCATCTGGAAGAAAAACGCCAAAGGGCGGATCACAGATAGGGAGATGATCGAACTGGCGGATAGGCTGCATAGTTGGTCGCGATCTGTTTATCGATTTGGGTGTGCTTTCATCCATCTATCAAGCCTGCATGACTACCGCGAGCGTGATCCCTTCGACAGACTTTCGCAGGAAGAAAGAACTGATCTGCTTCAGCACTTGCGATACTACCACGGTGGACCAGATTCCGATGTGCCAACCTTCCAGGACATTGTTTGTTACCTGCCGAGTGTATTTGAGAAGGTGGCAGGAAACTTGGAATACTATCTCCATCAGCTTGAACTCGGTGAACAATTGGAGTCGGAATAGGAGCGGCTGATGAGAAGAGACAACAACGAACAAGAACCGTTGGACCTGGCACCTACCGCAAAGTCGCAAAGCCCGGTAGAGTGTCTCGGGATGACATTCGAAAACGACGATAAACGCCGCGAGTATTTCCTGGAAAAACTGCGCGAGAAACTCAAGGACCCGGAGTTCCGCAAGATTGAGGGGTTCCCCATTGGCGATGACGAGGACATCCTGGCCCTGTCCGATCCGCCGTACTACACCGCCTGCCCGAACCCGTTTATCGAAGATTTCATCAAGCACTATGGGAAGCCGTATGACCCGGCTAATGATGACTATCGCAGGGAACCATTTGCGGCGGATACAGGAGCTGGGAAAACGCACCCGATATACACAGCCCATTCATATCACTCAAAGATTCCACATTTGGCCACTATGCCCTGTATTCTTCATTACACCGAACCGGGTGATGTGGTTTTTGACGGTTTTTCCGGTTCCGGGATGACCGGTGTAGCCGCTCAACTATGCGGTGAGCCTGAATCCAAATTCAAAACGACACTTGAGCGCGAATGGAAAGATGCCGGATACGAAGCGCCGAAATGGGGGGCACGTCGGCCGGTGCTGATCGACCTATCTCCAGTCGCCAACTTCATTGCCTACAATCTCAATCTCGATGTGTCTGCCAGAGACTTCAAGAGAGCCGCTGACGACTTTTTCAAAAAGATCGATGCCGAGCTTGGGAGGATGTACGAAACCCTTCATTCCGACGGCAAAAGAAAAGGGCGCATCAATTATGTGGTCTGGTCCGAAGTGTTTACCTGCCCCAATTGCGCGGGCGATGTGGTTTTCATGGACCAGGCGTACGACTCTAAAACCGGCAAATTCGCAAAGGAGTTTTCATGCCCGAATTGCGAGGCAACTCTTACCACGCGAAGTTGCGAACACAAGTTCACAACTCAGTTCGATAAGGCAATCGGTGAAACGGTTCGCAAGGTCACCTATGTACCGGTTGAGATCGAGTACACCCTGACTGGCGATAAGACCAAGAGGCGAAAGAAACCTGACGAACATGATTTTTCATTGCTGAAGAAATTAACGGAATCGATTCCAGTTGACCGCTTTCCTACACAGGCCATTTCAGAAGAGATTTACCACTATTCACGCCTTTCGCCCAAGGGAGTGACCCATTTCTACCAACTCTATATACCCCGTGCGCTTCACGCTCTGTCCGTCATGTGGAAGACCGCTGGGGAATGGCCGGATGTGAGGGTGCGTGGATTTCTGAAGTTTATGGTGGAGCAGTGTTTTTGGGGAATGACGCTGATGAATCGATATGGGGCAAACTTCTATTCGCAGGTCAACCGTCTTCTGAGTGGTGTATATTACCTGCCCGCCCTCATTTCAGAAGTTTCGCCATGGCTCATCCTCGAAGGCAAATACAAACGTCTTCTGAAAATGCTCAACGCATGCCAACTGCCGAAAAACCTGCAATGTGCTATATCCACCGCATCATCATTACGGACGCCGATTCCAGACAAAAGTGTTGACTATATCTATACCGATCTCCCTTTCGGTGATTTTGTTCCCTACGGTGATTTAAATCTTCTTATCGAAGCATGGCACCAAGTGTTCAGCAACCTGAGCCAAGAAGTGCTTGTTGATACAAAGCGGCGTAAGTCTAATTTGGTGTACGGGGACATGTTACGGCGAGTATTTGCCGAGTACTACCGTACCCTGAAGCCCGGCAGATGGATAACAGTCGTGTTCCACAATTCTAAGAACAGCATTTGGAACGTGCTACAAGAAGCGATTGGTGCAGCAGGTTTTGTTGTAGCGGATGTCCGCATGATGGAGAGGGGCACCGGCAGTTATCGACAGGTTACAGCCAGCACGGCAGTTAAAGCCGATGTCATTATCTCCGCCTACAAGCCAAACGGTGGACTTGAGAACAGGTTTAGATTATCCGCCGGCACAGAGGACGGCGTCTGGGACTTCGTCCGCACTCACTTAAAACAGCTTCCCGTCTTCGTTTCCAAGGACGGCAGGGCTGAAGTTATCGCTGAGCGACAAAACTACCTTCTTTTCGACCGTATGGTCGCTTTTCACGTCCAACGAGGCGTGACGGTTCCCATGTCCGCGGCAGAGTTCTATGCTGGCCTTGAACAACGTTTCCCACCACGGGATGGTATGTATTTTCTGCCGGACCAGGCGGCCGAGTACGACAAAAAACGGATGACAGTCAAAGAGGTGCTCCAGCTTCAGCTCTTCGTATCTGACGAGGCGTCGGCCATTCAGTGGCTCAAGCAGCAGCTCACCAAAAAGCCGCAGACCTTCCAAGACATTCATCCTCAGTTCATGAAAGAAATCAGCGGCTGGCAGAAGCATGAAAAGGCCCTGGAGCTCTCTGAATTGCTGGAGCAGAACTTCATCCGTTACGACGGCAAGAGCGATGTGCCCAGCCAGATTCACAGCTACCTTTCCTCGAACTTTAAGGAGCTACGCAACTTGGGAAAGGACAATCCTGCGCTCAAAACCAAAGCCAAGGACCGCTGGTATGTCCCTGACCCAAACAAGGCCGGTGACTTAGAGAAACTCCGCGAGCGGGCCCTGATGCGGGAGTTCGAGGAATACCGCGAATCTAAGCAGAAACGCCTGAAAGTGTTTCGCCTTGAGGCCGTCCGCGCCGGATTTAGGAAGGCATGGCAGGAGCGCGACTACGACACGATCATCGCCGTGGCCCGCAAGATACCCGAAAAAACCCTCCAGGAGGACCCCAAGCTCCTCATGTGGTACGACCAGGCGCTCACCCGCTCGGGGGAGGAAAATTAAGAGTGTGGATTTACGTGATACCACATTTTACGACGTTTCTATCGAATCTCGAGCTGACCAGAAGCCAGCGAGATGATGCGATGACAAAAGTAGAAAGCGTCGCAAGGTGTCTTCATGCCAAATATTATCAAGGCAGCTACGACTCCGGGAACGTTGTTGTCGTTGGTTCATATGGGAAGAGGACAGCCACCCGGCCGCCCTCGGACGTTGATATGCTTTACCTGCTTCCCGTTTCTGAATATTACCGGATCAATCAGGTCTTTGGTAATGGCCAGTCACAACTTTTACAGGAGGTAAAGCGTGCTCTGGCAGATACCTTCCCTCGCACCGACCTCAGTGCCGATGGTCAAGTGGTGAAGGCCCCATTTGTTTCTTACGCTGTCGAAGTGGTTCCTTCATTTCGATGTGATGATGGCACCTACATCACGTGTCATACCCCCGGTGGAGGTTCTTGGCGATCAAGTAATCCCATAGCGGAGTATCGTGCAATAACGGACCTGGATGCCATCTATGAAAACAAAGCAACTCACCTAACCAAAATGCTAAAAGCATGGAAGCGCACCTGCAATGTACCTCTCAAATCCATAGCCTTGGAGATTGCTGCATGTTCGTTCGTGTGTCAGTGGGCGCACAACCAGCAGTCTATTTATTGGTATGACTGGATGGTTAGAGATTTCTTTGCATTTCTGTGGCAATACAGGAACGGAACTGCGCAAATACCCGGCATTCAAGAGAGCATCGATTTAGGCGACCAGTGGGCATCGCGATGTGAATCAGCCTATTCAAGAGCGCTGAAGGCTTGTGAATATGAGCATCAGGATTTTGGGAAATTGGCCGAGGATGAGTGGAAGAAAATATTCGGTGGCCAGTTTACCAGGGCAAACTGAGGTATTGGAGAAGAAACTATGAACAGGACCAGCGACATGAACGATTCACAGAAGTTCTTGGGGGTGGTCCGTGAACTATACGGCCGGGTTGCTTGGACGCACAAGACTCACGAGAAGGACAGAGAAATCTGGAGCCGCAGAGTGAGTGTGACCCGATGGGTTAACGTTGTGTTGATTGGTATAACATCAGTCCTTGCGACTGTGGGGGCCATAACTAATAACCAGTCTGTTTTTGTTGTCACAAGTATATTTGGGGCAGTGAGCACGGCCTTCGTTGTTTACCAACTTAGCTTCAACCCGGAAAAGACCGAGTCCGCGCACCGCATTGCGGCAAAAAGGCTCCTCTATCTTCGGGACCAGTATCTGGTACTCATTCAAGAAGCGATGTCTGGGAGAACCTCGCTTGATCAGCTACAGAATAAACTGGAGTCTTTGCATCGAGAGGCGTCCATTGTTTACGAATACGCCCCAGATTCTTCATCAAAGGCGTATACGGCGGCGACCGAAGCATTGAAGACCAGAGAAGAACTAACATTTAGCAGTGAAGAAATCGATAGGCTTCTGCCAGAAAATCTACGTCTCACAGAAAAGATACATCAAGATGGCAAAGGAGAAGCCAAGGGTTGATGGATATTCTTGCAAACAGCTGGTATTTTAGCCCGGACCATGGGCAACTCTGCCAGGTCATCGAGACCCAGACGCTTTGGGGCG
>CAZOOP010000053.1:0-11502 GCA_964581465.1 uncultured bacterium
ACGGCTTCCACCACAAGTGCATCAACCATGACAAGACCCTGGTCGATGGCAAGGTGCCTATCAACGGCCCAGATAGCTCCCGAGGCCATGCTAAAAGCCTATCACCGTGGCTTTAAACACAACTTCAGGCTCTTTATCCGTGAAAGGCCGTTCCGATTCAACCATCGCGACGACGAAAACACTCTAGACTACCTGCAGGATGCACTGCTCAATTGGTCCGAGCAGGTTACATGATGCCTTTCTTTTGTCCCTTTCAAGGGATCAGCCGAAGTGTTCAAGGGTGTCAGTGTCAGCCAATCGCCCGGGTCGATTCGTGGTCGATTCGTATTTGTGGAGTATAAAGTTGGGGGGCATCACAAGAAACTGGACCAGCATTTGTAACCATTGAGAGCCGCATCGAGAAGGGGTCTTGATGCCTTTTCCGCGTACGACGTCAACGCGTTGAGGTAGTTAGCTGTTTCAGGTTTTCAATCAAGCAATAGGCTGCGTTATCGGCAGATCATTCGCTCACGGCTTCCACGACCTTTGAGCGGGGCCGACAGTCTCCGGCTTCCGGCGGCACTCAACGCAGGTCCAGGTGCATCGCCACCAAGCAACGCTATGACATTGGCGGTGACTATGAGCTAAAAAGCATTGATTGACAATCCACCAGCGAGAAGTGTCGGTTTATAAAAGAGTGATAAACACCAAAAGATTATCACACGTGCCTGAACAGGCATCTATCGCCAATAGCATGTTATTATGTGCATTATAACTGTGCGAGCTGTCGCTATCCTTGAATTGCCTGGTGGCGGAAAAACAGACTTGATCTAAGTGGGCGCTGAGAGTCGGTAAGTCGCGACTCCCGGTTTGTATCCTGAGCATAACAGTTATACGGAGGCTAACTGCTTTCCAATAGCGGCCTCAGCAGCCATGAAATCTCTTTGGCTAATTGACCAAGAGCCTTTCGTGAGGTCGTTGTCAGCACTTTCGTTCTAAATGCCGCTCTTTCTGTTCTCGAACCCGGTTCAGTTTCAGGTGATAGTCTTACCCCCAATGCTGTCATGCTCAAAGGGAGCGGTTGACGAAAGGTTTGCCAATCGCAACTGATAAAGCGGTTTGCTGAATGCTTAATCTGTTCCGTAATCACCAACCGACCGGGTCTTGGACCCAGCCGCGCGCTATCCGGGAGGCAAATCGAGGCGACCGGACAGCGGGGTTGCGGCAGCGGGCGAGTTGTGGCAAAATCGACGGCGTTTCGTTACCAAAAGCACGAACCGCCCGGCGCCCCTTGGCGCGCCCGGCAGCCGGAGGACGGCATGGCCCTGACCTTCAAGGGCGGGATCCACCCCCCCGAATTCAAGCACTTCACCGAAGACAAAGCCCTGGTCGAGGCCCGGCGCCCCGGCCTGGTCGTCATCCCCCTGGCCCAGCACATCGGCGCCCCGGCCAAACCCGTGGTCGGGAAGGGCGATACGGTCAAGGCCGGACAGCTCCTGGGCGAGCCCGGCGGCTTCGTTTCCGCCGCCGTGCACAGTCCCGTGGCGGGCAAGGTTCTAAAGATCGCCGACCACCCCCACGCCATGGGCGGGGTCAAGCCGGCGGTGATCATCGAGCCCGCCGAGGACGGCGGCGACGGCGAGTGGGAGTTGATGGAACCCATCGCCGAACCGGGCCGCGTAGAGCCGGAGAAGCTGGTTCAGCGCATCCGCGACGCCGGGATCGTCGGCATGGGCGGGGCCACCTTCCCCACCTCGGTCAAGGTCGTGCCGCCCAAGGGTCACGAGTTCGACACGATCATCCTCAACGGCGCCGAGTGCGAGCCCTTCCTGACCTGCGACCACCGCTTGATGCTGGAGCGGGGCGAAAAGATCGTCCGCGGCCTGGAGATCCTGCTGCAGATAACCGGCGCCCGCAACGGCGTGATCGCCATCGAGGCCAACAAGCCCGACGCCGTCGCCCACCTCAAGGAGCTCACCAAGGACAGCGCCCGCATCAGCGTGGTCAAGTGCAAGGTCAAGTATCCTCAAGGCGCGGAGAAGCAGCTCATCAAGGCCGTCACCGGCCGTGAGGTCCCCGTGGGCGGTCTGCCCTTCGCCGTCAACGTCCTGGTGCAGAACGTGGGCACCTCCTACGCGATCGCCGAGGCCGTCTACGAGGGCAAACCCCTGGTCGAGCGCGCCCTGACCCTCACCGGTCCCCAGGTGACCGAACCGAGGAACCTCCGGGTCAAACTGGGCACGCCCGTCAGCGAGCTGCTCGAGCAGTGCGGCGGCCTCAAGGGTAAAGCGGCCCGCTTCATCATGGGCGGCCCGATGATGGGCATGGCCCAGCACCGCTTCGATCTGCCCGTCACCAAAGGCACCAGCGGCCTGCTCTTCCTGCCGCCGCCGTCGCCCGAGGCCTTCACTGAAAGACCCTGCCTGCGCTGCGGCAAGTGCGTCGACATCTGCCCGATGAACCTGGTGCCCTGCGACGCCGCCCTGTACTCCCGCGCCGGGAACCTCGACGAGGCCGAGCGCTACGGCGCCGCCGACTGCATCGAGTGCGGCTCGTGCAGCTTCGTCTGCCCCGCCAAGCGCCACCTGGTGCAGTCGATCAAGCTGCTCAAGCCGAGCATCCTCAAGCGCCGCGCCGAGCGGGCCAAGGCCGCCAAGTAGACCGCGCCGGCGACGGACTTCGATCCCTGCAAAACAATAAGAACAACGGGCGGTGGTTGATCCGCGACGCCGCCGTACACCGCCACGTCAACTTTCAACCCGGGGACGCCAGCCTATGAGCGTGGAAGACAACAAGGCCCAACCGGACAAGGCCGCCGAGGCCCGGAGCGACAAGCCCGACAAAGCCCCCGCCAAACCCAAGAAGGCGCCGGGCAAAGCGGTCAAGAAGAAGGACCCCGTCGAGCTCTACGAGCTCTCGGTCTCCAACGCCCCGCACCTCAAGGGCAAGGCCAAAACCAGCAAGATCATGATCGCGGTCTGCGCGGCCCTGGTCCCGGCCCTGGTGGGCTCGGTCCTCTTCCAGGGCTGGCGCTCGCTGATGCTGGTCATCATCGCCGCGGTCTCCGCCGTGGTCTTCGAGGCGTTGATCCAGCTCCTCACCAAGCGCAAGCTGACCATCGCCGACGGCTCGGCGGCGCTGACCGGCGTCCTGGTGGCCTTCAATTTGCCCTACGGCGTGCCCTGGTGGCTGCCCGTGGTGGGCAGCTTCGCGGCGATCGCCATCGCCAAGCAGGCCTTCGGCGGACTGGGCTACAACCTCTTCAACCCGGCCCTGGTGGGACGCGCGATCCTGCTGGCCTCCTGGCCGGTGCACATGACCACCTGGGACACGGTGCCCAAGCTGGCCAATCTGTCGGGGACGACCATCGACGCCCTGAGCTCGGCCACCCCCCTGGCGGCGATGAAGCAGTCGGCTGCCGTGCTGGCCGAGCCGGGCCTTTACGATCCCGGCGCGGTCTCCCAGGCCTCCGAGGCCGTCAGCCAACTCACCGGACCCCTGGGCATCGGCAAGCTGGCCCTGGGACAGGTGGGCGGCTGCATCGGCGAGACCTCGGCCCTGCTGTTGCTCTTCGGCGCGCTGATCCTGATCATGATCGGCGTCGTCGACTGGCGCATCCCCGTAAGCTACCTCGGGGCGATCTTCGTCTTCACGGCGATTTTCGGCGGGGTGACCAGCCCCGACGGGAGCTACCACTTCACCGGTCTGTTCCACCTGATGGCCGGCGGGGCGATGCTGGGTGCGCTCTTCATGGCCACCGACATGGTGACCACGCCGGTGACCAAGGGGGGCCGGATTATCTTCGGCATCGGCGCCGGGCTGCTGGCCGCGATCATCCGCCTCTGGGGCGGCTACCCCGAGGGCGTCAGCTACTCGATCCTGCTGATGAACGCCGCCACGCCGCTGATCGACCGCTACACCACGCCCAAGTTCTTCGGCTCCCGCCGCGCCAAGGAGGCCGCCAATGCTTAGGCTGGGCCTGACCCTGTTCATCGTCACCGCCGTTATGGCCGCCGCCCTCTCCGGCGTCTACGTGCTCACCAAGGACACCATCGCCGAGCAGGAGGCCGCCGCCGTCAGCGAAGCCGTCGGCGCCGTGCTGCCCGAGGACGTCGAGAGCGTCACCGGCTATCCCGCCGAGGAACCCGAGTACTACGTCGGCTACGACGCCGCCGGCAACCCGGCCGGCTACGCCGCGGTCTGCGACGAGAACGGCTACAGCTCGACCCTGCAGATCATGGTCGGCGTCGATGAGAGCGGCGTGATCACCGGCACCAGCGTGCTCTCCCAGCAGGAGACCCCGGGCCTGGGCGAGCGCATCGGTGAGGTCAAAGCCGAGGGCAGCCTGTGGAGCGCCGTCGGCGGTCTGTTCTCCGACGATGATTCAGCCGAGGGACAGGGGCCGCCGCCGCGCCCCTGGTTCCAGGAGCAATATATCGGCTGCGAGGCCGACGAGGTCAACCTGGGTTCCCCGGCCGACCCCGCGACCTCCACCGTCCAGGCCATCACCGGCGCAACCATCACCAGCCGCGCCTTCACCACCGCCGTGCGCGAGGACATGGGCGAGCTCCTCGAGCGACTCGACGCCGGCGAATTGGAACAGTAAAACCGGGAGGATTCTGCCAATGAGCGCCTTCAAAGAGCTGACCAAGGGCTTCTTCAAGGAAAACCCGGTCTTCGTGCTCGCCTTGGGGCTCTGCCCGACCCTGGCGGTGACCTCCCTGGTCGAGAAGGGCATCGGCATGGGGCTGGCGGCCACCTTCGTGCTGGTCTGCTCCAACGTCCTGATCGCCCTGATCCGCAAGCTGGTGCCCAAGAAGATCCGCATCCCGATCTTCATCGTCATCATCGCCACCTTCGTGGTCATCGTCGAGCTGGTGATGAAGGCCTACCTGCCTCCGCTCTCCGAGGCCCTGGGCATCTTCATCCCCCTGATCGTGGTCAACTGCATCATCCTGGGTCGCGCCGAGGCCTTCGCCCAAAACAACTCCGTGGGCAAGTCCTTCCTCGACGGCCTGGGGATGGGCCTGGGCTTCACCATCGCCCTGGTGATCATCTCCGCCATCCGCGAGGTCATCGGCTTCGGCACCCTGCTCGGCCTGCCCGTCTTCGGCGAGGGATACCAGCCGGCAACCATCCTCATCCTGCAGCCCGGGGCCTTCCTGACCATCGGCTTCCTGCTGGGCTTCTTCGCCTGGCGGCGCAACCGCAAGAAGAACAAGACCATGCTCGACGTCGAAGCCCTGCGCGCCCAGCGCGAAAAGATGACCCAGGTCACCCGCGAAGCCGCCTAGGAGGAACATCCATGAGTTACGGTGTCAAGCTGATCCTGCTCTTCGTCGGCGCCGTGTTCGTCAACAACTTCGTGCTGATGCGCTTTCTGGGCCTCTGTCCCTACCTGGGCGTCAGCAAGCAGACCGACTCCGCCGTCGGCATGGGCATGGCAGTCATCTTCGTGATGTTCCTCGCCTCGGTCTTCACCTGGCTGATCTACCGCTTCGTGCTGATCCCCCTGGACCTGACCTGGATGCGCACCATCTTCTTCATCCTGGTCATCGCCAGCCTGGTGCAAACCGTCGAGATCGTCATGCAGAAGTCCATGCCCGGACTCTACAAGTCCCTGGGCATCTACCTGCCCCTGATCACCACCAACTGCGCCGTCCTCGGCCTGACCGTGCTCAATATCGACAAGAGCTACGACTTCGTCGAGTCCCTGGTCCACTCCGTGGGCGCCGGGGTGGGCTTCACCCTGGCCCTGGTGTTGATGGCCGGTTTGCGCGAGCGGATGGAGGTCGGCAACGTGCCCAAAGCCATGCGGGGGCTGCCCATCGCCTTCGTCACCGCCGGGTTGATGAGCATCGCCTTCCTGGGCTTCGCCGGATTGATCCCGGGGTAGGGTTGATGATACGCTGGGATTGATAGAGGCGTGGGTGTATGACGGGCTTTATTTATACCGGGAAGGGCGCATGGCCCTTCCCGCTTCATATCTCCAGCGCCCCTGTCCGAGAGGCGGCCGATTTCCCAAGTCCAACCCGGTGCTCCGGTTGACAACCGGCCGGGTATCGCACTGTGTTTGAGACGTATGTTCTTTGTTGTCAACCGCTAACGAGTTAACCAAAGCGCCGTTACACCGTCGCGTGTGCTTGTTGTTCTTTGTACTCGAACTTGCTGACGCTTAAGGGCACCTGATTGCCAACCCGCTGCTTCAGCCACTTGAGACACTCCGCCGCTCCGATCGGTATGATGACCAAGGAACGCAACTCTCGCCCGGGCGGGACCTTTGCCCGGCCCACCGGCCCGGGAACGCAACCGCCGTACCCACGGCAAGGCTTTGGCACGTTTCTTGCGCAATCCGACGGAGCGTTGTACCATACGGACTCTCGCCCTGCTGCAAGAAACGTGCCAAAGCCGGGCCCTGGCGTGGTGATCGGCGGAGAAGGGGCAAAGGTCCCGCCGTGGTCCGCCGGCTCGCTGAAGCCGCACCGGTTCATTAGTTGATAGGGTTTCTGATAATCAACCAGCGGTATTACGACCGCTTCGGATAACACGAGAAGGTCCGTGATGACCAACACCACCGTCACCATGCCCGAGCGCAAGCGTATCGCCCTGGTGGCCCACGACCACCGCAAGCGCGATCTGTTGGCTTGGGCCAAGTTCAACCGCGAGAGTCTCTCGCGCCACCACCTCTACGGCACGGGCAACACCGGCGGGATGATCGCTCGGGAGCTGGACCTGCCGGTCAAGACCTTCCAGAGCGGCCCCTTGGGGGGCGATTTGGAGATCGGCGCTCGCATCGCCGAGCTCAAGCTGGACATGATCATCTTCTTCTGGGACCCTTTGGAGGCCCAGCCCCACGACGTGGACGTCAAGGCGCTGCTGCGCATCGCGGTGCTGTACAATGTGCCGACGGCCTCGAACCGAGCCACGGCGGATTTCATGATCAGCTCGCACCTCTTCAACGAGAGCTATGAGCGGGAGATCCTGGACTACGGCGCGCGATTGAAGATCGAGCTGGACTGATTCTGTGAGACGTTTTAGACGTTGATTGAGCGGCGGGCCGATCCGAGTGTCGACCCGCTTATACTATCCTCCCTCCCCCCTCTGGGTTGAGGGTCGGGGTGGGGGAGTTCCCGCGACGGGATTGACTTCACTCTCCTCCCTGGGTGGCGGGCTGGGGAGTGGAGCTCACCAACGCCTTCCCCCGGCCGCGCCTTCCTGTTATCCTTGACGCATGAACGACAGCACAGACGACAAGCCCCGACGCGGTCACGGCGTCTGCCTGTTTTCCGGCGGCCTGGACTCGATGCTGGCCCTGCGGCTGATCGCCGATCAGGGGCTGCGGGTCACGGCGCTGCACGTGGTGCTGCCCGTCCACCCCCGGGGCGCCGATGATCTGACCGCGCTCGAGGGCCGGGCGCTGGGGTTGGGCGCCGAGGAGCTGCGCCTGCACGACCCCGGCGGTGAGTTCGTCGAGCTGGTGCGTCATCCCCGACACGGCTACGGCCGGAATCTCAACCCCTGCCTGGATTGCCGCCTGCTGGCCTTCCGCGCCGGGCGGCACTTGATGGATGAGCTGGGGGCCGACTTCGTCTTCAGCGGCGAGGTCGTCGGCGAGCGTCCGATGAGCCAGCGGCGCGAGGCGATGGACCTGCTGGAGCGGGAGAGCGGTCTGGGCGGCCGCCTGCTGCGGCCGTTGTCGGCCGGTCTGCTGCCCGTCACCGAGGCCGAGCGGGCGGGGCTGGTCGATCGGGAACGGCTGTTGTCCTTTCGTGGTCGGGGCCGCAAGCCGCAGCTCGCCCTGGCCGCGCGGCTGGGAATACACGATTATCCCACGCCTGCCGGGGGCTGCCTGCTGACCGATCCGGGCTACGCCTCCCGGGCCGCCGAGGCCCTGGAGCACGACGAGCTGGAGTACGCTGATTTCGAGCTGCTGCGCTGGGGGCGTCACCTGCGCCTGCCCGGAGGGTTCAAGCTGGTGCTCGGGCGCAACCGGGAAGACAACGCCGGGCTGCGCGGCGCGGCCCGAGCCGGGGACCGGCTGCTGACCACGGATTTCCCGGCGCCGCTGGGGCTGATCCGACGAACAGACACGGAGCCCGACGGTGAGACGCTGAGCCTGGCGGCCCGGATCCTCAGCGGTTACTCGAAGTGCGCGGGGGACTGCGTCGTCATGGTTTCCGTGTTGGACGACGAGGGCGGCGAGCGACCCGCGACGACGCTGACCGTCGAGCCCCTGGACCGCTTCAGCGCCGAGGTGCGCGAGCTGCTGGTCTAGGCGGCCGCTCCGGAACCGTGTTGGCTAGGGCGGCGTTGACTAGGCCGCGCGCCGGCGGCTATAATCCAAACTCCTGACCCTCATCGCGAAAGACGGGTCGATGCCCAAGTTCATCTACCGGGGCCGGGCCGCCGACGGCGGCAGCGTGCGCGGCGAGCTGGAAGCCACCGACGAGGAGGCGGTTCTGGCGGCGCTGCGCGCCCGCGGCGTACTGGTGACATCGCTGGAGCCGGCGGCCAGCCGGGACATCCGGGTGCGCAATCGCGACCTGGTCGTCTTCACCCGCCAGTTCGCCACCATGCTGTCGGCGGGGCTGCCCCTGGTGCAGACCCTGGGCACCCTGGCCGAGCAGTCTCCGGAGGGCCTGGCCGAGATCGCCGTGGACGTGCGCCGCCAGATCGAGGCCGGTCAGCCCCTCTCGGCCGCCCTTGAACGCTACCCGCGGACCTTCGATCGCCTCTACTGCGCCCTGGTCCGCGCCGGCGAGATCTCGGGCAACCTCGAGGTCATCTTCGAGCGTCTGGCCGGCTATCTGGAACGCTCCGACGCCCTGCGCCGCCGGGTACGCAGCGCCGTGGCCTACCCCATGGTGGTGCTGACGATGGTGGTCTTGCTGGGCCTGGGCTTCATGCTGTTCATCATCCCGCTGTTCTCCGGTATCTTCGACGCCTTCGGCGGCGACCTGCCCCTGCCCACCCGCATCGTCGTGGGACTTTCCGAGTTCCTGCAGGCCTACTGGTACATCCCGCTGCTGTTGGTTCTGGTCGTCTGGGCCTTCTTCAAGTTCTACGGTCGCACCGCCGAGGGCCGCTACAGTCTGGACCGCCTCAAGCTGCGCCTGCCCATTTTCGGCAAGCTGATGACCCGGGTCTCCGTGGCCCGCTTCTCGCGCACCCTGGGCACCCTGGTGCGCTCCGGCGTGCCGATCATGGACGGCCTGGCGATTACGGCCGCCACCGTGGGCAACCGCGTCCTCGAAGACGCCGTGCGCGAGACGCGGCGCCAGGTGGGTGAGGGGCGCACCTTCGCCGAACCCCTGGCCGAGACCGAGATATTCCCGCCCATGGTGACCGCGATGATCGCCGTGGGCGAGCGCACCGGCCGTCTCGAAGAGATGCTCAACAAGGTCGCCGACTTCTACGACGACGAGGTGCAGACCTCCGTCGAGGGTCTCTCCAGCCTGCTCGAGCCGATCCTGATGATCATCATGGGCCTGGTGGTCGGCGGCCTGGTGGTCAGCATGTACCTGCCGATCTTCCAGATGCCCGGCGTGATCGGCGGCTGAGCCGGTGCGATGGAGTTGGTGAAAGTATGAGCGGGACGCGGTCGCGAAGGATCGTCGCCGACGCCGTAGGAGCAATCCGGGTGGACCGCCCGGGAGAGGGATTGGCAAACGATCACGACCCCGGCCGAAGGCCGCTGAAGGAATGTCGTTTCCCCGGACACCCCCTACCGGCTGGACGACCGCCCACTTTTCGTTTATAATTGCCCGCGCCCGGTGAGCGATGTTACAATCAGCTTTCCCTTCATCAGCGGCGGGCGGTATCCGCCGATCGTTCGGCCTCAACCGGCATCATCTCCCTTTCCTCATCTTCACTCCGGCCCGCGAGGGTTCGGCACCCCAGGAGGCTGCTTTCGTGAGTTCGAGCCAACGGGGCTTCAGCCTGGTCGACTTGATGATCCTCATCGCCGTGGCGGCCGTTCTGGCCTCCATCGCCATCCCCAGCATCGCCAACTCCCGGCGCGACGCCAACACCCTGGCCTGTCTGGACAACCAGGAGGCCATTTCGGCCTGGATCGCCGAGTTCGTCAACGTGCGACAGGGCGAGCTCCAGGATCAGCGTGTCGAGATCCAGGAAGCCGTCGCCGACTACCTGCTCAACCAGGACGAGGACGTGACGCCCGTCGACGGTGAACTGCAGGCCGAGACCACCGTGCCCAACGCCGCGATGCTCGTCGAGGCCGGCTACCCCGCCGAGACCTTCTTCAATATCTACGCTCCCGAGGACGCGCCCCTGGGCACGGGCTTCAAGATCAGTATCCGCGCCACGGGTGACGACGAAAACCCGAGCTACGAGATCGCCGTCGAGAGCACCAACAACTATCGCATCGGACCCTCCGGCGCTCTGCTCTCCAACCCCGAGACGCGGCCCAACGCCGTCGAACTCGTCGAATTCGGTGCTCCCGAAGAGATCTTCTTCTGCCCCGAGCGCCTCGACGAAGACGAGCCCCTGGGGATGGACTACGCCCTGCGCGGCGTGACCGGCGATGTCGAGTGCGCCACCGATTCCAAGGGCGAACGACTCGACCCCAACGCCCAGTACTCACACACCCTGGAATAACCAAGGTCCCCGCGACCATGCCACCGATCTAGAGGAGTTCTAGATGAGCGAGGAACAGGTCAAACAGAAGAAGAAGCACTTTCCCTGGGTCGAGGTTCTCGTCTTCGTCGCCCTGGGCGGCATCATCTTCTCGGTCATCCAGCCCAACTTCGCCGAGTTCGATTCCGCGACCATGACCGCCTTCTGCAAAGAGAACCAGCGCAATATCGAGCAGGCGACCTTCCTCTGGTTGACCCTGGAGAACCAGGGCGCCGTCGAGCGCGGTATCGGTGATGACACCGACACCCCGGTACACGATGTCTTCGGCGACCCCGTCGTCGGGATGCTCCACTACTCCGACACCCACCCCAACGCCGAGGAGCTCGTCGAGATGGGCGTCGACCCCGCCATATTCATCTGTCCCGAGGTCGGCGAGGGCCAGGACTGTCTGGGCCGCCACTATTGCTACACCGACTCCGAAGGCAATATCGAATGCGCGGTGGACGCCGCCGGCAAGGCCCGCCAACTCGGCGACGAGCAGAACCCGAATACCGGAGAGTACGAAACCCTGGTCGATTTCTATCACGACTAGGCGGGGGATAAGCTGGTTTTTGGCCCTTACGATATGTGACAGTGATATGCGACTGTTTTTGGGAGCCTGCTTCGCCGGGCTCCTTTTCATTTGGGTAATCTGGGCTGATGCGGTTCTGTGAGTGCTGGTCGATCGCGACAGTAACCCACCTTATTGAAACTGGTGGCTTGTTGCAATCATGCTTCAAAGCAGCGGATGTCAGGCTCGTTCAGTGGTGATGACCGGCACACCGGAGATGATGGTGTCATCATGATTAGAGCAGCGGATAAGGAAAAGGGGCGGTCCCCTGTGGGACCACCCCAAAGCTCAACGGAATACCTGTTTGCTTAGTCGAG
>CAZOOP010000053.1:11602-19069 GCA_964581465.1 uncultured bacterium
AGCTCCTGGGTATCGGCGGGCTCGGGGGCGGCTTGGACGTTGAGACCGGCGGCCAGGGTCAGGCCGGCGAGAAGAAGCAGAGAGATGATGATTCTGCGCATACTATCCCCTTTTCGGAAAGGTTGGCTTTTTACTGTTGCTTGAGAAATGCCTCAAGTCCCTGAGTAGTAGTATACGACCTTTTTCGGGGTTTTTCAATTTAACCTTCAGTATGACATATTCGGCGTTGGCTGGTTGCTGCAGCGACAAACCGCCCCGTGAAACAGGGCGGTGTTCGCTTGGGTGAATTCCAAGGCTTGCGGATGGCTGTCTCGGCGATGGTGGTTGTTGAAAAAGGGAGCCGCAGCGCTTCGTTCGCCGTTCATTCCGGTTTTCCGGTGCCGTCCTCGGCCCTAGTCCGGCTCGCTGAAGCCCTCGTTGTCGGGCAGGTCCAGGAACTCGCTCAGTTGACGGTAGATGCCCCGGGCGTCCAGGCCGTACTTGGCCAGCAGGGCGTCGGGCTCGCCGGATTCGGCGAATACGTCGCGCACGCCGATGATCTTCAGCGGGGTGGGGTCGTTCTCGGCCAGCACCTCGGCCACGGCGCCGCCCAGGCCGCCGTAGACGTTGTGTTCCTCAACGGTGGCCACGTGGTTGCAGCGATCGGCGTATTCGAGGATGGTGTCGACGTCCAGGGGCTTGATGGTCGAGACGTTGAGCACGGCGGCCTCGACGCCCTGGACCCGGGAAAGCTCCTCGGCGGCGACCAGGGCGTAGTAGACCAGGTGGCCGGTGGCGAAGACGGCCAGCTCGTGGCCCTCGCGGTAGAGATCGATGCGGCCGAACTCGAAGGGGGTTTCGACGGTGGTGATCACGGGCTGGGGAACGCGTCCCATGCGAATGTAGACCGGTCCGTCGACGTCGGCGGTGCCGCGCATCAAGGGGGCGACCTGGGCGGCGTCGGCAGCGCTGACCAGGTTGAGGTTGGGCAGGCTGCGCAGCAGGGCGATGTCGGAGATGGCGAAATGCGTCGAGCCGTCGGGGCCGACGGTTATCCCGCCGTAGGGGCCGCCGAAGCGGACCTTGAGATTGGGGTAGCAGACGCTGACCCGGATCTGGTCCCAGGCGCGCCCGGAAAGGAAGACGCCGAAGCTGTTGGCGTAGGGCAGCTTGCCGGCCAGGGCGAAACCGGCGGCGGTGCCCACCAGGTCCTGCTCGCTGATGCCCACGTCGAAGAAGCGCCGGGCGACGGCGTGGTCCTCGGCGTCGCGGATACGCTTTCCCTCGGTGGAGTTGGCCAGATCGGCGTCCAGACAGACCACCTCGGACCGCTCCTGGGCCAGCGCGAGCAGCGCCGCGCCGTAGGCCTTCTTGCAGGCTTGCCAGTTTTCCTTCTTGGCGGCCTCCTCGAGGCGGGCCAGGTTCATCTCGGGATTGAGCGCCATCAGGCCCCACCCCCTTTCGGAGAGTTATCGAGGTATTTCAGGCAGCAGGCCTCCCGATAGGGCTCTCCACCGGAGAGCTCGAGGATGGCTTTGCGGAACAGGGCCTCGTCGGGAGCCTTGCCGTGCCAGTCGGCTACGTCCTCCATGAAGCTGACCCCCTTGCCCTTGTGGGTGTCGGCGATCAGGCAGACCGGACGCTCCCGAACGCCTTGCGCCTCGGCGAAGGCCGCCCGCAGCTCGGGCAGACTGTGGCCGTCGCACTCGATGACGTGGAAGCCGAAGGCCTCCCACTTCTCGTCCAGCGGCTCCAGGGACATCACCTCTTCGGTGTCTCCGTCGATCTGCAGGCCGTTGCGGTCGACGATGGCCGTCAGGTTGTCCAGCTTGTAATGGTAGGCGGTCATCGCCGCCTCCCAGACCTGACCTTCGTCGAGCTCGCCGTCGCCCAGCAGGCAGTAGACACGTTGGTCGGTGCCGTCGAGCTTGGCCGCCAGGGCCATCCCGTTGGCGATGGAGAGCCCCTGGCCCAGGGAGCCGGTGCTGGCGTCGACGCCGGGGATGTGCACCGAGGGATGACCCTGGAGCAGTTCGCCGATGCGGCGCAGCTCGCAGAGCTCCTCGGCGGGGAAGTAACCGGCGTGGGCCAGCACGGCGTAGAGCACCGGACAGGCGTGACCCTTGGAGAGCACGAAGCGGTCGCGGTCGGGGCGCTCGGGAGCGGCGGGATCGTGACGCATCACTTGGGTGTAGAGCAGCGCCACCAACTCCACCGCCGACAGCGAGCCGCCGGGGTGGCCCGAGCCGGCGCGGTGGGTCATGCAGATGATCTCGCAGCGCAGCAGACGGGCCAGCTCGGCGATCTCGGCGTCGTCGGCGTAGCGTGGATCGGGATAGGGGAACTCGGGCAAGGGCCGGCTCCTTGATTGTTCACCATCAGTGAGAATGAAGGATGAGGGAAAGATGACGCCGTCGATTTTGCCACGACGGCGGGGGTGAATGCAACCGAAGCCTGATGGGGTTTGCTGTGATGGTCAATCCTCGGCCGGGGACGGTTGGTAGGCGTCGAGGTCGACGAGGCGCGCATCGGGCGGCGCGGTAAGCTCGAAGATGTCGGCGGGCAGCTCGGGATTGAGACTCTGTTCCAGAAAGACTACCTCGAGGCGGCTGCCGGACAGGTCATCGAAGACCACCCGGCCCGGCCGAGGGACGCCCTCGAGCTCGGTGTAGTCCACATAGCTGATTACGAGGTCCGCCGTGCCGTCGGCGTCGAAGCGCCGCTGCTCGCGCGGGGCATCCAGGCCGGGCTCGAGGGTCACCAGCAGGGCCTTGGTCCCATCGGCGCGCCGGTAGGCCAGCCGGGTCAGGCCGTCGCCGAGGTCGCCCAGGTAGCGGATCGTGCCGGGCCAATCCCCCGTGGGGACCAGAGGCTCGGCCAGCAGCGCCCGGGCCAGCTCGCCGATTTCCACAGGCGCGCCGAGGATCGTGGCCGTGTTCTCCGGCGTCGCCGCCCCCTCAAGCCATACACCATCAGCGGGGAAATGGACCGCCAGGCGGCCCTCGGCCACCCGGGTAACCGAGAGAACCTCGCCCAGGGGACCGTAGCTCTCCAGATAGATCCGGTCGGGCCGGGCGAAGGCCGCTCCGTGCTCCGAGGTCGGCAACACTCCGTCCGGGGTCTGGACGGCCAAGGAGATCGAGGACGAGGCCGTCTCGACCAGAGACGCCGCTTGCTCCAGAGCCTCGGCCCGCTCCGTCGCGCTTTGCTTTGAGCCGTCGTCGACACCCTCGACCCCTGGACGGCAACCGGACGCCAGCACCAGCAAGCCGGCCAGCAGAACGTATAGCGGAGTGTGGGATCGGCACTGTTTGGACACGAGAACTCCCGCAAAGGGTTGGTATTACTGAATATCGTCAGCCTGGCCGGCATCAATCCATCTAAGAGACGAACCCTTCCCGATAGCCTGATCTCCCGAGCAAACGCCAAGGGATTATCACAGGAAACCGAACTCATCACTTAACCATGCAGAGTCGCATCGACAAAGGGATTCTTTTGGCATCACACACGATATCGGACTCGCCGACTCCAACTCGAAACTCCGATACCCTTCGAAAAAGCGGCTGAGACGAGGCCAGGCTGATCAAGTTCAGGCTGCAACCTTTATCCACACGACGCTCATTCATTTTATATGTATGTTGATAGGCCGTTTAGGATCGAAGCATCATCATCGAGGCCAATAGCGTCAAGCAGTATTAGTGTTTAGTGTCTAGTTACGTCGCAACCGGCACCTAAAGAATGTGCTAATCCACCTACCTGCCACAAGCATCTCGCTCGATATGGGCTTCTGTTCATAAGCTACCTGCTTTATCTAAGTGTTATTCTGTAATACTATCGTCCGTTGCCACTACGTGAACCCTTCTTCTTTTTTCTTCCTCAGCCAGCAGCGTCAACTCACTCTGGCGGCAAGCTGTCGAAAACGCCAAAACAGGCCACAGCCCGGTGTCAGCTAAGCCTTCACCCACAGCTTGCTGATCCCCTGTACGGGATTCCCGCTATCGGCTTCCAGAAGCACTCGAAGCAAATCGAGACCATCACCATCAAGCGGCGGCGGGATAGCGGCTGCTTCGCGATCAGAACCCGGCCTCGGCGAAACCGCCACCCCGGCCCACGAGACCCATCGATCTACGCACGGGTAGGCTTTGGCACGTTTCTTGCGCAAGGCGGCGCCCCTTTGAATTCGGGCTGTCGGGCTCCGCAAGAAACGTGCCAAAGCCGGACCCGGGCGAGTGGGCGACTCCGGAGTCGGTTTCGCTGAGGCCTCCCGAGCTAAACGCTCGTCGGCGGGGTGCGGTTCCAACGGAGTCGCCGCCAAGGCAGTCTAGCACGCCGGTCGGTGGCGGGCAAGCGCCGGGAATCTTCCGCACCTCGGGTCCTTGACAGTCCGGCGGGCGCCCGCTATGATAATTGTTGCTGCTTACCAGCCCCGCCCGAGGTCAGGTCCGCCAACGACCGCCCGTATCGCTTCCTGACACCCAGCTCCCCCGATCATACCAGGCCGTACCAAGTATCCCGTCCAACCCCACCGGGTTGCAGGTCTTCGCGACCTCGACCCCCCGCGACGTCGACCGGCCGAGGCGCCTCGTCCCCAGTCGCCTTTCCCGCCCGCCGCGTATGCCGGGAACCCCCCCGAGACGATGGACTTAACCGAACTGAAGAACAAGAAGATCGTGGAGCTGCAGAAGATCGCCAAGGAGCTCCAAATCGAGGGCGCCAGCGGCCTGCGCAAGCAGGAGCTGATCTTCAAGATTCTGGCCACCCAGACCGAGAATGACGGCAACATCCTCGGCGACGGTGTGCTGGAGATCCTGCCCGAGGGCTTCGGCTTTTTGCGTTCGGCCGATTACAACTACCTTCCCGGCCCCGACGACATATACGTCTCGCCCAGCCAGATCAAGCGCTTCGGGCTGCGCAAGGGCGACGTGGTCACCGGGCGGGTCCGTCCGCCCAAAGACTCCGAGCGCTACTTCGCGCTGATCCGCGTCGAGGCGGTCAACTACGAGACTCCGGAGGAGGCCCGGGACAAGATCGTCTTCTCCGAGCTGACCCCGCTGTTCCCCACCGAGCGCTTCAACCTGGAGACCGACGAGCCCGATATCTCGTTGCGGATCATCAACCTCTTTTCACCCATCGGCAAGGGCCAGCGGGCGCTGATCACCTCGCCGCCGCGGGCCGGCAAGACGGTGCTTTTGCAGAAGGTGGCCAACGCCGTCAAGATCAACCACAGCGGGGTCTACCTGATCGTTTTGCTGATCGACGAGCGGCCCGAGGAGGTCACCGATATGCGGCGCTCCGTCGACGGCGAGGTGGTCTCCAGCACCTTCGACGAGCCCGCCGAGCGCCATGTCCAGGTGGCCGAGATGATCATCGAGAAGGCCAAGCGCCTGGTCGAGTGCGGCCGCGACGTGGTGATCCTGCTGGACTCGATCACCCGACTGGCCCGCGCCTACAACACCGTCGAGCCCCACTCGGGCAAGATCCTCTCCGGTGGTGTGGACGCCAACGCCCTGCACAAGCCCAAGCGCTTCTTCGGCGCCGCCCGCAACATCGAGGAGGGCGGCTCATTGACCATCATCGCCACGGCGCTGATCGAGACCGGCTCGCGGATGGACGAGGTGATCTTCGAGGAGTTCAAGGGCACGGGCAACATGGAGCTGGTGCTCGAACGCCGGCTGGCCGACCGGCGTATTTGGCCGGCCATCGACCTCAACAAGAGCGGCACCCGGCGCGAGGAGCTGTTGCTCTCCGACGAGGAGGTCTCCAAGGTCTGGATTCTGCGCAACGCCCTGGCCGGGATGAACGGCGTCGAGGCCATGGAGACCCTGCTGGGCAAGCTGAGGCGCACCAAGGACAACACCGAGTTCCTGGCCCGGATGACCCAGCTATGATCGATGCCACCGAACTGGGGCGTTACGGGGGGACCGATCCCGGTCACTTCGTAACCTACCTGCGCTATCTGCGAAGCTGCAGGCGCATTCTGGATTTCGGTTGCGGGAGCGGCGCCTTCCTCCGCTGGGCCAAGGTCCGGGAGCTCGCCGCCGAGGGTTACGAGCCCGACGCCGTTGTCCGCGAAGAGGCCCGCGCAGGTGGGGCGGTCGTTCATGGAGAAATGCCGGATCTCACTCGGTTCGACGCCCTGGTGCTGATCTGCGTGATCGAACACCTGGACCGTGACGAGCTGAACGCGCTGCTCGCCGGTTTCAACGGCCTGTTGATCATCCAGAGCGATGAGCCGCGCTGGCGGGAACCCTGGTACCTGTTCAAGCACCGGGCCGACTTCTGGGACGATCCCGAGCATCGGCGACCCTTCACCCCCCGGGGTCTGCTCCGTCTGGTCGAATCTCACGGATACTCCATCATCGCCCGAGGGCGGGTCAAGCCTCCGCGTGTCCGGTTCTGGCGGTTACGCAGCCAGTTGGTTCGCTTGCGACTCTGGCGCTTCGATAAACTCTACGGTGTCTGGAGTCCCCACTACATCGTCGCCCGCAAGGGCCGACCGAGGTGAGCTACGTGCGTACGGCTCTGTTTCCCGGCACTTTCGATCCCGTCACCAACGGCCACCTGGACATCATCGGCCGGGCCCTGGCAGTCTTCGAGCGCCTGGTGATCGCCGTGGCCGCCAACCCGGCCAAGGGTCCGTTGTTCCGTCTCGAGGAGCGGGTAAGCATGATGAAGGCCGCCGCGGCGCCCCACGACGGCAGCATCGAGGTCCGGCCCTTCGAGGGCCTGCTGGTCGACTTCGCCCGCGAGCTGGATATCAACGTCGTCATCCGCGGGGTGCGCGGCGTGGGCGACTTCGAGGACGAGTTCCGCATGGCCCTGGCCAACCGCAAGCTAAACCCGGAGATGGAGACCATCTTCCTGATGCCCTCCGAGATCTACACCTACCTGAACTCGAGCCTGGTCAAGGAGATCGCCCGGCTGGGCGGCGAGCTGGCCCCCTTCGTGCCGGCGCCGGTGGCCGCGGCCCTGCGGGCCAAGATGGGCGACGTGAAGTAGCGTTGATGGAGGTGCGGCGCGGGGAGATCGCCGCCGTCGTCGTCGGCGAGGACACCCCGAAAGGCCCGCGATGTAGATGGAGTAGGGCGGGGTATAGTGTGATTTGGTAACGCAGGGCGGGGTCTCCGACCCCGCTGTATTCACGACTTCATGGAACCCCTGTGGAGCAACTCGGGCTGATTGAGAGCGTTTTGCCCATTATGATCTCACAGTTATGTTCTGTTTGCATTCAAGTGTTCATTTAAGATGGTTTTATTAGGAATTATTACAAGCACCGAATAGGCACACATCACCAATAGCTTGTTATTATACGCTTTAGGATCACACACGATCATGGACCAATCAGGATGCTTTTTAGGTAGTCTATCATGCCGGGATCGTTTCTTTGGTTGAATCGGAACGACCTTTCTCTGATAAAGAGCCTGAAGTTACGTTTTAAAGCCACCGTGATAGTCTTTTAAGCGGCGCTTGGCGTAGCCCCAGAAGTTC
>CAZOOP010000054.1:0-17484 GCA_964581465.1 uncultured bacterium
GACCCGGGCCCACCCCCGGTACGCTTCCGGGGATCGCTAAGAAGGCGGCAGCCATGATTCAACAGGAAAGCATCCTCAACGTCACCGACAACTCGGGCGCCAAGAAGGCCTTGTGCATCAAGGTCCTGGGCGGCTCCCGCCGCCGATACGCCTCGGTGGGCGATATCATCGTGGTCACCATCAAGGAGGCCCTGCCCACCAGCCAGATCAAGGCCGGCACCGTTATCCGCGCCGTCGTGGTACGCACGCGCAAGGAGATCCGTCGTCGCGACGGCTCCTACATCCGCTTCGACGACAACGCCGCGGTGATTCTCAACGAGGTCGGCGAGCCCGTGGCCACCCGGGTCTTCGGACCCGTCGCCCGCGAGCTGCGCGAGAAGAAGTTCTTCCGCGTGGTCGCCCTGGCTCCGGAGGTGCTCTAGTGTCCCGTCCGACAAGACTGCGCAAGGGCGATACCGTCCAGGTCCTCACCGGTGAGGACAAGGGCAAGCGCGGAGAGATTCTCAAGATCGATCTCGAGAAGCGCCGCGCCATCGTCCAGGGTATCAATTTCGTCAAGAAGCATCAGCGTCAGACCCGCCAGGACGTCCAGGGCGGCATCATCGAGCTCGAGGCGCCCGTGGCCCTCTCCAATCTGATGCGCGTCTGTCCCAAGTGCGGCAAGCCGACCCGGATCGGCGTCGCGCGCAAGGACAAAGAGCGTAAACGGGTCTGCAAAGGCTGTGGAGCCGAGAGCGAGTAGGAGGCAGGCGTGAGTCCACGTCTCAAGGAAACTTACGAAACCAAGGTCCGGCCGGCCCTCACCAAGCGCTTCGGCTACACCAACCCGATGCAGGTTCCACGGTTGACCAAGATCGTGCTCAACCGGGGCATCGGCGACTCCAAGGACAACCCCAAGTCCGTCGAAGGCGCCATGGAAGAGCTGACCGCGATCACCGGACAGAAGCCGGTGCTGACCAAGGCCAAGAAGTCCATCGCCCAGTTCAAGATCCGCGAGGGCTTCATCGTCGGCTGTCGGGTCACTCTGCGCCGCGCCCGGATGTACGAGTTCTTCGACCGTCTGGTCAACCTCTCCCTGCCGCAGATCCGCGACTTCCAGGGCGTGGGCGACCGCTCCTTCGACGGTCGGGGCAACTTCAACCTGGGCCTGCGCGAGCAGTTGATCTTCCCCGAGATCAACTACGACGACATCGCCCAGATCGCCGGTCTGACCGTTACTATCTGCACCAACGCCCCCAACGATGAAGAGGCCAAGGCGCTGTTGGAGGAGTTGGGCATGCCCTTCGCCAAACCCACCGCGGCGAAGGCCTGAGAGTTTATAGCCGGCCAGTTAAGGAGGAACCCTTGGCACGGACCGCATTGAGAGAAAAGGCCAAACGCAAGCAGAAGTACAAGGTCCGGCAGTACACCCGCTGTCCGATCTGCGGGCGCGCCCGCGCCTACTACCGGCGCTTCGACATGTGCCGCATCTGCTTCCGCAAACTGGCCCTCGAGGGCAAGATCCCCGGTGTGACCAAGGCGAGCTGGTAGCCGCCGGACCGGGTTCACCCACAAGGTTGAGGTTACTGTTATGGTGATGACCGATCCGATCGCCGATCTGCTGACCCGGATCCGTAACGCCTTCCGCGCCGGACACGACCAGGTCTCCATCGGATATTCCAAGTTCAAGGAGTCCATCGTCAAGGTTCTGGTCGACGAGGGCTACCTGTACGGCTATCGAATCGTGGAGGCCGACCACCGCGAGATCGAAGTCGACATCAAGTACGGCGAGGACGGCAAGCCGGCCATCCGCGGCCTGGAGAGGGTTTCCAAGCCCGGACTGCGGGTCTACGTCCGCCGCGACACGATTCCCTACGTCAAGAACGGGCTGGGCGTGGCGGTGATTTCCACCTCCCACGGCGTTCTGCCCGACTACACCGCGCGCAAAGTAGGCGTCGGCGGTGAGTTCGTCTGCCGGGTCTGGTAGGCGACGCGACCGGAGCAGCGATTCCGGCAGCCTCGGACGGCGCCCCCGGCCCATATGCGGCGCGGAGGCCCCCCGGAACCGGACCCGCAGAGTCCATCAGGAGACACCAATGAGCCGCATCGGTATCATCCCCATCGTCATTCCCGACAAGGTCGAGGCCAAGCTCGACGGTCGGCGGCTGACGGTCAAGGGACCCAGGGGCGAGCTGACCATGGACGTAATCGCCCCCATCGAGGTCGCCCTCGAAGACGAGGGGCTGGTCTTCCGCCGCCCCGACGACACCCGGGACTCCAAGGCCCGCCACGGCCTGATGCGCTCCCTGGCCGACAACATGGTCAAGGGCGTCACCGAGGGTTTCGAGAAGAAGCTGGAGATCCGCGGCACCGGCTACCGCGCCGAGGTCAAGGGCTCCAAGCTGATCCTCAACGTCGGCTTCTGCCACACCGTCGACATCGATGCTCCCGACGGGATCACCTTCGCCACCGAACCCCGGGGCGACTTCACCGTGGTCACCGTCTCCGGCGCCGACAAGCAACTCGTCGGTGAAACCGCGGCCCGCATCCGCCGAGTGCGTCCCCCCGAGCCCTACAAGGGCAAGGGCATCCGCTACGACGGCGAGTGGGTCCAGCAGAAGGCCGGCAAGGCCACCGTCAAGTAGGTTTTCTTCAACTCGTTCTGTAACGGTGGGTCCGCCCGAGCGGGCCCCGCGCCCCACGGCCGTACCATCCGCCGGGGCCGACCGACAGGAGAGAGATGCTCAAGAAACAGCACCTGCGCTTCCGGCGCCACGCCAGGATCCGCAAGCATATCAGCGGGACGCCGGAGCGGCCGCGACTGGCCGTCTTCCGCTCCAACCGCCATATCTACGTCCAGCTCATCGACGACACCCGGGGCCACACCCTGGCCAGCGCCAGCACCATGGAGCTGCGCGGCGAGAAGGGCGACACGGCCGGCAATATCGCTGGGGCCGTCGAGGTGGGCCGCCTGATCGCCGAGCGGGCCAAGGCTCTGGGAGCCGAGCGCGTGGTCTTCGACCGCGGCGGCTTCCGCTATCACGGCCGCATCAAGGCCCTGGCCGACGCCGCCCGCGAGGCCGGCCTGAAGTTCTAGCTCCCGCCGGACGAAGACTCCGCTTGCGGATCGCACGCCACCGTATCCAGTTCACGGCGTCCACCGGCGCCGCCAGCACAGAGGATGTAAGACGATGAGACGAGAGGATCTCCTTGGGGATCTCGAAGACCGCGTGATCACCATCAACCGGGTGGCCAAGGTCGTCAAGGGCGGCCGGCGCTTCTCCTTCAACGCTCTGGTGGTCGTCGGCGACAAGAAGGGTCGCGTGGGCTGGGGCCTGGGCAAGGCCCCCGAGGTGCCCGACGCCGTGCGCAAAGGCATCGAGTCCGCCAAGAAGAACATGATGAAGGTGCCGATGATCGGCACCACCATCACCCACATCATCGAGGGTCACGCCGGCGCCGGCCGCGTGCTGCTCAAGCCCGCCGCACCGGGCACCGGCGTCATCGCCGGCGGTCCGGTCCGCGACGTGCTCGAGGTGGCCGGGGTGGGCGACATCCTGACCAAGACCCTCAACACCAACAACCCGCACAACGTGGTCCACGCCACCTTCGACGCCCTGGAGAACCTGATGAGCGTCGAGAGCGTGGCCAAGCGTCGCGGCAAGAAGCCGCGGATGCGCCACCACGGTTACTACACCTTCAAGCGCGGCGCCAAGGAGGAGCGCTCCGAAAAGGAGAAGAACTCCACCGAAGGCGCTGAGGAAGGGCCGATAACCTCCTACACCGCCGGCGGCGCCGGATCGAAGGAGGACGATGCCTAAGCTAGCCATCACCCAGTTGCGCTCGGGCATCGGAGCCCTGAAGCGCCACAAGACGACCCTGCGCACCCTGGGCCTGGGCCGCGTCAACAGACGGGTGGTCCACGAGGACACCCCGCAGATCCGTGGCATGGTCAACGCGGTCCGGCACCTGGTCGGGATGGAGGTCGTCGACGAAGCGACTGACGCGACCGGCACGGCCGACAAGCCCGCCGAGAGCGCCGATACCACCGCGGCCCCCGAAAGCGCCGTGGAAGACGAGAGCGCGCCCGACGATACGGCCCCCGAGCTCGAGGGTGACGCCGACGAGGACTAACCAAGCCAACCAGGAAACCCGTTTCCAGCTGTTTCCAGCGGAGTGAGATCATGCAACTCAAGCCCTCCAACAATCGGCCCAAGCGACGGGTGGGTCGCGGTAACGGTTCGAATCGCGGCACCTTCAGCGGCCGCGGTATGAACGGGCAGAACTCCCGTTCCGGCGGCGGCGTGCGCCGCGGCTTCGAGGGCGGCCAGATGCCCATGTTCCGCCGTCTGCCCCGGCGCGGTTTCAAGTCCCGCGTCGGACGGCTGAAGAAGTTCCACGACTACGTCAACATCGGCGAGCTCGACGACCTCGGCCTCGAGGGGGTCATCGACATCAAGGCCCTCAAGACCCGGGGACGGGTGGCTTCCAACGCCAAGCGCGTCAAGATCCTGGGCGGCGGAGAGCTCGAGGGGGCCTACGAGGTCCACGCCCACGCCTTCAGCGCCTCGGCCCGCGCCAAGATAGAAGCCGCCGGCGGGAAGGCGGTGGTGGTCTAGTGTTCAAGAGCATCCGCAACATGCTGGCCATTCCCGAGCTGCGCCAACGCATCTTCTTCACGCTGGCGATTCTCTTCGTCTACCGCATCGGCGGCCACATTCCCGCCCCCGGCGTCAACGCCGGGGCGTTGTCGGATTGGTTCAGCAGCCAGCAGGGCGGGCTCTTCGGCTTCTTCGACATGTTCGCCGGGGGCAACCTGCGCAAGGCGACCATCTTCGCCCTGGGCATCATGCCCTACATCACCGCCTCGATCATCTTCCAGCTCCTCACCGCGGTCATCCCCTCGCTGGAGAAGCTGCAGAAGGAGGGCGAGGCCGGTCGCAAGAAGATCACCCAGTACACCCGTTACGCCACCATCGCCCTGGCGCTCTTGCAGAGCTTCGGCATCTCGGTCTGGCTGCAGAACTCCGTCGGCGCCGAGGTCCCCGGGCTCATCGACCCGGCCCTGGGCGTCTGGGGGTTCCGCCTGCTGGCGATGATCACCATGACGGCGGGCACGGCATTCATCATGTGGTTGGGTGAACAAATTACCGAACGCGGCATCGGCAACGGTATCTCGCTGATCATCTTCATCGGCATCGTGGCCCGCATCTGGCCCGACGTCCAGTCGACCATCGGCAAGATCACCTTCAACGAGACCAACATCGTCAACACCCTGATCCTGCTCATCGTCATGGTGCTGGTGGTGGCCGGGGTCGTGATGATCCAGCAGGGCCAGCGGCGCATCCGCGTCCAGTACGCCAAGCGCATCGTCGGCCGCAAGGTCTACGGCGGCCAGACCACCCACATCCCGCTGCGTGTCAACACCGCCGGCGTCATCCCGATCATCTTCGCCAGCGCGCTGATCATGCTGCCCAACACCATCCTGATGTTCACCGACGCCGAGTGGCTGCGCACCCTGCAGAGCTGGCTGATGCCCGGCGAACCGCTCTACATGGTGCTCTACGCGGGACTGATCATCTTCTTCAGCTATTTCTACACCGCCATCGTGCTCAACCCGGCCGATCTGGCCGACAACATCAAGAAGTACGGCGGCTTCATCCCGGGCATCAAGCCGGGCAAGAAGACCGAAGCCTTCATCGACCGCATCCTGACCCGGATCACCCTGGCGGGCTCGGTCTTCCTGGCCGTGATCGCCCTGCTGCCTATCGTGATGTCGATGATCTTCCAGGCCCCCTTCTCCTTCGGCGGGACGGGCCTGCTGATCGTGGTCGGCGTGGCCCTGGACACCATGCGTCAGATCGAGAGCCATATGCTGATGCGGCACTATGACGGTTTCTTGAAGAAGGGACGCATCCGCGGACGCCGCTGACGGCCACTCTTCGTCACTGTCGCGGACAGCCTGCGGGCCGGAATCGCCATCCGAACGGTCCGCGGGCTTTCTGCCACCGGGCGGATCCGACCAGGCGGCCCGAGCCGTCGCCCCAGCCAGCGAGTATTCCATGACACCAGCCGCCACATCAGCCCTCGGCTTCGTTCTTTTAGGGCCTCCCGGCGCCGGCAAGGGCACCGTGGCCAAGCTGCTGGCCCGGCGTCGCGGGATGATCCACCTCTCCACCGGCGATCTGATCCGCTCGGCCATCGCCGCCGGCGGCGAGCTGGGTCGTCGCGTCGAGGACGTGGTGGCCTCCGGCGGACTGGTCGACGACGACACCGTCGAGGAGCTGCTGCGCCGCCGCCTGGAGTCAACCGTCGGGGCGCGCTTCCTTTTCGACGGCTACCCGCGCAACCTCAACCAGGCCGAACGCCTGGAGCGCCTCCTCACCGAGGCCGAGGGGCGCCTGGCCGGCGCGGTGGCCCTCGAGGTGCCCGCCGACGAGGTCGTGCGTCGCCTGAGCGCCCGGCTGGGCTGTCCGGTCTGCGGACGGGCCTACAACCTGATCACCAAGCCGCCGCGCGACGACCGCCGCTGCGACGCCGACGACGCCGAGTTGGTCCAGCGTCCCGACGACGACCCCGAAACGGTGCGCCGCCGCCTGGAGGTCTACGCCGAGAAGACCGCCCCGGTCCTCGACTACTATGCCGACCGGGAGCGTCTCCACGCCGTTTCCGGCGTGGGAGCCATCGAGGATGTCTACGAGTGCGCCGCCGCCGTGATCGAAAAGCTCCTGACCGAGAACGCCGGGGAGGAACGATGACCGCGGCGGGCTACCGCGACAAGCTGGCGGCGATGCGTCGCAGTGGAGCGGTGGTCGCCCGGGCCCTGGAGCTCTGCAAGGAGCTGGTCGAACCCGGCCGCCGAACCGGCGAGATCGACGCCCGCGTCGAGGAGCTGATCCGCTCCGCGGGCGCCCGGCCCAGCTTCAAGGGCTACAACGGCTTTCCGGCCAGTGTCTGCATCTCGATCAACGAGCAGGTTGTTCACGGCATCCCCTGCGAGCGCCGCCTGGAGGAGGGCGAGATCGTCAGCCTCGACGTCGGCGCATTCCTCGGAGGCTACCACGGCGACGCCGCCCTGACCATCGGCGTGGGCGAGATTTCAGACGAGGCCCGCCGCTTGATGCTGGTGACCTACCAGTGCCTCGAGGCCGCCGTGGCCCAGTCTCGGCCGGGCAACCGCATCGGCGATATCGGCGCCGCCGTCCAGGGCTGGGCCGAGGAGGCCGGCTACCAGGTCGTGCGCGACTTCACCGGTCACGGCATCGGCCGCAAGCTCCACGAACGGCCCCAGGTGCCCAACTTCGGCCGCCCGGGCACCGGCTACCGCCTGCGCCCCGGCGACGCCGTCGCCATCGAGCCGATGGTCAACGCCGGCACCCTGGCCGTCAAGGTCCTGCCCGACAACTGGACCGTGGTCACCTACGACGGCAGCCTGAGCGCCCACTACGAGCGCACCGTCTTCATCACCGACGAGGGCTGCGAGATCACCACACCCTGGAGCTGGCGGGGGGTTCTGGACTAGCCGGACGGGAATGGCGCGGGTTTCCCCCTGCAAAAAGCGGGCCAACTATCTTGACTTCCGGTCCCGCGCTGTCTTACACTTGCCGCCCGCGCAAGTGCAACTCCAGCAAGTACCCGTTAGCGTGACGATTCTCACTCTTCCAGGCAATAACCCGACGCTAACGGGAAGAGCCAGCCGGCTTCAACCAACCGGATAGAAGCAGCCTGTCGCAACCGAGGGAAAACGGGATCAAGATGGCCAAAGAAGACGTCATCCAGGTCGAGGGAGTGGTCACCAAGGCGCTGCCCAACGCCATGTTCCGCGTCAAGCTGGACAACGGGCGCAGCATCCTGGCCCACATCTGTGGCAAGATGCGGATGAACTTCGTGCGCATTCTGCCCGGCGACCGGGTCCGCGTCGAGGTCACCCCGTACGATCTGACCAAGGGCCGCATCACCTGGCGCTTCAAGTAGCACGGCCGACGAGGCCGCGAAGGCGCGGCTCGGTCGGCTGCCGTGAGTATGCGCCGTCCAGACAGTCCCTCTCCGGCGCGGCTTCCCGTCGATCACAGCAGGCTGCCGGTTTGGCGGCTGATCGTTGGAATCGGGCTCCCCATGACCATTGGACCATTGTCCGGACACCTCGACTCGGACGGCGGGCGGTAATCAGCGGATCCAACAGCCGTATTTGTTCGAACGCGTTGTTATCTTGTTTTCAATCCAAGCGCCTTTATTCAAAGCCTTAATCACAGGGCCGTCATCCCGCTCTGGTTGCGGTACCGCCGCGAGCAGCGCCCCGACGGTTCAAAGAAACACAAGGCGCACACCGCTTTCATAGCATATTTACCGCTCCGGCCGCTGCCGCGGCCCATCGGGCGCTAACGCGAGGTAACCGCCATGAAGGTACGCAGCTCAGTCAAACCGATTTGCGACAAGTGTCGCATTGTCAAGCGCCACGGCGTCGTGCGCGTGATCTGCAAGAATCCGCGCCACAAGCAGCGCCAGGGCTAGGGCGTTTCCGCCTCCGGGCGGAAGCCCGTGCGATTTTAAAGGAGCAAGATGGCCCGTATCGCCGGGGTCGACCTGCCGCGCGACAAGCATATCTCCATCAGCCTGACCTACATCTTCGGCATCGGCCGCACCAGCGCCGTGGAGATCTGCCGCAAGGCCGAACTCGATCCTTCAACCAAGACCCGGGACCTCACCGACGAGGAAATCACCCGCATCCGTCAGGTCATCGAGGCCGACTACAACGTCGAGGGCGCCCTGCGCGGCCAGGTGGCCCGCAACATCAAGCGCCTGATGGCCATCAACTGCTACCGCGGCCTGCGCCACAAGCGGGGTCTGCCGGCCCACGGCCAGCGCACCCGCACCAACGCCCGCACCCGCAAGGGTCCCAAGCGCACCGTGGGAGCCAAGCGCAAGCAGTAGGTCCGTCTCGACCTGGACAAACCACGAACCGGCGCGGGAACCGGCCCGCCGGCAAGCGTTTTCAAGCGATTATTTGAAGAGAGGGAAGCTATGGCTCGCCGCCGCCGCCGCTCGGTCAAACTCACCGAGGGCAACCCCGAGGGGATCATCAACATCCGCTCCTCGTTCAACAACACGATCATCTCCGTGTCCACCCTGGACGGTCGGGTCATCGGTTGGGGCAGCTCCGGCACCTCGGGCTTCAAGGGATCGAAGAAGTCGACCCCCTTCGCCGCCCAGGTCACTGCCGATATCTGCGCCAAGAAGGCCCTCGATTCCGGCATCCGCAAGGTCGAAGTCCACATCAAGGGTCCGGGGTCCGGTCGCGAATCGGCCATCCGCGCCCTATCGGCCGCCGGACTCGGCATCACCGCCATCAAGGACATCACCAGCGTGCCCCACAACGGCTGCCGCCCCAAGAAGCGGCGCCGTCTCTAGCCCCGGAGGACACCCCTTTGGCTCGTTACACTGGACCCAAATGCAAGCTCTGCCGCCGCGAGGGTGCCAAGCTCTACCTCAAGGGACAGCGTTGCAACAGCAACAAGTGCGCCATGGAGCGCCGCCCGGACCCCCCGGGCATGCACGGACGCCGCCGCCGCCGCCGCTCGTCGTCCTACGGCCTGCAGTTACGCGAGAAGCAGCGTATCCGCCGCACCTACGGCCTGCTCGAAGCCCAGTTCTTCAACTTCTACAAGAAGGCCGAGCAGTCCAAGGGCATCACCGGTCACAACCTGCTGATCATGCTCGAGACCCGGCTGGACAACGTCCTGTTCCGCTCCGGCTTCGTGGCCACCCGTCAGCAGGCCCGGCAGCTCATCCGCCACGGCCACGTCTCGGTCGACGGCCGCAAGGTCGACATCCCCAGCCAGATCATCGACCCCGAAGAGACCGTCCGGGTGCGCGAGAAATCGGGCATGGTGCCACAGATAAAGTTCCGTCTCGAGAAGCTCCAGCCCCAGGCCGTCAACTGGCTCGAGGTCGACAACAAAAAGCTGGAGATCAAGGTCGCCCGGCGGCCCCAGCGCGACGACATCGCCCTGCCCTTCAACGAGCAGTTGGTCGTCGAGCTTTACTCACGCTAATCCTATCCGTTCGTTCCGGGTACGACGACGTCTCCCGTCGTCTACCCGTTTAACCTTACATATGGCATACGCCGACCGCCGCCCGAACCGCTCCAGGTGAAAGGTGGCCGATGGCGGCAGATTCGGGGCTCAGACGATGATCATCGGCAAGGTTCTCGAAACCGACGTCAAAGTTCAAATAATCCGGGACGATGAAAACCCCCACCGGGCTCAGTTCATCTTCGAACCCCTGGCCTCGGGGTTCGGCACCACCGTGGGCAACGCCCTGCGCCGGGTGCTCTTGTCCAGTCTAAGCTCCTACTCCGTCACCGCGGTGCGCGTCGAGGGACTCAGCAAAGACAAGCGCTACGACGCAAAGCACGAATACGACACCCTGCAGGGCGTCGTCGAGGACGTCTCCGACATTATCCTCAACCTGCGCCAGGTCGTTTTCTCCACCAAGCTCAACACCGACGAGCCCCAGGTGGTCAGCGTCCGCGCCGAGGGACCCCACGAGATCACCGCCGCCGACCTCAACCTCCCCGGCGGGTTCTCCGTGCTCAACCCCGACTGCTACATCGCCGGCCTCGACGACGACGGCGTCCTCGAGATGGAGATGCTGCTGATGAAGGGCCGGGGATACCTGACCGCCCACGACATAGAACTGCCCGAGGAGTACGATTTCCTGGGCCTGATCCCCATCGACGCAGTCTTCACCCCCGTCCGCAAGATCAACTACACCGTCGAGGAAACCCGGGTGGGGCAGATGACCAACTTCGACAAACTCATCCTCGAGATCGTCACCGACGGCAGCATCTCTCCCCAGGAGGCCCTCGAACGGGCCGCCGCCATCCTGATCGGCTTCTTCTCAATCATCAGCTCCGCCGAGGCCCGCAAGACCCCCGAAGAGGAACGCCTCGACGAAGAACGCCGCCGGATGGCCGAGATGCTCGCCCGTCCCGTCAGCGACCTCGAACTCTCCGTGCGCTCGGCCAACTGCCTCAAGGCCGCCCAGATCAACACCCTGGGTGACCTGGTCCAGAAATCCGAAAACGAGCTGCTCCAGTACCGCAACTTCGGCAAGAAATCCCTGGCCGAGATCCAGGAGTTCCTCGCCGGCTACGGTCTTGACCTGGGGATGGACACCAGCATATATACCGAAAGCTAAAGCGGATTCCCGCTTTCCTACTCAAGCGCTTCGACAGGAACTCCCATGAGACACCGTAAAAGCGGCTACAAACTCGGCCGCAACGCCAGCCACCGCCGGGCGCTGATGCGCAACCTCTGCCGGGCCCTGATCCGCCACGAGCGGATCGAAACCACCCACACCAAGGCCAAGGCCCTCAAGAGCTACGCCGACCGCCTCTTCGCCCGCGCGCGGCCCGCCGACACCGCCGCCCACCGCGCCGTCTACGCCGGCCTGGCCGGCGACCGCAAGGTCACCCGCAAGTTCTTCAACGACGTCCTGCCCCGCTACGACGGCCGCAGCGGCGGCTTCGTCCGAATCATCCCCCGCGGCTTCCGCCGCGGCGACGGAGCCGACGTCTCCTACGTCGAACTCTGCGAGATGGCCCCCGATTTCGCCGAACCCCGGGTCATCAAGCTCAAGAAGAAGATCACCGAGTAGTCCGAACCTGCCGCACCCACCACCCCGCGGCGCGCGAGTTGGGACTGCGGAGGGCTAGTCCTAACTGGTAAGGCAGCGGACTTGAAATCCGCCGGGCTCCACAGAGCCCTTGCAGGTTCGAATCCTGTGCCCTCCGCCAAGGGGCCTGATATTGGGGGCTTCACCGATGTCGCCCCGGGTTAACAGTACACCATGATACAGGGGCCTGATATTGGGGCCGCGTGTTCGGGGCTGGTAAATGGGACCTGGGGGCTGGTATAAGGGCTTCACCGATGTCGTCCCGGGTTAACAGTACACCATGATACAGGGGCCTGATACGGGGGGCTGGTATAGGGGATTCGCCAAGTTTTACTACTGGGGGCTTCACCGATGTCGCCCCGGGTTAACAGTGAATCACAACACAGGGGCCTGGTATCGGGGCCGCGTGTTTCGGAGGCCCGTAATCGAGCGCTGGTACTTTTAAACTCCGCCAATGCCGCACCCGGTCAATACCACGCTAAAGTCAACCGCGAGCCGTTACCGGAGCCTCCGACAATTCGGCTCGACGCCGACAGCGGCAGCGACGGATTCCCCGGCAGGAAGGTTATGCCGGACTCGACCCCGCGCCCGCATCGATGCCCGTAACGATGTAAACAGCAAGCGATCCGACAGCGACCGATCCCGCAAGCGAAGAAAGCAACCGAAGTCTACGCACTTATTCTTGCCCAACCGGCGCCGACCGGTTATAATTCCCCCGCTTGCGCAGACGCCCTCTCGGCAGAGCACCCCGACGGAGAGGTGACCGAGAGGCCGAAGGTGATCGCCTGCTAAGCGATTGTGCGCTTAATAGGTGCACCGAGGGTTCGAATCCCTCCCTCTCCGCCACCCGCTTCACCTGGCGCCCGTAGCTCAGCTGGATAGAGCGCCGGACTACGAATCCGTAGGTCGCAGGTTCGAATCCTGCCGGGCGCGCCATCGCCCAACCAACCGGCCCCGGCGGCCGGTTTTTTGCCGTCCCGCCTTGCATCGACGGATATGATCCCACTGGTTTCAACCGGGCCGGTTACCGGGCCGTCACGGCCGCTCCTCGATTCCAGGCGGCATTACCATCTACGGCTGGACAGCCGCCTTTCCCGCCGCGGGCTATCCGGCCCCGACTCTTCGGCGATGAACAGCCGGGTTCGCCCATCGGTAAGCACCCGGTGATCCGCTCGCGGCGGTTGGCGGTCCGCTGGAGATCGCCGCTGTTTACCACGCCTTGCGCCCCGCAACGGGCTGTTTTTTGGTAAGATGGTGTCGTCAGCTTTTGTATTGAGCGAGATGCAACAACGTGAAGACGGCGGCCGGGGAGCAGCGTGTCCGGGAAGACAATCGACAGTCGAGCGGCGCAGCTTCCGCTCAAGCGCCTGAGCCTGGTCGTCCTGGGTGTGCTGGTGCTCTACCGCCTCTTCGTCTTGGTGGCGCTGCCGACCGATCAGCTCATCCGTTACTCCAACGACGACACCTGCTACTACCTGGGCATCGGCCGCAACCTGGCCGCCGGCGAGGGATTGACCTTCGACGGCCTGCACCGCACCAACGGCTTCCACCCCCTCTGGCAGCTCCTCAGCACCGCGCCCTTCCTGCTGGGTTTGGGAACCGACGCCGCCTGGCGCTTCCTTTTGGCGCTTACTGTCATCATCTGGGGGGTGGGGCTGTGGTATCTGCGACGGATCGTCCTGCGCCGCTGGGGAGCGGCCGCGGCTCTGCTCGTTTTGCTGGTCTGCCTCTGGCCGCAGATCTTCAATAACGCCGCCTGCGGGATGGAGGTCACGCTGACCTTCACTTTACTGATGTTCGGTATCGATCTTCTCGAGCGGCGCGGTATCGGCAAGCTGAACGCTCCGCCGGGAGCCGAGGCGGGCCTTGGCGTCCTGCTGGCCCTGGTCTTCCTGAGCCGCCTCGACACGGCCTTCCTCCATCTCGCCGCCGGTATCTACTTCTTGCGCGCCTACCTGCGCGGCGGCGCGGCCCATGGCAGGGGAATCCGGGACTTCCTCGCCCGAGGGCTGCGCCTGTTCGGTCCGACGGCCCTGGCTCTGGCCGGTTATCTGGTCTGGAACAAACTGTCTTTCGGTCATTTCTTCGCCATCTCCGGTGCGTTGAAGAGCTCATTCCCCATCCCCGGACTTAACCTCGGTCAGTTCCTGATGTATCGTGAGCTTGGGGTTTTCGCCGTCGCGGCGTTGATCTGGCTGGCGGTACGCCGCCGCTCCAACGAGCCCTGGCTGCGCATCCTGGCCTGGGGACTGGCGGGCCAGTTGCTCTACCTGCTGTTCTTCCTCAAGTGGGCTCCCTTCGCCTACTACCTGATCGCCCTGGGGCTGCCGGTGGGTCTGTTCGCCCTGGCGGACTTCCAGAATCGGTTGCTGCCCGTCGACGGACGCCTCTACCGTTGGCTGGTCCCACTGGCGACCGCGGTGGTAATCGCCGGTCAGGTTCTCTCCTGGTACAGGCAGGGCTACGGTTTCCAGCGCGCCACGTACGAGGGCGCCCTCTGGATCCGGGATAACACCCCGGCCGAGACCGTCCTGGCGATGCGCGACAGCGGTATCTTCGGTTATTTCTGCGAGCGCTCCTGCATCAACCTCGACGGTCTGGTCAATGATTACGAGTACCAGCGCTGGGTATCGGCGGATCGATTGGGCGATTATTTCGACGAAAACGGAGTCGACTACTTCGTCCACCACGCCCTGCCCACGGAGGACTACGAATCCCGGGAGACGCTGAGCTTCTACATCCCGGGTCGTCTTTACGGCGGCGAGGCCGGCTACGTACTGAACAATGACGATCTGGTCTTCACCAGCCGGCCCTACCGCTACGGATTCGGCATGAGCAGCCTGACTCTGGGCATCTGGCGGCTGGGCCAATGAACCACCACGCGATACAGGCAAGTCCCGTTGACAACAGAAAGGCGAGGCTGTGGGTCTCATCGGAGCTTTTCTAGGGCTGTTCTCCCACGATATCGCCATTGATCTGGGCACGGCCAACACCCTGGTGTATGTGCGCGGCGAGGGCGTGATCATCGACGAACCTACGGTGGTCGCCCTGCGGCGGGACACCGGCAGGGTCATCGCCGTGGGCCTGGAGGCCAAGACGATGCTGGGGCGCACGCCGGATTCCATCCAGGCTCTGCGCCCGATGAAGGACGGCGTGATCGCCAACTACGAGGTCACCGAGCGGATGCTCAAGTATTTCATCTCGAAGAGCCACGGCCGCCGCCGGTTGATCCGCCCCCGGACACTGATCTGCGTGCCCTCGGGCATAACAGAGGTAGAGAAGCGCGCCGTGCGCGACTCCGCCCTCCATGCCGGCGCCCGCGAGGTGATGATGGTCTACGAACCGATGGCCGCGGCCATCGGCGCCGACCTGCCCGTCCACGAGCCCGTCGGCAACGTGATCATCGATATCGGCGGCGGGACCACCGAGGTGGCCGTGATCTCTCTCTCCGGCATCGTCACCAACACCAGCATCCGCATCGGCGGCGACGAGATGGACGCCGCCATCGACAAGTACCTGCGCAAGACCTACAACCTCCTCGTCGGCGAGCAGACCGCCGAGAGCATCAAGCTCAAGATCGGCAGCGCCTACCCCGTCGACGGCGAGCAGACCATGATCATCCGCGGCCGCGACGTCGTCGAGGGGGTGCCGCGGACCCTCGAGATCACAGCCGAGGAGATCCGCCAGGCCATCGCCGAGACCGTGGGCAGCATCGTGCTGGCCGTGCGCCAGACCCTGGAGCAGACGCCGCCGGAGCTGGCCGCCGACATCGTCGACCGGGGCATCTACATGGCCGGCGGCGGCTCGCTGCTACGCGGTCTGGACCGCCTGCTCGAGGTGGAAACCGAGCTGACCGTCACCCGGACCGAGAAGGCGCTGACCACCGTCGTCGTCGGCGCCGGTAAGATCATCGACGACGGCGAGCGCTACCGCAAGGTCGTCATCCGCGGCGAGGACACCTAGTCGTGGTGCCGGCGCGGACCATCGGGCTGGGCGTCACGCTGCTGTTGCTCTCGACGCTGCTGGTCTGGGCCGACGCCGTCGATCTCGGCTTCGTCGAGACCCTGCGCGCCGAGGCCGCCGGTTGGCGCGACGGTCTGGGCTTCCTCGCCCGGCGCTGCGCCGACTTCCTTCATGATCGCCAAGCGGCCCTGGAAGACGGACAGGCCGCCGTCGCCGATGAGCTCAGCGCGGGTCTGATCGCCCACCTCGAGGCCGAGAACACCGAGCTGCGCGCGCTGCTCGGCCTCAAGCTGCGCAGCCCCTGGCGGTTGGTCAGCGCCGAGTACCTGCCCGGTCCGCCGGCCCGTCTCGAGGCCGGCTCCGCCGACGGCCTGACCCCGGGTATGGCCGTGGTCGACGGCCGGGGACTCATCGGCGTGCTGGGCTCCTGCGGCTCCCACACCAGCGAGGTGCTGGGCTTCGATCGCCTGGGACCCCGGGGGGTCCACCTGACCGGCTGCGGTCAGAACGGGGTGCTGGAGCTGATGGACGGCGAGTTGGTCGTCGTCTACCTGGCCGCCGCCCCGCGCCCCCGCGAGGGCGAGCTGGTGGTCACCAGCGGCCCGGGGCGGCTCCCCGCCGGGGTCCCCGTGGGCCGTGTGCTCGAGGTCCGTCACCGGCCCGGCGAGCTCGAGCTGAGCTGCTCTCTGGGACCGCCGCGCCCCGACGACGAGACCCGGGTTGCCCACGTCGTCGCCCGGACTCCCGAAGCCGCGCCGTGAAGCGGCTGTTTCCCATCCTCGGCGCCCTCGTCGTCGACCGCCTGATCTTCGCCTTCTGGCCGGAGTGGACGCTGCTGCGTCCCGACCTGCTCAGCCTGGCCGTGGTCTACAGCGCCCTGGCCTGGGGTCCGGGTCTGGTTCCGCCCGCCGCCTGGACCGCCGGACTGCTGGTCGACCTCAGCGGCTGGGGGCCTCTGGGCGCCCAGAGCGGCGGCCTGACCCTGGTGGCTCTGATTCTGCTGGTCCGGCGCGATTCCTTCTACCCCCGCAGCCCGCTGATCCGGGTGGTCTCGAGCCTGGGGGCGGTGTTGCTGGTTGACGGCCTGGGCTGGGCACTGGCCGAAGTCGGCGGATCGGCTCCGCCGCCCGGGGGCTGGTCCCTGATCAGCGCCGCGTTGCTCAGCGCCGCCCTGGCCCCGCCGCTGTTCCACCTCTGGGACCGCCTCCTCGGCACCACCTACGAGGGCGGCGAGTGAGCAAGCGCGCGCTCGCGCGTGTATTCGGCCAACGCCGCGAGTGAGTCCAGCCCGGCTGGATAGCCTTCGGCGGCGGTATGACAGAGGGCCGGCGTTGTTACCGTTGCCATCCGATCCGGATGATCCGGCTTGTTGGCTGGACGTGCCCTTCCAGGCAGGAGTGATTAACTGGTTATGATCCGGCTGACTGGATTGCTGTGAGGATACCCACGCATTCCGTCCGGGTGATTGCTTCGGCGACCGACCCGAACGATCCGGCTCCCCGCGGGCTGCTTGATGCTCCCGGGTCTACGCCAACCGTTATCTAGCCGCGGCCGTTTCGTCTCGACTCCCGAGCCGGCTAGCCGGATAGAAGCAGTCAAGTAGTCCGCACAAACCGCCCAGGCGCCGGGATTCAAAGGCGTCATCGAAGCCCCCCCCGCTTCAGTCGTTTTAGTTAGGGATCGTATACCGTGTTCGGACCGATACCTGTGTGTAGCATGCTGTTAACATACGGGTTGGGCTGTGATATTCTGTCACAAAAAAGGGGGTCAAAAAGTGGCGGAAAACAAGCAACCGACCGGCACATTTGTCGCCCAAAATGTAACCATAGGGCGCACTATAGTTGGCCGATGGTAGATGTAAATGCA
>CAZOOP010000055.1:0-16561 GCA_964581465.1 uncultured bacterium
ATCAATCACCAGGAAGAGTTCGCCAACGGAAAGAACCATATCAACGGCATCGAGATCTTCTGGGGCTACGCCAAGCGCCGCTTAAAAGACTATCAAGGTGGCTTTAAACGTAACTTCAGGCTCTTTATCAGAGAAGTATCAGAAAAAGGTCGTTTCGATTCAACCAAAGAAACGACGAAAACACTCTCGACTACCTGCAGGATGCACTGCTCAATTGGTCCGATCAGGTTACATGATGCCTAAGTTGTTAGCCCTTTCCAGCCTCTTGGTTCTATACCTGGCCCTGAGCCATCAAGCGAGTGGATTGTAGCTGCGTCGGCGCTTCTTGAATCTCTTATCAGGCGCCGCCCAGGGTGGCGTAGAGCTGCAGCTCGCCGGTGTCGGGATTGACGTAGCGCCAGCGCAGCCAGCCCGAGCGGCCGGCGGTGTCCTCGACGCGCCACCAGTCGCCCACCCGGCCGAACACCTCGACGCGCTCGCCGTTTTCCAGTTTTACGTGACCCGGGACCCGCTCCGCCGCGGGGTTGGGCTCGCTGCGGAAGTTGACGCCGCGGCGCGCCGTGACCATGCCGGTCAGCGAGGGGCGTTCATCGGCGGGATGCCTGGCCAACACGACGACGCGGGGGACCTCGTCATCTGGGGTCCCGCTCAGCTCTCCGAACTCCCAAACGACGTTTTCAGCGGTTTCGTTCCCCGGCGGCAGCCCCGCCGAGCTGTACATCCAGACGCCGTTCCAGTCGAAGCCCGCGCCGGGCTGGAGGACTATCCGCCCCCCTTCGAGGGTTCCCGCCCAAACACGAGCCGACTCGAGGGAGTAAACCAGCGAGGCCTCGAAGTGTTTGCCGTTCCAGGGGGCGGTTTCACTGAGCCGCAGCACGGCGCTTTCACCATCGGCGAGCTCCAGACGGCAGCGGGCGTAGGTTTCGCAGCTCTCCTCGACCGGACGGGCGTCGTTGCCGCTGTCGGCTTTCGCGAAGGCGTCTTCGAAGCTCAGGGTCCGCTCGCGGTGGAAGGTGCATTCCAGGGTCCCGGCATCGCGGCGGATCCGGCAGGGAAAGGGCGGCGCGGCCAACTCCTCGCGCTCCTCGATGACCGTGGTCGTGTCGCTGACGCCGAAATCGGCGGGGTCGACGATCAATGTCGTCAGCGAGCTCTGGAGGGGGAAGTGCAGCTCGACTTCGGTCGCGGGGCCGGAGTTGTACAGTTCGTAGCGGGCTTCGAGGGTCACCTCAGCGCCCAGGGTGAGGGTCGCGGTGAGAGAAACCAGCTCGACGGCGGGGTGCCCGGTCTCCAGTTCGCCCAGGACAGGCTGCGGCACGGGATGGTAATAGTCCAGCCAGCCGGCGTCTCCCAGGGCAACCCCGGCCAGGAGCAACAAGAACACTGGAATGCGGCGGGGGTTGATTAACATGGTTTACCTCCCGAGGCTTGGAACCGGTCACTCCATCCCGGCGCAGTGGTGCGGTCTACCGGTGTCTGTTTTCAGCGTCGGCGCCGCCCGTCGTTCAATCAGCCCTATAGCGGCACTATCCAACAATAGACCGCTCCTGGACACCCGAATCAGCCCGATCGTAAAGGGGCTAGTCCGCGTCGGATTCCACCTGCTTTCGGACACCCATGAACACCAGCAGGCCCGCGCCCAGTATCAGGCCCATCGTCAGCAGAGCCTGGCGGTAGTTGAAGGGCTCGATGCCCGCCAAGGCCGAAGTCACCAGCCCCCAGACCAGCGGACCGACCACGGCGCCGGCCTTGCCCACCAGGGCCAGCAGGCCGAAGAACTCGCCGGCCTTCTCCCGGGGCACCAGGGTCAAGAGCATCGGGCGGATGGTCGTCCAGATCCCGGCCAGCAGAAAGCCGATCAGCCCGGCGGCGATGTAGAACAGCCAGGGCTGGTGGGCGAGGACACCCAGGGTGATGGGAACCAGCCAGCCGGCAAGGATGATTATCAGGGTGCGCCGCGGTCCCAGGCGGTCGCTGAGGAAGCCCCAGGCGAAACCGCCCAGGATCGAGGCCGCCGTACCCACCAGAAAGATGGGGATCTTGGCCTCGTCGGGCATCCCCAGCACCTTCTGCATGTAGACGGCCATGAAGCCGATGATGGTGTGGATGGCATCGAGGAAGAGGAAGGCCGCCAGCAGGTAGCGGCGCAGACCGGGGTAACTGGCGGCGTCGCGGAAGACGCCCAGGTAGCGGCGCAGGATGCCGCCGGGCGGAGCGGGGCGGGACCCGGCCTTCTCCCTGACGCCGATCAGGCAGGGCAGGGCCAACAGGCCGAAGAGCAGGGCGGTGGGGATGAAGGCGGCCGCGCGGCCGGAGTAACCCGGAACGACCGCACCCTGGGTGACGGGGAAGATGACGACGAAGGCGATGATCGAGCCCAGGTAGCCCAGGGCCACCCCGAGGCCTGAGACCTTGCCGCGCTTCCTCGGCTCGGCCAGCGAGGGCAGCAGGGAATTGTAAAAAACCTGGGCGGCCTGAAAGCCGTAGTTGGCGGCCACGAAGAGGGCCATCGTGCCGCCGGCGCGCAGCCAGAGCGGACCGGCGCTCATCGCCGTCAGGCCCATCGCCGCCGTGGCGCCCACGCTGAGCAGCGTCAGCACGATCAACGGGCGGCGGTGATCGCCGCGCTCATCGGCCCGAGCGCCCAGATAGGGCGTGGTCAGGCCCACCAACAGCATGCTCAACGACAGCGGCAGCGCGTAGGCCAGGTCGGAGAGCCCCAGGTCGTCGGTGATCCACTGCGGCAGGAACAGCGTGATCACCGCCATCGAGAAGATGGTGTTGGCCAGGTCGTAGAGCGCCCAGTTGAAGACCGGCCAGCTCAGCCAGCCCTGCCGCTTGCCCGCTGTAACTTCCCCCACGCGACCTCCTACACCTTCATTATGACACGGCGGATATCGCCTCCCATGATAGCACAGGGCGGCGGGATAACGGCGACGAGTTGCCGGGAGGGAGGGCGCGGCCGCCGAAGGAGGAGCTTCTCCCTTGCCTGTGCAGATAATGCATGACTTGCGTAAATCCACCCAATCAGCCCAAGTATTTCACTGTATGCTATACTATGTTTATAAATCGTCAAGGAGATCATTTTAGAGCTTAGAGCATCGAGGAGAAAAAGATGCGCAAGAGTCTCGCCCTTATTCCACTGACCGCCGTTGCCGCTTCGGCCCTGCCCTCGGCCGAAGCCGCCGCGGCCGCGCCGACGATCTCGCCGTTGCTGCGCATCCTGCTCTCCGTCGGGGTGCTGCTCGTCTTCGTGCTGATAACCTGGCTGATCCTACGCCGTCTGGTCAGTCTGCGCAACGAGCTGGCCGAGGTCAAGGCCGCCCGCCACGCCGCCGAACTCGTCGGCCGGATGCTCGTCGCCGATGTTCCCATCACCTACGAGATCGTCGAGGAGCTCATCGATTCCTCGCGACGCGAGTTCAGCGTTCAGCTGCGCCGGCTGACCGTGGCAGACCTGCTCGAGGACGTCCAGGCGACCATCCTGCAGAACGACTACATCCTGCCCCGACAGAAGGGCGAACTGCTGGAAAACCTGCGCGAGCTGCTGGACATCGCCCAGAAGCGCGACGCCAAGCCGCGCAAGCAGAAGACGATCAAGGGCTTCCTCAAGGAGTGCCTGGCCGAGGCCGAGGAGGCCCTCAAGAGCGACAACCCAGCCCAGGCCAAGGCCGCGCTGCAGAAGCTGAAAAAAGCGACGCTGCGGGTCTACCGCTTCGGCGCCGCCTTCAATCCGCTCTACGACGCCCTGACCCTGGCCCGTAAGCATCCGGGGGTGGCCTTCTTCGCCGGGCTGATCTACCTGGGACTCTTCCTGGGAGCGCTGTTCTTCGTCTGGAGCTTGTAACCACCCAGGGCGCGGCGCTCCAGCGAGGTCCAGATCATCCCGGGTGAATGAGCAAATGAGGTGAACTTGTATACAATTACCATACAATAACCAAAGGGATCGTATGCCCTGTTCGGGCCGGATTGTGGTGTTAATCTGCTGATACTACGCGTGTAGTAGCAGACGTACCTGTCACTTATCAGCAGTTAAAAGTGGCAGTAATAAAGAGTATCCTCTGTGGATTATCTACTATTCTAGTAGCTTGCATTTAACGCCTGTCCGATTGCCACTCGACTCATAAGTGCTTCAATTACAGGCAATAAGGCAGCGGATAGTGACACCGGGATCAAAGGGCGAAGCACCCAAACGGCGAATTCTTGCCCGTGAGAACCACTTTATCAGCCCTGATTTGGTCCGAACACGTTCCATGACGCCTACCAAAAACGGTTGCTATTGCTCTATCACATCTTCACTAACCTGCAACTCGCCGAGCATTCACTCAGCGGCATTCACTCCGCCTTGATGCCGTCTGACCATGGATGGAAACAAAAGACACCCCCGCGGGGGTGTCTCGCGCTAATCCATTCGGATTGTCCGCCTCCAGAGAACTCTATCACTAACAGAGGTCACCACATCAAACTGGATCAGCATCCGTAGCGCAGAGAGTTGCATCGAGCGAGGGCTCCTCAACATATTCCACTCAAGCCGTCAGCTCTTGTGGGCGGCAAGTGATAACAAGTTCCAAACCATGCAATAGCCAGCAATTAGCAGGATCTTCATTATCAGCTTGTGGGATGTCCGGCGGGGACTACGAGCTTATTGGCTTCCTTCACTATTATGCGCGAGTCGAGTGTTATTGTGGAAGATCCCTCTTGGAAGCCAGCGGCAAGCTAAGCAATAAGGCGAGGGATCATCACAAGAAACTGGACCGGCATTTGTAACCATTGAGGGCCGCATCGAGTAGGGGGTCTCGATAAAGACTGGGCAGAAGCCGTCAGCTCGTGTGGGCGGCTGGCTGTCATAGGTTCTAAACCAAACGATAGCCTGCTGTCAGTATATCACTCCCTACAAGTGCTAAAGGGATTATCACTCGCACCTGAACCGACTCATCCAGCTAATAGATTGTCATTCAATGCTTTATCGTTCACACTCGCCGCCGTTGTCATCCCTCTGCATTGTCGTGCCAATGCATGCTGGCGATGCACCTGGACCTGCGTTGAGTACCACCGTAAGCCCGAGGTTGCTGGTTCCATTCAGGTTTCAACCAGGCTGTGAGTAAGTGAGCTGCTGATGACGCTCTATTGCTCGCTTTAGCAGCATAGGCCGTTGTCCGACTTCGCTGGTTGACCACACGCTGCGGGTGGTTACCAGCCCCTCGTCTCAATGCGTCTTTCACCAATTGCGAATACTTGGTTCAGTTTCTGGTGATGATCCCGTGCTAAAAATCGTTGGGCGGGGCGAACAGCCTCCGGTTTGCGCAGAACTAAGCACAAGGCGGGGTAGACCGCCACAAATCGGCAGTATGCTTCATGCGGCTGTGTATGTTATAAGGCATTGATTAACAATCTTTTAGCTAATAGTGCCGGTCCAAAAACGAGTGATAATCCCTAGGTAAAAAGGATGCAGGACCTAACAGGCGACGGAGGCTCCCCAGCAGCCTCAATACCTGGTAGATAAAGGAGCTTAAGCAAGTGGACTTCACCGACCTCGTCAAAGCCCGCCACTCCGTGCGCGCCTACGACCCTGACCGCCCGGTCCCCCGGGAGCTGATCGCCGAAAGCCTCGAGGCGGCCCGGCTGACCCCCAGCGCCTGCAATTCCCAGCCCTGGCGCTTCGTGGTCGTCGATGAGCCGTTCCTGCTGGAGCGGGTGAAGCAAGAGGTCGTAGGCGGGTTGGTGCCCAACCGCTGGGCCGCCGACGCCCCGGTGATCGTCGCCCTGGCGGCGGTGAAGGAGCTGGGCACGGCCAGTCTGGGCGAGGGGATCAAAGACATCCCCTATCATCTAATGGACTGCGGCTCGGCGGGGGAGCACTTCATCCTGCGCGCCACCGAGCTGGGGCTGGGCACCTGCTGGATAGGTTGGTTCCGCATCCGCGCCCTGCGCCGCCTGCTCGAGCTGCCCCGTCGCTGGAAGCCCCTGGCCCTGATCACCCTGGGCTACACTCCAGCGGACTGGCAGCCCCGCCAACGGCTGCGGCGCCCCCTCGGCGAGACGGCCTTCCTCAACACCCCGCGAACCCCCTGGCCGGACAGTCCAGAGCGCTAGGCCGGCCCTGGCGGCGGTTTACCAGTTGCGAAACCCCGGACCAATAGTGGTCCGGGGTTGTTCGCATCGTGAAGGTTCGCTTCGTCCGGTGCCCCCCGTTCAGGTCTTCAGCGGCTGACCGCCGATTGACCTGGGTTGTCATGCATGAGTGTTATATTAATACCATCGACGAAGCGCCAACGGCGTTACCCAAGACTAGGAGGTGCGGGATGGCGATAATAATTCACGACGGGTCGCGGCTGAAGTCCGGTTACGACCCCCAGGGCCGACGCCGTGGAACAATCGTCGGCGGACCGGTCCAGGGTATCCAACATGAACTCAGCGTACATAGGGAGCTGGTCGGCACGACGAAGTTGCTGGTGGTCCTGTTCGACGCCCGCACCCCTGCAGATCGCGAGGCGGTAATCGAAAAACAGTTGCCCAAGCTGCGCAGGCACGTGGAAAAGTACCACGTGGAGTGGCTGTACATGGTCGACGATAAGCTGCGGCTGGCCTTCGCCTACCAACTGGAAGACGATTACGACGAGTCGGCGGTCGAGGCGTTGCTGGTCGACATGGGCGCCAGCTATGTCATTCGCAACACCGGGGAGAAGTTCGTGATCCGCAAGCTGGCCACAGGGGAGAGCGCGGAGTTCGATGTCATTTACAAGGTTAACAGCTTCATCCCCCGTCAGCACGCCTTCATTCGCCACTATCAGAAACCGGTGGATAATATCGAGCACATGATCGCCTGCTGGGAGGCCAAGAAGGGCAGCGAGAAATACGCCCATCTGGACATCGACAAGATCATCGCCGGCTACCGGCGCAAGCTGGCCAAGGCCTGTTCCAAAGTAGAATGGCGCAAACGAATGGTGGAGGATTTCGACCTCTGGAAACTCTGAGGCTCGACACAGCGCGTCACGAAAGCTTCGATGTAGCGTCGGGTGACACCGCCGAGGTGTTCGTCGAGGTAGGCGAGGGCGCGTTCGCTAATCTCGTCGGGAACGCCGTAGCGGGCCTCGGGCACGCTGCTTCGACAGGTCTCGTCGAAGGCGTACTCGGGCTGGATTAGTTCGTAGCGACGCTGGAGGTCGTAGCCGAAACGTACTTCCAGGAAGCCCCGGATTTCGGTTTGTCATCAAGGAACGTGTTCGGACCAAATCAGGCTGATTGGGAGCGGCTTGCCTGGCCGTTATTCTCTACTCGGATATGCTTCGCTTTTTAATAATTATATCATCACAGAAGATGACCATCAGCTATTGCAGTTGGGTATTTATATCGGCGTGAGCAAGTTTTTTTCCTTCCACCAGCAAAGTGGTCAATGTGGCAGGGAGGAGCAGGACGAGGGACCGGCACGTGAAGTGTCCCAGGTGCGACTACCGCTATCACCACCGCTGCGCCGACGGGCGTCATAAGTGCAAGTGCTGCGGCAAGCTGTTCAACCATCGTTTCCGGGGGCGTCGCAACGAGCCGCCACTGGAAAAACGCAGTGAGATAGCCCGTCTGTTCCGGCTCGGCCTCCCGGCGGCACGGATCATCCTCCCCAAGCGCTGTGACAGCATACATCTGGTCGGTGCGATCTTGGGCAATGTCGAGCTGGACTCGATCGTTTACTTCGACGCGACGACGAAAACACGCTAAACTACCCTAGGAGCATACTTCGCGCTTGTTGATAATTGGGTGATAATCCCTTGATGAAAGACGCCCTGAGACGAGGGGCTGGTAACCATCCGCAGCGTGTGGTCAACCAGCGAAGACGGACAACGGTCTAAGTTGCTAAAGCGAGCAATAGAGCGTCGTCAGCAGGTAGCTTACTCACAGCCTGGTTAAAACCTGAATGGAACCAACAGCCTCCGGCTTCCGGCGGCACTCAACGCAGGTCCAGGTGCATCGCCAGCATGCATTGGCACGACAATGCAGAGGGATGACAATGGCGGCGATTATTAGCTATAAAGCAATGAGTGACAGTCTATTAGCTGGATGAGTCGGTTCAGGTGCGAGTGATAATCTCTTTATCAATTGCTAATACTTGGTTCAATTTCTAATAATGATTCCATTAAATTATAACGTGGTAGTCTGACAGCCCGGGTCAGTCCCTGCCACTGCTTTTTATCCCGAGCTCATCCCGGTCGGGATGGAGTCTGCGGATCCTGACTGGAGGGTGGGGGTATAAACAGAGCCGGGTCTTCCGACCCGACTCCGTCGCCCGACGGCGGGGTTTGAGACCCCACACCCCAACCGAGAACCTCAGGTCTTCAGCGGCTTCTTCTCCGCCGCCGGGAAGAGGACGTTGTTGAGAATTAAACGGTACCCCGGCGAGTTGGGGAACAGGGAAAGCTCCGTGGGCGGATCGCCGACGAAGTGCTTGAAATCCTCGGGATCGTGGCCGGCCAGGAAGCTGAAGGTCCCCTCGCCCCGGATGCCGTAGAGGTATTTGGCCTCGTCCAGCCCGTCGATGGTGGCCAGCACGACCACATCGTCGCGGACATTGGCCAGGTTCCAGGCGGTGTCCTGGCCCATGAACTCGGGGATTGTCCGCGCGTGGCACTGGGTCAACAGCGTCGGCACGGGGTCGAACTTGGCGGCGAACTCGAAGAGGGTGAAGGTCGGTCGCACCCCGGCGGGCAACTCGAGCAGATCGCGGTCGCGCGGGGTGGCGATGGTCGAAATCTCGTAGACGTCGGGGTCGAGAACGGCCTCGAAGTCGGTGAAGGCGAAGCAGCGGTCGTAGTCCAGCCGGGCGTTGGCGTTGGGCGAGACCGGCGTGCCGTCGAGGACGGGGTCGACGATGTCCACCTCGGCGGCGGCCAGGGCGGTGTCCAGGGTGGCCGGAGCCGAGCACATCGCGAAGAGGAAGCCGCCGGATTCAACGTAGTCGGCGATCTCGAGGGCCACGGCCAGCTTGTGTTCGGGCACCGTCGCGTAGCCCGCGGCCCGGGCGGCGGCCTCGAAGCTTTCCCGCTGCTCGACGAACCAGTCCGCCGCCAGGTAACTGGCGCCGAACTTGCCGTACTGCCCGGTAAAATCCTCGTGGTGCAGGTGCAGCCAGTCGTAGTCGGCCAGATCGCCGGCCAGCACCTCCTCGTCCCAAATGTGGTCGAAGGGGATCCCGGCGTAGTCCAGGGCCAGCATCACCGCATCGTCCCAGAGCTGGTAGCCCGGCGGTGCGTAGACGGCCACCCGGGGGGCCAGCTCCAGCTTGAGCGACTCCATGTTGCCGGACTCGACCTCGGCGCGTATATGGCCCTCGGCTCCGGCGTCGACGCGCTCGATGGTAACCCCGCGCACCAGAGCCTCGCGGCTGAGCCCCTCAAGCTCGGGCAATAACCAACTCCCGCCGCGATAGTTGAGCAGCCACTCGCAGTCGGCGCCCCGCTCGAGCACCCAGTAGGTCAGGCCGTAGGCTTTCAGGTGCTCGGTCTGGGCGTCGTCCATGGGTACCAGCCAGGCCGCCCCGACGACCGGGGCGAGGACGAGGAGCAGACTGAGGAGCAAGTGTGTCATAGCGAAGTGTTCAGGGGGCGTTATGGATACGCGGTGGAGGGGGATTGGTTTCTGATCGGCCGTGGATTAATGGACGACTGAGAACTCAGCGCCCCTGCAGGCGCGGATAGAGATAAACGCCCATCCTCGCCTCCGACCCCGCCGTTTCTGGAATAACACCCTTAGGGATCATTTCAACGTGGGCGTCACTCGTGGAGGAGGTTACCTGTTACAGGTGTAAAATCCAGTAGGCATCATCTAACCTGATCGGACCAATTGAGAAGTGTATCCTGCAGGTAGTCGAGACAGGTTTCGTCATCGCGATGGTTGAATCTGAACGACCTTTCACGGATAAAGAGCCCGAAGTTGCGTTTGAAGCCGAGGTGGCAGGCTTTTAGCATAGCCTCGGGAGCTCTCTTGGCCGTTGATATGAACCTTGCCATCGACCAGGGTCTTGTAAAGGATGATGCGCTTGTGGTGGAAGCCGTTGAGCGACAGTTTGTTATAGGCCTTCCAGCCGTCGGAGTAGACGATCGAGCCCAGCTCGACGTTCTCCAAGATTGCGCCCAGCAGATGCTTGCTGTCACAGCGCTTGGGGAGGATGACCTGCACTTCGCCACGCCGCTTGAGCAGCCCGAAGACGGAAATCTTACCGCCGGCGCCCCGACCCCGCTTGCCCTTGCGATGGCCGCCGAAGCAGGATTCATCCACCTCGATGTGCCCCTCGAGCTTCTCCAGCTCGGCCTCGCGATCGGCGGCGTTGCGCTCCCTTTTGGATTCGGTGTGTATAGTTCTTGCCGCATATCTTGCATTTACATCTACCATCGGCCAACTTATAGTGCGCCCTATGGTTACATTATGGGCAGCTAATGTGCCGATCGGTTGCTTGTTTTCCGCCACTTTTGGGACCCTTTCTTGTGACAGAGCATCACAGCCCAACCCGTATGTTAACAGTGTGTTACATATATGCATCGGTCCAAACACAGTATACGATCCCAATAGCTATAAGGCACTGATTGACAATCTATTAGCTATGTTAACCGCTCCAAGAGCGAGTGATAATCCTTATGACAATGCACGTGGATCATCTAGTGTCCCACGATCCTACAACTACCAGCATAAGGTTGAATCAAGTGGTAGATTAGCATGTATCATCGCCGCCGGGCTTGTGACGGAGCGGTTCTCTTATCGTAACAGACAGCTTCGCAGCAATCGCCGGCTAGCAATAGGCTATCACGAAGCGGCGGGTGACTCCATGGAGGTGGTCGTCCAGGTAACCGAGGGCCTGCTCGGCGAGTTCGGCGGGTACGCCGCCGTAGAAGGCCTCGGCGACGGCGCCGGCGATGCAGGCCTGGGTGTCGCTGTCGCCGCCCAGAGCGACGGCCTTCCTGACTGCGTCGACAAAACCGCAGGAGTCCAGGAAGGCGATCAGGGCCTCCGGCACGCTGCCCTGACAGGTCACATCGAAGTCGTGGCCGATCTGGATCTCCTCGTAGGGACGCGCTAAGTCGTAGTCGAAGCTCTCCACCAGGTAATCGCGGATCTCGCCCTTCGAGGCTTCCCGGCGGGCCAGGAATATCGCCGTGGCGACGGCCCGGGCGCCCTTGATCCCCTCGGGGTGATTGTGAGTGACAGCGGCGCTCTCTTCGGCCTTTGCCAGCGTCTCCTCCAGGGTTCGACAGGCCCAGCCAACGGGGCCGACCCGCATCGCCGAGCCGTTGCCGAAGCTGTTGTAAGGCCGCCAGTCATCGCCGAGAGCCCAGCCGTAATAGTTTCCGCCGTAGCCACGATCCGGGTAGCGACGGGTGTATCCCTTCAGCAGCGCGGCGTAATCTCCGCCGTCGAGCAGCCATTCGGCCGTGGCCACGCTCAAGACCGTGTCATCGGTGAAGGACGACCCCGGTGCGAAAAGCTCGAAGTCGTAGCGCTTGGTCGAATTGAACTCGTAGAGCGAACCGATGATATCGCCGACAATGGCTCCCAGCATCCAGCACTCTCCGGTTTGGTTACACGACAAAATTGCAAAATAATATAATCATATTCATTACTTCAAGCTGGGCCAATATCTATAGCGACTGCGAAGGCATTGTCATTGCTATCTGCTTGGCCAATTCTGTCAACTCGATCAAACAGCTAGCAAATACAGGGGCGAAACCAGCAAGCAGCCTGCTTTATCCTGGTACTGCAGCAGTAGCCGCTTCCAGTCTGACCGATGGGACATACGGCCTTCCGTCAGACCGTGTCACCAAGTGCATGTAATGCCGGTTGCCATAAATCGACTGTAGAAAAACGACAGTATCATAAGCAATAATGCTTTATGTGACAAGCTAATAAGTTATTGCAGCAGTCTAAGTGCAAGTAATAATCCATGATATTATACCTTCCCGCTATTACAGCTCAGGTCAGGTGGAGAGCCCTCACCAAGTAAAACCCACCGTGAAAGGTAGCCGCTTCTACATCCAAATGTGCCTGTAAACTATGACGGCTTTGTATTGCTACAGGATAAGCACCTCCCAGCCGCTGTCGATGAACCGAGCCGGCGACGGGTGCCCGAGCAGCTCGTCGAGAGCCGGCAGCCCCTGCCCGCTCAAGGCCTCGAAAGCCCCGGATACCTTGCTGCAGGCCAGACAGAATCCGCCGATCAGACCCGCCTCCAGGGCATCGACGTACAGGTTGTGCAGTCGGTGGCCGCCCTCGGCGAAGGCCTCCGCCGCCGTGGCCGTGGCCGGTCCCTCGAGGATCAGGGTGGCGGTGTGGCCGCGCTCGGCGAAGTCGCGGACGTAGAGCAGGGTGTGCAGCAGGCAGGCGGGGTCCTCACGGAAGGCGAACAGGGCGTAGCGGGCCATGGCTCACTCCTCGGGTTGGGACTCGACACAAACGCTAATCGCACGCGACGGCCGCCCCGACCTGGCTTAACCGGTGGGAATGCTCATACCCCCGGGCCGGTTTTGGCACGTTTCTTGCAGCAGGGCGAGCCGCGCTTTCGGCCGATGCAACGAGGATCTCCGCAAGAAACGTGCCAAAACCGGCCCGGGGCTTCTACGGCGGAGCTGCGGTCGCGGTGTAACGCGCGGAGGTCGGGGCGGCCTACTCGACCGCCGTGGCTCCGGCGGCGACCAGGGCGTTCTCGACGGCCTTGAGCAAGGCCTTGCTGGTTGTGGTTGCGCCGCTGACGGCTTGGACGTCGAGGCTCTGGGCCTCGATGATGCGGGGCAGGACGGCCTCGGCGCTCTGCGGGTGCTCACGGTCCTCGTTTTCGGTGGTGACGATCTCGGTGATCCGGCCGTGTGAGACGGCGACCTCGACGGCCACCGACACCGGGTACTCGCCGGTGCCGTAGCTGAAGGAGCCGGGATGGACACCGTCGGGAACGGCGGATAGGTCGATGTCGAAGACATCGAGGCTCTGGACCTGCTCGATTTCTTCGAAGGAGGGTAGCACGGCCGGGATGATCACCAGACCGGCGACGACGATGAGGAGCAGGAAACCGGTGATGAAAAAGCGGGCCTTGGCCATTTCATCCTCCGCGACGCACGGTGGGGAAGTGGTGGGTGAATGGTCCGCAGGGCAGGTGGGCTTCGTCGTCCTGTCCGGCGACCTGGTGGAGGTCGATCCAGCCGTCGCGGTCGGTGTGGGCGGCGAAGGCGCAGTAGGCGGCGATCTCTGCCTGGCGTAGTTGGGCGTCCGGGTTGGGTGTGCGTAGCAGCGGGATGTCGCGCCCCAGATCGGTCAGGGCGGTCTCGACGGCGACGGGCCGGACCTCGGTGACGGCGAGGGCCGGCCAGAGCTCGCGCAGGCGCAGCACCAGCAGGGGGCCACCGATTAGCGCCGAGCCCCGGCGTCCCGCCGGGGAGATCAACCGCCGGGCGATCTCCGGATAGGTCTTACGCAGGTAGCGATCGACCTCGCGCCAGTGACCGGCGCGGGGGGTCCAACTCAGCGGGGCGCAGACACCCAGACCGTGGAGCTCCCGCCCGGCCAGTCTGTCGAAGAGCCAGTCCAGGGCGTCGGCGGTGTCTGTCGCCGGCCGGGAGACCTGCTGCATGCCTCCGGCCTCGACTTCGAACAGGGAGAGGGCGAACTTGCGTCGTCCGCCGGGACGCGCGCCGCAGTAGCAGCTCAAGGGACCTCCTGCCTCGCTCAAGGGTTACTTCTCATTCACGGTCAGGATGAACTCACCGACGTTGGTGCTTCGACCCGCCCCGGTCATAACGTTGTCCAAGACGAAGGCGTATAGAAAGGAAAACTCGGCCGATTCGCTTGAGCTGTGGAAGTTCAGCGATTCACCCGGTCCGAGTATCCGGTGGTTCATCTGCCAACCGTCCCCGCCCGGGCCGGGGTGGTAGAGAACTACGCCGGGCAACGGGGCGGCTTCGGCGCCGGTCTCGTTGCTTTAGAACGCTCGCTCCTCGCAGGTGAGCGTGTAGGCGGCGTCAAGCTTCAGTGGATTTTGACAGCCGAAGGCTCATCGACGTAGACGCGGTTATCAGTGGCGTCGATGGAGTATTGATCGCCGCCGATAGCGGCCGGGGCGGAGTTCTGCGCCGGCGTTACGCTGGAGAAGAATACGCCTGTATCAGAACAGCCATCGGTTTTCGCATTGTTTCTCTCTTTAGGAGCCGTTACAGGTCGGCCAGGTCGTCGTCGGCCGCGCCGCCTTCCTTGAGTCGTTCGAGCTCCTCGGCGGCGGCCTGTTCGAGGGCGGTGTCGTCGAGCTCCTGCAGCTTGGCGGCGTCTTCACCGACCAGCTCATCGAGGGACTTCTGCAGCAGCTCGGCGCGATCCGTAGTGGTCAGCTCCGGTGGAACCTCGGTGTCGATCTCGGCGACCAGGCGTTGGGCCTCGGCGAGCTTGTGACGCAGCATGGCCTCGTCCTCGCGCAGTTCGTCGAGCTTGGTCCGGGCCGCCGAGACCAGCTCGGTTCGTCCGGCGTTCTCGGCCTTGTTGAGCCGCTGGCGCCAGAGCTCGACCTCCTCGCGCAGGCGCTCGAGTTTCTTCTCGAAAAGCTTCTGGGCCTTGAGGGCCGTGAAACGGGCCTCGCTCATCTCTGCCTCGCTGGTAAACGAAAGGGAGGGTCTGGAAGGGGCTCCGAATGCGGAGCCCCTGGCCTACGGGTTCATCTAAAGACTAGAGATCATCGAGGTCCGAGGTGGCGTCGCCCTGCTTGAGTTGCTCGAGCTGGGTGTCGACGTCAACGGAGTCGAGTTGCTCGAACTCCTTCTCCAGAGAATCGGACTCCAGCTCGGCCATGTCGACGGCGGCTTCGCCCTCGGCCTCGAGCTGGTCGATCTTCTCCTCCATCTTGTCGAAGGTGGCGAAGGCCCCCGAGTCGTTGATCCCGGAGAGGGTCTCGTGGATCTTCTTCTGGGCCTCGGCGCGCTTGGCCCGGGCCACCAGCAGTTGCTTGCGGCTCTTGCACTCGCTGATCTTGCGCTGCAACTGGCGCAGCGAGCTTTTCAGGGTGTCGGTGGCCTGCTTCTGCTTGGTCCACTGTTCCTTGTAGCCCCGGGCGTTCTCGGCGGCGGCGGACTTGCGCAGCAGGGCCTCCTTGGCCAGGTCCTCGCGGCCCGACTTCATCGCCGCCTCGGCCTTGTTGGCCCACTCGAAGGCTTCCTTCTTGGCGCGCTGGTACTGGTTGTAAAGACGCTTCTCGTCGGCGACGGCTACGGTGACCTGCTTCTTGGCCTCGGTGTACTGCTCTTCCATCTCATAGATCATCTGGTTGAGCATCTTTTCCGGGTCTTCGGCCTTGTCCAACAGGGCGTTGATGTTGGCCTTGAGGATGTCGCCCAGACGCTTGAAAATCCCCATCGGTTAGGTCCTTTCTAAATGTTAACCCCTGCGGGTCAGCTTGTCCTGCGGCAGTTGTTGTTCTGAGAACCCGCTGTTATCGTGCGGTTCTCGAGTTGAGCGGTTTGCGCTCGATAAGAAACGAGGGCCGGATCAGCCCTCGCGCACGGCCTTGTAAACGAGCTGGGCGCCCTCTTCGAGGGCCATCACGCTGGCGTGGATCTCGTCGGCGTGGATGCCGTCGATCTCGACGGTGTCGATAAGAACCAGATCGTTATTGTCGACGGCCACCGCGCCGTGGGCCAACTCCATGTTCTTGCGCAGCAGCATCTTGAAGAACTCGGCGTCGGCGTCGGCCGGCAGTTCGGCCAGCTTGAGTCGCAAGATCATCAGATTGTCGATTACGGAGATGATCAGCAGGGTCGAGTCGTCGTGGTCGGCGTTGACCACATAGACGCCGTCCTCGGCCTCTTCGTACTCGTAGTCCAGGGTGGTGAAGAAGTGCTCGAGTTTTTCTTTGTCCAGCATCGGTCCCCCTTGGCAGGGCAGTTGTTTGTCGCGGATCGTCCCCCGGCGGTCGCTTTTCCGCCAGTCGTTAATAGTCTAGCAGAGCCCCCGCGAGTCTACAAGCCCCCGGTGCGCCTGGACGAAGGTTTTTCCTACAAAACGGGGGGTCCGCAGAAGCTGAACAAATAAACCACGAACCGCTGTCATTAAACGTCGTGTTTAACAATCCCCTCGGTATCCGGACCATCGATGCGAAGCCGTCACCGGCAATATACCATGACGGACGGAATTACGTGTTTTTCTACACAGTTCGTATATATAACTTCAATATAAATATTAGTTCCTTTTAACCCGCATTGCAATTAGTCAGCTAACTCCAACAGCGCCCAGTAGGGCGGGGTCAGGGACCAGTCCCTCGACCCCGCCGTTGCTGGACCACCGTTATTCGCTTGAAAACCCTGATGGGCTTATGAAAGGGCGACAGAGGAGTTCTCGTTCATACGGGTGCGTATGAAGGATAGTGTTGCGGTCGGGTTCTGGGATCAGCCCCGCGACCCGGCCGCGTCAATGCATAGGCGGCCGGGACTGAAGTCCCGGCCCTACAATTAATCAACCATGCCAATCGCCGTCTAGCGGCTGATGAGGAACCTTCTCGTCTCGCTCGCGGTGTTGGTCGCCAGGGTGGCCAGGTAGACGCCTGAACGGTAGG
>CAZOOP010000056.1:0-16011 GCA_964581465.1 uncultured bacterium
GCGGCAGCCGCGGCGAAAGCTGTCGGCTTATCCGCGAAAACAGTATCCAAATGGTTCAATCAACTAAGGGAGCGCATCGCCGCCAATCGCGAGGCCGAGCTGGAAAAGCTCAAGGTGGAATAGATAGTCTACTCCGACGGCTGGAAGGCCTATAACAGGCTCTCACTCAACGGCATCCACCACAAACGCATCAACCATGACAAGACCCTGGTCGATGGCAAGGTGCCTATCAACGGCCCAGAGAGCTCCCGAGGCTATGCTAAAAGCCTACAACGGCGGCTTCATACGCAACGACAGACTCTTTATCAGAGAAAGGTCGTCAGATTCAACCATCGCGACGACGAAAACACTTTCGACTACCTCCAGGATGCACCGCACAATTGGTCCGATCAGGTTACATGAGGCCTTTCGAAAACTCTTGAATAGGGGCGCTGCCGCTGGCTCTCAATACGCTTTGCTGGGTTAGCGTTACGATTCACCAGGTAAACGATGATTGCATTCGTCACATAGGCAACTAGAGGGCGCGGATGCGGATGTAGCAGGGCTAAACGAAACCGTCGGTACTCACCGACGGTTTTGCTAATCGGGGCTCGACTGGGATACGCGGAGCCGGCGTGTCAGGAAGACTCGGGCAGGAAGAAGTTGACCGGGTCCTCGTGGCGTCCGCCGCGTAGGACCTCGTAGTGCAGCTTTGGTCCGAAGGTCCGACCGGTGTTGCCCACGGTGGCGATGGGCTGCCCCCGGGTGACCGTCTGGCCGGGCTGAACGTAGACCCGCTGCAGGTGGGTGTAGAGGGTTTTGTAATAGCCGCCGTGATCGATGACCAGCTTGAGGCCGAAGTTGCCCTCGTGGGCGGCGAACTCGACGGTGCCGTCGGCTGGAGCCAGAACGGGGGTCCCGGTCGGGGCGGTGATGTTGATCCCGCGGTGGAAGTACTGGTAGCCGGTGTACTCGCTGGTTCGCAGACCGTAGACTGCGGTGATGTAGCAGTCCTCGCCGTCGACGGGCTTGATGGAGGGTGTGTAGCGCAGCAGGGCGGAGTCGGCTTCGAGACGTTCTTCGATGGCTGCCAGGCTTTGGGCCAGAGTGCCGGAGCGGGTGACCAGGGCGCCGATGGAGCTCTTGCCCGCCGAACCGCCCTCCATGACCGAATCCATCGGCAGACTGCTGACGAACTCGCCCCGGGAAGCCTCCAGCTTGTCCGGGTTGGTCAGATCGATGCTGGTGTTGAGAGCCTCCAGCCGATCCACCAGCTCGTCAAGATTGGCCACTTCGCTTTCGAGCTTCTGGATCTGTTCGTTGAAGCTGACCAACTGTTCGCTCTGCGAGGTGGTGCGGTCGCGCAGCTCGATTAGCCGTTCCTCGTCGACGGCCTGCTGGGCGAAGCGGAACCCCAGTACGACCAGGACGGTGAGGATTCCCAGGGAGACCAGCAGGATCAGGCTCAGCAGCCAGTAGGGCAGGTGGCGGTCGCGCACCGCGCCCTCGGAGTGCGGGATGAACTTGACGTTGATCCCGCGGCGGTTCATCAACCAGCGCCAGAGTCTACCCATTTTCGTACCTCCCGCCGCCTACTTGCGCGCCTTCTGTACGACGAGTTCGCCGTTTCGCAACAGGATGCGCAGGGTGGTTTGGCGGCCCAACTCGCCGGTGAATAGGCGGTTGGCGGCCGGAACCAACACCATCCGCTGGAAGGTGTTCTTCAGATAACTGGCGCCGAAGGTAGGGGAGAAGCCCTCCTTGGCGACAAGCCGCAGGGCCTGGTCTGTGACCTCTAGGTTGATCCGGCTCTCAGCCATCTTCTCCTGGGCTCGGGGCAGCAGCTTCTCTTTGAGGATGCGGTAGCAGTCGTCCTCGGTGAGATCGCGGAAGAAGATGATGTCGTCGATGTGGTTGAGGAAGTCGGCGCCCAGGTGTTTCTCCAGCTCCAAACGGATACGGTCCGGGTTGCTGCGGTAGCCGTTGTCGGCGCTGTAGCCCACGGCCTCGTAATCCTTGTAGAGGTCGCGGAAGGCGGTCATGATGATGGTGGCGTCGGAGAAATGGACGATGTTGCCCGCCGCGTCCAGGTTCCAGCCCTGGCTGATGACCTTTTTGATCCAGGCTCGGGTCTCGGGCTGGGCCTTGTCGATATTGTCGAAGAGCACCACGCCGTTGGGAAGTTGGCGGATTAGGTTGACCAGGCTGGGGCCTTCCTGGGCGACCAGGGCGTTTAGCTGGTTCTCGTTTTGGTCCCGATCCAGTTGTAAATCGATCAGGGCATGATCGGAACCGAAGAAGAACTCGGCCACGGTGCCGGCCATCTTGCTCTTGCCGCTGCCGGCAGGGCCGATGAACAGCAGCACGCCGTCGGGTCGGTGTGAGTTGACGTCGAAGCGGCTCTTGGTGTAACGGATCACGCCGGAGAGGGCCTTGACCGCTTCCTCCTGCCCGATGACCCGCTCGCTCAAGTATTCTTCGAGGCGGCGGAACTTCTCGCGCAAATCAGCGGTGATGCCCGGGGAGTTGATGCCGGTCATCTCGGCCACGGTTTCTTCGACCTCGGCCAGGCGGACCTGGGGCTCATGGTCCTCGCCGCCGCGAATCAAATAGGTCCGCGCCGCTGCCTGATCGAGGATGCCGATGGCCGAATCCGGGAAGCGGCGGTGCCGCAGGTAGGTCCCGGCCAGGCGGATGCTGCCCGAGATCGCCGCCCGGGTGATTTTGACGCCGTGGTGCTTCTCGAGCTCGGCCGCCGAGTCCTCGAGCATGGCCTGGGCGGTGTCCTCATCGGGTTCGTTGACGCGCAGCAGGTAAAAGCGGCGGCCCAGGGCCGGATCGCTCTCCACGTAGTTGAAGTAACCCAGGGTGCTGGTGGCGGCGATGATGGTAATGCCCGGGCTGATGATCAGGCCCTTGACAACGTTGGCCAGGGCGGCGTTGAACTTGCCGCTCTCGTCGATGACGTAGCGCTGGATATCTTCGAGATAGAGGATTGTGCGGCCGTCGGCGGCGGCCCGGGAGAGCTGCTCCACCCGGGTGCTGAAGTCCTGCAGGTTGTTGATCCCCGCGAACATTCGGTCGGGATGGATGTAGATGATCCGCAGGTCGGCCAGGCGGTCGGGGACCTCACCGGTGGTCAGGCGCAGAGCGAGCTGTTGGACGATGGTGTCCTTGCCCACACCGGCGGGACCGATCAGCAGGGGATTGCGCTTGTGCTTGTGGAGCAGGATCTCGATCAGCCGGTCGGTCTCACTTTCGCGACCGACGCGCTCCTGCAGCTTGCCCTCAGCGGCTTGGGCCGTCCAGTCCTCGCCGATCTTATCCAGCAGCATCCTCCCCTGGTCCCGGGTGGTCATCAGGAAGCTGTCGATGAGTTTGTCGCGGTCCAGGCCGGCGTTGTCGAAGAACTCTCGAACGGTCTGATCGGCTCCGCGCACCGCGGCCACGAAGAGATGACCGGCCTCGACGCTGGCGGCCTTCTCGATCTGGGCCAGCTCGAAGGAGGCCCCCAGAATCTGACGGGTGGCCGGGGAGAGCTTGAGCTCCCGCGCTCCCGGGTCCTCGTCCGGTGCGTCGCCAATGAGGGCCTGCTGGGCGTTGGAGGCCAGGGCGTCCACATCTACGCCCATCCGGCGCAGGTTCTGGCTCTCGTTGACCAGCAGGGCGGCCATCAGTTGGCGCGGCTCGAGTTCGGCCTGGGGAGGCACAAAGCGGGCGGCCTGCTGGAGCACGGTCTGGGCGGAATCACCCAGTTGAATCTGCTCCGCGGGGCTTCCCTCGGTGGTGTTATCGGCTTCGTTGATCTTGTTGGGCGTCATTTACGGGCTTCCCCCTCCAGCCAGACCTGAACGACCCGGCTGCGGATGTCGAGTGGATCGCCGGCGAAGAGGACCAGGTCGGCCGTCTTGCCGGGTTCGATGCTGCCAAGTTCCTTTTCCAGGCCCAACAGGCGCGCCGGGTTGAGCGTTATCGCCCGCAGGGCGACCTCACCGGGCAGGCCGTGGGCCACGCAGACCGCAGCGTTGTTGGTCAACCACTGCACGCCCCAACTGGCGTCGGTCTGGATGCAGATCTCGACGCCGGCCTCGTGGAGCACCGCGGCGTTGGCCAGGTTCAGCCCCAGCAGTTCCGCCTTGTAGCGCATCTCGATGTAGTGTGGCCCCAGCACGCAGGTCACTCCGGCGGCGGCCAGCTCGGGGGCGACCTTGTAGCCCTCGGTGCAGTGCTCCAGTGAGAGCTGGAGATTGAACTCGTCGGCCACCCGCAGGGCGGTCAGGATGTCGTCGGCCCGGTGGGCGTGGCAGCGGGCGATCAGCTCGCCATCCAGGACGGGCAGCAGGGCCTCCTGCTTGAAATCGACCTCGAAGGGCGGCAAGGGCTCGCGCTCATCGGCGGGCTTGCGGCGCATCGCCCGGACCTTGTCCTGGTGATGGGCTTTCTTCTCTGCGTAGTTGCGCGCCTTGCGCAAGGCCTGGCGCAGCACCGCGGCGTTGGCCATCCGCGTCGCCGGGGTCTTCTTCTGTTCCCGGTAGACGCTCTTGGGGTTGAACCCCAGGGCCATCTTCATCCCCACGGGGTAACGGCGGACCATCTCGTCGACGGTGCGGCCGGTGGTGCGTATCGCCGCGCCGGTGCCGCCGATCAGGTTCGCCGAACCGGGCAGGGTGCAGACCGTGGTAATCCCGCAGGCCAGCACGTCGGGAAAGGCCACGGCGTGGGGGTTGAGGGCGTCGATGACCCGCAGGTGCGGCGTGACGGGATCGGTCATCTCGTTGCCGTCCCAGTTGTCCTCGCCGTGGGCCTCGTTGAATACACCGATGTGGGCGTGGGCGTCGATCAGGCCCGGCGTGAGCTGCATGCCCCGGGCCTCGATCCGCTCGGCTCCGTCGGGTATGCTCACCCGGCCCTCGGGGCCGACCTCGCGAATGCGCCCACCGGCGATGACCACGACGCCGGGCTCGATGACCGGGCCGGCCACAGTATGCACTGCGGCGCCGACAATGACGATTGTTTTTTCCATAAGCGTCCTTTTCTCCTCTCAAGCTCGCCGTTAACGGACCCCATGATACCAGTTCGGGCCGGATAAGGACAAGACCTTAACCGTACCAGCACGATTAACGCAAGGTCGCTCGGAACCACGCCGCCAACGTCGACATAAACCGACTCGGCGCCCCGGGAGCGACCTCCGCCGAACCTCACCTACGCAACCAGCCTCGGCCCGGCCCGGCGTTGGCACGTTTCTTGCGCAAGGCGGCGCCCTTGAACCGGGCCACGTCGGACTCCGCAAGAAACGTGCCAACGCCTTCCCGCCGGACGGTGACGACTACCGGCGGGTCGGGGGCTGGTTCGGCGGAGGTCGGGGGGGGAAGAGAACAAGCCGACCGGTTTTCACTGGAACCTTGCCGGTCAGCCACCTGACAACCGATCAGCCGAATGCCTGGCAGATTGAAAATGTTAACTGAAGGTGCTAAAAAAACGGCAAGAATCTCAAAATGATGTTCATTACTACTCGATTCACAGATTGAACAGAATGGTTTCATCTGAGGAATCTCAACCCGTAGCGGTAGGAATTTCGAGTGACTTCGAAGTACCAAAAACAGGGTTATTGAGAACCGCCCCACGCAGGTTTCTGCTCGTGAAGGCGGTTGGCGGAAGCAAGGGCTGGACTGGTCAACAGGCTGCTTATCGGCTGTCCTCCGTCAGCTTGGGACTACCGGACCAACCGTCGTAATCGACGGCTTTCCGGTTTTCCACGGTACAAGTGCGTCAATGGTCTATTGCCACCAATCGACCAGCGGGCAAGAGTGGCATGATAAGAAAGGAAACGATAGTCGCCTTTAGAAGTCCGGGTGATAATATCAACAGGATTGAATGGATCGGATCGGTTTGATAACAAAGGGAGGATCAACGATGAAACGTCTGATAGTACCAGTTCATCTGATTGCATTGCACATGGCGACTGCCACGAAAACAGTTCTTTTGAGACCCGGACCGGATGACTGTATCGATACGTTTATCTAAGAGAAATATCCAGATACTAACAATGGCGTAAACGACTATGTTTGCAGCGGCTACAGCGGGGAATATGTCTTATCCCTGATTTGCTTCAGCGGTCTTGACGATCCCCCAGTTCGACGGCTGCACCGTGATAAGCTCCACTCTGCTTCTCCAGCCCGATCCCTCGCTAAGCTGGGGCTCGTTTCCCATACCGTTCACTTTCTACATGACCACCACGGATTGGGATCCCGAAACGGTTACCTGGAATACCCGACCCAATCTCAACACATCGCTGCCCATCCAAGTGACCTTCTACGATGACGATGACCTGAAGTATGTTTATTTTGATCCCTTCGCCGAGCAGTGGCTGGAGAATGACGAGCCCAATTACGGCTTCATCTTCGGGCCGACCAGCAGCGCGACGGAGTATGGAATGGGTTTCAATTCGGGTGAATATGACGCCGTCGAAGACTTCAGGCCGGCCCTGCAGGTGGTTTACAATCCGGCCTCATCCGTCGAGGAGAAGAGCTGGGGGGCGATCAAGGCGTTGGAGTAGCTGAACGGTTCGCTCGATAACCGTGGGTTCATTAGCAACATCGGGATTATTGGTCTGAGACGCACGCGATTAATGAAACAGGGCGGGGTTCCCCGCCCTTTTCGCATGACCGATACATGTAGGGATCAGCATCGCGAGCTGTGGTGCCTAGGCGTCCTCACGCTGGCGCTGGGTGAGCAGGATGGCGTCGCGGATCTCCTCGACGTCGTCGGCGTTTTGCACAATGCTGTGGAAGAGGGGGTTGCGGACCACCTGGGCGATGGCCATCAGGGCGCGCAGGTGGAAGGGCCGCTCGTCGCGGGAACCGGCCAGTACGAAAACGAAATGCACGGGGGCGCAGTGGTGGCCGAAGTCGATGCCCGGCAGGCAGCGGACCAGCATCAGAGTGAAGCGGCCCTCACCGGGGCAGATCAGGTGGGGGATGGCCAGGCCGGGGCTCACGGCGGTGGTGGATTCCTCCTCCCGCTCGACGAGGAGCCGGTAGATGCTCTCTTCATCGATATGGAGATGCTCATCGAGTTCGGCGGCGACGCGGTGGAAGAGTCCGTCCGAATCGAGCTCCTCGTCGATGTCGAGGAAGGGGGCGTGCTTGACGAGCTCGTCGAAGCGGTCGAAGATGATCTCGTCGCGCTCCTTGACGATCTCGCGCAGCTCGCTGGTCAGGTCGGTGACCTTGTCGTCGCAGCCCAGCTCCCGGGAGAGGACGCGCCGGGTCAGGACGACCAGGGCGGATTGGCTGCGCACGTGCCAGCGGGCGTAGATGAAGTACCAGAGGAGCCCCAGAACCACCAGACCCCCGAAGAGCAGCAGGGTCTTGGGACCGAGCTGGGTGATCAAAAATAAATAGGCGACGATGGCCAGCACCTGGGGGACGGGGAACAGCGGTGCGTGGAAACGGGGCTTGTAATTGCGCTGCTTGGAGAGGCGCAGGACGATCAGAGAGAAGTTGACCAGGCAGAACATGAACAGCAGGCTGGCGCTGGCCACCTTGACCAGACCCTCGAGATCGAGTAGCAGAATCAGGGCCACCATCACACCGCAGGTGATGATCAGGGAGAAGGCCGGGGTGTGACGCTTCGAGGAGACCCAGGAGATATTGGGGGGGACGAGGTGGTCGCGGCTCATCGCCAGGGGGACGCGGCTGGCGGCCATTATTCCCGCGTTGGCGGTGGTGATGAAGGCCATGATCGCGGCGCCGGCCAGGATTATCTGGGCGGTCCGGCCGCCGAAGACCCCGGCGCCGTCGGAGAACGGAGTCAACGAGCCCGCCAGGTTGGTTCCACCGATCAGGCCAACGGTCACCGCCACGGCGAAGACGCCCAGTAACTGCACGACGATGAAGGCGATGAACATCGCCCGGGGGATGTTGCGCACCGGGTCGTTGATCTCCTCGCCCAGGCTGGTCACCTTGGTCAAGCCGCCGTAGCTGATGAAGACCATCCCGATGGTGGCGGCGAAGAGGCTGAAGGGGGTGCCGGATTCGGCGAAGTTGAAGAAGGGTTCGAAGCGCTCCAGCTCGAGGGAACCCAGGCCGGAGACGGTATAGTAGGCCAGGATGCCCAGCAGCGATAGAGTCAGCACGACCTGGACCTTGCCGGCGATCTTGACGGAGAACAGATTGAGCAGGGTGAAGAGAACGGCGCCGCTGGCGGCCACCAGCTTGAAACCCTCCTCGCCCAGGCCCGGAAAGACCAGACGGGCGAAGGCGCCGATGCCGATCAGGGCGAAGGCGCTCTTCAGGGTCACCGAGAACCAGTCGGCCAGGCCGCCCACGGTGCCGGCCAGGGCGCCCAGGCCCCGGGTAACGAAGAAGTAGTTGCCGCCGGCCTTGGGCATTGCCGTGGAGAGCTCACTTGTTGAGAGAATTGTTGGTATATAGAGTAGTCCGGCGGCCAGATAGGCCAGGATCACAGCCGGGCCGATACGACCGTAGATCAAACCGGGCAGGACGAAGAGCCCCGAGGAGACCATGGCCCCTGCGCCGATACTGAACGCGTTCAGAAGTGTGAGCTGACGCTTGAGTGGCACGGCGTCCTTTCCGTTGGGCGACGGCGCCTACAAAATGCCGATGTCCGCAGGTTGACATCCTGTCTGTTGAACGGCGGCTACTAATAAGCCTTCGATAAGGCTAGAAAGTTTATGTATGCTTGAAACAGCTCGCTATTTAACTGTAAATATTATCTACTGATATAGGAATAAAGCATTACTCTTGGATGAACAAACGAATTTAGCTAAATGATTACTTATTGCGTTCTAGCGGGATAAGCTACCATTTTCATAAGTGAGTTTGTAATACTAAGATGTGTATTGATGTTTGTTTTTGAAAGCTGTGTATAGCTAACAATTCGTCAATCCCGCTGCACATGCAGAAAGATGTCAAGATAGCGAAAAGCTAGTATCAGGCTATGCTTGCCAATTTACTTTTAGCAACATACTGTCGCTTCTCGCCGATGCTTTCGAGAAGCGAGTTTCAAAGCCGATTCCCGCAATGCGGCTCTCCCAGCCAAGAACGTCGCTCGCGTTTGTTGCATTAATCCCATCCATCAATAAGCATTGGGATTATCGCCCGAAACTGAGCCGAAGTCGAGAAGACAATCAGCCTTCAGCTTACGCTTTTTGTACAACTTATTGAATACCTCCAGGCAACGCACGGACAGCGACAACTTACATAGTTATAAGGCGAAGAATAACAAGCTGTTAACAATAAATGCCTGCTTGTGAACATGTGATAATACTAAGTAATTTTAACAATACGTTGTATTCAGCAGCGTAGTTCGTAAGGCCGACCTAACGGTAAGCCGTTCATGTCTCAATAATCAACGTTCGGCTGAATCTGCTAGGCGTTGACAAATCCAGACCCGTTGCCGGCCATCGAGACACCGCCGCCGGAGACCGCCCCGCCCAGGAGTTCGTCGCCCGCCCCGGACCGCCCGGCGTTGGCACGTTTCTTGCAGCAGGGCGGGGCGGCCGCCTGGAAGACCCGGCGGCGGACTCCGCAAGAAACGTGCCAACGCCTCCGTTATCGCGCAGATGAGGGCTTCGTTCCGTCGGGACCGGCGGGGCGGTCTCCGGTGGCTTTGCGGGTAAGGCTATTCCTCGCCCCCGCCGACGATTTGGGGTTCGGTTACGCCCTCCAGTTCGTCGCGCAGATCGGCTACTGTTTTTTCCAGTTGTTTGATGGTTCGGCGTTGGCGGCGCAGGTCGCAGCTCAGGTCGCTGATTTTGAAGTCCATGTCTGCAGGATCCAGAACGTGTAGTGATTGACCCTTGCTTCCTGATAGAGTGACCAGGCGATCTTCATCGAGAGCAGTACGATGCCGATCTCGAGGGACATCTCGGCCAGGCGGCCTTCGCCGAACATGCTCCAGGCGAAGGCGGACAGTGTCAGCACGACCCAGACGGCGGTGACGATCTTCTCCCAGGGCTTGCGACCAGTGGCGATGGAGCCGGCTTCCGAGGAGTGGCGTTGCGCGCGGCGTACAGCCTTGGGTTGGGCGAGTTCATCGACATTGGTGGGTTTTTCTTCTTCCTTCATCTTCCTCCACGTTCCCGGACTGGATTAATCTGACGTATTGACCGGCCGGAGTTCTGTTTGGAGAGTGGGGCGATAAATGCGATTTTATTATACTCGTGTGCCCAGGCCGGGGCAAGCTCCAGCTTTACGCCGCCGCCGGGTCAGTGGGGCGATAAATGCGATTTTATTATACTCGTGTGCCCAGGCCGGGGCAAGCTCCAGCTTTACGCCGCCGCCGGGTCGTTGTAGACTGGAGGCATGGAAACGAGTCTTCGTGAACTGATCGACGAGTACCTGATGGAGCTCGCGGGCCTGCGCGGGGCCTCGCCCCACACCCTGCGGGCCTACCGTACCGAGTTGGATGCTCTGGCTTTGTCGTTGTGCGGAGACGGTGGACCGGCGACGCTGGGCGATTTCAACGTCAAGGCCCTGCGAGCCTATCTGGCCCGGCGGCGCCGCGGCGGCGACGCCCCGGCGACCCATGCCCGGCGACGCTCCGTGCTGACCTCTCTCGGCCGCTGGCTGGTCGAACGTGGGAGGCTGGAGAGCAACCCGGCCCGCCTGCTGCCGCGCGGTCGCACACGGGGACGCGATCTGCCCGAGTTCCTCACAACACGACAGGCCGCAAAACTGGTCGAGGCGCCGCTGCGCCTGCCCGAGCCCGGCTTCATCGAGCACCGCAACGCGCTGATCGATAACCTGACGGCTGAGTGTGGACTCGATCGCGCGGTCCTCGCCGTCATCGAGACGAACTGCATCGATGCGGCGGCCGGACTGCTGCGGCCGGGTGGTGGCGAAGGACCCGTCCTGCGTTTGACGGTCTCGCAAAAGCACTTGCTCGAGCGTTATCTGCAGTTGCGCGCCGGACTGCCCCCGCGCTGCGAGCGCCTGCTGCTCAGCGGCGGCGGTCGAGCCCTGGCTCCCCGCGACATCGCGCCGGCGGTCCGGGCTCATCGGCGGCTCCGCCTGCGTCGACTGCGCGACCACGCCCTGCTCGAGCTGCTCTACGGCGCCGGTTTGCGCGCCGCCGAGGCTGTCGGCCTGACCCCGGACTCTCTGGACTTCGAGGCCGGTTTGGTCACTGTTCATGGCAAGGGCGGCGTCTGGCGGGTCACACCGACGGGTTCGGCGGCCGTCCGGGCGGTCCGGGCCTACCTTGAACAGCGACCAAGGGTCGACCCCCGCCGCGACGCCCTGTTCGCCAACGACCACGGCGCCGCGTTGACCACCCGCGCCGTCGGTCTGATCGTCAAGCGCTACGCCGCCCTGACCGGTATCGAACGACCGGTATCGCCGCACACCCTGCGGCACAGCTTCGCCACCCACTTGCTCGAGGCCGGCGTTGACCTGCGGCTGATCCAGGAGATGCTGGGCCACCGCAAGCTGGACACCACGGCTATCTACGCCCGGGTGGCCGCCGGACGCTGGCGCGAGGCCTACGAGAAGGCCCACCCCCGGGCCGGTCTGCAGGCGGACCTCTTCGGCGACTAGAGCCGCCGGCCCATTTGGCTAGACCGCCCCGTCGGGCGGTTTTTTCTTTCCCGGCGGAATTAGTGAAACCCCTCCGACGTGAACTGTGTCTTAGTTAGTGAGGCGGGAGGTGACCCGCCCGGAGAAAAACAAGGAGGGAAGACGATGAGAAGCCTGTTCTTGATGCTGCGCACCGAGCACACCCGCCGCGGCCGCCGTTACGCTTAAGCATCACCACCTGGATAACCAAGAGTCCCCCGCGGACCTTACCCTTTCAAACGAGCAACCAAGGATAGATCATGGACCGCAACCTGTTCAACCTGCTCTGGATCGAGCGTTCCTACCTGCACCGCTTTCACCGCAGCCGAGAAAGCAAGACCAGCCGCTAGCAGAACGCGTCAACCCGGGCTCCCCCTGCGGGAGTCCGGACGACGGGCGGGGGGAGAACCTCCTCGGTCCCCTGACAGACAGCCGTTACCACGGCAGGGAGCTTGCGACCCCGAGTCTGTCGACCACTCCTCCCGTCCCCAATGCGAAAGCCCCCGATCCTTCGGGGGCTTCATTCTATTGAGTGTAGCTGTTCGGTTTGTGACCTGTCAGCTTGACAAGCCGGGCGTTTGGGACTACTTTGGGGAGGGTCAAGTGATCCTCCCTTTCAATCTCCCATAAGGAGCTGTTATGCGTAACGTGCTGTTAATCCTGCTTCTCGCCGTCGTTGCCCACGCCGGACCCGAGGACTGGAGCGAGCCGGTGATGATCGCCGATGGGGAGGAGTATAGTCACTATGATCATCCAGGTATTGCATTGTATACAGATTCAACATATATGACCTATAGTCGTTTCTGGGATGGAACTGCAAAAGTAAGCTACCTAAAATATAACCATAACGGTGATATAATAGTTAAACAAATGCTCATAATTGATACAGTATACGCAACGTATCTAAAGGCAGTAATCGCATGATATAATAATATAGCTTACATATTATATAATAAATCTGACGGAAATATGTATTACAAAGCCCTGGATCCTATCGGATATATATTAATAAATATAACTATTTTAGTAAGCTCTGGTTTACCAAGCAGCAACACTATTGCTATAGCAAAAAAAGAAGATAATACTACTATGCACATATAATATGATACTCGCGCAACAAATAACTATCTCGCATATACCCTGGAACCCGGATACAGGTGAAAGGTTGGATATTGAAGGAATAGTCATTGACGATCAACGTGTCAATGAACAATTTTTTTACCGTAATTTGGACATCGCCGTAGATTCCGAGGGCAACGCCCATATCTTCTTCGATCAGACGCTGCGCTATGAAATCGGAATGTATCAATTGGAAACAAAAGAAGTCTGCTGGGCCAGGGTGGACGATGACTCCACCGGCGAGTGCACCTCCAGGATCCTCTCGACGTTTTATACGGATGGTTATAACGATGCTGGTCCCAGCGGTACAGTAAATGATGATAATAATATACACGTTATTTAAAAAGGTAAACTATAAGCAAAATACGAACATTGTGATATATATTATAAAATGGGTACTAAAGGTAATGAGTTAATAGACTACAAATTCATCCTCGCCGATCATGATACCAGTACTCGTAGGATGACAATCAGACATAATAATAATATATTATCTATTATAGCTAATGAATAAAACGAGCAATATGTAATGGCTTACTTAGATTTAACTGGAGATGTAGTTGAGGAGTTTCACGCAATCACTGATGTTATGTTGGATTGGGACTATAACGACAGACCCGACTACATCCACCACAACAACGGCTTTATCAACATCGTCTGGCGCGAGGGCGACGATCTGTGGTACATGCAGAACCAGGTGGGCCGGACGCCCCCGACGCCGAGTTGCGAGCCCGCCCCGCCGACGAGGGTCTGCTGCTGACCTGGCGCGAGGCCGGGGAGCTGGCCGGCGACGCCTGGACCCTGCAACGCGACGGCGGCGAGCTGGTCGAGCTCGCCGGCGAGACGGACTACGCCTACCTCGATCGCAACGTTGACCCCGGTGTCACCTACAGCTACACTCTGAGGACCACCAAGCCCGACGGCGAGGCGCGGACCGCTCAACCCCGGCGCTGGCCGAGCCCTACCCGAGCCCCGCCGGTGACAGCGTCACCTTGGACTACACCCTGCCCGAGGGCTGCACCTCCGCCACCATCAGCATCTACGACCTCGCCGGCCGCGGCATCACCACCCAGGACCTCGATCCCACCCCCGGCCGCCATTCGCTGATCCTCCCCACCGACAGCTACCCCCCCGGCACTACCTGGCCCAGTTAGCGACCAACACCGCCAGCACCTCGCGGAGATTCATCATTTGCCGATGACAATGCGCCGATGATGATGATAAAAAACCAAACACACGTAGGGCGGGGGCTCCGACCCCCGCCGCCATACAAAAGCGAGGTTGGGATGCGGGACTGCTCCCGAAATCCCAACCCTACGGGGCACACATGAATGGTACGGGTACGGAAGGACGGTTATTGACAATCCGGAGGGGAGCAGAACCACCGCCCTCCAGGGCAAGGATTGATGGCTACGCCAATCAGCGCTTACCAACCAGCGAGCCCTTCGGTGATCACTTCTTGGCCGGGGCCGTTGAATCCTACCAGATACGGAACAGCCAGCCGAACCACACCGCGGCGAAGCGCAGCGTGTCCAGCGCCACGTTCATCTTGCTCGCCGACCCCGCGAAGTACAGCGTGGGGATGGTCACCGGCGCCAGGCGGCCGCCGCGACGCCCGGCCAGGATCAACTGCTCGCTCTCGGCGGCGAAGTGATCGCTCCGCGTCGGACACTCCGCCGGCACCCAGGAGCGCATTGCGCGCATCCCGCACTGACTGTCACACAGACGGACACCGGCCAGCAGCGATACAAGGGCGGTTGTCGTGCGATTCGAGAAGACGCGGGCGACGGGCATCGTCGACAGGTCGCCCAGGCGGTTTCCGTAGACCAGATCGCAGCCCTCGGCCAGGCGCTCCAGGAAGCGGGGGATCAACTCGGGTGGATGCTGGCCGTCGGCGTCCAGGGTGACCACGGCGTCGTAACCCTCGGCCAGGGCGAAGGCGAAGCCGGTGCGCAGGGCGTAGCCCTTGCCGTGGTTGGGCGGGCCGTTGTGCAGCACCAGTGCGCCGGCGTCGGCGGCGACCTCGGCGGTGCTGTCCGTCGAGGCGTCGTCAACGACCAGCACATCCTCGACCACACAGCGGGTGCGGCGAATGACGTCGGCGATGCGCGGAGCCTCGTTGTAGGCGGGGATGACGGCCAGAACTCGTCCGACCGGTTCGGGGGCGGGGGATGGCGGGTCGACTCTCACTCGGGCTTGAGCTCCCGGGTCATCAGCTCGCGGACGCAGTCCCGCGGGTCCTTATCCTCGTAGAGCATCCCGAAGACCTCGCGGGTGATGGGCAACTCGAGGCGATGCTCCTCGGAGAGGTGGACGGCGGCCACCGTCGTCGGCACGCCCTCGGCGACGTTGATCATGTCACGCAGGATCTCGGGCAGGCGCTCGCCGCGGCCGACACGGTAACCGACCTGGTAGTTGCGGCTCTTGGGGCTGGAGCAGGAAAGCAGCAGGTCGCCCAAGCCGGAGAGACCCTTGAACGTCTTCTTCTTGGCGCCCAGGACCTTGCCGATGCGGGCGATCTCGACCAAGGCCCGGGTGATCAGGGCGGCGCGGGCGTTGGCCCCCAGGCCGACGGCGTCGATGACACCGGCGGCTATCGCGAAGATGTTCTTCATCGCCCCGCCGATCTCGGCACCCACCGGGTCATTCGAGGTGTAAAGCCGGTAGCGGTCCGAGGAGAGGCGGCTCTGCAGCCAGCGGGCCGCCGCCTTGGACTTGCTGGCCACAACCGCCGCCGCCGGCAGGCCCCGGGCCACCTCGACGGCGAAGTTGGGACCCGACAACACACTGATCCGCTTGTGGTAACGATCGGGCAGCAGCTCCTGCAAAAGCTGGGTCATTGTCTGCCCCGTACTGCGCTCCAAGCCCTTGGCCGCGTTGACGACGATGGTGCCCTTCCAGAGGTGCGTGCGGAAACGCCTGACAACCTCGCGGGCGAACTGGGCCGGACCCATGCTGAACACGACTCCGGCGGCCTTGGCCGCCGCGGCGATATCGGCGGTCACCTTGGTCTGCTCATGCAGCTTGACTCCGGGCAGGAAATCGACGTTCTCGCGGTGATGGTTGAGCTTCTCCGCCAGCTCCGGGGTGTGCGCCCAGAGTGTCACTGGGTTGCCGGCGTAGCTGAAGGCGGTCGAGAGGGCCGTGCCCCAGCTCCCCGCTCCCATGATGGCGATCTTGTCCGGTAGCTTCACTGCGTGTCCACCTGGAGTTGATGGTGTTCTCCGTCAATCGGGGATTATAGCGATGCACCCGGGGTGAGTCAAACGCCCGACGCCCGGCCCGGACCTTCGCCGAACCCCATCCGGAATCGCCGCCGCGCCCCCGCCCGGCG
>CAZOOP010000057.1:0-15281 GCA_964581465.1 uncultured bacterium
GGCCGCGGCGTCACCACGCTGGACCTCGACCCCACCCCCGGCCGCCACAGCCTCATCCTCCCCACCGACACCTACCCCCCCGGCGTCTACCTGGCCCACCTCGCCACCAACACCGCCAGCGACACCAGACGGTTCGTAATCAGCCGTTAAACGGCGCTTGATAGATGGATCTAGAACAGGCGGGGCCTAAAGACCCCGCCTTCATACATCTACACGATCGGCCCTAAAACCCCGACCCCACAAGGCGGGATGGGCGGCCTTGTCCATCACATCGCGGCTGTAGGCGGTCAGCGTCTACATCTCCTCGCGGGCCGCGAGGCCCAGCAGTTCCAGACCGTGGCGGAAGAGATTGCGCAGCCCCAGGCAGAGCGCCAGGCGCGCCCGGGCTGTTGTCTCGTCCTCGACCAGCACCTTGACCGCCTTGTAATAAGGGTGGAACAGCCCGGCGGTCTGGTGCAGGAAGGCGGCCAGTCGTTGGGGCGCCCGATGCTCCGCCGCCTCGTGGACCACGCCGGGGTAGTAGAGCAGTTGGCGCAGCAGCTCGCCTTGGCGGGCGACGGCGGACTCCTCGCGGTCGTCATTGACGGTGAACAGGGGCGTCGGGTCGGTCCCGGTTAGGTCGTTCAGGGAGCACCCTTCTGCCTCGGCTTTACCGAAGATGCTGCTGAGGCGGGTGTAGGCGTATTGGATGTAGTAAGCTGGGTTCTCGGCGGACTGCTCGGCGGCCAGGTCGAGGTCGAACTCGAGGTGGCTCTCCGGCGAGCGCTCGAGGAACATGTAGCGGGCGACGTCGACACCGACCTCGTCGATCAGGTCGTCCAGTGTGACCAGGTTGCCCTTGCGTTTGCTCATCGCCACGATGCGCTCGCCCTGCTTGAAGGTTACCCAGCCCGAGATGAGCACCTCGAGGGCCGCGCCGGGGACGCCGGCGGCCTCGAGCCCGGCCCGGGTGGGCAGGATGTGGCCGTGGTGGTCCGGACCCCAGATATCGATCAGCAGCCGCTCACGGTTATCGTTGAGCCGCTTCCACTTGTCCAGGTGGTAGGCGATGTCGGCCAGCAGGTAGGTGGGTTTGCCGTTGGAGCGGACGATGACCCGGTCCTTGTCGTCGCCGTGGTCCGTGGTGCGCAGCCAAGTCGCGCCCTCGGCCTCGAAGGTCACCCCGCGCTCGATGAGGAGGCGGTAGGTTTTTGAAATAAGATTATCAGCAGCTGTAATATTTACTGATTCACAAAGAACCCAGTTTGCAAGTGTTAATACATGGTTATTATTATAAAGGGTATGCTCAAAGAATGGCTGTATAGAATGGATTCTAAATCTGGAAAGTGTCTGATTTTGTAAGTGCCATTGCCTAGTAACTATAATAGAAATAATATTAATTAATATATTTTTATCTAACAGGATATTACCTTCTTGCTGTGCAGGTAATATTTTATCAGCAATTCTTATGCCAATTCGATTGTCTGGATCTTCGATATTTTTTTGAAGCTCTCTGGCAATTTCCTTAATTGTATTTGAATGATACTCGCCTGTTTTTACCCATTCCGCTATGCCGTCTGCGATGGTCCAGCCTATGCGATTGAAGAAATCGAGCTTGTCTCTCACCACACTCTTGCCGAACTCGAGCACCTGGGTCCCGGCGTCGTTGACGTAGTACTCCTCGGTGACCTCGTGGCCCACTGCGCGCAGGACGGCGGCCAGGGCGCTGCCCAGGGCGGCGGCGCGGCCGTTGACCACCAGCAGCGGACCCGTGGGGTTGGCGCTGACGTACTCCAGGTTGATGCTTTTTTGATTGGTGACGGGAGCGATTGTCACTTCGTCGAGATAGTTGTGCAGTCGTCCTTCGAGGAAGCGTCGATCGAGGTGTAGGTTGATGAAGCCCGGCCCGGCGATCTCCAGTCGTTCGACGATCCCGGACAGACGCGGCGCCACTGCTTCGACCAGCTCTTCGGCGATCCGGCGCGGGTTGCTCTTCAGCGGTCGGGCCAGTTGCATGGCCAGGTTGCAGGCGTAGTGACCGAACTCGGGCTTGGCGGCGGTTTCGACGGTGAAGTCGGGCTGTCCGTCGAGTTCCGGGTGCAGCTCGGCCAGGGCGGCGCTGAAGGCGGCGCGCAATTCAAGGCGGGGATCGGCGATCGTCGTCATGTATTGTTCGGTTGTTGGAGTGGGAGGGCCGCGTCGAGCGGGCAATATCTTAACACAACCGAGCCCTTGGCCGCCGCCGTCACGGTTCTTGCTCGCCGAGTTCTCCCCTGCGGGAGAACTCGGGCAACAACCGCGCCGGCGGCTCGAGCGCCGGTGGTCTTTACCCGTCCTGCTTCAGTGAGCCTGGCTGGAGCAAGGTGCAGGTGGGTTGAGGACGAGGGGTAAAGCCGCCGTTGTCCTAGAAGGTAAGGGATCGCAGATCGCGTCCGGACCGAATCACAGTTATAACCTGCTGATAACACTTATGATGACTCTCAGATACTTGTCACGAACCGGCAGTCATTAAGTGGCGGCTAATATAGGTGTGAGCAATAGCAAACCCAGATAACAGCGCGGTTGAATATGCCCTGAGTGCAGCGTGATACCTATGTCTAAGTTTTTAGCATCATAGAACGTGATCGGACCAAATCAGGGTCGATATTGAAAGGTGCACCGAGCAGGTACCCGCTGTTTGTGTGCGCCCGAGTTTGTTCCCGATACTATCATGCGCAGTCTTGTTACTTGATATTGAGGCAGTTATGAGTCGAGCGACAATCGGGTGATCGTTAACTGCAAGCCAAGAGGCAGGGTGGGTTCTTCTCCGAGCACAACCCTTGCAGCCGCCACTTTTTGACTGCCGATAAGTGACATGCGTATTTGCTGCAAAACGTATATTATCAAATGATTGCTTCTACATTCCTGTCCGAACAGGGTAGATGATCCCAAGGCTTTTAACAGTCAATAAGGGAATGCAAGATGAATGCTTGATCAAAAACGTGCATTTCAGGGAAGTGTATATCTACCCAACAAGCCGCACTTAATCAACCTGATTTGGTCCGAACACGTTTCATGGTGCCAAAGGTAAATGGCATCAGGAGGTTCGGCCCTTGTGGTAGGGGTGGCCGGAGAGGATGGTGAAGGCGCGGTAGAGGCCTTCGAGGACGACCAGGCGGGCCAGCTCGTGGGGCAGGGTCCAGGGACCCAGGGAAAGGCGGAAGGTTCCGGGCAGGGGCTCGAGACCATGGGCGCCGCCCAGGGCGATGTCCAGCCCGGGCAGGGTGGCGCGCCAATCGCCCAGCCGGTCGGCGAAGTCCTCGGAGGAGAGGGGCCGGCCGTCGACATCGAGCTGGAGGAGTTGGTGGGAGGGGGTCAGGCGCTCCCGGACCAGCGCGGTGGCCCGACGGCGGGCGGCGGCGACGGCTCCCCGGCCGCCCTCGCGCACCGGCGGTGTGCGCGGCTCGATGAGCTCGAAGGCGCAGTGCGGCCGCAGGCGTCCGGCGTAGAACTCGAGGCCGTCGCGGATGAAGGTGCGCCGGGTGGGGTCCGGTGAGATCAGGCGGATGCGGAACACGGCTCAACCGGCGGCTTCGTTGTCGGGTGGGGATTCCAGCTCGAGCTCCAGCTCCGGCGCGTCGCCCCAGAGGTGCTCGAGGTCGTAGTAGCGGCGCACGGGGCGGCGGAAGAGGTGAACGACGACGTCGAAGAAGTCCAGCAGGACCCAGTTGGCGGCGTCCTCGCCCTCGCGGTGGATCGGTTTGACGCCGTGCTTGGCCAGCTCGCGGCTGAGGCTCTTCAACAGGGCGCGGACGTGATTATCGGTGGCGGCGGAGGCGATGAGGAAGAAGTCGCTCATCGCCGCCAGCTCGCGCAGGTCCAGGGCCAGTTGGTCCTCGGCCTTGCCCCGGTCCAGCGTCCGGGCGATCAACCGGAGGAGCTCGGCGCCGGCGGGTTTCTCCTGGGGGCTGATAGGTCCTCCTCGAAGGTCAGGTTCAGGGGGAAGGATCGATAGTGGAACCGGATTCAATCAGCGCGGCCAAAAACCTCATTTGCTCCAGGGCGTTAGGGTGAACCTCGCCGCCGCGGCGGCGGACGTGACCCGTGGTTTGCTCCAGGCGGCTTAGCAGCGCCTCGAGGGGAGAGGTTTCGGCGACGGCGCGGAGCTTATCCACACCGGGGAAGTCGCGTCGCGGCTCCAGGGCGTCGGCCAGCATCAGCGCGCAGAGCAGCGGGGTGGGCCGGGGGTGGCCGATGGTGTGGTAGCGCACAGCGAAGAGAACCCGGACGTCGCGCAGGCCCTGGTCCCAGGCCCACTGAGCGGCCAGGGGGCCGTGGAGCAGACTGGCCGGGTGCCGGGACTCGACCTCGTCGGGGACGAACAGTTGGGGGCGGCCGTCGTCGTTACGCCGCACGTCGTGAAGGACGCCGGCGAGGTGGGCGCGCTCCTCGTCGCTGAGCCCACCGGAGCCGTTTATGCTCTCCGGGGGCGTGACTGACCGAACTTCGACGACGCTCCAGAGCCGCCGGGGCGCCCCCGGTGTGGGCGGATCGTTGCTCGGCTCCGCCGTCGCGACGACGTCGATCGAGACGCCGCGGCGGGCGTAAGCTCGGCTGAAGGATGTCTGGAAGGGGCGGGTCAGGCGGGCGACGGCCAGGCTGTGGGCGTGGCGCTCAGGGTCGGCGCGGCGCAGCCTCTCCAGGGCCGCTGAGGTCAGGGCGGCGACCTCGGGGGCGGGTCGGTTGGCTTGCGGGGTTGGTTGGCGGCGCATCACCGGAGCAGCTTGGCTACCTCGGTGAGGATGTTGCCGGTGGCGTTCCAGACCTCGGCCAGGTTGGCCTTGTTGGTGGCCACCACCGCCATGGTCAACTGGTTGGGCAAACGGGAGAGGACGATGACGCCGGATTGGTAGCGGGTGATCGACTGGACGACGTGGCCGTAGCCCAGCTCCTCGCCGGTGCGCTTGAGGGTCAGGTAGCCGTTGGAGCAGATGGCTCCGATCTCTTCGACATCGGCGTCCTTGGCGCCGACGGAATCGAGCACCAGGCCGTCCTCGCCGACGACCACGGCGACCTTGACCTCCCTGACGCTGAGCAGGGAGTTGAGGATACCCCTGACTTCTTCGACTGCCACTTTAGGACTCCTTGTTTTCTGGGGGTTGTTTTTCGTCCTCGGATTCCGCCAGCTCGCTCAACCAGTTGGTGAAGGCGCCCTTGTTGGGATTGGCCAATCCGTCGACCTGGGGAATCTCGTCCTTGACCGGGGGCTGGACCGGGGGCAGGTCCTCCTCATCCATCACCTCGGTGGGATGTTCGTCGACGGGCAGTTCGTCTTCTTTGGGAGGCGGGGGTACGGGGGCGTCGAGCTCGACGTCGTCTTCCTCGGCCGCCTCGACCTTTTCTGGTTTCTCTTGCCCTTCGGGCTCGTCGGGGTCTTCGCGTACGGGCGGTTCACCGCCGGTGAGCTCCCGTTCGATATCAATCTCGGGTTCGGCTTCGTCTCCGGCTTTCTCCGGGGTTCTCTGGACGCTTGGTTCGGTGGCGGACTCGGCCATGGGGCCAGCGGTGGCCGGGGCCGGATAGTCGTCGGCGAACTCGTTTTCGATGTCGATATCCAGGTCGGCGGTTTCAGTTTCGGAAGCGGGCTCGGTGGGGGTATCGTCGATAATCAAATCATCGGTGGAGACCTCGGGTTCTATCCTCCCGCGGGGGGCCTCCTCGACGGCGGATCCGGGCGGTTCTTCGGCCGTTTCCGTCGTCTCGACCGGCTCGGCCGGCACGGCTTCGAGGTCCAGCTCGGGCTCGGGACTAGGTTCGGGTGTCGGAGCGACCGGGGGCGCTTCGGCCGGTGGCGGCTCCTGGTGGGTCTCGCCCTCACGCATCACGCTGTCGAAATCCAGACCCGTGGTCTCGGGCTCGTCGGCGTTGGGAATCGGCTCTTCCGGGGGGCGCGACGCCGGGGCCGGGGCGCCGAGGTCGACCTCGATGACGTCCTCGCGCTGTTGCTTGCCTCCCGGGGATTCCAGGCGCTCGAGCTGTTCCCGGGCCAGTCCGTTGGAGGGGTCGAGTTCGAGGATGTGCCGGTAGACGGTGGCCGCCTCGCCGAAGCGGTGCTGGTTCTTGCGCAACTGGGCCAGGGACTGCAAGGCCACCAGGTTGTCCGGGTCGGTGCGCAGAACAGCCTTGAAGGTCGATTCGGCCTTGGAGTGGTTGCCCAGGTCCAGGTAGCATTTACCGAGGACGATCTGCGCCGGCAGGTAGTCCGGACGGCGTGTCATTCCGCGCTTGAGCACGGCGAAGGACTCCTCGTAGAGCCCGCTCTTACGGTAGGCGTCCGCCAGGGGCACGAAGGCCAGCGAGTTGGGATCGTTGACCAGAATCTGCGTGTAGCGCTCGATCTCGGGGCCGAGATTCAATCGTTTGGCCATGGTTGTGTTACTAACGGCGAGTAGCGCCGGGTCGGTTCTGGTTGGGAATTGTAACTCTTGCTTGGACGGGCGGATATCACTCACAAGTAGTAGGATTACCACCCGTGCTTAGACGGGCGTATTTCGCCGGGGATCATGGATCGTGTTCGGACCAAGTCAGGCTGGGAAAGTGCGGTTCGCTTGGTCCTCTCCACCTCCAGGAACCATCGGAAATGCTCCGTTTTTGATCAACCACTCATTCGGTATGCCCTTACTGCTTGCTATTACTTCACTTAGACCAAAGTGGCACGCTGTCCTAAGGGTATATTCAAGTGTACTGGTAGCGAGATTTGCTACGGATCACGCCTATCTTGACCGCCACTTGTAACGAACTGCTCTGTGACAAGTATCTGAGAATCATAGCGCTTATTATCAGCAGGTTAGAATCATTATTCGGTCCGGATTCGGTCCGGACAGGGTTAATGAGGCCTTCCACAATTGGTATTGAAGGTCCTAGATTCACGTACGCCCGGAATTGAGCGCCATACCGCGCACACTCAACCCACCGCCCGTTAAACGTCTCCTGGTTGCGGTAAAACAAGGGCAATTATCACCGCAAATGAACAGATAACGCTTGTCCTGAGAGCGGTGTTCAAGGCGGCTTTAATACTCACTCCGTAATAGCAGCTACTCGATAAGGCAATTAGCCGATGGGATTAACACTCGTTCATTGACCGGCACTTGTAGCTAATAGATTCCCATTCAATGCTTTTTGCATACTTTACAGGCTTTATCATACAACCGATTCGTGGCGATCAAATTCGCCTTGTTATTCTTGTTCTTAGCATAGCCTTGTGCGAGGCTCGAGGCTGTAGGTTCGGCCGAAAGGTTTTAGTGCTGATAGTGAGTGTTATGCTGGCGGCGGGCTGTAGCGTGATTTGCGACCTGTATCAGCTAACCGGCCTTACGAGTTGACGCCGTGCGTCGAGTACGTTTTCATAGCTCTATTCCCAGATGAGACTATCCCGGTTACCAATCCGGTTACCAATGTTGGTCCAGTTTCTTGTGATGATACCTTTGTGATGATCCCTTGTGGAATAGGCTTTCCACCGTAAGACAAACGACGGGTCCGGAGACCGGAAAAGCCCCTAACTGCTTAGCGGGTGTATATATCCACCGATTCAGTTTATCCTCGCGAGGCGGGTAAGTCAAGGGGTTGATTGTAAGCCCGCGGTCGGGCGTGCTATACTGCATTAATCCGCCGTCGCGGTGGAGGAGACGAACGAAACCCGGACATCGACAGCGGTCGCGACCGTTCTCGATTCAACCGTGTGACCATTGACCGCAGCTTCCCAGGAGGTTTAGATGCGGCACCTCAGTTTGCGCTTGACGATGCTCGTGGTGGTGTTCGGCCTGCTGGCGGCCCTGCCGGCCCTGGCCGAGGATCCCGACGAGGCCACCTACGATCCCGGCGACGACAACGAATACGGCGAGACCGACCCGACCCCCCAGGTGATGAACCACCACCGGGCCGGTGCCTTCTCCGGCGGCCTCTACCTGGGCGGTATGACCTGGCCCCGCCAGGACGATGACGGCGATCCCTACGGCAACGACGCCGGCGGCTTCCTGGTCGGCTTGCGCGGGCAGTACTACTTCATCGACAACCTGGCCGCCTTCGCCAATATCGACTTCTCCTTCGGCGAGTACACCATGATGACCCGGGTGGCCCTGGGCGCCCAGTACAACATCCCCATCAGCACCGACTTCACCGCCTTCGTCGGCGCCGGGCTTGCCCTGGATATGGGCTCTTGGGACGAGTTTCCCTACGAGGATCGCGAGGACGACGACCCGGACAATCGCAACGCCGAGTTCTACCAGGACGGCAGCCGGACCAATGTGGGCTTCAACGCCACCGGCGGCATCGAGTTCTTCCTGACCGAAGACATCTCGCTGCGTCCCGCCGTGGGACTGGACTTCGCCGGCAGCCTGCACCTGGTCTACGGCCTGGGCGCCAGCTACTACCTCTAAGCCGTGCAGCGTCGCGTTCCGATCATCCTCTTATCGGCCCTGGCCCTGGTCGACGCCGCCCTCGCCGGCGGCGTCGCCGGTATGGCCCTCGGCGTGGAGGCCTACAGCGCCCCGGAAGGCGAGAACCACTTCCGCTACCTGATCGAGTTCGAGATCTTTCCCACCCGGGGACGCTGGTTCATCGCCGCGGCCTACGAGGTCAACCCTGACACCTGGGACAGCAACCGCCTCTCGCTGGGCGGCGGCTACCGCCTGCCCCTGGCCGACGACCATGACCTGCGCCTGGAGCTGGACTGCGGGATGACCTACCCCCTGGCCCACGACTGGTGGGGCTGGAGCCGGCGCGTTGACAACGCCTGGTGGGGTGTGGGGCTGGACGCCCGCTGGCAGTGGGAGTTCACGCCGGGTCTGGCGCTGGAGCTGGGCCTGCGTCCCGAGATAGCCTTCCGCGACGGCGAGGGACTCTTTCCCGTCACCGCTCTGGCGGGCTTTGTCCTGTATCCCTAGCCGCGGCGTGTGTGCGTAGTAATCAAACACCGGGGGCACGATCGACGTCGGTCCGGCGGCTGGTGATCCTGCTCGTTCCCGTGGTGAAACAAGAGACCAGGGGCCGCAGTATCAAGACGGGACCGCCAAGCGGTCCCGTCTTGATTATGAATCTTCGGAGTCGGGTTTAGTCGCCGCGGACCATCAGCAGACCGATCAGGATGGCCAGATAACCCAGCCAGCCCAGGACACCCAACAGCATTCCGAGACCGATGCCGAACAGGGGCAGCAGCATGACCAGGAACTGAAGGATGAAACCGACCATCAGCAGCAAGAAGGGGGTGTTCTTCTTCTTGGTATAGGCCATGATGGAAGCCACGGCGATCAGGCCGGTGAGAATAGCGGGAAGATAGAACAGGAACATGGGTGCCTCCTGGAGAATACCTGGATGGTGGAGGGGTGGCGGCGCCGGATTCCAATCCCGGTGAGCCCCGACCCCGTTCGTCCCCTGTATCGATGGGGGTACATACGTCTTGAGTAAGGTACCCGAAGACTGGTTGCCAGTCAAGCGTTAAGTTGCGCCTAAACTACATGCTACCAGAGTGATGGATTTGCTGACCCGCTTGCCGGGTTCTGGACCCTCTGCTATACTAGTCATGCTGCCCGTGTTCGTTTTCTGCGGCACTACCTCACAGACCGCTCACCACAGAAACAGAACATGATCTGATTGCGACGAGTTTGCGATCCTAGTAACCACCGACCTCAACCCCCGGACCACCTGGAGGAAGAATGCCGACCGATACCGTCAGTCTCGGGATCACCTTTAATCTAATGTGGGTCGTGATGGGGCTGATCCTTTTAGCCGGCTTGCTGGGCATCATCGCCTGGTTCAAGACCGGTCACGGCTCCATCGCCTTCATCGCCATCGGCACCGTGCTGATCGGCGTATCGCTGCTGCTGCAGATTCTGGGCGTCAACATCCCGCTGCTGCTCTATATCACCTGGTTCACCGCACCGGTGCTCTTCGGAGTAGGCTTCGTCATCGCCATCCGCAACGGCTGAGGACCTTATCGCATCATTTGTGCGCCGGGAACGGGTTTCGACCCGTTCCTTGTCTATTGACCGGTACTCAACTATCCTTGACGTATCATGGCGCCTCTTTGCACATCATGGCGCATTGGCTGGTAAGTCTATGTGTTATCCAGCGATGATTACCGCCACACCCGTCCAACGGTGTTGAAACAGCGGTGTTGAAACAGACGAGGACGGAACCTTGAAGTTCCGTCCTCGTCTGATTGCCGGATAGTCCTGTTGCCTTCAAGTCGCCGTTTACCAGGTCAGCACCTCGAGGATTTCGTTGTCATCGGCGTCCACGGTGACGATGCCGAAAGGATCGCCGGCGCTGTCGTAGTAGGTCAGACGGGCCAGGTTGTCGGCGTCGGGCCATTGATCGCCCTTGTCGGACTTGACCTCGAGGGAGCGGGAGTTCCATTGCTCGTCGGTCTGACCGGTCAGGGCGGTGTCAGCGGCGCTGATCCAGCCAGAGGCGTCGGTGTAGTCGTCGATGGCGGCGGGCGCGTCAGTGCGCTCGTAAAGCTGGGTGTTGGTGCTCTCGTCGTAGTAGACCATCACGATCAGCGTGTTGTCGCCGGTGGCCGTATCGTCGTAATAGGTGAGGTTCCAGCTCAAGCCCGCGGGAATCTGGCCGTCGTCGGTGGTGTCGTTGGCGGCGATGGTCACCAGCTCGCCGTCGGGCAGCTCGGTATCGCGCAGGGGGTTGGCGAGGTCCAAGGACCAACTGAGGGTACGGTCGGGTTCGTCGCCGTCGCCGTCGCCATCGCCATCGCCGTCGCCGTCGCCGTCGCCGTCACCGTCGCCGTCGTCATCGGAGCCCGTGCCGGTGTCGCAGGCGGTGAAGAGCAGCAGACTGAAAGCGAAGAGGACTATCAACAGCAGAAACATGATTCTCTTGAAAGACACAGGGCCTCCTTGGTTGTCCAGCTCGGTGATTAGCCTTCGACGATATCCTAGCGGCGGGATTGGCGGGTGTCAAGGGAGCGGTCAGATTGGAACCGATTCTGTCAAGATAACACAGCGGGAGCGGTGCCAGGCGTTTGCGAGTTATCCTGATCGTAGCGCGGCTCAGGCGCCCTCCTCGGGTCCCAGCTCATCTTCGATGATCCGCTCCAGCATCTCCTCGCCGCTCTCAGCGCCGTCGCCGGGACCCTCCTCTTCCGCGTACTCCTCGAGCTGTTGTCCGATGACGCCCAGGGCCAGCAACAGCTTGACCGCCGCCAGGCCCTCTTGGACTTCGTCGAGGCCGACTTCCGTGTACTCGTCGGGTTCCAGAGTCAGCCGGCTCCTGCCGCCGCCGAAGCCGTAATCCAGCAGCTCCACGGTCAGCGTGTCGCTCTCCAGGTAGGGCACGGGCTCGGGAAAGCTCATCTCCAAACGGGTCAGACCGGTCAGCGGGACGCGGGTGCTGAACCAGGCTGTGGAGACACCGCCGGCGTACTCGACGTCCAGGGTCTGGCAGTCCAGCTTGCGCTCGCCGATCGTCAGCGCCTCGCGCCGTCCCGGACGGTAGGAGGGCATTTCCGCAGTGTACTCGTCGAGGTCCAGGTCGAGCCCGTCGCCCTCGGCCGTCAATATCTCATCGACCATCTCCAGAATCGGCGGGACCTCCTCGGCCAGCAGGGCCGTCACCGCGCCGATGTCCACGTACTGTCCAATGACGCTGTCGCCGTCGTATAGCTCCAGGCGGAGCTCCTTGACCGGCTTGACCTCGATCAGTAGCTCCTCGAAAAGACTGCGAAGCTCTACTGTGCCGAAGGACAGCAAGCGGTCCCGATAACCAGCGGCTTCGTCGCTTAGCTCCTCGAAGCGTCGCGGTTGCTCGATGCGCTGGCGGTGAAGCTCCAGCCGCTCGGTCAACGCTGTTTCCTCGATGAGCAGCGCCAGGGTGACCGTCGGACCCTCGGGACCGCGGAAAGCAGCCTCGAGCCAAAGGCAGGCTTCACCGCCGTACTCCTCGCTACCGGTGAGTCCCAGATAAAGCTCGCGGTCGGGATAGTCCGGGAAGCCATAAACGACCCATTGGCCGACGTCGGGGACCAAGGCGTTCTCGGGCTCTTCCCGCTCGCAGGCCAAACCGAGAAGCAGCAGGACCAGGATCACCAGGAAATAGGGCAAGGTCCGTCGCATGGTTCCTCCAAAGAAAGGGGATGACCCTCGTTGCAAATGACGGGGCCAAGTGTGTGACTCCGGTCCCGCGACGCCGACGGCCGCGACCGCTTGCGACGGGTTTTGCCTGCTCCGGCGGCGGCTTTGGCACGTTTCTTGCGGAAGTGAACGCTCCTCCGGCTTCCCACTCCGCCCGGGCGCAAGAAACGTGCCAAAGCCGCCGCCGGGCTCCGTACCGTTGGGGGGGGGTGTTGGAAGCGGTCGCGGCCGTCTCAGTCCATTGCGGGGAGGAAGGCCGGGTGGCCGAGGTCGATGCCGGGCAATAGGTCAAGCTCGCCGATTTCGCCGCTGTCGGTGTCCAGCCAACCGATCCTCGAGTGTTCGCCACGCTGGATGTGATAGAAGATCACGCCGGGGTACCAGTCCGGGTAGATCAGCGAGGCGGCAGGATCGACCAGCAGTTCGGCGACCTCCCCGGTTTCATAATCGAGAGTGTAAAGGTTGTAAGTTGCGCCGTCGCCGCGCTTCGAGGAGAAGACCAGGGCGGTATCGTCCGGGGAGAAGGCGGCGTAGAGGTCGGCGGCCGGGTCCTCGGTTAGGCGCTCTTCGATGCCGGTCTCGGGAGTGTACAGGTAGAGCTCCCAGTTGTCGTCCCGGGTCGAGACGTAGGCGTAGCGGAGTCCGTCGGGGCTGAGGGCGGGGAAGAGGTTGTCGCCGGTGTCGGTGAGCGGTTGGCTCTCGCCGGTGAGGATTCGGCAGTCGTGGATGAGCCAGTTCTCAGCGTCCTCGCTGTGGTAGAGCAGGTAGTCGCCGGCGCCGCTGAGAGCCGGAAAAGCCTGGATGCCCGGGGCGTCGGTGAGCTGGACCAGGTCGACCAGCCGGTTGTTTGCGGTGAGGCGGGCGAGGTAGATTTCATCCTCGCCGGAGCGGTTGGAGGTGAAGACCAGCATTTCGCCTTCCGGGTCCAGCTCGGCGTCACCGTTGAAGGCCGGGGTCTCGGCGTCGAGGGCCGGGGTGTCGGTGAGCTGTATCGGCTCGCCGTCGGGTAGTTCGGCGATGAAGAGCTGCCAGCCGCTCTCGATACGGGCCTCGAAGACCAGGGTTCCGTCGGGGGGCGTGGCTAGTACGGGGAAAGTGAGGCAGAGACAGAGGAGGAGGCCGCAAAATAGTGGAGAGGCCGTCTTCATTAATGCTCCATCGAAAAAATGGGGTCTGTTTAACGAGCTGACAAGATATTTCAGCCTAACAATTAAGAATTTAGATGAGATCATCACCGCAAACAATACCGATGTCGAAAACCCAAAGGTTGGTATTTGGAAGGGTAGTGCTGACAACTAACTCCCGAGGGGCATCATTTCGACGTATCGGCGGGTCTTTATATCTGCTTAGGCTGCTGTCGGAAAGCGTACAGCCTCTCTATTATAGTTAGCCCGGGTTAATAAACAGGGGCCACGACTTCCCGGCTCTCGGCATTCTAGCCACGCTTTTCTGGGATTTAGCACCCCCGGGGATTAATAGATAGCATCATGGAACGTGTTCGGACCAAATCAGGCTGATTGGGATCAACCTGCCGGGCCTTTGTTAACTCCCCGGAAATGCGCCTTTTTGAAACAAGCATTCATTTTTCTATGCCCTTATTGTTTGTTATTAAGACACTTAGGGTTCTGTGTGAATCTGCTGCCAGGGCAGATACAGGTCCGCTGATATCTAGGATCGCTAAAGATCTGGTCCATATTAGCCACCACTTTTCAACCGCCTGATCTGTGACAGGTATCCGATAATCATCACCCCTATTATCAACAGGAAACAATCACAATCAGGTCCGGATAGAGTATACGATCCCTAGAAGAGAATGGCAGCATGATAACTAGAAAGAAAATATTATATATTCAAGGCATCATGTAACCTGATCGGACCAATTGAGCGGTGCATCCCGCAGGTAGTCGAGAGTGTTTACGTCGTCGCGATGCCTGAATCTGAGCGGCCTTTCTCTGATATTTCGCGGATAAAGAGCCTGAAGTTGCGCTTGAAGCCGTCGTGATAGGCTTATAGCCGTCGCTTGGCGTAGCCCCGGAAGTTCTCGAGGCCGTTGATGTGAACCTCGCCATTGGCCAGGGCCTTGTCGCGGTTGATGCGCTTATGGTGGATACCGTTGAGCGACAGCCTGTTATAGACCTTCCAGCCGTCGGTGTTGACGATCTGCTTCACCCTGGGCCTTTTAAGCTCGGCGGCGCCGTGTTCCCTTTTGGATTCGCTGTGTATATATTCTGCCGCATCTCTTAAACTTACATCTGCCATCGGCCAACTTATAGCGCGCCCTATGGTTACAATATGGGCGACTGATGTGCCAATCGGTTGCTTGTTTTCCGCTACTTTATGGCCCCCTTTCTTGTGACAGAGCATCACAGCCCAACCCGTATGTTAACAGCGCGTTACACACATGATTCGGTCCGAACACGGTATATAATCATATATATAGAATATAAAACAACATCTATTAACATACGTGTATTGAGCTTGATAAATAGCTTGGGCGCTTAGGTGCATAGATGGTTTTTATTCAAGCGGTTACCAAATCAGAGGAGGCAAGCGATGAAGGGGCGACTGGTCTGCCTGGTCGTGGTGCCGGCCTTGTTCGCACTCGGCTGTGGTTTAAGCCGCGGCGCGGTTGGTGAATACTCGTCTACGATCGATCTAAAAGTGGAGACACTGGGGTTGATGAGTCGGGCCGATGAGCCCTACGCGGAACATGTCGAGGAAGTCGAGGCGCTGCTGCTGCGGTTGAATAAGGCGGCGGAGTACGACCGCTGGTACGTCGGCCGGGAGCTATACCGGATGTGGGAAGTCTTGCTTGATCCCAGCGAGGCATCCGTCGTCGGTTACTTCGAGTTGTGGTCCGAGTTGGGTACTCTGGAGTCCGCCTTCATCGATGACGCACTGCATGGTGAGGAGGGCATCGCGGTGCATTTCGACCGGATCCTCGTCGCCAAGTTTCAATAAGGGATCGTATGCCTGGTCCGGACCTGATTATGATTGTATCCTTCTGATAAAAGAGGTGATGATCATCAGATAATTGTCACAAAACGGGCAGTCAAAAAGTGGCGGCTAATACGGGCCGGATCTTTAGCGAACCCAGATATCAGCAGACTTGTATTTGCCCTGACAGCAGATTGTCACTGACCTTTAAGTGTCGTAATAACAGGCAACAAGGGTATGCTA
>CAZOOP010000058.1:0-14315 GCA_964581465.1 uncultured bacterium
TATGAACCTTGCCATCGACCAGGGTCTTGTCGTGGTTGATGCGTTTGTGGTGGAAGCCGTTGAGTGACGGCTTGTTATAGGCTTTCCAGCCGTCGGAGTAGACGATCGAGTCCAGCTCGACGTTCTCCAGGATCGCGCCCAGCAGATGCTTTTCGCTGCAGTTGGGCGGAAGGATGACCCGCACCGTCGGGAGGCCGAGTCAGAACAGACGGGCTATCTCACTGCGTTTTTCCGGCGGCGGCTCGTTGCGTCGCCCCCGGGGACGATGGCTGAACAACTTACCGCAGCGCTTGCACTTATGACGCCCGTCGGCGCAGCGGTAGTGATAGCGGTAGTTACAGCTTGGACACTTGACGTGCCGGTCTCTCGTCCTGCTCCTCCCTGCCACATTGACCACTTTGTTGGTGGCAGGACAACAGACTTGCTCACGCCGAGATAAGTACCCAACTGCAATAGCTGATGTTCATCTTCTGTGATGATCCCTTACGCTATTACGAATCGATGATCTGCGGATTGGACCCTGTATCATTTCATTGTCATGCGCAGTTAAGCATCCAATGAGCTACTCGGTCCAGCGGAACAAACGGGTCCAGGCTGTCAAAGAAGAAACAAAGCAAGGCATCATGGAACGTGTTCGGACCAAATCAGACTGATTGGGATCGGCCTGCTGGGCCGGTATTGACTCCCCGGAGTCGCGCTGATTATGAGCAAGCGTTTTTTGTCCACTTATTGCTTGTTATTACTACACTTAGGGGTTAGCGGCAAGGAGTTGGTGGCAATCTGCTGTCAGGGCATATTATTGTCCGCTGATACCTAGGATCGCGAAGGACCAGGCCCACATTGGCCGCCACTTTTCAGCTACCCGTTCCGTGACAGCTATCCGATGATCATCACCTATATTATCAACAGGATACAATCACAATCAGGTCAGGATAGGGTATACGATTCCCAAAGGGATTATTACTCGTACCTGGACCGGCATAAATAGCTACTAAGCTGTCATTGAATGCTTTTTACACCGGTTGGCCGCCAATAACCTCAGGAGCTGACCTGTGGCCTCGAGCTCGACCAACTAAGCAGGTCACCAAGGCGTACTGCCGGTGGTCCCGCCGGGCAGCCTGGAAAAAGCAACAGCGGGTGGATAAGCAAAAAGCGCTCTATATCATGCTTATGCACCTTCTCAGCTAACTTCGTCCATGTGTTGACGACCTACCGGCCCATGCCTCAAGGATGCTTTACTCGAAACGGCTTCCAATGGTTGTCAAGGTTGGTTCCGTTATTTGTGATGATACCGAAACAGATTTGGCGCAGCCCGCTCATCTTCCGCCATATCAGCACTACTTGATGCCCCCTTTCAACCGCTTTTATCCTCCCGTATTATTGGACTTAGGGATGCGTATCAAATCATTATTAGTGATTTAATCTTTCTCCACCCCCCTATCACGGAATTTGTCGCCCTGCGGCTTATTGAGACACAGAAACCAAGCTCCCGACCCTGGACAGGCCTTGTCGCAGTCACTTTTAGCTGCTATATTCTTGCCTGTTGACGCGACAACTCCCTGCCGCCCCGGAGGCGCACCGTGCAATAAAACCGCCCCCCGTTGACAACCAAGACCCGCTCGGCGGTCGCCATGCATCGAGAAGCTCAGCGCGACGATCGTCGACGCAGACGGGGAGGGACATGATGACCCGTGACTTCTGGGACGCCGTCTTCGAGAAGTATACCCAGCACGATGACAAGAAACGCTGAGTGGAATGCCTGCAGAGCGCTCAGTGACATTGCAGTGACATTGAAACGAAGACCCGCCCATCAAGACCGACCGGCCCCGCGGGGCCGGTTCTTTTGTATTGCCTTATCACAGATCTGGTTTGTATCATTCAATCACTCGAATGCGTCAAGATATGGCTCCGCAATTACCAAGCTTCTAACCTCGCCGCTCAGCAAGTGCAATACGGTCCCCTGGACGTCATCACGCCTCATCCATCCCGCCGGCCGAACCGTCGGTCAGGCGACCGGGCGGCGCGATATGCGCCGCGCTCCAGTAGGCCATTCCGGTTGAACCAGGGCGGGCGCGGCTTTGGCACATTTCTTGCGCCGACGGACGTTCCTTCTGCACAATGCACGGGAGGACTCCGCAAGAAATGTGCCAAAGCCGCGCCCCGGATGGGCAACGGCAGCCTAGCGCGGCGCATATCGCGACGCGGTTCCCGCGTCCGGTGACAGCGCGGCGCGGTTGGGCTATAATCGCTGTTTGAGGAGAAGAACCAAACACTTGACGCGGGCATGGGAGGGTACGAGGTGCGGGTAGAGCTGTTGCAGATCACTCCTCGGGCCGAGGCGCTGATCGAGGAGGCGGGCCGAACCTGCTATCTATCCTTCGATCGTGCGGGGATGGACTCGGCGGCCCGTTTCTGCCGGATGCTGATCCGCAGCGGTCACGAGTCGGTCTTCGAGCACGCCCAGGCGAGCTTCCGCGTCAGCGGCGGATCCCGAGCCTTCACCCACCAACTCGTGCGTCACCGTCTCTGCTCGTTCAGCCAGCAGTCTCAGCGTTATGTCGATGAGCGCGGCTTCGACGCCGTGGTGCCGCCGAGTATTGAAACCAACCCTGACGCCGAGCGTATCTTTCAGGCCCACCTCGCCGACTGCGAGCGCCGGTATCGTGAGCTGCGCGAGCTGGGCATCCCCAAGGAGGACGCCCGCTTCGTGCTGCCCAATGCCGCCCGGAGCGAGATCGTGGTCAGCGCCAACCTGCGTCAGTGGCGCCTGGTGCTGGCCCTGCGCGGCCATCCGACGGCCCAGTGGGAGATCCGCCGCTTCGCCGTCGAGGTCTACCGGCTGTTGGTTGAGCATGTTCCCGACGTGCTGGGCGACTTCAGGATAAACGCCGCCGGTGACGGGCTGGAGCGCGTCGAGCTCAGGGGGAAGGGGTGAGGCCGCCGAGCGAGGTCGAGGTCCTCGTCGTCGGCGCCGGGCCGGGCGGTTCCATGTCCGCCCTACGTCTGGCCGAGGCCGGCCGCGAGGTGCTGCTCGTCGAGAAACGGCCCGAGATCGGCAATCCCGTCCGCTGCGCCGAGGCCCTCGATGCCGAGGTCCTGCACCGGGTCATCAGCGAACTCGATCCGTCCTGGATCGCCTCACCGGTCTACGGAGCCCGGGGATTGGCCCCCGACGGCCGCGAGGTGCGCTACATCGCCGATGAGCCCGTCGGAATGGTGCTCAACCGGCGGCTCTTCGATCGCGGTTTGGCGGCCCGGGCGGCGGCCGCGGGAGCGACGGTGCGCACCCGGGTCCGAGCCTTCTCGCCTCGACGCGAGGGGGACGGCTGGCGGGTGCGCCTGCGATACGACGGGGGGAGCGTGGAGCTGCGCTGCCGTCTGCTGCTGGCCGCCGACGGCGTCGAGGGCGGACTGTCACGCGCCCTGGGACTGGTCAAGCCCTGGCCGAAGGCCGAGCTGCACAGTTGCGCCCAGGCGCGGGTGGTCGGTTTGGAGCCCGAGGATAAGCCGCTGATCGACTTCCACCTGGGCTCCGAGGTCGCCCCAGGCGGCTACGGATGGCGCTTCCCCACGGGCGGCGACCGCGCCAACGTCGGCCTCTGCGTCCACCCTCCCGAGGTCGGCCGGGGCGCCGCCCGTGAACTGCTGGCCCGGATGCTGGAGCGCCGCTTCCCCGAGGCGCGGGCCGTCGAGCTGGCCGCCGGAAGCATCCCGGCCCTCAAGCGGCCCCGGCGCATCGTCGACGACGGCCTGCTGATCGTCGGTGACGCCGCCGGTCACAGCGAGCCCCTCTCCGGCGGCGGCATCGCCAACGCTCTGCAGGGAGCCGAGCTGGCGGCGCGGATCGCCGCCGAGGCTTTCGAGTCCGGAGATTTGAGCCGCCATGGTCTGGAGGCCTACGAGCGGGAGTGGAGCGCCGGGGTGGGACGCAGCCTGCGCCGCTACGCCAAGCTGCGCCGTTTCTACCTGAGCCTGGGAGACCGGGATTTCAACGACGCCCTGCGTTTGCTCGATGAGCAGCTCGAACGCTGGCGCGCCGGGAAGAAGGGCACGGTGCTTTCGCTGTTGACGGCGGTGATGAGAGGCTCGCCCCGCTTGCTGCTCAAGGCGCGCCATCTGCTCTAGTCCGCGTTGACAGCCCCGGGCGGGTGCGTTAGAATCCAACACTCTTTCCCCCGTAGGGTGGAAGCGGATCAGGTGTGCCATCGAGTTGACCGCAGTCTAGCTGAAGTAGCCACCGTGCCGCCAGGCGCGGCAGACTCTATAATCTTTCACTGGATCGACAACCTGGATCGGTATGAAACGCAAGCTCTTACTGCTCTCGTTGCTTCTGGTCGCCGCCGCCGGCGCCGACGTCTTCCGACTCGGTCCAGGCGATGTTTTCGATCTCTCGGTCTACGGCGAGCTCGTCAACGAAGATCGCGGCCCCAGTTTCTCCGGGCGCTACCACGTGGATCCCGACGGCAACATCCAGGTCCACTTTATGGGCACTCTGCGGGTGGAGGGTCTGACGCTGGAGGAGACCCGTCGGTTGATCAACGACAGCCTCAGCAGTTACTTGATCAACCCCGACGTCACTGTTTCACTGGTCAACGCCAGTTCACGCTACGTTTACGTACTGGGGCACATCGCCCGGCAACAGCGCTTGAGCATCGGCACCCGCGACACCGTTCTCGACGTTATCGCCCGTTGCGGCGGCGAGCTTTATGACGCCCGACTCGACGGCATCAAGGTCATTCGCGGTGGACTGTCCAATCCCGAGGTGATCACGGTCGATCTACTGGCCACCATCCAGGAAGGCGACTTCACCGAGAACATCAGTGTCCAGCCCGGCGACATCATCTACGTCCCCCGGACCCTGCTCTGGGAGTGGAACGAGATCCTGGCCCGGGTCTTCCCGTCGCTCTCCCTGGTCAGCCGCAGTCTCGGTATTGTCGGCGACGAGGTCTTCGACGGTACCACCGACTAACCGTAGCGTCCAAACCCTCCCCTTTCGGGTTTTCTCAACCCAAGCCAAGCTGAGTCGATGAGCGAGAACAAAAAAGAGCAGAACGTTTTCATCCGCCTGATCGGTGTGTTGTGGCGGGGCAAGTGGATCATCATCTTCTGCGGCTTCTTCATCGGGGGTCTCGTTCTCTTCATCACCTTCCTGATGCCGAAGATCTACGCCTCGGAGATGACGGTCATCCTGCCGGAGTCGCAGACCAACGCCAACGCCATGGTCACCGCCCTGACCGGCGGCATGAGCCTGGGCGGCCTGTTGGCCACCTCCGTCGATATGGAGGTCGAGGTCATGGGCTCTACCGCGGTCATGGAAGAGGTGGTAGAGGAGTACGGCCTGCTGGCAGACATGACCGACATCCCGCTCAACGACGATAAAACACCATATCTGAGCTCCTTCACCGCCAATGAAACCGCCAGCGGCAACACCTATTACTTCGAGTTCCTCAACGATGAGGGCGACTATATCATCTACAACGAGAATGGCCGTTATCAGGGCTCGGGGCGCAACTTTGAGCGCTTCCAGGGCGCCGGATTCAGCTTCGTGATGACCTGCAACTCGCCCGAGGCCGGCGAGGAGTTCGATGTCGATATCTACACACCGCAGAGCGCCGCCGAGGTGCTCAAGGAAAACGTCACGGTCCAGGCGGGCAGCGTGGATACCATCGAGGTCAAAGCCGAAGGCGTTACGCCGGTGCAGGCTCAGAACATCGTCACCGCCATCGTCAATAAGTACATCGAACGCACCGAGCTATACCAATCGGGCAACGCGGGCCGCCTGCGATCGTTTCTGGAGAACCAGCTCAACGAAACCAAGGCCAAGCTCGAAGCCGCCTCACGCGAACTCGCCGAGTACAGCGCCCAGGAACTCGTCTACGATCCCACTCTCGAGATGGGCGCCCTGGTCGACACGCTCAACAGCCTGGAAACCCAGCGGATGATGGCCAAGGTGCAGCGTCAGGTCACCGAACGGATGCTGGACTACGGAGGCTACAGCGCCGGAGCCAGTGCCGACGCCGCCGCCGCCACCGCCTTGGGGCTGCCCGGAGCCACCAGCTCCTACGATGTGGCCACCTCCAACCTGGAAACCGTCGTCGACCAGTTGCGCCTGGAGCTGGCCAATCTGCTGACCCGTTACCAAGAGGACCACCCCCTGGTTGTCGAGAAACGCCAGTCCCTGGAAGAGGCCGAGGAAGAGCTGCGCATCAAGAAAGAGAGCAAGCTGGAGAGCGAGCTGGAGAAGTACCGCACAACCGAGCTCACCGTTCAACGCGAGATCGAGCGCCTGGAGAACCTGCTTCGCAAACAGCCCACCAAGTACGTCGAGTACACCCAGTTGAAGACCGAGGTCACCGCGCTAGGGGAAATCTACAAGTTCGTCACCGCCCAGTACGAGCAAGCACGGATAGACGAGCAGCGCGCCCTGGGCAACCGCGGCGTGCCCCAGGTTCTCACCGAGGCGACCATTCAATCCAAAGCCGTCAGACCGCGCAAGATGGTCTACACCCTCGTCGGCGGCTTCCTGGGCGGCATTCTCGGCATCACCATCGTCCTCAGCCGCTACTATCTGCGGCGCAGCCGCCTGTTCGAGAGAATCAAGAGCGAGGCCGCTCAAAACGAGGACGGGGATTCGTCTTCAAACCGCCGGGGACGACGCTCCCCACGGGATTGACCGACCAAAGGGACCGCGCGGAGCGGTCCCTTTCCAGTTAGTGGCAACACCTCAAAACAGCCGGGAGAATCCGTGCCTTTCGATGATGAACAACGCGCCGTGCTCTGGAGTCTGGAACTCAATCGGCGTCGCCTGTTGGCCGAACGGCGCCGCCTAAGCGAGATACCGACCGAGCGCGAGGAGCTGGAGAGGCGTCGGCGACAATCGCAACAACGCGCGGAGGAACTGGCTGAGCGCAAACGGGAACTGGCCTTGAAGCAGCAGCAGTTGGAGCTGAAGGTGGAGGAGATCAAAAGCCGTCAGACCAAGCATCATGCCCAACTGCTCAACGCCGGTGACAACCGTGAATACGCCACGCTGCTGCGCGAGATCGACACCGAACAGAAACAGCAGAACGAGCTCGAGGATCGGATACTGGAGCTCATGGAGGAATTCGAGCGAACCGCCGACGAGTACGCAGCAATCCTGCAGAGCAAAGCCGCCGTCGATGACGAGGTGGAACGCCGACAAGGCGAACTCGAGGCGGAGGATCGTCAACTCCGGGCGGAACTGGAGAGCCATGAACGACTCAGCGTCGAGCTCCAGCAATCCCTGGATTCCAACACCCTGCGGTTGTACACCCGTTTGGACGGGCGGGGCGCCGGAGGCAACATCTGCTCGCTGGTCACCAATTACAAGTGCGGAGTCTGCGGCATGGAGGTCGCCACGCTGACCCTCTCCCGGGTCCGTTCCGGCGAGTTCCGCCAGTGCGATTCCTGCTCGGCGGTGCTGGTCGACGAGGAACAGGTCGCCGTCGCCCGCCGCATCGCCCGGGCGCGCGGGTATCTGACCGAAGCCGACGACCAGGCCGATGATGATGCATCGGAGACGGCGGCCGACGCTGGCAGGGAGAAACAGAGTTGAACGGCCCCGGCATCATCGTCCACGGCGGCGCCTGGAACATACCCGACGACCAGTGGCCCGCGCACCTGGCGGGTTGCCGCGTCGCCGCCTCCGCCGGCCACACTCTGCTGCGTGAGGGCGCGGACGCCGTCGAGGCGGTAACCGCCGCCGTGCGAGTGCTGGAAGACGACCCGACCTTCGACGCCGGTCACGGGTCGGTGCTCAACCGCAACGGATATTGCGAATTGGACGCCGCGGTGATGGAGGGCGCGGAGCTGCACCTTGGAGCGGTGGCGGCGGTTCGCCGACTGTCCAACCCCATCCTCGCCGCCCGCCTGGTGATGGATCAGCGCCGTCACTGCCTGCTCGTCGGCGAGGGCGCCGAGCTATTCGCCCGGGAGAACGGCCTGGAGCTCTGCGATCCAGCGGAGTTGGTCATCGAGCGCGAGGCCGCCCTCTGGCGCCGACGCCGTCGGGAGGGCTTCAGCCTGGAGGATGAGTTCCAGCGCGGGGACACAGTGGGCGCGGTGGCCCTAGACACCCACGGTAATCTGGCGGCGGCCAACTCCACCGGCGGCACCGGGTTCAAACATCCCGGTCGGGTCGGCGATTCCTGCCTGCCCGGCTGCGGACTCTACGCCGATAACCGCTTCGGGTCCTGCTGCTGCACCGGCTGGGGGGAGCAGATCATGCGCCTTTCACTGGCCGCCCGGGTCGTTTTGGCCCTGCGCGCCGGTGTCGCCGCCGCCGATGCCGTCGATGACGCCTTGGAAGACCTGCGTCGGATGAAACGGGGACGCGGTGGAGTGATCGGCCTGACCACGGATGGCGAGATACTCTGCGGCTTCAATACCCCGAAGTTGGCCTGGCTGGCGATGGGTACGACGGGCGGCATCAGGGGGCCGGAGTAACCGAGTCTACATAATTGAACGTCAATCTCAATTCTCCCAGCGACGGAATGGCTGAGTATCCCACTTATGCACTCTTCGGCTTTTCCTCCACCGGTTTTTCGTGATAATAGTTGTGGTTTCCCGGCATAACCTATCCGATCGGCACTTTATGCCCGAATATCCTCTGAATATGGCCTGATAGGCCCAGATATGTTGCATAATCAAGCCATCGCACTAATCAGGGGCTTCCACCTATCAATGCCACGCAGCCGGCCCACTCTTCACTCCATGAAAGCAGCATACCAGCAAAATTGACACGCATAGTCTCGTATTTTCTCCCAAATCCAGCGTGACACCCCGCCTCGCCCCCCGACCAATACCAATACGGCAGGCTACGAATATCGAACCAACCCCTTGACGTTCTGCGAGGTTGCTGGTATTATACCTACTGAGTCATCCATCGTGTGTTCTGTTTAAACGATGGACGATCCAAGAAGAACCTACGTCAACACCTCTAAAGGAGGAACCACATGAAGAAGCTCGTATTCTTGCTGGTCCTCGTCGCGATCGCTAGCTTCGCGGCGAACAGCGTCATGCACGAAGGCTCCATGCCGATCAACGCTCATCCCCAGCCGGCTGCTTTCAACGAGTTCTACTGGGATGACGGCATCCTGGCCAATGGTTGGGCCTGGTACACCGGTGGTAACTACTGGGCCGTCCAGTTCGACGACACCCTCACCGGTGACATGGAAGGCCACATCAACCAGCTGGGCGCTGTGACCTACCCCGGTTGGCCCGAGAACACCTATGTCGGCGCCTACCTGCACATCTACGATGACATCGGCGACTATCCGGGCAGCAGCGTTGCCTATGAGTACATCGGCTTCACCGGCACCGGTGACTTCGAGTGGGTCGATGGCTTCGATCACGCTATCAGCACCGGCACCTTCTACATCGCCTTCGAGCAGTACGGTAACTACCCCTCCGACAACCCCGATTCCATGGGTGTCGACGCCGCCTCCGGTACTCACAACTGGACCGGCTACCAGGGTGGTTGGGCCAACACCACCAGCTACGGTGACTTCATGCTTCGCTGCTACTGGGAAGAGGGTGGTAGTGCTGTTGTCGATTCTACCTGGGGCGCTGTCAAGGGCCTGTACGAGTAAGCTGAACACCGCTTAACTCAAAGCAGTAAACAAACGGGACGGTTTACCGTCCCGTTTGTCATGCCCTCATCTTGCTCCCATTCCGCTCGAATCACGCCGATCGGTTTATCCCTAGGAAAGTATACCGTGTTCGGACCAAATCAAGCGGATAAAGAGAGGCTCGCCAAGCGATAGTCACCTTCTGGGTGCGTTGCGCTTTGATCCCGGCATCATCCGCCACCTTGTTGCCTGCTATTGAGGCACTTATGATTCGAGCAGCAACTGGATAGGAGTTAACAGCAAGCTACTAGCATAGTTATTTATCCACCGAACACACACCTTATAGCCGCCGCTTGTTACTTGTTATAGGTGACAGATACTTCAATCCACTCCGGGCGTAAACGAGTAAAGCGGCGCATCGGCGCCGCTTAGCATAATCCTGGAATGGCTAAACGAAGGGCTTGCTCAGTCGCCCTCGTCGGCACCTGCACTGGTTCTGCCGAAGAGCACCCGTCGGGGAGGATCGGTGTAAACCTCCCGGGCGGGGCGGGCCTGGGGCAGCAGCTTCCAGACCGCCAGGCCGATCAGCGCGAAGCCGACGATCACCGCCCACTGGTTGGTCGAGAGTCCCAGCCAGGTCACCTGGGGATCGGCGCGCAAGAAGTCCATCACGAAGCGGATCGCACCATAGCCCAGGCCGTAGACCAGGAAGGTCGTCCCCTGTCGACGCTTTTTGTAATTGCGTTCGACAATTAGTATCCCAATAAAAAGGGCGAGGTTCAGCCCACTCTCGATGAGCTGGGTCGGGATCAGCGGGATGCCCTTGAGCCCGTTGACGCTGTCGGGGTGGGTGAAGGTAACCCCCCACCAGGCGTCGGTTGGCTTGCCCCAGCAACAGCCCGCGGCGAAGCAACCCTGACGACCCAGAGCCTGGGCCAGGGGCAGGCAGGCCGCCAGGGAGTCGGCGAAGCCCAGGAAGCCGGGTCCGCTCCGGCGTGTTGCCAGCCAGAGGGCCACGCCGCCGCCCAACACACCGCCGAAGACGCTGAAATAGGCTCGGCCGAAGAGGAAGCCCCCCGGATCGGCGCTGAACTCCTCGAAACGGGTGAAGATAGTCAGCAGCTTGGCCCCGATCAAACCGGCCAGGATGACGATGACCGCCAGGGTCAGGGTGTCGTCGGAGGGAACACCTAGCATCCGCTTGTTGCGACGGATGAAGAGCGTCAGGGCGGCCAGGATGGCCGTCATGAACCAGACCCCGTACCAGTAGATGGTGAAGGTCTCACCGCCGGAGAAGGGAATGGGAATATCGCGCAGGAAGACGGGGTACACCGTTGACCGCCCGGGTTGAGGTTCGAGCCGCGATTGTAGCATAAAGCGGCCTCGAAGGACCGCCCGGTTGCCACGGCGTCTCGGCTGGGTTAAAATAAAAAGGTTGAGGAGGTCAGTAGGCTGTACTTGCGAACAGTGCCCGACGCTGTAGGCGCCCTTCGCCGAACCGCCCGAGGAGAATCCCACATCCGCTTGCCTGGGCGGCGGCGTTGGCACATTTCTTGCAGCAGGGCAAGGTAGCGTTAAGCGTTGACCAACGCGGAACTCCGCAAGAAGTGTGCCAACGCCGCCGCCCGAGCGGAACCGGTTTTTCGGGCGGTTCAGCGAAGGGCGCGCGGTGGCGCGACCGGAGAAACCGCTATTGCGAAGTGAAACAACGCAGAGCCCTCCTTCTTCAGGAACAGGACGAAACGGAAACACCGTGGACAGACCCCGACTGAGCGTGAAGCACCGCGTCCTCTACGCCGAATGCGACCCCTTCGGCGTGGTCTACAACGTCAACTACCTGGTTTTCTTCGAGCACGCCCGTGTCGAGTTGATGCGCGCCCAGGGGCTTTCCTACCGCGAATTGAAAGAGCGCGGCTACGAGATGCCGATCATCGAGACCGGCGCCCGCTTCAAGAAGCCCGCCGATTACGACGACCTGATCACCATCACGGCGATCTGCGCCCGGCAGACCCGCACGCGTCTCTTCATCGAGTACGAGGTGACCCGGGAGAGCAAGCTGCTGGCCACCGGTTTCACCAACCACGCTTTGGTGACCCGAGAGGGCGAGCTGCGCCGCTTTCCGGATTGGCTGGCCGAGGTCTTCGAGCGCCGACCTCAAACCTAGGAACGGTGGTTTGCGGCGACCACGATTAAGTGATCCCGGCCCGGCACGTCGTCGCGATCATCGACGCAAACCACGAAAAGGAAAGCCCGTCCAGTGAAAGACACCGTCTATCTCGACAACTCCGCGACAAGTTGGCCCAAGCCCTCGGGCGTGTACCGGGCCATGGCGGCCTTCATGGCGGAGTGCGGCGGTTCGGCGGGACGCAGCTCCCACCGGCGGGCCATCGAGGCCGGTTTGGAGATCTACCGCGCCCGGGAGGCCGTGGCGGAACTGCTGGGCGTGGAGAAGCCCAACCGGGTGATCTTCGGACATAACGCGACCTGGGCGCTCAACCAGGCCATCGGTGGACTATTGCGTCCCGGTGATCGGGTGATCGCCGACCGTTCCAGCCACAACTCGGTGCGTCGGCCGCTGTTGGCCCTGGAGCGCGGCGCCGGGATCAGGATCGACTGGTGGGCTCCGCCGTCGGCCGCCGAGCCCCTGGATCCCGCCGAGCTGGACGCCCTGCTCTCGAAGGAGCCGACGCGCCTGGTGACGGTCTGCCACATCTCCAACGTGCTGGGGACCATCGAGCCCCTGGCCGAGATCTGCGCCACGGCCCACCGGCACGGCGCCCTGGTCTTAGCCGACTGCGCCCAGTCCGCCGGATCCCTGCCCCTGGAGCTCGACGCCTGGGGCGTCGACTTCGCGGCCTTCACCGGGCACAAGAGCCTGCTAGGACCCCAGGGTACGGGGGGGTTGGTTATCGGCCCCGACCTGACCCTGGAGCCGCTGATGCGCGGCGGCGGGGGGGACTCCCGCGCCGAGGATGTGCCGCCCGAGCTGCCCGAGGCCCTCGAGGCGGGGACCTACAACGCCGTGGGCCTGGCCGGGCTGCGCGCCGGCATCGCCTGGATACATGAGCGCGGACTTGACACGCTCCTCGAACACAAGCGGAAACTGACCCGCCGGCTGCTGGAGCTTCTCGATGAAGCCAGCGCCGAGCTGCTGGGACCCCGGGACCCCGCCCTGCGCGGCGCCCTGGTCAGTTTCAACCTCCCCGGCTGGGAGGCCAACCAGCTCGCCGCGGTCCTCGAGGAGAACCACGGCGTCCAGACCCGCAGCGGCCTGCACTGCGCCCCCGGCGCCCACCACTTAGCGCTGACCATGGACCGCGGAGCCGTGCGGGCCAGCGTCGGCCCCTTCAACACCGAGGAAGACCTCGAGGTCCTGGCCCGGGCCGTCGCCGCCGCCCGCCGGGAGACGCCGTGAGCGCCCCGCGCCTCTACTTCATCTTCAAGACCACCATGCACACCATCGCGGCCTTCCGCGAGTTGCAGGACAACGACGTCGACACCGAGCTGGTTCCCAATCCCCCCGGCATCCCCGACTGTGGCATCGCCCTGCGCCTACCCGCCGCCGACCGCTCCCGGGCCGAGAAGGTCCTTACCGCCGCCGAGATGCCCTGGAAGCGCATCACCCAGGAAGTGACCGACGGCTGAATCTCCATCGATTCTCCAGCGGTTTTTTGTTGGGACTAATCACTCGTTTTTGGAGCGGTACTCCTAGCTAATAGATTGCCAATCAATGCTTTGCAGTTCAACTACCGCCATTGTCTCGCTGCCGATTTGTGGCGATCAACCTCGCTTTTTTCCAGCTATTGTGTGAAGCCGGAGGCTGTCGGTCCCACCCAACGGTTTTAGATCTTGATAGTGAGTGATATGCTAAGAGCAGACTATTGCTTGGTTTAGAACCTATAACAGCCGGTCGGCCTCACGAGTTGACGGATTCCGCCGATCATGTATCGAGGCACCCTACCCGATGCGGCTCCCTATGGTTACAAGTGTTGGTCCAGTTTCTCGTGATGATCTCTTTAGATGATCCGTATCTAATAACTACCTTGATCTTAGTAGCATACAGTAAAGTAACGGTCTGTTGAAAATAAGAAATACCATTACGTGATATCGCGCATTTCCTCGGTCCACTATCGTGGAGTGCTCCCTGAAGGAAGATTCCCACTGGTATTTGGAAGCGGCTGCCCTCCGTAGATGGATGCAGCCGCTTGTATCATCCGCACTGCGGGTTGCCATTCAGGCAACATCTGTCCGCTTTATTCCATAAGGGATCGTATGCCGTGTTCGGACCGATACATGTATGTAACATGCTGTTAACATACGGGATGGGCTGTGATATTCTGCCACAAAACGGGCAACCAAAAAGTGGCGGAAAACCGAGCAACCGACCGGCACATTTGTTGCCCAAAAAGTAACCATGGGGCGCACTATAAGTTGGCTTATGGCAGATGTAAATGCATGAATTGCGGAAAGATATATACCCACCGGCCAAGGTATACAAAGCTATCTAAAGCGAAGCGAAAAGGGATAGCTCGCTTAGGGATTATCACACGTTCCTGAACAGAAATGTATCGCTAATAGCATGTTATTATGTGTCTTATAGCTGCGTTAGCTGTCACAGTCAGTGCGTTGCCTGGTGGCATGAAAGATGCTCTCTAAGCGGACTAAGCGGACTAAGCGGACGCTTCCAGAATATCGCTCTGCTTCGGGAAGTCGTGACTCCTGGCT
>CAZOOP010000059.1:0-14243 GCA_964581465.1 uncultured bacterium
GCAGTTGGTAATGGAGCTGCGTGACGTCTCTACGGGCATCCTGGGAATGTGAAAAGCCACGTACCTGCCACAAGCAGCTCACTCGATGTGCACACCTGATTGCCTGCTGACCGCAAGTCTCAGAACGTTATCCAGTAACACCATGATCCGTGACAGTTAAGTGATCCCTAAATATATTAGGGATCGTCTATCCTATCCGGACCTGATTGTGATTGTATACTGTTGATAATAGATGTGATACTCTTATAGTCCCTGTCACAAAACGGACAGTCGAAAAGTGGCAACGAACACGGGCCTGATCCTTAGAGAATCCTGATATCAGCGCTTTCAAAAGCTCTGACGGTAGATTGCCCCTGACTCCTAAATGTCATAATATCAAGTATTAAGGGAATGCTAAATGTATATGTAAAAAACGCGAAGCATATCCGAATAGTGAATTAAGGCCAGGCAAGCTGCTCCCAATCAGCCTGACTTGGTCCGAACATGTTCCTTGATGCCAAATACTAAAAAAACCGTTTGGGGCTTTCACCCGTCCATTGAGCGAGGAACGCCGTTGTAAGCTTGTCATTTACGGCCTTATTCGCGCATAATGTCGTCACAATCCGGCAGTCGCTTTGCGGCGATAGCCATTGACCACGCCTGGTGCGTGTTAAGCCGGCGAAACGACTGTCCCGCCGGTTGGTCTCGTAGCTTCAACTAATGAAGGTCTGACTTGAAACAGGTTTTGGTCCGGTCTAGCCCTTTTCCCGGCCGTCTAACCCCTTATTCCTGCCGAAACCGTCATGAGACACCTGATCCCCCATGCCTAGACGGCTCTCCAGCCTCCTACTGCTCACGGCGCTGCTGCTAGCGTTTACGACCGCAGAAGCCGACGACAACCCCGGCCCGGCCTTCAGCGCCCAGACCGGGCTGGCCACCTACGCCGTCAGCGAGTTCCCCGCCGCCTTCACCTGCTCGCTGGAGCTGGGCTACAAGACCTCCTCGCTGGCCTTCACCGCCGGCTACGGCCTGGAGCCCTTCGCCGAAGCGGGCGGCGCTCAAGGTCCGCGCCTCAACGTCTACTACTACACCAACCCCTACCACCCCTTCTCGATGCGCCTGGGCGGCGGGCTGGAGTACTTTTGGCGCCGGGCGCCCTTCAACGAGGACGGCGGCTACGCCGAGGATATCCTCGCGGCCCGCCTGGGTCTGCTGGCCGCCCTGCAGCTCTTCAACGGTTTGAGCCTGGGTGTCGACGCCGCCCTGCTGGCCCCGCTCAATCGCCAGGTCGGCCTGACCAGCCGGATCGGCTTCGCTATCGTCTATACCCTGTAAGGATCAGCCGGTATCAAGCAAGCCGGGCCGCGCAGATCGCTAGGTAGAATGCTACATAGATCGCAATGAAAAGACCGGTGATTGGCACCAATCGGCTGAGGCTCTTCTGTGTTCGAGCGTGCCGAGTTCAACACCTGTTGAGAGCGGCCCGGCGAGAAACGCCGCTCCCGGAGGAAATATGAAAAGAAAGCAGGGATCCAGGGATCCCTGCTTGATCTTTTTGACAATGTCCTAATCGGTTTTCGTGCCTCCGCGACCTGTCACAGTCGAAACCTTCAGCCTTGAAAGCGCAGGCACGTAGACCGGGTCATTATCGGCTTACTCTACGGTTTAATCTACGGCTTACTCCTCGCCGACCTCGGGTCCCAACTCGGTTTCCAGTTCTTCGAGAACCCGCTCAACGGTCAACCTTACTCGATCCAGATTGCGCTCGCGGTCCTCGGTGATGTTGAGCCACTCGACGGCGAACTCCAGCGCCGTCCAGATGGCCAGCTTGACCGTGCTGGGCAGCTTGGAGCGCTCCTCGAGGGTCTTGATCCGGCCCTCGACCAGCTCGGCTGCGCGGCGCAGTCGCTCGGGATCGTCCACCTTGAAGGTGAAGCTGTGGCCGTGCACCTCGACCGTCGTCGGCAGGGTCTCCTCGAACACGTTGGCGGCCTCCGGAGTGTCGCGTTTCCCTAACGCCGTCATTATAAACGTGTTCCGCTGCCTTGGCAAGCCCGGTGAATACTCAGCGGGCGATGTCCAGGCGGAAGTCGACAACCAGGGCCACCTCGGCGTCGACGTGACGGCCGCCGCGCACCGCCGGTTCCCAACTGGTGGTCCAGGCCGATTCGACGGCGGCCCGGTCGACATCCTCGCGTCCACTGGAGGACAGTACACGCACCCGCTGGACGGCGCCGTCGGCGGAGACGTAGATACCCAGGCGCACGCCGCCCTCCCAGCCGGCGTCACGGGCCGTTTGAGGATAGTCGGGACGTGGCAGGGCGCCGGCCAGTTGCGGCTCGACGTCCGGGGTGTCCACCAGGGGGGGATCGTCGGGATTGACGAAGGGCTCCCAGGGATTGGTCTCCTCGATGGGGGTGTACTCGGTAATCGGCAGGTCGAACTCCTCGATGACGTCCTCGACGTCGCTGGGCACCGGAGCGGTGAGAACCACCCGCTGCGGCGGGCGCACCTCGGGGATGCGCAGGGTGCGCTGCGGCGGCTTGTAGACCTCCAGGTTCTCTATCCGCTGGGGTTCACGCTGGAGCCGGAAGGGCCTGACCGGCGCGGCGTAATTGCCCAGGGCCAGCACCACCAACTGATGCACCAGCAGCGACGCCAGCAGCGCCAGGCGGATGGTTTTACCAAGACGGGCGCGCTGTTTCATGCTCTATCCTCCCTCGACAGTACAGAGCCTCACCTCTATTACGAGGGAAAATTCCGTGCGGTTCCCCGTGCAGCCGCCCTTGACTATCGGTCCAGCGATGGATAGAATCGATAACGTTATCGACTGCTCCGCCGTCATCGTCCAAACCGCCAAATCATAACCGCATACGCAGCAGGAAAAGACGCTTCATGCAGTCTGACCGCTTCACCATCATCATCAACCGCGACCGCCTGCTGGGCACCTACAGGCGCGACTATTCGCGCCGTCAGGTCCGTAGATTGATCACCATCATCGCCCTGGTCCTCGTCGGCGGGGCGGTGATGCTCTTTTTCTACTCCGACAACGTCCGCAAGAATCTGGAGATATTTAGCCTGGGTCGCCGAGACACCACCCAGCAGGAACAGCTCGAAGCCGCCCACGACCGCATCGCCTCCATCTCCTCACGCCTCGACGATCTGCGCGAGGTAACCGATGTGGCCCGCCTGTTGCACACCATGCAACCGGTCAACACCACCGAACGCGAGGGCGGCATCGGCGGCGCCGAACTGGGCGGCCGGATCGAGCGCTTCCCCAAAATCTCCAGCTCGCCCCTCGACGATCTGACCCAACGTTACTACGAGCGCGCCCTGCGACTGGACGGATCGCTGAGCATCGAGAACCTCCTCGTTCAAGAGACCATCGAACGGGCTCGGCGCGAGGCCGACATCCGCGGCCGCACTCCCTCGATCAAACCCGTGGTGGGCCACATCATCAGCTTCATCGGCAATCGCATCCACCCCATCACCGGGTTGATCCACTTCCATCGCGGCATCGACATCTCGGCCGCCTACGGCACACCGATAATGGCGCCGGCCGACGGCACCGTGGTTTTCGCCGGAACCCGCGGCGGATACGGCACAACCTGCTTCATCGATCACGGCTACGGCTACCAGACCCGCTACGGACACTGCTCGCGCCTGAATGTCAAGGAGGGCGACGAGGTCCAACGCGGACAGGTCATTGCCCATATCGGCTCGACGGGGATGTCCACCGGCCCCCACCTGCACTACGAGGTCCTGGTCGAGGGCAGCGTGACCAACCCCCTGGCCTATATCTATCCGGAGTACGAGTACGATTGATAGTCGAGACATGACGGTTGGATAATGAAAACGGCGGGAGCGCTCCCGCCGTTTTCATTATCGCTAACAGCCATCCGCCGAGAGCCGTCGAGACCCCCACGAGCAGGCCCCGGGGTTGGCACGTTTCTTGCTATGCGTTCCCAGCGCGGCACCCGCTATGTACGGTGATCGGCACCGCTACTCACCTCGGCCCGGCACGTCAATGCAAGAAACGTGCCAACCCCGGGGCCTGCATCGCACCGGTTAGGACTCCCGGGCGTCCACGAGCTCGAAGGTCTCGCACTGGTGATTGGCCAGCAGTCCCGCCCGGCGGGCGCGGCAGTCGGCGATCTCCCGGGCGGCTGCGCGGGGCTCGGCGCAATCCAGGGTCAGGGTCCACAGGGTGGCGTACTCGAGCGTATCGATGGCTTCCAGGCCCAGGGTGCTGCGGCAGTAAACCAGGGCGTCGCGGCCGATGAAGTCGTCGCGTTTGCGGACCAGCACGCCGACGCGCCGCCCCGGAGAGTAGTTCTTCGCCGGCGGCGGTTCCAGCGCCGGGGGGGTGCGGTGCAGGTGTTTGGCTGGGTTGACGAAACGGCTGGTCTCGAGCAGCAGACTATCGAGCAGCCCGGCGGTTTCGAAGTCGCCGCCGAAGCGCCAGTATTCCTCGCGCCGCAGCCCGACGAGTTCGTCGTGGCCCATCAGGTCACGCAGAGCCAGCTCGGCGCTGACGGCCACGGTGTCCGGCGTCTTGAGTCCGACCAAAAGATGCAGCTCGGCCATCAGTTCTCCACCCCCAGGTAGTCGGCCAGCGAAAGGAAGATCATTCGACCCGGACCCGCCGTGTTCATCTCGGTTCGGGTGGACACGTCCCGGCGTCGCCCGCCCCAATCACCCGGCAGGTAGGCCGGCAGTTGCCAGAGCCAGGCGGCGCGTTCCGGGTGGGGCATCAGCGCCAGGACGTTGCCCGCCGGGTTGCGCAGGCCGGCCAGGTCGGCCAGGGCGCCGTTGGGGTTGTATGGGTAGCCTGGCTCGTCGCCTCCCTCCGGGTTCACGTAACGCAGCACGCCCTGTCCGGTGTTCAGGGCTCGTTCTAGGGTCAGCGGGTCCCGGGTGGTGAAGCGGCCCTCGGCGTGGGCCAGGGGCAGCGGCCAGACCTCACCCTCGGTGAAGCGGGTGGTGAACAGGCAGCCGCCGGGATCGTGGACCTTGACGTGGCACCAGCGGCAGAGGTAGCCGTGCTCGTTGGCGTCCAGGGCCATCTCGATGGGGTGACCCGCGGTCAAGCCGGGAACCAGGCCGCTCTCGAGTAGCACCTGGGCGCCGTTGCAGATTCCCAGCACGGGCTTTCCGGCGTCGGCGGCGGCGGCGAGCTCGTCGAGCACCGCCTCCTTGGCGGCGATGGCTCCGGCGCGGACCCGGTCCTCGAAGCTGAAGCCGCCGGCGATCAGAAAGGCGTTGGCGGCGCGCAGACGTTCGGGCTGATTCCAGCGCACGATCTCGGCGTCGAGGCCGACGGACCAGCAGGCCCGGGCGCTTTCGTACTCGCAGTTGGTGCCGGGAAAGGCCAGCACGGCGACGGTGGGCATCGGTCTACTCCTGTTGCGGCGACGGATGGTCGAGATGGATTCGGCTCAAGCCCCTGTCAACGGGGGGGCTGTGGCGACGGACCAGCTCCCCGCCACCCACTGGGGGATGCTCTTGGTGCTGAGGCTGTTCCTCTCCCCCCGCTGGGGGGGGCTAGGGTGGGGGACTCCGGGGATAAACTCGGCAATCCTCAGCAGTACACCACGCAGATTCCTAAAGCCTTCATGGCGTTGCGCCGGCCGGTCAGCTCCCGATCCAGCCCCATAAGAATGAACCTTACCCCGGCGGGATTCCGCGCTTCAGTACTCCCCCTCCTCTGCGCCCGTCTCCTCGCGTCCGCTGATCGCCTCGGGCTCGATGATGATCAGCAGCGTGTTGGCCACTTCGCCCTCGGTCAAGGGTCCGTGCTCGTCCCCGGGCTGGTAGGCGTCAAGGAAGGCCTGGAGCAGGGGCAGCTTCTCGGCGGTCTCGCGGATCAGCCGCGCCCGGCCCTCGATGATCACGCTGCGCCAGGGCAGGTAGCAGCCGCCTCGCCCGTGGGGTTCGAGGGGCGCCAGGGCCGAGCCTACGCCGAAACAGACCCGCTCGTCGGCGGCGAGGTGCTCGAGCTTGCGTCCGGTCAGGGCGGTGTGGATCAGCACCCGGCCGCCTTGCCAGTGATAGTTGACGGGGATCACGTAGGGGCGGGGTCCACCCAGGGCCAGCCAGCCGACCTCGCCGGCGGCCAGGACCTTCTCGCACCAGGCGCGGTCGCGATCGATCAGGCTCACGGTGTCGCCCCCGCGGGATCGCACCAGCAGGCGTTCTCGCCCGGGGTCAGGGGGTGGTCTTCGCCGGTTTCCAGGTCGACGAGGTGGATGGTGTTGCGGTATCCCGTGAGCCAGGCGGGCTCGTCGACGGCGGATTCACCGGGCTCCGGGGTGGATTCCGTCTCGGTTTCGGCGGTCTCCTCACCGTCGCCGGGCAGACTCTTCTCCGGGTTGGAGCGGTAGTCGGGGTCGTAGGGATCGTCGTAGTAATGCTCGTCCGGGTACTCGACGGGCACTTCGGTGTTGTAATAGAGGCGGCGACCGTCGCCGGTGAAGCACGGGGCGACGCAGTCGACGGCGGCGGCGGTCAGCGGGGTCAGCTCGTCGGCTGTGGGATCGTAGAGGTGGATGCCGAAGGAGTCGGCGCCGGCGGGGCGGTAGGTCAGGGCGAAGAGCGCGCCGTCGGGGCTGATGTCGATCTCCTTGACCTCGCCGTGGAAGGTCTTGACCGTACTGATCGAGCCGTCGACGGGATCGAGGCGCAGCAGCTCGCTGCGGTCCTCGCCGGGGTCACCGTGGACATAGTAGATCGCGCCTCCATCGGGGCTCCAGACGGGCCAGCGCGCCCAGGCGTCCATCTCGGTCAGCCGCTCGGCCGATGAGGGATCGTCGAGCTCGAGCAGGATGATCTCGGCGCCGGAGCCGTCGCCCATCGAGGCGCAGGACAGGCGCTCCCCGGCGGGGTCCAGGGCGGGCAGGCCGTCCCAGTCGCCGCTGTCGTAGATCAAGCTGCTTTCGGCGTCGAAGTCGTAGCGGAAGATGCTCCAGCCGCCCAAGGCGCTGGAGGCGAAGACCAGCACTGCGCCGTCCGGGGTGACGGCGGGGGAGATTCCCATGTCGTCGTAACCGAAGAGCTCGTCGACCAGCTCGACATTGGAGCCGTCGGCGTCCATCCGGTGGAGCATCCCGGCGTAGTCATAGTAGACGACGCCTTCCAGGGCCGCCGTCGCGGTAGATAGGCCCAGGGTGAGCAGGATGGAAAAGAGGAGCCTGCCGCGCATCGCGACCTCCTTCTAGCGGGTCTCGCCGTAGCTGGGGACGACGCAGCCGTTCCAGGTGACCCGGTAGACGTCATCGGTATCCAGGGAATAGGCGAAGATGTCGATGTGGGCGTCGTCGAAGAGGATGGTCCGGCCATCGGCGGTGAAGCGGGGAAAGCGCTTGGCGCCGCCGTCGTCGGTGAGCCGCCGGGCGTCGTCGTCGTCCAGACCGGTGAGGTAGAGGTCGAAGCCTCCGTCGCCGTCGTGGTCGTGGACGTAGGCCAGGCTCTCGCCGTCGGGGCTCCAGGAGGGGTACATCCCGGCGGCGACGCGGCGGGGATCGGAGCCGTCGGCGTTCATCACGTAGACCTCGTAACCGCCGGTGTAGGCCCCGCGCCGGGTCATGAAGGCGATGCGCTCCCCGTCCGGGCTCCAGGAGGGGTAGGAGTCCTCGGCGCCGTGATCGGTCAGGCGGGTGAGCCCGGAACCGTCGGCGGCGATGCTGTAAATCTCCCAGTTGCCGTCGCGCTCGGTGTGGAAAGCCACCCGGCGCCCGTCGGGGCTCCAGCAGGGTGCGTCTTCGATGTGCGGCGTGTCGAGCAGGGTCACCTGGTCACCGCCGTCGGGGTCCATCAGGTAGAGGTCCAGGCCCCCGCCGCGCTTGGAGCTGAAGGCGATCCGCCGTCCGTCCGGGGTGATCGCCGACTGCCAGCTCAAACCGTCGAAGGTCAACTGCCGTCCGACGCCCGAGGCCAGGTCCAGGGCGTGGATGTCGCCGGCCAGGTGGAAGATCACGGTGCCGTCGAGGTCCAGACCGATCAGATAGGGCGTCTCTTCGGTGGGGGTTTCGACGGGCAGGGCGCCGGCGGCCTCGGCGACCTCCTCGGCCAGGTCGCGGCAGACATAGGGGATGCGCCGCTCGACCTGGGCGTCGTCCTGAACACCGATGACCACCTCGCCCGAGGCGGCGTCGACGAAGCGGGCGGCGATGGTGTAGCGGCCGCCCAGCAGGGTCACTCCACCCACCAGCAGGTAATCGGCGCCGAGGAGACCACCGACCTCGACGGCGGTGTCGGCGTCGACGACGCCGGAGAGGGCCAGGGCCTGCTCGGACATCACCTCGGCCAGGCGGGCGCGCTCGACCAGAGCCAGCTCCTCGTGCTCGGAGAGCGAGGCGCGCAGCAGCTCGGCGGCGCCGCGGGCCAGCTCCGCCGGGCAGCCGACGGCCTCGAAGTCCAGGATGGCGATCGTCGGCCCGGCAAGGGCCGCCGCGGCCAGAATCGCTACGAAAAGCGTTGTCAACAGGCGTTTAGTCATCTCATCTCCCTAGAGAAAAGTAGTCCTTCACTCCACCGGGCGCCAGGCGGGGCACCAATCATTGCTACTGTTGTTGGTCAATTGCCGCTGGTTACTCCCGTCGGCGTCCATGACGAAGATTTCCCCAGTCCCCGTCGCGGTCGGAGTGGAAGGCGAGGCTGGCCGACGGGGATCCCGACGAACGGCTGCAATCACCTACGGAGCCACTGTCCGGCGGGCCGGTAAGGGCCGAGGCGGTACAAGGGAGTGCGATCAAAAACAGGGTGATCGTCTTCATGGTCGGTTGTTAGTTTGTCTACTGCGAAGGTGGGAGTCATGCTTCATGCGCCGAAGACGCCGTCGAGGCCATGGAGCCACAGCTCGCGCAGCTCGTCCAGCGGCTCGTTTACCAGGTAATGCTCGCCGTAGCGGATGACCAGGCGGCGCTCCTCGACGGCGGAGCCGATGCGGGCGGCCTCGATCCCCCGAGCGCGGAAGAAGCGCACGGCTTCACCGCCGCCGCCCTTCGGCACGGCCAACAGATAGGCCGGGGTCTCGTTGAAGAGCAGCGCCGCGGCGGAGCCGGCGTGGAGGTCATGGAGGTTGGCGCGCAGGCCCACACCCGTCGAAAGGTAGGTTCCCAGGGCCATCTCGGCCAGGGCCAGAGCCAGGCCGCCGTCGGAGATATCGTGGCAGGCGACGGCGCGACCGGCGGCGATGAACTCGACGACGGCGGCGAGCTCCCGGCGCCAGCGGTCGGCTTCGAGATCGGGCAGCCGTCCGGCGGATTCGCCGTAGACGGACTCGTAGTAGAGGCTGCCGCCGAGTTCGGGGCCGCGTCGGCCGACGAAGAGCAGCTCGAGGCCGGGCTCGGTCAGGTAGGCGGGGACGGCGCGGCGGACGTCGTCGACGATGCCGACGCAGGCGATTATCGGTGAGGGCGGCACGGCGACGCCCTTGGCCGACTGATTGTAGAAGCTGACGTTGCCGGAGATCACGGGCAGGGCGGCCTCGGGGTCCTCAATGAGGCCCAGGGAGCGACAGGCGTCGCCGATGCCGCGCAGGCCCTCGGCGAACTGCCAGAAGATCTCGGCCTGCTCGGGGTTGCCGTAGTTGAGGCAGTCGGTTATCGCCGCCGGGCGGGCGCCGACGCAGGCCACATTGCGGGCGGCCTCGTAGACAGCGAAGAAGGCTCCCAGGTACGGATCGATATCGCCGTAGCGCGGGTTACCGTCGACGCTGACCGCCACCCCCGCCGGGCAGCCCGGCAGCGGAGCGACCACACCGGCGTCGGCCTCGCCGGGGCGCAGCACGGTCAGGCCGCGGACCTCGCTGTCATAGCGCTTGAAGATCGGGTAGCGCGAAGCGCCGGCCGGGGAGGACAGCATCCCGCGCAGGATCTCGCCCCAGCCGGCATCGGGTCGCTTCCGCTCGGTGTGAACCCGGGTGGAGCCGGCCCGGCGCGGGCGCTCGTGGTAGACGCCGTGGGTGACGGCCCGGGTGCTGACGCTGCAGACCGGCGTCTCTTCGGTCTCTTCGCCCCGATAGAGCAGGCGGTAGCGGTCCTCGGCGACGATCTCGCCGATGACCGTGGCCGCCGCGCCCACGGCCGTCTTGCCCAGCTCCCAATCACGGTTGAAGATGGCGCAGAAGTCCTCGGCCAGGCGGGCCGGTACGGCGTACATATAACGCTCCTGGGTCTCGGAGCAGGCGACGACGAAGGGCGGCAGGCCGTCGATCGAGACGGGGACGCGATCCAGGTGGACGTCGGCGCCCATGCCGACATCGGCGGCCATCTCGCTGGTGGCGCAGGCGATGCCCCCGGCGCCGAGGTCCTTCATGCCGAAGGCGGCTCCGCGCCGGCGCAGCCAGGCCCAGGCGGCCTTGTTGGCCTCGGTGAGCACCCGGGAGAGGAAGGGATCGGGCACCTGGACGGCGCCCCGGTTCTCCTCCTCCTCGTCGAGGTCCACGCTGGCGAAGGCCGCGCCACCGAAGCCGGAGTCGTCGGTGGCCTTGCCCACCAGGACGTAGACGTAGGGCTCCCGGGCGGCCTCGGCGGGCACCCTGGAGTGGATGATCCCGTCGGCGCGCACCAGGCCCAGGGCGACCACGTTGACCAGGCAGTTGTCGTCGAAGCGCCGGGAGAAGTAGGCGTCGCCGCCCAGGTTGGGCACGCCCAAGGGGTTGCCGTAGCCGCCGATCCCGTCGACCACGCCGGTGGCGACCTCGGCGGAGCGGGTGCCCCGAGGCCCCGTCGGATCGCCCAGACGCAGGGGATCGAGGACGGCGAAAACCTCGGCGCCCATGCAGTATACATCGCGGACGATCCCGCCGACGCCGGTGGCCGCGCCCTCGTAGGGCACCACCTGGCTGGGATGGTTGTGGCTCTCGTGGGCGAAGACCACGCCGTACTCCACGCCCTCGTGCTCGCAGAAGCGGACGATCCCGGCGTCCTCGGCCGGACCGAGCAGGACGTTGGGGCCGTCGGTGGGCAGGTGGCGGCCCAGCAGCTTGCGGCTGGACTTGTAGGAGCAATGCTCGCTCCACATGATGTTGAACAGGTGGGCCTCGGAGAGCGTCGGCTCGCGACCCAACAGCTCCACCAACTGGCGGGCCTCGCCCGGAGTCAACTGGATGCCCAGCCCCTTCAACAGCCCCCGGAGCTCGTCGTCGCCAAGCCCGTCGATGGCCAGTCTTGCGTTGTAATCGGTCATCTCGCCCCGTCGTTATGGTTCGCCCTCACAGGAACACGGCCCGATCGGACCGCGCAGGAGTGGACCGGTGATCGGCCCTCTTCCCGCTAGTGACCCTCAAGCCTATCCTGTTGTTATAAGGTGATTTACGCTCAGCAACGATTATAATGGCAGGCAGGGTGGTGTGTCAACGGCGGCGTGGATCCGGTGGGCTCAGCCTGTTGACCACTTCGCAGCGGTGGTGGATGATGAATCATCATCCAGATAAGGAGGGATCATGTACGGCTGTGAAGAGAAACCGGACCGGGGAACCTACATCTGCAACCACTGCGGGCAGAAGGTGAAACACCGACGCCCCGCCGACCTGCCCAACCTGCCGGAAGTGCGGCTACCGGCGGACCTGATCGAATCGGCGTGAGGGGTTGCATTGGGTTGGTTGTGTGTGGGGGGATGCCCCACGTGCGGCATGACCCGGGACCGGGATAGTCAAGCGGCGGGGATTGAAATCCCCGCCCTCCATTCAACCTGACCCCTTGGTCTTGACGCCCACGGTTTACCGCTGTCGATCGGGATTCACAAGTCCATCCTGAGTTATCGCCGGGTGTCGGTTTCCGCTTACGGCTGGGGACGGAGCCGCCGCTCCATAAGGAATGGTGAATTGAAGGAATGGTGAAGTGGATTGGTGGAGGTAACCCGAAGCTACAAGAGGGGGACCGGTGGTAACCGATCCCCCTCTGAAGATATTGGCCTCTTGGCAGTGACCTACTCTCCCACAGAGTCACCCCCGCGGAACCATCGGCGCGAGAGATTATGGCCTGCCCTTTGTGTAACCTGTTGTATCTGGTGTTTGCTGATCGCCTATGCAACAAGAGGGGGACCGGTGGTAACCGATCCCCCTCTGAAGATATTGGCCTCTTGGCAGTGACCTACTCTCCCACAGAGTCACCCCTGCAGTACCATCGGCGCGAGAGGGCTTTACTTCCGTGTTCGGAATGGGAACGGGTGTTTCCCCTCTGCCAGTGCCACCAAAAGACCAAGCTGTGCGGAGCAGTGTAGAGCCGCCGTTGCGTTGCAGTGCGACGGTTGATCACGCGGGGCCTGATGAGCCGGCCCCCTCCGATGTTTGACAGATCTGACCAGTTGCTTGGTTGGTTAACCAGTTGGCAAGTCTTGATAGGGATGTTGTTACGAAGGATTGCTCCGGAGGGGCCTGTGGAGGGCCCCTCCGGTGAAAATGATGGTCAAGCCGCACGGCAGATTAGTAACGCTAGGCTGAACACATCACTGTGCTTACACCAGCGTCCTATCAACCTCGTAGTCTCCGAGGTGCCTTTAGGGGGCTCAAGGCCCACGGGAAGACTTGTTTTGGAGGCGGCTTGGCGCTTAGATGCTTTCAGCGCTTATCCGGTCCGAACATAGCTACCCGGCGGTGCCGCTGGCGCGACAACCGGTACACTAGAGGTTCGTCCACCCCAATCCTCTCGTACTAGGGGCAGCTCTCCTCAATCTTCCAACACCCACGACGGATAGGGACCGAACTGTCTCACGACGTTCTAAACCCAGCTCGCGTGCCGCTTTAATGGGCGAACAGCCCAACCCTTGGGACCTTTTTCAGCCCCAGGATACGGCGAGCCGACATCGAGGTGCCAAACAGCGCCGTCGCTGTGGACGCTCGGGCGCTATTAGCCTGTTATCCCCGGGGTAACTTTTATCCGATAAGTCATGGCCCTTCCATTCGGGACCACAAGATCACTAAGCCCTACTTTCGTATCTGCTTGAGACGTCCCTCTTGCAGTTAAGCCACCTTTTGCCTTTACACTCGTCACGCGATTTCCATACGCGCTGAGGTGACCTTAGGGCACCTCCGATACGTTTTAGGAGGTATCCGCCCCAGACAAACTGCCCGCCTGACACTGTCCCCGATCCGGATAACGGATCCGGGTTAGAATGCCGATACACCCAGGGTGGTATTTCAAGGTTGGCTCCACACAGACTGGCGTCCATGCTTCTCAGCCTCCCACCTATCCTGCACAAAGTGTACCAGCACCCAATATCAAGTTGCAGTAAAGCTCCACGGGGTCTTTCCGTCCAGTCGCGGGTAGCCGGCATCTTCACCGGCACTACAATTTCGCCGAGTCCCTGGTTGAGACAGTGCCCAAGTCGTTACGCCATTCGTGCGGGTCGGAACTTACCCGACAAGGAATTTCGCTACCTTAGGACCGTTATAGTTACGGCCGCCGTTTACCGGGGCTTCGATTCGGAGCTTCGCAGTGAAAAAATCACCGCTAACCCCTCCTCTTAACCTTCCGGCACCGGGCAGGCGTCAGTCCCTATACATCGGCTTGCGCCTTAGCAGAGACCTGTGTTTTTAGTAAACAGTCGCCTGGGCCGATTTTCTGTGGCTTAAGACCGCTCGGGGAGCTAGTCCCGTCACGGTTTCAAGCACCCCTTCTCCCGAAGTTACGGGGTCACTTGGCCGAGTTCCTTAACCAGAGTTCTCTCGAGCGCCTTAGGATGCTCTCCTCGCCTACCTGTGTCGGTTTGCGGTACGGTCAGTAACGTACTCGCTAGAGGTTTTTCCCGGCAGTGCGGGATCAGCCGCTTGAAGGGGTTTCCCCCATCGTCATCACCTCTCGGAGTTGAGATCCCGGATTTTCCTGAGACCTCCTCCTACGGGCTTAAACCGCCACTTCCGTCCGGCGGCCGGCCTACCCTTCTGCGTCACCCCATCACTCAAACGTACGTTGCTGGTGCAGGAATATTTTAAAGCCTGCTGCCCATCGGCTACGCTTTTCAGCCTCGCCTTAGGGGCCGACTAACCCTGGGCGGATTAACCTTCCCCAGGAAACCTTAGGCTTACGGCGAAAGGGTTTCTCACCCTTTTTATCGCTACTCATGCCGGCATGCTCTCTTCCGTTTCGTCCAGCAGCCCTCGCGGACCACCTTCAACCTAAGACGGAATGCTCCCCTACCATCCAAAAGGATCCGAAGCTTCGGTACCATGCTTGAGCCCCGTTACATTTTCCGCGCAGGATCACTTGACCAGTGAGCTGTTACGCACTCTTTAAAGGAATGGCTGCTTCTAAGCCAACCTC
>CAZOOP010000060.1:0-13616 GCA_964581465.1 uncultured bacterium
AAGACTATCACTTCTATTATCAACAGCATACAATCACAATCAGGTCCGAACACGGTATTCGATCCCATGAGTTATATATCGTATACCCAGATCGGACCGGGCTGTGATTGTTATCTGCTGATAATGCGCGTTTAATATTTGAAGTACCAGTCACCGAAGTACCAGTCACCAATGAGCAGAAAAAAGTGTCGTTGGTTGTTTTACAATGGTTGGTACAATGGTTGGTAGCTTGCTTCTAAACACATCCGATTTACCTCGACTCATAAGTGCATCATTGTCTAGTAAATAGGCAGCGCATTATTGTATCGAGGTTAAAGCGTGACGCATCCGGACGGCGATTACCTGCTTGAGAGAACATCATTATCAACCCTGATTTGGTTCGAACAAGTTCCATGATGCCTTCGTTGCAGCGCTCAAATTTACTATCCAAGTTCTCCCTCGGGGGTTTTCTCGGGCTCGGGGATGATCCACAATCTGTCCCTGTTCTCACCGCTTCGAGTAAGGCGGATCGTGTCAACAGTGGGTTGCAGGTTTTTCAATGAGTCGCTTTTGTTATGGCTGTTGAGTATATCGGGGCATCCGGCGGAGTGACGCCAACAAGGTTCTCCTTCGGGGTTGCCGCGTTGTATTCCGGGTATCGCTCCATTTTGCAGATTTCAATCCCCGACGATCCAGTCGCCTTGAGTCTCTGCATCGCGGTTGATCTAACCCTCGAACGCTCCTTCGATCAGCCGACGATAGGCCGCCGGGTCGGTGTCGCCCTCCGTGTTGAGCACCAGCGCCCGGCTGTCGGGGCTCAGGCGCAGATGCTGGCGCAGCGGCTCCAGCGCCGTTGAGGTCAGCAGTTCCGTCAGGGCCGCCAGGCCGGCGGCGCCGCTCTCGCCGCTGACCACCACCGGCTCGAGGGCGGCGTAGCGGCGCATGGCGGGGGGGATCGCCTCGTCGTCGAGCAGCAGCGCGCCGTCCAGGCCGTCGCGCAGCAGGGGCCAGGCGAGATGAGAGACCGTGCCGCAGTTCAGCCCGGCCATCAGTGTCCCCGGCGCCGCCACGCTGCGTTGTTCACCGGCGGCCAGCGAGGCCGCCAGGCAGCCGGCGTTGCGGGGCTCGACGGCGACCAGGCGCGGACGGCGGTCGCCGTAGCTGTAATGGTGGAACCAGACCCCGGCCGCCGCCAGGCTGCCCACCCCCACCGGGAGCAGGACCAGGTCGATCCCGGGGTCGCCGCCGAGAGCGCCGAGCTGCTCCGCCGCCTCGCGGAACAGCGTCAGGTAACCGGCCTGGATCAGCGCCGGGACAGCCTCGTAGCCCGGCCAGGCCGTGTCCTGGACCAGGGTCCAGCCTTCCCGTTCCGCCGTCGCGGCGGCGTGCCGCACCGTCTCGTCGTAATCGACCTCCAGCACCTCGACCACGGCCCCCGTGGCGCGAATGCGCTCGACTCGGGCCTTCGCCGTGCCCCGGGGCATGAAAACCGCGGCGCGACGAGCGTGGAGCCGCGCCGCCGTCGCCAGGGCCATGCCGTGATTGCCGTCGGTGGCCGTAGCGAAGGTCGCGATGCCGGGGTCCTCCCGTAGCAGCCGATGCACCGCCCAGCTCGCTCCGAGAATCTTGAAAGCTTTGACATCGCAGCGGTGGGCTTCGTCCTTGATGAAGACCTTCCCCAGCCCGAGCTCGGCGGCGATGCTCGCGGCGTCGATCAGCGGTGTCGGTGCGCAGCCGGGCAGGGAGCGGTGGAAGGCCTCGATCCCCGGCTCCTCGAAGGCGCTCCGTCCCGGGATGTCCCCGCCCAGACCCTCGGGATGGTTGATGATGCAGTCCAGCTCGTTCATCAATCCGGCCCTCCACGCCCTGATCGGTTCGAATACGGCTTAATCATCGTTCCATTCGCGCTCCCACTCCTCATCTTCCTGGCGTTCGCGCTCGGCTTCGGCCCGTTCGGCGGCCGCCTCGGCGGCCTCCGCGCGGCGTTTGCGCATTCGGTTCCACAGCCAGCCGCCCAGCCGCAGCAGGATCGCCCCGCCGATCAAGGCCCAGTTGACCCACCAGGGGATGGCGATGCCCCAGAGGTAGGTCGGTTCGCGGAAGTCGAAACCCTGGGTGGCGATACGATAGATCGTCAGGCCCACCCCGGGTCCCAACAGTGAATAAAACCCCATCCGTACACCGAAGTCCAGCTCCAGATCCTCCAGTCCCACGACGCCTCCTTATCGCTCGCTTCAAGTACCCAGTCATTCCCCCAAGTTTCGTCCAGCCCAGCGGTTTCGCCTTGGATGTTTGACCGGAAACGAAGCGGCAAACAATTGCTTTTGATTGATTGGCTTGATAAACCAACATTTATCATGATAGGGCAACAGTGGCCGTATTTCAAGCCGGCCGCCGTGCTTGTTTCGCCGCCCAGGCTCTGCTAAGCTTTTTCAGCACACTGATTGAGCCTTTCGCAAACAGGGGAGAGAGAACCCAATGAGCACCACCGCCAGTCGAGCCCGGCTGCCGACGGACCACCGCGTGGCCGCCGTGCGCTGTCCCGACTACGCCGCCGCCGGGGTCCGCGAGGCCCTCGAGCGCGTCGTCGAGACACTGGGCGGCTGGGCGGCCCTGCTTCCCGCGCCGCCGGCCCGGGTACTGGTCAAGCCCAACCTGCTCTCCGAGCACCCGCCCGAGGCCGCCGTGACCACCCATCCGGCGGTGCTGCGCGCCGTGCTCGAGGCCCTGCTCGGACGGGGTTATCGGGTAACCGTCGGCGACAGTCCGGCCGGGGCCGCCCGGGTACTCGAGCGGCTCTGGCGCACCTCGGGCCTGGGCACGGTCTGTGCCGAGCTGGGCGTGGAGATCGTCGGTTTCGAGCGCGCCGGTCACGTCCACTTCCAGGGGCTCAACCGCTTCGCCCCCCGGCTGCAGCTCGCCCGCCCCGTGGTCGAGTCCGACGCCGTCATCAATCTGCCCAAGCTCAAGACCCACTCGCTGACCCTGCTGACCTGCGCGGTGAAGAACTGTTACGGCCATGTGCCGGGGATGCGCAAGACCGAGCTGCACCAGCGGGCGGTCAATCCGACCGAGTTCGCCGAGATCGTGGTTGATATCTACGCCGCCGCTCCGCCGACGCTGAACATCGTCGACGCCGTCATCGCGATGCAGGGCGACGGTCCCGCCGCCGGTGAGCCCTACCCCTACGGCTTCCTGGTCGCCGGGGCCGACGCCGCCGCCGTGGACCATCTGCTGGCGGCCGGCATCGGTCTGGACCCGGCCGCCAATCCCGTTGAAGCGGTCTGTCGACGCCGGGGTATCTTCGATCCCGGCAGCGTCGAGGCCCTGGGCGATCTTCTGCCCGAGCCCGATGATTTCAAGCTGCCGGCTGCTTCGCTGCGCCAGTTCATTCCCGGCTCCCTGGGCCGGGTTCTGGCGGGGCTGGTCAAGCTCTTCCCGGCCATCGAGCGCGAGCGCTGCGTCCGCTGCGGTGCCTGCGCCCGGGCCTGTCCCAACGGAGCCATCCACCGCGTCGACGACGCCTATGCAATCGACTACGCCGACTGCACCGCCTGTATGTGCTGCCACGAGATCTGCCCTGTCAAGGCCGTCGAGCTCAGCGGCAACGCCCCGATGCGCCTGGCCCTGACCCTGCGCCGCTTGCTCGGTTGCCTGCGCGGGCGACGTCCGGCGAAGGAGGCCCCGTCGTCATGAGGCTCGCCCGACCTTTGGAATGGCCCCGCGAGGTCGCCGCGGCCCGGGAGCAGCAGCTCCGCCTGGCCGCCGAGGTTCGATCGTTCCACTCCCCCGCACCGCCTCTGACTGGTTGGAGGCTGGTCGCCGGTCTCGATGTCAGCTACTCGAAGCGCCGGGGACGGGTCTACGCCGCTCTGGTGGTGCTGGACGCCGACAACCGACTGGTCGAGGAGGTAGTCGGCGAGGCCCCCCTGGACTTCCCCTACGTGCCCGGGCTGCTCTCCTATCGCGAGGGGCCGGCCTGTTGCGCCGCCTGGGAAGCCCTGGACGTCCGTCCCGACGTGCTGATTTGCGACGGCCAGGGCGTCGCCCATCCCCGACGCCTGGGTCTGGCCGCCCATCTGGGCCTTTCCTTCGGCGTGCCCACCATCGGCTCGGCCAAGAGCCGTCTCGTCGGCGAGTACACCGAACCGGGGTCGCGGCGCGGCGAGCACTCGTCCCTGGTCGACCCGGTGAGCGGCGAGCGCCTGGGTACCGTCCTGCGCACCCGGGACAACGTCAAGCCCTTGTTCATCAGTGTCGGAGTCCGGATAAACCTGGACGACGCCGAAGCGGTGATCCTCGACCGGCTCACCCGTTATCGTCTGCCCGAGCCCCAGCGCCGGGCCGACCGTCTTGTCGGTCGACATCGCCGGGAGGTCGAATGCGCGTGATCGGCGGCAGTTCCGGAGGCCAGACCCTCTACGCTCCCCGGGGAAACCGGGTGCGCCCCACCCCGGAGCGCGTCCGCGAGGCCCTTTTCAACATTTTGGCCCCGATCATCGAAGACGCCACCTTCCTCGACGCCTACGCCGGCGTCGGCGCCGTGGGCATCGAGGCCCTGAGTCGCGGCGCCTCCCTGGTCGATTTCATCGAGGCCGATCGGGGGGTGATCAACTACCTCCAGCGCAACCTGGAGCGTACCGGCCTGCGCGGGCGGGGACGCCTGTTCCGACAGAAGGTCGAGCGCTTCCTGCGGGGATGGAGCGAACAGGATTCACCCTACGAGATCGTCTTCGCCGATCCGCCCTACGAGCTGGAGCCCTCGCCCGTCGCCGCCGAGCTGCGGCCTCTGGTGGGCGGACTGCTGGTGTTCCAGGCCGCCGCGCCGCGCGGTCCCGCGCCGCGTTTCGAGGGCTATCTGGTGCTCGATGAGCGCGTCTACAACCGCACCGCGCTGTACTTCCTGCGTCCGGTGTGAGCGCGGATCGGGTGTGCGGGTGATCGGGGTGTATAGAGCCGGGAGTTCGTCACGGCCGTTTGTTTGATCAATCGTGGTTCTCGCTCGGTGGGGCGGGGTCGTGGGGCTGGTTCCCCGACCCCGCCGTTTGATTGATAACCGTGGCGTTTAGTCAACCCGCGGCGGCCCGTTGTCCGCGCGGACTGGTGTTCGAGTCTGTCCTTCATGATGTTGGTGTTGTTGGTCTATGATGTTGGTCCACGGCTTAGGTCGTGCCACCACGCTCTCAATCTAAGTCAGACAAGCGATGGCTCAGCACTCCGTGTTGGCCTTTAGTAAACGGTATGGTAAAATCCGGGCTCGATTGTGGGGATTTACTGTGGAAACTGGATCGCGGGGTGCCCCTCGCGGATCCTTGAAGCCGCCTACCCGGCGCCGCCGCCGGACCGCCCAGGTGCAATGAGCGACGAAACCCGCAAGAAGATCGCCGAGAGCCGCTGGCTCAACTGGCTCGACAAGCGCTTCCGGCTCAAGGACTACATCGTCGAGAGCATGGAGCATCCGGTCAAGCCCTGGATGCGCAAGTGGTACTACTGCCTGGGCGGCCTGACGCTGACGATGTTCATCCTGCTGGTGATCACCGGCATCATCCTGCTCCAGCACTACGAGCCCACCACGACGGGTGCTGCGGAATCGCTGGCCTTCATCATGGGCGACGTCTGGATGGGCTGGTTGATCCGCGGGATTCATCACTGGGCGGCCAACCTGATGATGTTCCTGGTGGTGGCCCATATGGTGCGGGTCTTCATCACCGGCGCCTACAAGAATCCCCGGGAGCTCAACTGGATCACCGGGGTCTTCTTGTTGCTGACCACCGCCGGCTTCTACCTGACCGGCTACATCCTGCCCTGGGACCAGCGCGGTTTCGAGCTGGCCCAGCGCACCCTGGAGCTGGTCCGCAAGGTCCCCCTGGTCGGCAACCCGCTGGCTTACCTGGTCACCTCGGAGACGATCGCCGGCAACGAGGCACTGCATTTCTTCTACATGTCCCACGTCATCATCCTGCCCTTGGTGCTCTTCGTTCTGCTGCTGTTCCACTTCGTGATGATCCGTCGCCAGGGCATCGCCGATCCGCTTTAACACCCACGTGAACCGCCCCGCCGGAGGGCGCCGGAACCGTGCTTGAACGCCTGAAAGACGCCTGGCGCAAGCTGACCGCCCGGTTCAGCAAGCACCGCCGCGAACGCGAGGCCGCCAAGAAGGACGTGCCCTTCTTCCCCGAGTTCGCCACCTTCGAGCTGGTGATCATGCTGATCGCCATGGTCGTGGTGGTGCTCATCGCCGTTTTCTGGCCCGGGGTGGCCGGTCCCGCCGCCGACCCGACCGGCGACTTCGAGCCCACGGCCTTCCTCGAGTTCGCCCTCGACGAGCTGCCCGACTGGATCACCGCCGTGGGCCTGGGCGGCTCGATCGGCTTCGTGATCCTGCTCTTCTTCATCCCCCGGTTGGACCCGGGCAAGACCCGCTCGAAGACGGCGCGCCGGATCGTCGTCCTGTCCGCCGCCGTGTTCCTGGTCGGCTGGCTGGGGATCTACGGCGCCTACGGCTACTTCGCCATCCCCCACGGCTCCAACAACACCCCGGGGGGCGAGTGGACGATGTGCTGGCACTGTCACAGCCACTGGGGTGGTCCAGGCGACCCCCTGGACATCTCCCGCCACGGCGAGGTAATCGACGAGAACTGCATGACCTGTCACCTGGACGATCCCAAGCTGGTCGGGTTCTATCTGAGTGACGAGGGCCTGTTCCGTGAGAGCCACCAGTGCTCGCACTGCCACAACCCCCACGCCCCGGTGCCCCACGAGGTCACTCCCGGCGAGACCCGGATGGAACGGATGGCCGTCGGCGGCGAGACCTACGTCTTCCCCTACACTCCGCGCAACGGCGAAACCCACCCCTCGCTGCCGATGCGCACCTGCTACGCCTGCCACGAGTTCGACATGTCTTCCGGCGGCGCCGCCGAGGTGGCCGAATCCAGCCCGGCCACGACCCTGGTCGGCGAGCATCCTCCCCTGGACGGCCGAGCCTGTCTGGACTGCCATGCGACCTACGACGGAGCCGCCGTCGGACCGGCCCGCTGCATCTTCTCCGAAGCCGACGGCGACGTCCACGCCCTGCCCGGCGCCCGGGGCTCCGACTGCGCCTCCTGCCACGAATTAACCACGACCTACGAGCGATGATCACGGTCGATTCTCAGCCTCGCGACAGCACCCGGGGGACCGCCAGGTCCCCCGTCAAGTCCCGTCGTCGCTGTCGACCCCGGCTCAAGGGCAATTTTTGGAGCCGGGTGCGGCGCTGGCTGCGCTTGCAGTACCTGCGCTTCCTGCGCGCCGACTCCTCGCCGCACAAGGCGGCCCTGGGGCTGGCGGTGGGCGTCTTCATCGGCATCTTCCCCACCTTCGGCCTGGGCGCGCTGATGGCCGTCGGCCTGGCCTTCCTCTTCCGCTTCAGCAAGGTCGCCGCCGTGGTCGGCTCGGCGATCATGAACCCCTTCACCTCGCCCTTCTTCTGGGGCCTCTCCTTCACCATCGGCGCCTGGTTGACCGGGGCCGAGGTCGGCGAGGTCGCCCGTCTCATCGATGAGGGCGAGCTCTGGAACGCCGCCGGAGAGGTCGTCTGGACCTACCTGGCCGGCAACACCCTGCTGGCCGTCGCCCTGGCGCTGCTGTTCTACGGGCTGGGCTACGGCGCAGTGCGGGCCTACCAGCGCACTCGCCTCAAGCATCCTCCGGGGAGCCTACCCGAGCCGCCACCGGATGATGAAGATGCTTAGGCATCATCATGCGCTTCCAGGCCGGATGCTGCATCACTGATCGTGATCGGTCGATAACCGCGGGTTGGGAGCAGCCTGCTTTTGCTCGCTGTCTCCGCGAATCGTTCGGTAGCCAACTTTTTCGTGACGAGGCAATTCAGCTCGCCCATACATTATCAGTGGGGATCATCACTAGAAACAGGACCAGCATTGGTAACCATGGGGAGCCGCATCGAAGGAGGGGGCCTTGATATATTTATTCCTTACAAGGCTTCACTCGTGATGGCGACTGGCTGTTGCAGGTGCTAAACCATGCAATAGAGAACTGTCAGCGTAACATTCATTATTAGCTACCACGACCGTTGGGCGGGACCGACAGCCTACTGGTCCCCACAGCACTTAGAGCAATAAGAGCAAGTCACGGCTTATCGCCACAGATCGGCTCTATTGATAATAGCAGGCAGTCGCGCTATAACGCAATGACTGCCAATCTAATAGCGATACCTGCGCCTCCATATTCAAGTGATAATCTCTTCCGTTGTCCCAGTGCGCTTAGCAAACCCGCGGATACTCAACAGCAAACCGCAAGCGATTAACGCTACTGGTTCACCCCATGATGCCCACAATAAAGTGACATACAGAATGTGAATCAAATAAAAAGACACAATCAGATTGAAAAGCCTCTCGATACCTGCCCTAAAGGGGACTCCGCCGGAGTCCCCTTTCAGGATGGTGCTTGCCTTCATTGGACATTTCAAGTACTTTAGTTATGCTGGTTTGCTTTTGCTCTATGCATGCGTGCCCTGATACAAACTGCTTTGCCAATGCTCCATAAAGCCACCCTCATTTCGTCAAGCTAGGCGGGAACAATCAACAGTCCACTCAAACAAGGAGTGCCCATGGCTAATCTCAAGTATGTCAAGGTCGTCCCCGAGATGGCCCCGGCCTTCGAGAAGGCCGAGCAGGTCGTCGAGAAGTACTTCGGCAAGCTCAAACTACGCGCCGAAACGGGACAGATCAGCGTCGATAACGACCATTACGCCCTGTTCAGCACCGAGGACTTCGGCTACTTCCTCCACGAGAGCTTCCGCGACCGTTTCGGCAGCGCGGTGAAGATGGTGCTCTACGAAATGGCCTACATCCTGGGCCAGAAGAGCGCTCAGCGCTTCGCCCGAGCCACGAACGCCGCCAAGGGGATCGAGCTGCTCTCCTACGGTCCGGTCTACTTCGCCTTCATCGGCATGGCCAACGTGGAGATCCTGCCCGTCTCCAACCCCTCGCCGGATGATGAATACATGCTGGCTTATCACCACCACCACTCCTTCGAGGCCGACAGCTACCTGGCCCAGCGGGAGAGTTCGTCCGACCCGGTCTGCTACATGAGCTCGGGCTTCTCCGCCGGCTGGTGCTCCGAGGCCTTCGATCTGGACCTGAAGGCCGTAGAGCTCTGCTGTCGCGCCCAGGGTCACGACAAGTGCACCTTCGTGATGGCCCCGCGAAAGCGCATCTTCAAGCACTCCAGCAAGATGAAGACGGAGCTGGGCCTCTGAGCCAACTCAGGTAATCCATGTATTGAAGCGGGATGGAAGCGCTTCCATCCCGTTTTCAGTATCAGGGATCATCCGTGCGTTCTTTATAGCAATCTGGAACTGCATCGTTACCTCTGTCAGTCTTGCTAATATCACGGCGGCTTTGAACACACATTGCGGAAAGTGTAGAATTATGTAAGGCAGTAAGCATACAATGAGCTAACACTATTAAAAAATTGCAGTTAGCTTATACTTCTGCTTTCTCGATGCCAACTGGACCGACGCCCCGCGGACCTACGGCACAATTAATCAAGGCTTACCAGGGTGCTACAAACAAATCCTTGGATAGAGGCGCCATAGAGAGCTAAGTAAATAAGACGTCACACGATCCCGGACCAGCAACCTGCAACTCGAAACACCGACCAACCTCTTAAAAGCACTGGGCATCAAGGAAAGTGTTCGGGCGAAACCAGGCTGATAGGGAGCGGCTTGCCAGGCCGTTATCGACTCCCCGGAAATGCGCCGTTTTTAAAAGCGAGCTTTTTAACATGCCCTTTTTGCTTGTTATTGGTTCTCCTAGATTTTGGCGGCACGCTGCCTTCAGGGCTTTTTCAAGGATGCTGCCTTTTGCATTTGCCACAGATTACCTCTATTTATAGCCTCCACTTTATTAACTGCCCATTTCATGACAAGTATCCGATGATCATCACCACTATTATCAACAGGATAGAATCACGATCAGGTCAGGTCAAGGTAGGCGATCCCAAGTGCTGATGCGAGGCTATGTCGAAGAATGTTTAGTTTGCAGCCATAGCCCCTCGACGCTTTCTCAATATACATGAATGTAAATAGACTGCTTAGGATCAAAGCATCGTCAGCGAAGCCAACAGCGTCAAGCAGTTGATAAAAGCGCTGAGACGTCTCTACAGGCATCCCAATAATGTGAAACCCCATTTACCGGCCAAAACAGCTCGCTGGATGTGCATACCTGTTTGACTTCTATCTGCATCTATCTTGGGATTATCACTCGCACCTGAACCGACTCATCCAGCTAATAGACTGTCATTGGTTGCCTTATAGCTAATAATCGACGCCATTGTCATACCGCTGCATTGTCTTTTCAGCGCAGGTGTCGATTCACCTGGACCTGCGTAGAGTACCGCCGGAAGCCGAAGGCTGTTGATCCCGCTCGGGAGTCGACCACGCCGTGAGTTAATGACCTGCTGACGGCGCTCTATTGCGCGCTTTAGCAGCTTAGACCGTTAGCCGATTTCGCTGGTGACGCCTCGCTGCGGTTTTTTACCAAGCCCCCTTCTCGAGGCGGCTTTCTTGAGTTGCGAATACTTTGGTTCAGTTTCGGGTGATGATCCCTTAATCTAAGTGTCATCCGGTGACCCGGCGCAAGTAAGTGATAATCTAAGCAATTATCAACGAACCGAGACGACCGATTTAAGATTAACTGGGATCACCCCCACAGCCGGTGCCGTATTATAACGGCCCGCACCCACCTGATCCACGTCGCCGGACGGTGTTCTCCATAAACTGATCACCGTGTGTGAACATTGACAGCGTGCGGCTCTTGTGCTACTTTACCGCTGTTTCTCCCTCACCCGCGTCGCCCACGCGATCCCCGCGGGCGCGGGCCGACCATCCACCCAGCGAAAGGCCCACGTTGAACCGCATCGCCATCCTCGGCGCCGGTCCCGCCGGCTACATCGGCGCGTTGCGCGCCGCCCAGCTCGGCGCCCAAATCACCCTCGTCGAAGAGCGCTGGCTCGGCGGCACCTGCCTCCACGTCGGCTGCATCCCCACCAAGACCCTTGTTCACGCCGCCACCCTTTATACGGAGCTCAGCGACCGCTCGTTCAAAAAAAGCGGCCTGGAGATCGAGGGTCTGCGCTTCAACGTGGAGAAGCTGGGCAAGCGGCGTGATCAGACCGTGCGACGCCTGGTGACCGGGGTGCGCGGTCTGCTGGAGAAGGCCGGTGTCGAACTGATCGAGGCCCGGGGTCGCCTGGAAGAGCCCGGTGTTCTGGCCTGGGAGACCGACGACGGCGGAAGCGGCCGTGTCGAGGCCGACTACGCCCTGCTCTGCACGGGCTCCGAGCCCTCCATGCCGCCGGTGCCCGGCATCGAGCTGGCCTGGACCAGCGAGCGCGCCGTGGCCCTGCCCGAGGTTCCCCAGGAGCTGTTGATCATCGGCGCCGGGGTCATCGGTCTCGAGTTCGCCTGCATCTACAACGCCCTGGGCAGCCGGGTGACCGTCGTCGAGATGCTCGACCGGGCCCTGCCCATGGAGGACGCCGAGCTGGGCGACGCTCTGGCCAAGCAGCTCAAGCGCTCCGGAATCAAGCTGCTGACCGGTATCCGGGTGCTGGGCATCGAGGAGAACGCCGAGGGCGGTTATGAGGTCACCCTGACCGAGAACGGCGACGAGCAGGACCTGCGGACCTCCTGCGACCGCGTGCTGGTGGCCACGGGTCGCAAACCCAGGCTCAACGGCGTCGACGCCGAGGCCCTGGGTCTGGAGCTCCAGCGCGGAGCCATCGTGGTCGACGCCCGCCTGCGGACCACCCTGGAGCGCACCTACGCCGCCGGCGACTGCATCGGCGGGCATATGCTGGCCCACGTGGCCGGCTACGAGGCCGAGACCGCCGTCGAGCATATGCTCACCGACCACGGCGAGGTGCATTACGACTGCGTCCCGCGCAGCGTGTTCAGCATCCCCGAGATCTCGGCGGTGGGCTGCACCGAAGATGAAGCCGCTGAAGCGGGCATCGAGGTCCTGGTGGGGCGCTTCCCCTACCGCGCCTCGGGCAAGGCCCTGGCCGGCGGCCACAGCGAAGGCTTCGTCAAGGTCATCGCCGACGCATCCAACAATCGGGTCATCGGCGGTGGTGTGTTCGGCAGCGGCGCCAGCGAGCTGATCGCCGAAATAGCCCTGGCCTGCCGCCACAAACTGACCCTGGACGACGTCGCCGATACGATCCACTCCCACCCCACCCTGCCCGAGATGGTCCGCGAGGCCTCCCTGGACGCGTTAGGCCGTCCACTGCACATCTGATATTGACTTAGTTCAAATTATGCGCAGACCCGCCCCGAGGGGCGGGTTGTTTTTTAGATCGATCATATCGACATTTGGTGCTTCCGCCGTCTCGACACCATTTCAAGCCGACGCGGCGCCAGCTTTAGACACCAATAATGATTACGCAACGGTATGAAAGGGCAAACCAACAAAAACGGAGTTCCCCTGAGTGTATCGACAAAACCCCAAACAGAAACCTTACTTACCGCCATCTCTGCAACTTGACGACCTGTTTTTCCAGTGCTACTCTATTCAATGAAGGGAGTAATCCAAAAAACTTGCTTTCCTTGTTGATAAGCAAGCCCGGCACTCAAAATTAACATCCAATACGCCAATCCGTACCGCCTTCAGATAGCCAGCCGCCCATCCAGGAAGGAGGTGGTCAACTGAGCACCCTGTCCCAACACCATCGTATGCCGCGGTTACCGAAACCGTCGGCTAACCTCAAAGGAAGTATGACCATGAAGAAACTAGCCCTCATCACCCTGTTGGCCGCCTGGCTGCTCCAGCCCGTCGCAGCAGAGACAATGCTCTTCTGGGACGACGGCGCGCCCGAGGAGAACCTGGGCTACAGCTACACCTGGGGCGTTCTGTTTGACGAGTTCAAGACCGGCGGCGACGACAGCGGCGTCATCACCCGCCTGGGCGCCGTGGTCTATCCCAACTGGCCCGACTCCATCTATCAGGGCGGCTACATCAACGTCTACCAGGACGACGCAACCTCCCCCGGAACACTGCTGGGGACCTACTTCCTGCCAATCAGCAACCCCGGCTACTACGATTGGATCGATATCGATGACCTGGTCCTGAACACCGACCGTTTCTGGCTGATCTGGACCTACACCGGCTCACCACCGCTGCTCGATGCCCTGATGCGTGACGACAACGGCGGCAACGCCCACACCTATTACTTCACCGACACCCAGCAGTACAAGTACCTCAACGCCGACGCCTGCCTGCGCTGCTACTGGGACGCCTCGCCTCAGCGCCTAGATCCGGCGAGTTGGGGCGAGGTCAAGGGCCTCTACGATTGAGTCAGCCGAAAGAGGGCCTCCAATGGCTAGCGACCCGTCTCCGGGCGGGTCGCTAGCTTTCAGAGCTCGCATAGTTGGTAAAGCGGAGGCCGGGGAGGCTATAATGACATAATCTTTGGCATCACGTAACCTGATCGGACCAATTGATCAGTGCATCCTGCAGGTAGTCGGGAGTGTTTTCGTCGTTTCTGTGGTTGAATCGGAACGACCTTTCACGGATAAAGGGCCTGACGTTGCGTTTAAAGCCACCGTGGTAGGCCTTTAGCATAGCCTCGGGAGC
>CAZOOP010000061.1:0-13275 GCA_964581465.1 uncultured bacterium
TCGTGACTGCAAGATTATCACGATATATGATGATCCATAAGCGTTAAGGTGTCCCTTTTGTTAATGCGGCCCGCTTACATCAGGCCCGGATCCAGGTGGAACACCCGCCCGCCCTCGGCGGAGAGAAACAGCCTTCCGTCGGCGGCGAGAAGCTCGCCCAGGGGGAAATCGGCGTCCAAGCGCCAGAGCAGCTCTCCCTCGGCGGCGTCCAGGGCGTAGACGCTGAAGACCAGGTTGGTCAGCTCGATATCTTGGCCGGCGTCGCGGTACTGTTCTAGCAGGGGATCGACATAGCCCCAGTCGCCGGAATGCTCGGTGGTGACCACGACGTAGACGGCGCCGTCCAGGTAGACCGGCTCGCCGATCTGCCCGGGAAAGGCCATGGCCCACTTCACCGAATCGTCCACGACGGCCAGGCAGGTCAGTTGGCTCTGGTCGGTATCGGGCCGCTCGCCGGCGGCAAAGAGCCGACCCTCGGCGTAGAGGAGCTTACCGCTACGCGTGGGCAGCTTGATCAATTGCCGGGTGGTCCCCTCGTCGGGGTCAAGGCGTTCGAGGTGGTCGCCGATCAGCAGGTAGAGGCTCTCGCCGTCGAAGGCGTGGTCGATGAGTCCGTTGCCGGGCAGGCGGTGGCTCCAGAGCGAGCGCAGGTTATCCGGATTCAGCCGACGCAACTCCCGGGTGCGCATGTAGAGGGCGTCGCCGACGCTCATCAGATAAAAGGGTTCGCTGGGGTTGAGCTGGACGGCCAACTGATCGACCTGTTCGCCCGTCGTCTTGTCGAGGGTCAGTAAACGCTGGTCGGCTTCGGTACCGGCGATGTCCATGGCCATATCCACACCCAGGTAGAGCTTCCCGTCCAGTCCGACCATGTTATAGCGGTACTGGTAGGAAGGGGCGTAGTTCCAGCGCTTGTCGCCGGTCTCTAGGTCGCGGCAGATCAGGCTGCCCGGGCCGTCGCCCGGGTAGCGGTGCAGGTAGACAGCCTCCTCGTCGAAGACGGGGGCGCCGAACTCCGGCGACTCCCAGACCAGGTCGCCCGTTTCGCCGTCCAGGCAGAACAGTCCGACGCCGGTTAGGATGCCGTAGAGCCGTCCGGCGACGTAGTGCTCAAGGCCCGGCGTGGCGCCCTCGACGGCGTACTGCCAGACCAGGATCGGACTGTCCAGCAGGGGCCGGGACTCGAAGTCCTCGCCCTCGCCGATCACCCGGGCTTCGCCCTCCTGGGGAGGGGCATCCTCCATGGCGGATTCTTCACCGGCTTCGTCGCAGCCGGTGAAGAGGAGCGGCAGCGCCGCGAGGATTATGATATGGGTATGCTTCATGGCGACCTCCCGGGTCGGCATTGCGGTCTTGAACGGCCTGATAGGGGACGAAGGACTACTTGTGGGACAACCTGTCGAGGTTGTTCGGAGGGTCTGCGGTCTTGTGTAACCTGCGCCGGTTCCACCGCGGGCAGTCCCGTCGATCTGCAGGCACACTTGCCATTGCACGCCCCCTGCTCTTTCCCGGTTAACAATCTCGAACCGGGTGGATCGGCAAACCCCGGTCAGTCTGAATCTTCTTCATTATGATAGTCTATCGGGAGCTTCCAGGCAAGCCCGGCGGGATTGTGCTATCATTGACGTGAAGCAATTGCACAACAAGCGACCCCAACGGGAGGTCCCGATGAGTGAACTGACCGTCAAGGAGGCTCTGGAGATCGCCATCAAGAGCGAGACCCGGGCCAAAGAACTCTACGAGAAGATATACGAGAACGTTAACAATCTGATGATGCGCGACAAGCTCAAGTTCCTGGCCTCCGAGGAGCAGCGCCACCACGACCTGCTCACCGGCGTCTACAAGGAACAGATCGGCGGCGAGCCCAGCGAGCCCGACCCCAATCTGCTGCCCAAGATGCAGATCGATGTCGACTTCGACCGGGCCGAGCTGACCGACCTCTGGCAGGCGGCCATGCGGGCCGAAGAGGTCTCCGCCGAGCACTACGAGATGCTCACCGGCCGGGTCTCCGGCCGCGCCCGGGTGATGTTCAACTACCTGGCCAACGTCGAGCGCAGCCACTACTATCTGCTAAAGAGCGAGTACGACGTGCTGGCCGAGATCGACGAGTACACCCGTACCGACGACGACCCCTTCGGGCTGAACATGATCAACCTCGGTCCGTAGCCTTCGTGATCCAACCGATTCTTCTCTATTGTTCAATACAACGGGACCGGCTCCGCCGGTCCCGTTTTCATCCCTTTCACGACCGGACAGGTGGTGGCTCCTCGAGACCTTCGCCAAACAGGTCCCCGGCGGACGAAGACCGTCGGTCCACCGAGGCCCGGCTTTGGCACGTTTCTTGCGGAGTCGCCCGCCGCCTGTCCGGCAGGCCACGCCGGCCTGCGCAAGAAACGTGCCAAAGCCGCCGCGGGAGGAGTGGTTATCGACTGATCAGTTTGGCGAAGGTATTGAGCGTTGGTGGGAAAGCGGTTAAAGAATGACACAGGCGATGCAAAAGCTCCGGATCTAGTGCGTCCCAAAGGATTTGTTCATTGCAGGTGCAATCGTGCTCACCCCGGGCGGCTCGGCGGTGCCGGGCAGCTTCCCGCGCCTTGAGATGTCGTTCAATCGATGATCGAATCCGGCCCCGGGACTTCCAGACCCCCTTCGCCCTGGGGGGCTTGACGGCTCAGCTCGTCCAGAGCTTGGAGGCCTCGCGGGGCGCGGCCGTCGGTTTGTTCGAGGCGGTCCAGCTCGCGGTCGATCCAGCGGCGGACGCCCCGGCCGAAGAACCACATATGGAGGTAGCGACCCGAGGTGAACTGGCGGGCGATGGAGGCCGCCCGGCGACGGGCCAGTTTGGGATCACGCTCCCTGTAGGCGCGCAGGGTCTCGCGATAGCCCCGCCATTCGAAGAGCGCCCGCAGTGTCAGGCCCAGGGGCAGGGGCAAGAGCAGGTAGCCGATCAGGAAGGGGGCGAGACCCAGGCGGCGCTGATCCAGCAGGTGCACGGCCTCGTGGCGCAGCACCAGGTAGCCGGCCCGGGTGTCGAGCAACCGCCGGGCCAGATAGACGGTGCCGTTCCAGGTGAAGGCGTCGAATCCGGTCAGCCGGACGCCCAGGGGACGGCCCAGGGCGTCGAGATACCGCACCCAGCGGCTTTCTTCGAGGACGGCCAGGCGGAAGGGCGCGATCCCGCCCAAGGCGCGGGTCAGGGCGCGGAAGGGGGCGTAGGGACGTCGCCGGGCGGGGTTGCCGTCGGCGGTTGCTTGCTTGGTCATGGGTTCGATCATGGTTTGGGGCGGGCTCAACCTTGCGCCCGGTGGATGATCAACGCACCTGATCGAGATATCCTGTCGGGGTATTGAATTCGATTGGGTTCATCACCGCGGTTACATATTGAAGGATAGCTCGGGGGGAGCGGTTCGAGGGTAAAGCGTTCGGCGGCCTCGGCTCCATTGGACCAACACACGACTGTTTTGCCGGTAGTATCCCTCAGCGCGCCCGAGTTGTCGAGTGGCGCGGCAAATCCGCCGCCGGCCCGAAATCAGCGGAAAAAGCCCTGTCAAATAGCTTGACACATCGCCGGGGACTATTATAACCTTACCGCCCTTACAACGCTCAGACACCGCTAAACGCCCGGCCTCAAAGGCTGCAGGCCGACCGGGCGATCCGTTGCCGAGGCTCCCCGCCCGGTGTGGGGACGCTCCGAAACCAGCAATCGAGGTTCACGCGATGCCGACCGTCAATCAGCTAGTCCGCAAGGGGCGCAAGCTCTCCAGGAAGAAGACCAAGTCGCCGGCGCTGCAGGGCTGTCCCCAGCGCAAGGGGGTCTGCACCCGCGTGTGGACCGTGACCCCCAAGAAACCGAACTCGGCCCTGCGCAAAGTGGCCCGCGTCCGTCTCACCAACGGCATCGAGGTCACCAGCTACATCCCCGGCGAGGGTCACAACCTGCAGGAGCACAGCATCGTGCTGGTCCGCGGCGGGCGCGTCAAGGACCTGCCCGGCGTGCGCTACCACATCGTCCGCGGCACCATGGACGCCATCGGCGTCAGCGGCCGCAAGCAGCAGCGCTCCAAGTACGGCACGCGCAGGGAGGGTTAAGCGATGTCCCGCAGGCAGAAAGTCACCCGTCGCAAGCTCGATCCCGATCCCGTGCACGGCTCCGAGCTGGTCACCCGCTTCATCAACAACCTGATGCTCGACGGCAAGCGCTCCACGGCGGAAAATATCTTCTACGGCGCTCTGGAGCTCGTCGAGAAGAAGACGGGCAAGGAAGGCGTCAAGGTCTTCTACGACGCCCTCAAGAACGTCAAGCCGACCCTCGAGGTCAAGAGCCGCCGCATCGGCGGGGCCACCTACCAGGTGCCCCTGGAGGTCTTGCCCGAACGCAAGACCACCCTGGCCATCCGCTGGATGATCAGCTTCTCCCGCAAGCGCAAAGAGCACGGCATGACCAACAAGCTGGCCATGGAGTTCATCGACGCCCACAACGGCGTGGGCGCCAGCGTCAAGAAGCGCGAGGACACGCACCGCATGGCCGAGGCCAACAAGGCCTTCGCCCACTTCCGCGTGTAACCCTCGGCAAAACCGTAACACCGAACGACGACACCCCGATCCCGTCCCCGCTCCAACCGCGGGGACACCACCCGGGGAAGAGCGCGGTCCCGCCTACGCGGCGGGAAACCCCGCTCCCCCATCTCCCAGAGCCGGGTGGGCTGGTCTGGGGCCGTGGGAAAACGGGCGCGATTCGAGCCCCGTCCATTCCCAATTGGCCTGAGACCGGCCGTAATCAAGCCCCGCTAAGGCCGTCGTGCCGCCGCCCCGGCGGATAACCACGGCCGACAAGGGGTCCCGGAAGCAGGTGGGCTGGTACCGAAGGGTGCGCGTACAGCGGGCTTGAACAGCCCCGGGCGCGACACCCCATCGGTTCGACAAACCCAGACCGCCGCCTGCCCGCCCAGGTGGGCTGGTATAGCAGGTCCGCTCCACGTATCGTCGGGACCACCGCGAGTCAAACGCGCAAGAGATCCGCGCCAAGAGATCCGCGCGTTGACGCGGCGCCCGCGATGCTGGAAAAAACACCGGACCGGCGCCGCAGGCGCCGGCTGTACCGACCGACCTCGGCCTCGATCCGCCCCGCGAGGGCGATCCAAACTCCAGTCCGTATCCGAGCGACACCGGCGTTTCGCGCAACGTCCGCGCAACGTCCACGCAACGGCGTATTGCTCCGGCTATGCCCGTCTCCGGCGAAGAAGCTCCGGCGACGGTCCGCCGCGGTTCCAACACGGCCGAAAGCGGTTTGAGGTCCAGCGTGTCCGAGAATCCAGCCAAACAGACCGCCGCCATCGCCAGGGTGCGCAACGTGGGCATCACCGCCCACATCGACGCTGGCAAGACCACGCTGACCGAGCGGATCCTCTACTACACGGGCAAGACCCACAAGATCGGCGAGGTCCACGACGGCGCCGCCGAGATGGACTGGATGGAGCAGGAGAAGGAACGCGGCATCACCATCACCTCGGCCGCCACCACCTGCTTCTGGCGTGACCACCGCATCAACATCATCGACACACCGGGTCACGTCGACTTCACCGTCGAGGTGGAGCGCTCTTTGAGAGTTCTGGACGGCGCGGTAGGCGTCTTCTGCGCCGTGGCCGGGGTCCAGCCCCAGTCCGAGACCGTCTGGCGCCAGGCCGCCCGCTACGGCGTGCCCCGCCTGGCCGTGGTCAACAAGATGGACCGCGTCGGCGCCTCCTACGACCGCGTCCTGGACGACCTGGTCGCCAAGCTCGACGCCTCGCCGGCGCCGCTGACCATCCCTCTGGGCGCCGAGGAGACCTTTCGCGGGATCATCGACCTGGTCACTCTGGAGCGCGTCGAGTTCGGCGGTGATTTGGGCCTCGATGTACGGCGCTCGCCCCTGGACGACGAAGAGGCCGCCCTGGCCGCGCCCTACCGGGAACGCCTTGTCGAGGTCGCCTGCGACTTCGACGACGCTTTGATGGAGGACTACCTCCACGGCCGGGACCCGGAGCCCGCGCGCCTCGTCGCCGCGCTGCGCACCGGCACCCTGGCCTGCGAGCTGCACCCGGTGCTGGCCGCCAGCGCCCTGCGCAACAAGGGCGTCCAGCCCGTCCTCGACTACGTCGTCGAGCTGCTGCCCAGCCCCCTGGATCGCGGCGCCGTCAGCGGGCTCAACCCCGACTCCGGCGAGCGCGAGACCCGGGAGCCCGATCCCGATCAGCCGGCCACAGCTTATGTCTTCAAGACGGCCACCGATCCCTTCGTCGGCAAGCTGACCTTCTTCCGGACCTACGCCGGCACCCTGGGCGTCAAAGACAAGCTGCTCAACAGTCACACCGGACGCCAGGTGCGCATCAACCGGCTGCTCGAGATGCACGCCAACAAGAAGCACGACGTCAAGAGCCTGGGACCCGGGGAGATCGGCGCCGCCGTAGGGCTCAAGGGCTGTCGAACCAACGACACCCTCTGCGACCCCACCGCTCCGCTGATCCTGGGCGAGATCGACTTTCCCGAGCCCGTGGTCCGCGTGGCCATCGAGCCCCGCTCCACCGAAGACGAGAAGAAGCTCGAGGGGGCGCTCGAGGAGCTGGCCGCCGACGATCCGACCTTCACCGCCCACGAGGACGCCGAGACGGGTCAGCGGATCATCTCCGGGATGGGCGAGCTGCACCTGGAGATCATCGTCGACCGGCTACAGCGCGAGTTCAAGGTCGGCTGTCGCGTCGGCGAGCCCCAGATCGCCTACAAGGAATCCGTCGCCTCCGCCGCCGTCGGCTCCTTCACCCTCGACCAGCTCCTGGGCGGCAAGCGGCAGTACGCCCGGGTCGAGGTGCGAGTCTCCCCGGCCGAGCCCGGCAAGGGCTTCTCCTTCTCCGGGACCGTCGACGGCCTGCCCCGCCTCTACCGCGAGGCCGCCGCCGCCGGCTGCCACCAGGGGATGTACTCCGGCCCCACCGCCGGTTATCCGATGATCGACGTCCGCGCCGAACTCATCGACGCCGACTTCGACGACGAGGCCTCCAGCGAGGAGGTCTTCCAGGCCGCCGCCTTCCGGGCCTTCCACGCGGCCTGCCAGAACGCCGACCCCCGGGTCCTCGAACCGCTGATGCTGCTTGAGATAACCTGTCCCGAGGACTTCGTCGGCAACGTGATGAAAGACCTGGTCACCCGCAAGGGCCAGATCCTGGAAACCCGGGTCCAGGTCGGCGCCCAGGTCGTCGACGCCCTGGTGCCCCTCTCGCGGATGTTCGGCTACGCCACCACCTTGCGCTCGCTGACCCAGGGCCGCGCCGCCCACCACATGCAGTTCGAGCGCTACGAGCCCGTCCCCAAGGACGCCGTGGGCCGCTGGTGGTAGCCCGGCCGCTGGAGCGCCGAACCCGCCCGAGATTCCGTTCCGGTCCCATTCAGGGATGAGGGCTCCACACGTAGAGCGAGCGATGCGTTGAGCGGCGTAAAAGCACTCGCAGGATAGCTTTACTTTGCCGCGCGGACTGTGTTATATTCTCCGCCCTTTGCCCAGGCGCCCGATGAACGGCGCCCCGGGCCGAATCGTCACCGGCCGTTTTTCGATCCGTCGGCGGCGAAGCGAACAGAAGAACGAAATCCCCCGGGCTGCGGGATAACGATAGGGACCTGGATCGGAAACGACGGGAACCACAGGCCGGAGTCGGGGTTTGAGTGAGATGCACTTGGAGACACGTTAAAAGGAAAAGGACAAGAGAGCGAGAAGTCCTAGCGCCCGTTACCACCAGGCTAACCGCCATTACCAGGAGATTTGAAGATGGCTAAGGAGAAATTCGAGCGGACGAAACCCCACGTCAACGTAGGCACCATCGGCCACGTCGACCACGGTAAAACCACGCTCACCGCCGCCATTACCCTGAATCTTTCCAAGGCCGGCCTCTGCGATTTCATCCCCTTCGACGATATCGACAAGGCCCCGGAGGAACGGGAACGCGGCATCACCATCAACACGGCCCACGTCGAGTACCAGTCGGAGAACCGGCACTACGCCCACGTCGACTGCCCCGGCCACGCCGACTACGTCAAGAACATGGTCACCGGCGCGGCGCAGATGGACGGCGCCATCCTGGTGGTCAGCGCCGCCGACGGCCCCATGCCCCAGACCCGCGAGCACATCCTGCTCGCCCGTCAGGTCGGCGTGCCGAGCATGGTCGTCTTCCTTAACAAGACCGATATGCTCGACGACCCCGAGCTCCTCGAACTGGTCGAGATGGAAGTCCGGGAGCTGTTGACCGAGTACAAGTTCCCCGGCGACGACATCCCCTTCGTCAAGGGCTCGGCTCTCAAGGCCCTGGAGTCCGGCTCCGGCGATCGCGACGACGATGCCGTCAAGTGCGTCTTCGAGCTCGTCGACGCCCTGGACAGCTACATCCCCGAGCCCGAGCGCGAGACGGACAAGCCTTTCCTGATGCCCGTCGAGGACGTCTTCACCATCACCGGTCGCGGCACCGTGGCCACCGGTCGTATCGACCGCGGCGTGATCCATGTCGGCGACAAGATCGACATCGTCGGGATGCAGGACGACATCCAGAACACCACCTGCACCGGCGTCGAGATGTTCCGCAAGCTTCTCGACGAGGGCGAGGCCGGCGACAACGTCGGCTGCCTGCTCCGCGGCATCGACCGCAAGGACATCCAGCGCGGCATGGTGCTGGCGGCCCCCAAGTCGATCACCCCGCACACCAGGTTCACCTCTCAGGTCTACATCCTGACCCGCGAGGAAGGCGGCCGTCACACCCCGTTCTTCGAGGGCTACCGGCCCCAGTTCTTCTTCCGCACCACCGACGTGACCGGCGCCATCGCCGAGATCGAGGCCGCCGAGATGGTCATGCCCGGTGACACCGTGAAGATGACCGTCGAGCTGATCACACCGATCGCCATGGAGAAGGAGCTGCGCTTCGCCATCCGCGAGGGCGGCCGCACCGTCGGCGCCGGCGTCGTCACCGAGATCCTCAAGTAAACGGCACACGTGTTACCGTAGATGTGGACACTCGAGATGTAGACACTCGAGAGGACCGGCGGCGCGACAGTCCCCGAGACCAGCACCGCCGGTCCAGCCTCCCCGGCAACGCCAAACAGCAACCGTTTCCTACAAGCGTAAGAAGGGCCATGGCCACCAGCGACAAGATACGCATCCGGCTGCGGGCTTACGATCACCGCCTGCTGGACAAGTCCGTGGAGAACATCGTGGAGACCGTGCGCACCACCGGCGCCGAGATCGTCGGTCCGGTTCCGCTGCCCACGCGGATCCACCGCTTCACGGTCAACCGCTCCCCCCACGTCAACAAGAAATCGCGCGAGCAGTTCGAGATGCGCATTCACAAGCGCTTGATAGACATCCTCAAGCCCACCGCGGAGACCACCGACGCCCTGATGCGTCTGGACCTGCCCGCCGGGGTGGACGTCGACATCAAGCTGTAGCGGACGCCAAGCGCCAGGAGAACAGCAGTGCTCAAGGGACTAATCGGACGCAAGCTGGGGATGACCCAGATCTACCACGAGGACACGCTGATACCGGTCACCGTCCTCGAGCTGGGCCCCTGCACCGTCACCGCCGTACGCACCCCGGACCGCAACGGCTACTCGGCGGTCCAGGTGGGCTACGGCGCGGTCAAAGAGAAAAAGCTCTCCAAACCGCTGCGCGGGCAGTTCGCCAAGGTTGGCGTCGAGCCCCGCAACTGGCTCGTCGAGCTGCCCTGCGACGCCCAGGACGCCTTCGAGACCGGCCAGACCTTCGACGTCTCCCTCTTCTCCGAGGTGCAGTCCGTCGACATCAGCGGCCGGACCAAGGGTCGGGGCTTCGCCGGCAACGTCAAGCGCCACGGCTTCGCCGGCGGTCCCAAGACCCACGGCAGCAAGTTCCACCGCGCGCCCGGCTCCATCGGCGCCTGCGCCTGGCCCTCCAAGGTCGTCAAGGGCAAGCGGATGGCCGGTCACTACGGCGATGAGAACTTCACCGTGCGCAACCTGAAGGTCGTCCAGGTGGACGCCGAGAACAACCTGCTCTACGTCAAGGGCGCCGTCCCCGGCGCCAAGGGCGGACGCATCGTCGTCCGCGTACGGGGTTAACCATGCTGACACTGGACGTTTACAACCGCGAGGGCGAGAAGGTCGACTCCCTGGAACTCCCCCTGGAGCCCCTCGATGAGCCCACGCTCACCGTTTCCAACGCCGTGCGCGCCCATCTGGCCAACCGGCGCAGCGGCACCGCCTCGACCAAGACCCGGGCCGAGGTCCGCGGCGGCGGGCGCAAGCCCTGGCGTCAGAAGGGCACCGGCCGGGCACGCCACGGCTCCCGGCGCAGCCCCATCTGGCGCACCGGCGGGATCATCTTCGGTCCCCGGCCCCGCGACTACTCGCAGAAGCTGCCCAAGAAGGTCCGGCGGCGCGCCCTCCATGAGGCGCTGGGTTTCCGCTCCACCAGCATCCGCATCGTCGACGAGCTCGAGATGAAAGAACCCAAGACCCGCGAGGTCTACCGGGTGCTGGGCAATCTCGAGGCCCGGCGCAAGCCGCTGTTGGTGACCGTGGACTCCGACCCGACCCTCTGGAAGTCCTGCCGCAACATCCCGGGCTGCCGCCTGACCCGGGTCGCCGATCTCAACCCGCACCTGGTGCTCTGGCACGAGAATCTGATCTTCACCCGCCCGGCCGCCGAGGCCCTGGCGCAGCGTCTGGAAGGTGGCAAGGCATGAGGGAGCCCCACGAGATCCTGCTCAGCCCCGTGGTGGGCGACAAGGCCGCCGATCAGCGCGAGGGTCAGAACAAGTATCACTTCGTGGTCATCGGCGACGCCAACAAGATCGAGATCAAGCACGCCGTCGAGCAGGCCTTCAAGGTCAAGGTGGTCCGGGTCAACACGGCCAACTTCCCCGGCAAGAAGCGCCGCGTGCGCTTCAAGGAAGGCAGCACGGCGGCCTACAAGAAGGCCATCGTCACCCTGGCCCCGGACAACCGGATAAATATCTTCGAAAACGCCTGATCGACCCCGCGAGGAGAGTGCAATGCCAGTCAAGAAGATGAAGCCGACCTCGTCGGGTACCCGCCACGCCAGCCGCCTGGTGGTCGAGGAGCTCTCCAAGGAGCGCTCCCCCAAGGCGCTGCGCAAGGCCAAGAAGCGCACCAACGGCCGCAACAACACCGGCCGGATCACGATGCGCCGACGCGGCGGCGGACACAAGCGCCAACTGCGCACCGTCGACTTCAAGCGCAACAAGGACGGCGTCCCCGGCGTGGTGGCCGCCATCGACTACGATCCCAACCGCTCGGCCAACCTGGCCCGCGTCAAGTACCTGGACGGCGAGTGGCGCTACATTCTGCACCCGCGCAACGTCAAGGTCGGCGACACCGTCATCAGCGGCGAGATCGCCGAGGTCAAGCCGGGCAACGCCATGCCCCTGCGCTCGATCCCCCTGGGCCAGTTGGTCCATAACGTCGAGCTCAAGCCGGGCAAGGGCGGACAGTTGGCGCGCAGCGCCGGTTCCTGGGCCCGCCTGGCCGCCAAGGAGGGCGACTGGGGCCACCTGCGTCTGCCCTCGGGCGAGGTCCGTCTGGTCAACCTGGCCTGCCGGGCCACCATCGGCCAGGTCGCCCTGTCGGAGAAGAACCAGGTCGTGCTGGGCAAGGCCGGACGCAAGCGCTGGCTGGGGCGCCGCCCCAAGGTGCGCGGCGTCTCGATGAACCCCGTCGACCACCCCCACGGCGGCGGCGAGGGCCGCACCGCCGGCGGACGCCACCCCGTCTCGCCCTGGGGCAAGCTGACCAAGGGCAAGCGCACCCGCAAGAAGACCAACCGCTACGTGGTGCTGGGCCGCCGACGCGGCAAGCAGGCCGGCGCCCGGGTCAAGGGCCAGGTCAAGAGCTCCTGAGTCCGTCCGCCGGGATCCTCCCAATCTCCGAGGCGTAGACGGCGGAATGTGCGGAGCGAAAGGTTGTTGAAGGTCGATCCAGGGGTTCGCCTTTCGTTTGCGCGATGCGGAACGCAGTTCATCGGCGAGACCGCGCCCTGAACGAGCCGCGATAGAATGCGTGGCCCCGGCCGCCCGACCCCGCCGCCCGAGAGACGATCGACGGTAACCGACCGACGCGGATTGACGACCATCGACCAGTAGCGGAGCCGGAGCCGACCTCCGACCCGCGGCGATAAAAAACCATCACGAGGACCAGCCGATGTCGCGTTCTATCAAGAAGGGGCCCTTCGTAGACCCCAAGCTGTTGGCCAAGATCGAGGAGCTCAACCGGACCGGCGAGCGCAAGGTCATCCGCACCTGGGCCCGGCGCTCCACGATTCCGCCCGAGTTCATCCGCCACACCATCGCGGTCTACAACGGCCGCAAGCACATCCCGGTCTACATCACCGAAGAGATGGTGGGCCACAAACTGGGCGAATTCGCCCCCACCCGGACCTTCCGCTCCCACGGCGGCAGGGGCGGGCGCTCCACGGCGCTGAAGTAGCCGAAGCAGTTGAGATTGCCGAAGTACGGCCGTGGGGCGATAATCGCCATCAAGGACGCGCCCCCACTCGTCGCGACCGGCCGAGTCCGCACTCGCCGTCCCGGGGGACTGGAATAAGCCGTACGACGATACACCAAGACCAAGACCGACCTATACCCGGGATCAGCCCGGCCCCGCAGAAACATCGACCCGTCAGGGTGTCGGAAGCCCGGGAAAAAAGGATCTCCAACGATGCTTGCCAGAATCAAATACGTGCGGATCTCCCCCTTCAAGCTGCGTCGCGTCGCCGACGTGGTCCGGGGCCGCAACGTCAACGAGGCCGTCGCCCTTTTGGATCATATGCGGGGCGCCGGTGCGCCGATCATCGGCAAACTGCTGCGCTCGGCCTTGGCCAACGCCGCCTCCAACGACCTCGACGGCGTCCTCGACCTGGACTCCCTGGTTGTCAAGGAAATCCAGATCGATCAGGGGCCGACCCTCAAGCGCATTCGTTTCAAGGCCAAGGGCATGTTCGGCCGCATCCGCAAGCGGACCAGCAAGGCGATGGTCCGTCTGGCCGAGCCCGCAGCCGTCGCCCAAGACAGGGAGTAACAAGCGATGGGACAGAAGACCCACCCCACCGGATTCCGCCTGGGCTACATCAAGCCCTGGAAGTCCCGCTGGTTCGCCCGCGGCGACGTCTACCGCAAGCAGCTACACCAGGACCTGCGGCTGCGCACGGAGCTCAAGCAGCGTTTCTACGGCGCCGGCATCAGCTCCATCGAGTTCGAGCGTCTGCCCAAT
>CAZOOP010000062.1:0-12088 GCA_964581465.1 uncultured bacterium
TGGCATGTGCAGCCTTATTGCTTGATAATGATGCAGTTATGAGTCGTGTAGCAATCGGGTGGTCGCTCTCTGCCGGCTACTATGCAGGGCAGGTTATCCACCGAGCAGGCCCCTTGCAGCCGCCACTTATCTGCTGCTGATAAGTGACAAGCCCATCTGCCACTACACCTGTATTATCAGCAGATTACAATCGCAACGCGGTCCGAACACGGTATACGAACCCTAAGGGTATGCTAAAGATTTTTGTACAAAAGCGCAGCATTTCCGAATAGAAAATTACAGACCGCCAAGCCGCTCCCAATCAGCCTGATTTGGTCCGATCATGTTCCATGATGCCAAAGCGTTTTAGTCTCGTACTACCTGGGATGTCCGGGATGCAATTCAGGAGTCGCGACTTCCCGACTCTCAGCGTCCTCTTAGACTCGTAGAAGCGCCCTCTTAGAGCAAGTCTGGTTTTCTGGCACCAGGCAACGCACGAAGATTGATAGCTTGCGCAGCTATAAAGCACATAATAACAAGCTATTAGCGATATATACCTGTTTAGGCACGTGTGATAATCCCAATCGTTAACAACAATCAAATAACCTTGTAGGCCAGTTTACACCCAAGTGGCAATCCCAAGCAGTTGATGTCAAGCTGCCCGCGGCCCTCAACGGCCCAAGAACGCCCGGGGCCGGTTAACCAGTACTTCATGATCTTCATGATCATGAAGTAAGATCATGACGCGGCAGGTTCCCGAGTCCTCCAGAGTCGATTCCTGGCGGGGGGCTTGCCAAGAGACTCCCCGGCTTAGTACAATGTCGCTCCAGCGCGCCCGCCGTCGCGGGACCAGGCCCCATCGTCCAGTGGTTAGGACACCGCCCTTTCACGGCGGCGACACGAGTTCGAATCTCGTTGGGGTCACCATTCAAGATGAATCGGGGGAATCCGGAAACGGATTCCCCCGTTAGTCTATACTGAGGACGGTTGTTGAGATGAAGTATCATCTTAAGCGGGCGATGGTGATCCCGTCCCCGATCAAAGAAAGTTGACGAAGATGAACCGCTTACATACCTTCATCGCCGCGGCTACGCTGCTGCTGGTTATGTTCGGCGCCGAAGGCGCTTTGGCGGAACGCGCCGCCCTGGTCACCGAGGTCGTCGGCGTGGCCGAGCGCGTCGACGCCGGCTCCGCTGTGCGTCTCGAAGTGGGAGATTGGCTGTCCGAGGGCACCGAGGTGCGCACCGGCGGACGCTCTCGCTTGACCCTGCGTGTCCCCGGCGGTTCCTACCTGCGGCTGGACTCCGAGACCCGGATGCGTCTGGGCAGTCTGGGCTCGCCCAGCGGGCCGGTCCGCGGCGCCTTCGCCGTGCGGAGCGGCCTGGCCGCCGTCGTCGTTCCGGCACTGCGCTCCGAGCAGAGCTTCACCGTGGACACCCCGACCTCCTCGGCCGCCGTGCGCGGCACCGTCTTCTACGTCGGCGTAGATCCCGAGCGAGACCTCGAATGGGTCTGCGGGATGGCCGGCGAGGTCGAGGTCAGCATCGCCGCCCGGCCCGAGAGCGTCGAGGTGACTCCGGACTGGGGCGTCTGGTTCGATTCGGCGGGCGAGGTCGTCGCCCTGCGCGAACTGACAGCCGAAGAGCGCGAACACTACGTCGAGCTCTCCGGCCCCGACGCCGTCCAGGGCGGCCTCGACGCCGAGCTGATCGAGGAGCTGATGGGTGAGCCCGGAGCAAAGCCCGAAGAAGACGACTACGGTTTCCTCTAGCATCCCTGGCTCAACTGTGGACTCTCAGCGGCGGTCGAACGGGTTTAATTGTCAAGCTTGGATCAGTGATTAGCCAGCGTGTCCCGACGACGCCACCAGTGTCACGCGGGCTTGCCTCAATCCCGTATACAGGAGCGTATTACCAGGGCTTTTTGCGATGGTTTCGTATCCTATCCGGCCGCACAGGATGGACTTGAGTGGATGGTGAGGCGGGGACGAAACAACCACCCCTGCTGATCCCACCGCAGGTACATTCCTCGGCGGTCCCGCGGGATGCCGACCCGTCCAGGCTATGCTTCAACTGATCGCGCCTTGTCAACCCGGCATCTGTGAACACTGGAATCCTACCCTCCCTTCGGCTATACTTTAGTAATTTCACGACCCACCGGGGCCGGGTAGTTTTCCGACCCGTGAGGCCCCGTTTAACGTCGCTTTCATCCCGACCGTCGAACGGCCGAAGGAAGGAATCGCCATGCGCCGCGTACTGCTGATCGTCGTACCCCTGGTGCTCTTCGGCGCCCTGGGTCTGCTGCTGGCCGTCGACGACGAGCCCGAGGCCACCGTGACCTACATCGAGGGCGACGTCGTCAAGCGGCCCGAGGTCGAGGAGACCTGGATCGCCGCCGAGCTCAACTCCATCGTCACCCGAGGCTACAAGGTCCGCACCTACGAGAAGAGCCGGGCCGAGCTGACCCTCAACGTCGACAGCGTCGTGCGCCTGGCCCCGCGGACAACTGTGGACGTCGTCAAGCTCTTCGAGGAGAATCGCGAGGGCTTCAACGAGACCCTCTTCGAGGTCGAGGACGGCGAGGTCTGGGCCAACATCGAGGGCCTGGGCGACGCCGACAGCTTCGCCATCACCTCCGAGGTGATGGGCACGGCCTGCCGGGGCACCACCTATCGCCTTTCCGTCATCGGCGACGGCACCACCATGCTGCGCGTCTACGAGGGCGCCGTCGAGCTCTGGGACCCGATGATGGCCATCACCGGTCCGGGCTTCTGGGAGACCGGCGCCGTCGGAGAGGATGACGGCAAGCACGAGGTCGTCGGTCCCCACGAGGCCTCCGGCCCCATCGAGGTCACCGAGGAGGAATGGCGCCTGCGACTGATCACCGCCATGCAGGAGATCATCATCGCCCCCGACGGTACAGTGCTGCGCGAGGGCAAGTTCTCTCCCGACGACGCCGGCGAGCAATCGGAGTGGGTGCGCTGGAACCAGCAGCGTGACGCCGCCGCCGATTAAGTTCCCGTCAGCGATCACGCACGACAAACCCTCCCCTTGGGGAGGGTTTTTGTCGGGTTCTGCTCTTTCCAGGCATATCGATAGGGGCATTGACACCAACAATCCCGTTCAGCTCGGCACACAGGCACCCGAAGCCTCTCCCTCGATGCGCCCCAACCATGCGCCCGGCCGCAGACTCAGCCGGGGGCGGCTTCGCAGCCGGTTATTGAGGGTCCTTGGGCAGGGCGATGATCACACCGAGCAGGCCGATGGCCAGGCCCAGCATGGCCAGGGTGCTGTTGAAGTCGAAGGGAACAGCGAGGACGAGGGCCACAATTGCCAGAATCAAGCCGATGCACCCCAGGATGATGGCGAAGACCTTCTTCATTATTCTCCTTTCGGTGAGCGTGAGGGAACAAGACCGAATGACTGCGCGTTCATCCTCGCCCCCAGGCATGACAGCTGGGGTCATCCCGGTTGCCAAGGTTGAACGTCGGTGTTAAACTCGCCCGAGCTAACACTTTAGCGGAGGGTATGTGCTTCACAGACAGGACAGGCTCATCTCCGCGGTCCTGGTCGCCGGCGACCTGGTCTGCACCTTCGGCGCCCTGGTGCTGGCCTACATCGCCCGCTATGTCTGGCGCCTCGCGCCCAACCAACCCGACTGGACCCCCGATTTCCTCGAGTACCTGCCCTTCGCCCTGGCCATCATGGTGACCACGGTGGCCGTGTTCGCAGCCAACGGTCTCTACAGCCGTCGTCCGGGACGCTCCACGCTACAGGACTTCCTGGCCGTTGTCCGGGTCAGCCTCTTCGTACTCCTGCTGGCCTACGGCGTGACGATCGTCTGGCGGGTCAGCTCGCTGTCCCGTTGGCTGTTGGCCTTCTACTGGATGTTCAGCGTACTGTTCGTCACGATCTTCCGCTTCATCGTCAACAAGATCAGCGCCCGGGTGCGTCGCCTGGGGCTCGATAAGCGCCGGGCGATGATCGTCGGTTCGGGACAGCTCGCCGAGCGGGTCACGGAGCGGATCCTCGACCATCCCGAATACGGCTACAGTATCGCCGGCTATGTGGCCGAAGGTCAGGCTCAGGCCGAGGGCGCCCTGGGCGATCAGCAACTCCTCGGCGGCTTCGACGAATTGGCCCGGATCCTGATCGACAACCGGCCCGACGAGGTCTTCATCGCCCTCTCCCGGCCCCACCACGGGCGCCTGGTCGAATTCGTCGATCTCTGCGAGCGCGAGGGCGTCAACGTCTCGATCATCCCCGATTTCTTCGAAGTCCTGCTCGGACGCTCCATCAACCGCACCCAGCTCGAGGACATGGACGGCATCCCCGTGGTCGGACTGCGCGAGGTGCCGCTGCACTCCCTCTGGAACCGGGCCGTCAAGCGGGCCTTCGACCTGCTGGTCTCCCTGGTCGTCCTCACCGGCTTCAGTTGGCTCTACATCCTGATCGCCATCGGCGTGCTCTCCACCAGTCGGGGACCGGCCATCTTCAAGCAGCGCCGCGTCGGCCGGGACCTCAAGGAGTTCACCCTCTACAAGTTCCGCACCATGTACGTCCAGGACGAACACCAGTCCGACACCGTCTGGACGACCAGGAACGACCCCCGGGTGACCCCCTTCGGCCGCTTCCTGAGACGAACCAGCCTCGACGAGCTGCCCCAGTTCATCAACGTCCTCAAGGGCGAGATGTCCCTGGTCGGCCCGCGACCCGAGCGGCCCCACTTCGTCCAGCAGTTCAAGAAAAGCGTGCCCCGCTTCCAGGTCCGTCATCAGATCAAGGCCGGGATTACCGGCTGGGCACAGGTCAACGGACGCTACGAGCTGACTATCCCCCAGAAGGTCGAATACGACATCTATTACATCGAGAACTGGTCCTTCTGGCTGGATATCCGCATCCTGCTGCTGACCTTCCTGCGCGTTCTGCAACGTAAAGGGGTCTACTAGCCCGGCGACCCCGGCAAAACCGGCCGAACGAGAGTTGCCGGCCGACCGCCGGCGTTGGCACGTTTCTTGCGGAGTCCGACAGCCATTTGATTAATCCGGTCCCCGCTCTGCTGCAAGAAACGTGCCAACGCCTCCCCGCGAAACGCAATGCGCGATCTTCTCGACGAAGGCACGGTTTTGCCGGGGTCGCCCCACGGACCGCCAACCTCCGGAAAGGGATGACTGGTGATGATCCGCAAGCTGTTCATTCTGTCGCTAATGATGGTGGTCAGCGCCGTGGCGGCGCTGCCCGCGGCCACGGTGCCACTGGATCACTGGGCCTACGAGCTGGCCGACGAGCTGATCATCCGCGGTCTGTGGGCCGGCGAGGACTACGGCGAGCGCCCCTGGACCCGGGCGACCTTCGCCGAAGCCGTCGGTTATTTGGAGGAGCAGCGCCTGCGCGGCGAGGTGGGGCTGCATCGGGCGACGCGGGGCATGTTGGAGCGCCTGCTGGCGGAGTTCGCTCCCGAGGTGGAGCTCTGGCGTTCCGATCGCGGTCCCGCCGACCGGGCCGATCACGCCGCCGAGGAGGTCTTCGAGCCGCAGTTGGAGCTCGGCGCCCGGGTCCGCCTGGACGGTGGCTATCGGCTGGTAGAGTGGGAGCTGCCCCCGGGGCTGGGGGGAGCTGTCGATATCCCGCCGGAGCCCGTTGAGGAGGGTTTCCATCACCGTGAACGTTTCTATCCCCTGCTGGGGGCGGGTTACGGCGACGAGCTGGCGCTGTGGGCGCGGGCCGAAGCCGACACCGACGGTCTGCGGGACGAGGACTGGCGGGGTTTGGAGTGGAAGGCGGGCATCTCGGCCCAGTTCGACTACGGCTATCTGAGTTGGAATCCAACGGACTGGTTCCGCGCCTGGGCCGGGCGCGATCAGGTCCAGTGGGGACGCGGGTTGGGCGGCTCGCTGTTGCTCTCGGGACGCGCTCCGGCCACTGACGGCTTCGGCTACGCCGTCGATCTGGGTCCGTTGCGGTTCAGCTACTTCCACAGCTCCCTGGACATCTGGCGCGAGGACTACGGCGGCGAGCGGCACTACTTCAACCGCTACCTGACCGGTCACCGGCTGGCCTGGAACATCGCTCCGGGCGTTGTCATCGGACTGGGCGAGGCCACGGTCTATGGCGGCGAAGGCCGCGCGCTGGACCTCTCCTACCTCAACCCGCTGATGCTGCACTACGTCGAGCAGCTCTCCGGGCGGGTTCACAACGACAACCCCTTCTGGCAGATCGATTTCGACATTGTCCCCGTTCCGGGCTATCGTCTCTGGGGCCAGTTGATGATCGACGACTACCAGTACGAGGACGATCTCGAGCCGCCACACATCGGGTTCCTGGCCGGCGGCGGCTGGGCCGACCCCTTCAGTCTGCCGGGACTGACCCTGGAGCTGGAGTACCTCAAGGTCTGGAACTGGACCTACAACGTCCTGCCCGACCATAACAAGCTGCTCTACCTGGACCGCCCCCTGGGCTATCCCGGAGGCAACGACGCCGATCGCTGGAGCGTCCGGCTGAGTTGGGTGCTGGATGCGGCCTGGTCCGCCGGCCTGGATGTCGCCTTAGAGCGCAAGGGCGAGGGACGGATCACCGACGAATGGGCGGCCAAGGGCTTCCGCAGCGAGCCCTTCCCCTCGGGCATCGTCGAGGAGACCCGGGACTACCGCCTCGAGGCCGCCTGGACCCCCTCGCGGAGCTGGGAGCTCGGCGCGGCGATAAGCTACACCCGCGCCGACAACTACGACAACCGGCCCGACGCGGTCAACGGCGAGCTCTACGGCGGTCTATGGTTGGTTTATCTTGTCGATTGGCGTTGAGTGAGTGTAAAACGGGTAGGGGCCGACCTGAGGGTCGGCCCCTTTTCAGTGGTGGAAATGACTGCCAAGAAGCGGTTCGAACCATGCCTCAATGGCGGTCGTCGTAATCAGGGCCACCGACGGAACCCTTAGCTATTGCTATCATTCCGAGCGGTCTTGGGATATCGGCGCTACGGTTTACCGTGGAGAGGCGCTGAGGCGATCCGTCTCAGACAGGTTGACGCGCGTGCCCAATGCATGGACTCGGCATTCCTCTAGTGGGTCCATTATAGCGGCAATCCGGAAGCAGCGCTGAACCGGCGTGATCGATGAACTGAAAAACGGTTGGGATAGAAACCCCGACTCCGCAAGGGGCCGTAAGCAATGCCGTTTTGAATGGGGCGGCGGGGAGCAGGCTCTCCGCCCGAACTGCTTGACCATCTTATCGCCCCCGCCCCGCGTTGCTTTTCATCGCCCGGGGTTGTATCATCGCCGCCGTTGGCAGGACAGACACTCACAGTCACAAACAACGGAGGTGCGCATGGTCGTCGTCATCAAGGGTGGCGGATTGAGCCTGGAGGAGCTGCGCCGCGTCGCGGTGGAGCGCGAGCAGGTCGAGATCGATCCCGCGGCCCTGGAGCGCGTGGACCACTGTCGCGCGATGTGCCAGAAGAAGATCGACAACCACGAGATCATGTACGGCGTGACCACGGGCATCGGCGAGTTCTCGGAAACGGTGCTGACCCCGGAGCAGACCCAGGAGTACCAGAAGTACCTCATCTACTCCCACGCCGCCGGGATCGGCGACCCCGTCCCCGAGGAATGGGTCCGCGCCGCGATGACCAGCCGGATCAACGTCATCGTCCACGGCAACTCGGGCTGCCGCCGCGAGGTGCCGCTGACCATGGCCGCGATTCTCAACGCCGGGGTGACCCCGGTGGTCTACGATCGGGGCAGCGTCGGCGCCTGCGGCGACCTGTCGCCGCAGGCCCAGATGGCCCTGGTGCTGATGGGCGAGGGTGAGGCTTTCTACCAAGGCGAGCGCCTGCCCGGCGCCCAGGCCATGGAGCGCGCCGGGGTCCAACCAATCACCCTCGAGGCCCGCGACGGCCTGGCCGCCATCAACGGCTCCAACTTCATCACCGGCGTCGGTTCCCTGCTGCTGCTCGAGATGGACACCTGGATCAAGACCCATGACATCGCCGCCGCGATGACCCTCGAGGTCCTCAACGTCAACATGTCGGGCTACGATCCGCGCCTTCACGCCGCCCGGGGCCATCAGGGCTCCATCGACACCGCGGAGAACATCCGCCGGCTGACCGAGGGCTCCCCGCTGCTTCAGCGGCCGGGCAAGAAGGTCCAGGACGCCTACTCGCTGCGCTCGACGCCGCAGTCCGCCGGACCGGCCCGCACCGCGCTGCGCCACGCCCACGAGGTCTTCCTCACCGAGCTCAACGGCGTCGGCGACAACCCCGTCTTCTTCCCCGATGACGACGCCGTCATCTCCGGGGCCAACTTCCAGGGCACCCCGATGGCCCTGGCCCTCGAGTACGTCTCCACGGCCCTGGTCACCGCCGGTGTGCTCTCCGAGCGGCGGCTCAACCGCCTGATGAACCCGGCCCTCTCCCAGGGACTGCCCGGCTTCCTGACCCACGGCGGCGGGATGTTCTCCGGGCTGATGCTCAGCCAGTACACCGCCGGCTCCCTGGTCTGCGAGAGCCGCGTTCTGTCCACCCCGGCGGCGATCGGCAGCATCCCCGCCGCCGCCGACCAGGAGGACTTCGTCAGCATGGGCTGGACCACAACGCTCAAGACCCGCCAGATCATGAACCTGCTGCCCGGCGTACTGGGCATCGAGATCATCGCCGCCTGCCAGGCCCGCGACTTCCGCGAGGTCGAGTTCGCTCCGGCCACGGGGAAGGTCTACGAAATGCTGCGCGGGAAGGTGGCCCACCTGGACGAGGACCGGCCGCTCTTCGACGACAACAACGCCGCCGCCGAGCTGGTCCGCTCGGGTGCGGTGCTGCGCGCCGCAGAGAGCGTCGTCGGTGCGCTGAAGTAGCGCGATACCGCACCGTGCGTTTAAGTAACACGAGGCCGGGTCTTGCAACCCGGCCGATTTCACAAATAGTTTAAATTATTAATTGATAGGTTTTATTTTTGTTAATCTACCAACATCAACATCTTTAGTTATAATTTCGCTACTATACGCAAGACCTGCACCAATTTTAACCATCCTATCTTCTGGCAAAACTTCTTTCATAATTATAAATGGTTCTTTTAGCTGAGAAAGTGAATCATCCTTCATTCCCTGTTTCCAATATACTTCATCACCACGTTTAAATCTTTCTGTTTGTCCTTGTTCTAGCATTTCAGCTTGGCGCTTCATCCGTGCAACTCTTTCACGCTCATTTTTCTCTGCCTGAGCTTTCCAGCGTGCTTTCTTCTCCTCTTCTTCTAAACGAATTTCTTCTCTCGATTTTCTTGTTAACATAATTGCAATATTAAATACTGGTATAATACATCCTATTACAATACCTAATCTACCTCTTTCCTTTTTGGCTCCAATCAATATCGAAATTATCATGCTAAACACCCAAATACCACCAATTATTGTTAAGGTTAATTTAGTATCAGCATCACCCAAGTCATAAAACATCCGCATTAAGGCACCATAAGTAATTGGAAAGCCCCAAGCTAAAATAATAGGTAAACCTTCGAGAAAGCTGCGGTTTCTTACCATCCACCATACAGTTGAAATAAGTGGAGTTACAAACAAAAATGCGACAATAATAGTACTAATCGTATACACAAAGCCCTCCTCATTTTTAAACCTAACATTATTATAGCCGCTAAAATATCATTTTTCAAATTTTTCCACTCAATCTGTCAAAAAGCCTTTCATAAGGAAATCCGCATCAATCATTACTATGGCTGAAAATGAATGAATAAACCGGTCGGGACTAAAGTCCCGGCCGTACGTTTAGGTTTAACTCAATCAACCTTGTGGCGCGGATTCATCATCCCCCGCCATGCAAAATGAACCCCTCAGGCGACGTCGATGACGACGTTGCCCCGCTTGTGACCCGTCTCGACGTAGCGGTGGGCCTCGACGATCTCGGCGAGGGGGTGACGGCGGTCGATGACGGGGCGCACCACGCCGGCTTCGATCAGTTCGGTGAGCAGCTCCAGGTCCCTGGTTCGGCTCGCCGGGTTTTTCATCGCCGAGAGGAAGACACCGTTGGGTGTCAGGACCCGCTTGCCCCGCGAGGGCGTCAGCTTGCCCACGGCGTCGAAGACGACGTCGTAGCGGGCGTCGGCGGCGGTGAAGTCCTCGGCGGTGTAGTCGATGACGTGGTCGGCGCCCAGGGCGCGGGTCTGCTCCAGTTTGCCGGTGCTGCAGACACCGGTGACCTCGGCGCCGAAGTGCTTGGCCAACTGGACGGTGAAGGTGCCGACGGAGCCCGAGGCGCCGTAAATCAGCATCCGCCGCCCGGACAACGGCTCGGCCGCGCGCAGGAAGCCTGCGGCGGTGATCCCGCCGGTGGGCACGGCGGCGGCCTCGCCGAAGTCCAGGTTCTTCGGCTTGAGCGCGACGACGCCCTTCTTGAGAGGCCCGGACTCGGGCAGGCTCCGGTATTCGGCGTAGCCGCCGAAGCCGAAGCCGTTGAAGGCGTAGACCTCGTCGCCGGGTCGGAAGCTGCCGACGCCCCCGCCGACGGCCTCGACGACACCGGCCAGCTCGAAACCCAACACCGGGATACGGCGTGGACGGAACAGGCCGTTGAAGAAGCTGACCATGAAGGGATCGGCCCGGCGCATCCGGCAGTCTCCGGCGGTGACCGTCGTGGCGCGTACGGCAATCAGCACCTCGCCGGGGCGGGGCTCCGGCTTGGGCAGCTCGGTGAGGCGCAGGACCTCGGGCGGTCCGTAGCGCTTGTAGACGACGGCCTTCATATTGGTTTCTCCATGGTCAGGACGATTTTGCCCCGCGCGTGGCCGGCGTCGACGTAGGAAAGGGCCTCGACGCCGCGCTCGAGGGGGTAGCTGCGCTCGATCAATGGAGTGATGCCGCCGGTGGCTACGAGTTCGAGTAGATACTCGAGGTCGTCGGTGTCGGCGTGGGCGTGTAGGTTGGTAATTTTCTTGCCCGTGGATCCGGCCAGCAGTTTGCCCAGGATTATCGAAGTGAAAATGTGCCCCAGGCTGCCGCCGGCGGAGACGAAGGTCCCGCCGGGTTTGAGGCGCCGTCGGTACGCGAAGATGCTCTGGACCCCGTTGCAGGAGAGGATCAGGTTGTATTTCTTATTGTTTCTGGTGAAGTTCTCGACCGTGTAATCGATGACGTGGTCGGCGCCCAGGGCGCGGGTCTGCTCCAGCTTGCCGGTGCTGCAGACACCGGTCACCTCGGCGCCGAAGCGCTTGGCCAACTGTACGGCGAAGGTGCCCACGCCGCCTGAGGCGCCGTCGATGAGCACCTCCCAGTCCGGCTGGATTCCACCGGCGTCGCGGAGGCTCTGCAGGGCCGTCAGGCCGGCCACGGGCAGCGCCGCCGCCTGGGCGAAGGAGACCCCCTCGGGGATGGGTGCGAGCAGGTTTTCCGTGGTGGTTAGATACTCGGCGAAGCCGCCGGCGCCGGAGTCCATGAGATCGCCACAGACGCGGTCCCCCGGCTTGAACCTGGTGACACCCCCGCCGACCTCGATCACCTCGCCGGCGGCGTCGGGTCCCAAAATGCCTCCGAGGGGGCGGATGAAGCCGCTGAAGAAGCGCACGAAGAAAGGGCGGGCGCGGATCATCCGCACGTCGGCGGAGTTGATCGAAGCCGCCCGAACGCGGATCAGCAGCTCGCCCGCGCCGGGGACGGGGCAAGGCATCTCACGGAGCTCCACATCCTCGATGGGGCCGTAGCGGTCGACGACCAGGGCGCGCATGGGGCTGGTTGGCGTTCCAACGCTTTGGGGCATTTGACCTCGTTTGCGGCTGGCGGATAACCTGATGGAATCCTTGGTTAAAAGGGACTCTAAGCTCAACGGGCTTAATGAAAGGATAATTCAATAAGCTATGATCTCAGTCTATACGTTCGCCGGTGATAATCCAAGAAAAAAACGGCTCCGGGGAGCCGTTACATCAAGCTTAGTGTAGATGGCAATGAGCTGGCGCTAGGAGAGCATCAAATAATTAGGGATCACCACAGAAGATGAACATCAGCTATTGCAGTTGGGTATTAATATCGGCGTGAGCAAGTCTGTTTTCCTGCCACCAACAAAGGGGGTAATGTGGCAGGGAGGAGCAGGACGAGGGACCGGCACGTCAAGTGTCCCAGGTGCG
>CAZOOP010000063.1:0-11114 GCA_964581465.1 uncultured bacterium
CACTTGACGTGCCTGTCGGGATTACTCTTTAAGCCATCTGCCACATCGCCTCCTTCACTTGTGGCAGGATAGCATCCCGGTAACTCTCGTGACTGCAAGATTATCACGATATATGATGATCCATAAGCGTTAAGGTGTCCCAAAGCGAAATTGCTGACAACTACCTCATGAATGGCTCCAGATCGATACTCCAAAAGTATTCATATCAGGTAATGTCTCTAATAGTAAGCAAATAGCATCCTTAAACGGTGAAACTCGGGGTTATGTTTGAAGTCGCGACTTCACGACTCTCGGCGTCAGCCTAGAGCACATCTGTTTATTTGCCACCAGGCAACGCACGGGCAGTGAAGCTTGCATAGCTAAAAGGCGCATAATAACAAGCTATTAGCGATACATACCTGTATATAAATGTGTAACAACTCCTTTGGGAGCCTTACCATAAACTGAACCAAGTATTCGCAACTCAGGAAAGCCGCCTCGAGAAGGTCGCTTGGTAAAAACCAGCACCGAGGCGTCAACCAGGGAAGGAGGATAGCGGTTGAAGCTGCTAAAGCAGTCAATAGAGCGTCGTCAGCAGATCCCTCACTCACAGCCTGGTTGAAACCTGAATGAAACCAATAGCCTTCGGCTTCCGGCGGAACTCAACACAGGTACAGGTGCATCGTCACCATGCATCGGTATGACAATGGCGTCGATAAATAGCTATAAAGCAGTGAGTGACAGTCTATTAGCCGGATTAGTCCCTTCAGGTGCGAGTGATAATCCCATTCCGTTAGCTATCATCATATGGAGTGGGTTTGGAACCGGTTCCCTGCCTCCCCGCCGCCCGCATACCGTAGGGGCCGACCTTCGGGTCTACCCGTTTCCATTTTTCCCGCGCAGACGGTGATGGTCAAACGGGAGAACCCGAAGGTCCTCCCGTACATGCGATAAGAGCGCAGAAGCCTACCCGTCAACCTCTACTGCCGGTGGGTCCGCCGGCGGGTCGTTATCGGAGCCCCGCCCGGGCTCGTCGATGAACGGCGCGTACTCTTCATCCTCTTCGCCGTCCTCCCCTTCTTCGCTCGCGCCCTCCGTTTCTTCGACAACCGGCTCCTCGTCGACCAGGGGGACGTCGCCCGCCGGGGCCAGGGCCACGGTCTCGCCCCCCGCCGTGGTGACGACGAGCAGCCCGCCGACCACGGCGGTCGAGAGCACGGCGCGGTCGGTCTCCCAGGTCCACAGCGGCTCGGCGGAGGCCGGGGGCAGGGCGTGGCAGTCCAGGCCGTTCTCGGCTCGGGAGATCCAGAGGTAACCCCCGGTGATCAGGGGCGGAACCAGGGTCACGCCGCCCGGCGGCAGCAGGGGCTGGGGCTCGGCGTCGCCGTCGAGATACCAGCGGGCCAGCTCGCCGTTGCGGGCCAGGGCCAGCACCCCGGCGTCGGCGGCGGCCAGACCGGCCGGCGGCGAGCTCAGCGGGCGTCCCAGACTGATGACGCCGCCGGAGATGGTATCAACGCGTCGTCCCGCGCCGTCGCGGTCGATCCAAACCGGCGAGCCGTCGTCGGCGATCAGCGGTCCGGCGACGGGCTCGCCGTCGTACCACAGCGGCTCGTCAAGATTCGGCCCCCACAGCCCGGCGCCCTTGGCGTCCTTGAGCAGCAGCGCCGGTTCGCCGTTCCAGAGCGCCGGGGGACCGGCCAGGGGACGACCGGGCAGTTCGATCTTCTCGAGCAGCTCGCCCTCGAGGGCGGAGAGCTGGTAGAGATGGCGGTTGGAGAGGATCCAGGGTCCGTCCTCGACGGCCAGCAGCGCCCGGGGCGGCTCATCGGGAGCGCGGCCCCACAGCCGGGCGCCCGTCGCCAGGTCCAGGCACCAGACCTGGTAGGCCGGCAGATCGAAGCTCAGGTAGACCTTGTCGCCGAGGATCTGCGGGGGACCATTGGGATTGTCCCGCAGCTCCCAGCGCCAGAGCAACTCGCCCGTGGCGGCGTCCAGCCCCAGGATGAGCTGGTTGAGCCCGGCGAAGACCAGCACGCCCCGCGAGGCGACCACGCCCCAGGGGCAGAGGCCGTCGTCGCGGCGCCAGACCTCGACCAGGGGCGGCGCGAGCTCGGTCTGGCCTGAGAAACTCCGTGACACGTCGCCGCCCTGGGCGGTCCAGCCGCCCAACTCCGTGGTCGGCGCGCGGTCGAAGTAGCGGTAGCCGCTGCAACCGGCCAGCAGCGCCAGGCCGATAGCGAGAGTGGCTTTAAGGACGCGGGCGGTCATCTTTCCTCACCTGTCTATCGATCCGCAGCAGCTCGAGGAAACCGGGGTCGGGCAACTGGGGCACCTCGACGGCGTAAAGGTCGCCCCGGGTGAACTCGAGCTGGTGGCCCTGATCCAGGAAGCGGAAGAGGGCAGCGGATTCATCGGCGGCGTGGATCAGATCCAGAGGGCGGGGCGGACCCGCCGGTTTCAGCGTCGGCTCGTCGTGACCGTAGTCGCCGAAGATGAAGTAGTGGGGCATCGCCTCGTCGGGGTTAGGGTGTCGGCGTGATGATAACACGCCGGGTTGTCGTTGTGCTGAGTGTCGGTTTTATCGGACTCAACCGCTCCACCCCAACCAGGCCAGGGGGCAGCCGGCGCAGCGCGGGTTGCGCTTGCAACAGTGCTCCTTGGCCAACCGGACGAGCAGCGCGTGTAGCTCGTTGTAGACCGCGGTCACGGTGGGCAGCCCCCGAGTGAAACGCTCCGCCAGGCCGTCATAGTCCGTTCGCGCATCGATCCAGCCGTGGCGCAGCGCCGCGCGACGGGTGTAGGCGTCGACGACGAAGACGGGCCGCCCGAGGGCGTAGCAGAGGATGGAGTCGGCGGTCTCCGGACCGATGCCCCACAGTCCGAGCAGCTCCCGGCGCAGTTCGGCCGTCGACCGTCTGGACAGGTTTTCCAGTTCACCATCGGCTTCCCGTTTCAACCAGGCGAAGAACACACGCAGCTTGCGAGCCTTCTGATTGTAGTAGCCCGCCGGGCGGATCAACCGGGCCAGCGCCTCCTCCGACAGGGCTTCGAGAGCCCGGAACTCGAAATCGGCGGCCTCCTCGAGAGCCGCCAGGGCGCGGCATACGTTGCACCAGTTGGTGTTCTGGGTTAATATCGCCCCGAGGCAGACCTCCAGGGGGGTGCGGGCCGGCCACCAGTGCTGGGGGCCGAAACGCACCAGCAGAGCTTGGTAGATCAGCAGGGGGTCCACTTGGCGGTTTCTCTGGGGAGGTCAATTGCCCGGTCGGTTCACGAGACGGGGCGGTATCACTAAGGGGGGATAAAGCTCGTATCGGTGAATCCGCCGGGGTTGCCCTCTGAGGCTCCCGGTCGACATCGGCCGCCACCGGCGATACCGCAAACCGGGGCCTACCACCGGTCCGATCCGCCTTTGGCACGTTTCTTGCAGCAGAGCGAGGTAGCTCGCCGCACATACCCTCGCGCGAATCCGCAAGAAACGTGCCAAAGGCGGATCGGACCTACAGCGACGCGCGAACCGGGTATCGCCGGTGGCGGTCTAGGCCGGGGCGAGCAGGTGGTAGAGGCCGATCAGCACGAATGCGGCGCCGCTGATGAGGACGAGCCAGTCGGCGAAGCTGCGCAGCTTGGGGTAGCGGGTCAGCAGACCGGTGAAGGTCAGCGGGACGAACCAGAGGGTGGTGCCGAAGAAGAAGGCCAGGAAGAAGGCCATGGATCCCAGCAGGCTGCCGGCGCCGCTGGCGCCCAGGATGGCGGCGATGAAGGGGGGGCAGAGGGAAAGCCCGGTGGCCAGGCCCACCAGGTAGGCCGTGGGCGGCTTGCGCTCGCCCTTGGTGATCCGTTTGCACCAGCTCTTGCCGGGGAAGCGCTTGAGCAGACCCCAGGCCAGCATCAGCGCCCCGGCGGCCAGCTCGCTGGCGGCGGGGAGCCATTCGAGCTCGAAGAGGGCCGCCCGGCTCCACTCGACGATGAGGCCGACGATCAGGCCCACGGTCAGGTAGCCGGTCAGCCGGCCCAGGCTGAAGACGAGAAAGAAGCGGAAGGAGGCGGCTAGGTCCCGCCGTTCCTCGCTGAGCAGCAGCGGCAGGTAGAAGGCGGAAATGCCCGCCAGGCAGGTCGGACCGACGGCCAGCCCGAGCAGCAGCGCCGCCCCGATGCTCTCCAGTTGCATGCTCGACCTTCCTTTCCCCCCGCGGGGCGACGATAATAACGCCGCCGGGCGGCGATGGCAAGGCGGACGCCTTGGTTCGCCGTCGCCCTTTGAGTTACAATGAACAGGGAGGTGCGTCTGCATGGATGATTCAATGGGCGATTCGAAGGGCGACAAGAAAGACACGGCGAAGCGACCCCGCGTGGGCCTGATCCTGGCCGCCGGCGGCGTGGGCAGCCGCTTTGGCGGAGAGCTGCCCAAGCAGTTCGCTCCGCTGGGGATGGGCTCGGTGCTGCGTCTGGCGGGCAGCCGCCTGCTGTCGCGCTGGGAGTTCGCCGATCTGGTAGTCACCGCGCCGCCGGGCTTCGAGAGCCGCACGGCCCTAGAACTCAGCCGCTTGGGGCGGACCTTCAACGTGGTCACCGGCGGCAAGGAGCGCTGGGAGTCGATCCGTCACGGCTTGGAGGCCCTGGCCGAAGTCGAGATCGTCGTCGTTCACGACGCCGCCCGCCCGCTGATCACTCGCCGGGTGCTCCGGGAGTGCATCGCGGCCGCTCGGGACGTCGGGGCGGCCCTGGCCGCCCTGCCCGCCGTCGACACGGTCAAGCTGGCCGCCGAGGGCTCCCTGGTCGAGCGGACCCTGGACCGGCGCCGCGTCTGGCTGGCCCAGACCCCGCAGTGCGCACGCTACGATCTCCTGAAGCGTTGCTACGCTCAGCACGACGACGTGCTCGACGAAGCCACCGATGACGCCGCCCTCGTCGAGGCCCTCGGCGAGCCGGTTTCGCTGGTGCCGGGCAGCCCACAGCTCTTCAAGATCACCGGCGCGGTCGATCTGGCCTACGCCGAGTACCTGCTGGCCCGCGGGAGGTTGGAGGATTGACACGTCGAGCCGAATACTGGTCTCCGCTGGACAACGGCGCGCTGCGCTGTGAGCTCTGTCCGCACCGCTGCCGCATCGCTCCGGGGCGCCGGGGTGTCTGCCGCCTCCGTGAGAACCGGGACGGCGTGCTATACGCCGCCGCCTACGGCGAGACGGTCAGCCTCTCCCTGGATCCGATAGAGAAGAAGCCCCTCTACCACTTCCACCCCGGCGGAGCGATCCTCTCAGTGGGGGCCAACGGCTGCAACCTCTCCTGCGTCTTCTGTCAGAATCACGTGATCAGCCAGGGCGACGCCCCGACATGGCGCATCGAGCCCGCCGAGCTGGCCGAAACGGCCGATCGTCCCGGTAGCCTCGGCGTCGCCTTCACCTACACAGAGCCCCTCGTCTGGTTCGAGTACGTCAAGGATTGCGCCGGACCGCTCCACGAGCGCGGCCTGGCCCTGGTCTGCGTCTCAAACGCCTACTTGGAGCCCGAGCCCTTCGCCGAGCTGTCGGGTCTCGTCGACGCTTTCAACTTCGACCTGAAGAGCTTCCGAGACGGTTTCTACCGCGAGCTGTGCGGCGGGAGCCTGGCCCCGGTGCTGGCGAATCTCGAAGCCGCCCTGGCCTCACCGGCCCACGTCGAGATCACCAACCTGCTCATTCCCGGCGAGAACGACGATCCCGCAGAGCTGCGCGAGCTCTGCACCTGGTTGGCCGAGCGCGATCCAACGGCCCCCCTGCACTTCTCGCGCTACCATCCGGCCTGGAAGCTCGACGCGCCGCCGACGCCGGAGCGTACCCTGCTGCGCGCCCGTGAGACGGCCCGGGAGGCCGGGCTTCGCCATGTCTATCTGGGCAATCTGGCCCTGGAGCCCGGGGCCAACGACACCCGCTGCACCGCTTGCGGCGCCGTACTGGTCAAGCGTGGTGGCTACCGCACCACCCTCGGAGCGCTGGAGGACGGCCGCTGCGCCGTCTGTGGAGCAACGGCGCCCATCGTGAGTTGACGTTTAACCCTGGTTCCAAAACACGTGCGGCAAATGCCGGTGGGAGCGCCCCAGGGCGAATATGCGCTTTGGATGACTGGTTGGTCGACTCTCACTACGACGGAGACCTATCCAGGCATCGGCCATCAGGTGATCGAGAAACGACGCTGAAACGCGGAAGTGTTGCGATTAACAGCAAGTCCGGCCTGTGACGATACAATGGTGAACACCGAGCTTCAAACAACCGCCTTGATCGTTGGCGTAGCAGGGGCGAGGTCGCAGTCAAGCGTTTCTGGGATAGCCACGAATCCCGGATGAGTTCACTCTGATCCCATCCCTCCCCACCTGCACCCCCCACGATAATCAGCAATCGAGCCGAAGAGGATGGAACCTCCACTCGACTGCTTTTAAGGCGATAATGACCACAACCGCCAAGACCCACCGCCCCATCCATCTGGGCCACTTCCTCTGGCCCCTTTCTTGGGTGGTGATCGCCAACGGGCTGGCCGTGGCGCTCAACGTCTTCCTGATGTACTCCACGCCGATGGAAGGCGCAGCCATGGCGACCGCCCAGGCTCTCGCCGGCACGCCCAGCGACCTGACCACCTTCGGTAACTACTACAGCGTGGCCGTCTTTCCCATCATCATCGGCCTGATCGCCTGGCACCAATGGCCGGTGCTCAAGAACATCAGACGCCTGCGCCGCGGCGGCAACGGAGCCGACCGCAAGGCCCGCCGACGCCTGCTGCGCTTCCCCGCCTTGGCGGCCCTGCTCTCCGGCTCCGCCTGGCTGCTGCCCCTCCTGCTGTTCACCATATTGGTGCCCAGCCTGGTCGAGGGGCACGTGGTCATCCTGGGACAGCGCGCGATGATCGTCTTCTTCGTGGGCCTGCTGGCCTCCTCGGTGGCCTACTACGGTTCGTCCTGGGCGATGCGCCGGCTGATCGTGGCTTTCTTCCCCGAGGGCCGCCTGGCCGAGGAGAGCGGACTGCCCCCAACCAACACCCGCAAGCGGCTGATTTACTTCTACATTGTCGTCGGCGCCCTGCCCATCCTCGTCATGTGGCTCTATCTATTCTCCTACGATCCGGACAACCCTCTGTTGCTGCCGCTGGCCATTATCGCCGGGATCGCGCTGCTGCTGGGCGGCTGGGTGGCCGATTCGCTGATCATCAAGCTCTCCCGCCAACTCACCCGGGCCGCCGAGGTGACGCGTGAGGTCAGCCGCGGCGACCTCGAGGGAACCGTGACCGTCACCAGCCGCGACGAAGCCGGCCGCCTCGGCGACGGCATCAATCAAATGATCGAAGGCCTGCTCGAACGAGAACGGATGCGCGAGGTCTTCGGCCGCTACGTCTCGCCCGAGGTCCGCGACCGCCTGCTGGCCGAACCGCCCAAGCTGGGCGGTGAGCTGCGCGAGGTGACCGTCCTCTTCGCCGACATCCGCGACTTCACCGTCATCAGCGGCAGGCTGGACCCCCAGCGCCTGGTCGGCCTGCTCAACCGCTACTTCGCCACCACCGTGGCCGCCGTGGACGAGTACCGCGGTTACGTCAACAAGTTCATCGGCGACGCCGTGATGGCCGTCTTCGGCGCCCCCCTCGACGATCCCGGCCACACCGCCCGGGCCCTCGGATGTGCCCGGGAAATGGTCGCCCGCGTCGAGGCCCTCAACAACACCGGCGAGATGGAGGTCCGGCTGCGCGTCGGTATCGGACTGCACACCGGCGAGGTCGTCGCCGGGAACATCGGCGCTCCCAAACGCTTCGAGTACACCGTCATCGGCGAGCCCGTCAACGTGGCCAGCCGCATCCAGGGGCTCTCCAGCGAGCTGGGCCGCACCATCCTGGCCTCGGCCGCCGTCAACGAGGCCTGCGGCTGCGGTCTCGACTACCTGGGCGAGCACCAACTCAAGGGCCTGGCCGGACCGCAGAGGCTCTACGCCGGCTAACCCGGCTCGACCACCTCATCCGGCGAGACCTCGGCGAAGAAGCCTTCGTCCCGTCGTGCGCTCCAGGTCCGCGGCGCGGGAGGCGTTGGCACGTTTCTTGCAGCAGGGCGGGGTCGCCGGGCATGAAACCGCGCGCTCCCCATCCGCAAGAAACGTGCCAACGCCGGGCCAGGCGCGAGGGCTCTCATTCGGCTTCGCCAAGGTCTCGCCGGGAGTCGGCTCTTCCGGAAGCTTCCCTTGCTCGGCGCGCTCTGGTATCCTTCATATTGAAACATAACCGGCTTGCCCCCTCCCGCGGTGTTTGCTCTCAACCCGGAGAGAGGGGTCGGCTTACATTTCTATACTGTTGGGTATGGATTCTTTTTCGCGTCGATTCTCCATCTTTATCGAACCCCGAGCCTGACGGAAACCACGGCATTCCGAAAACACCGGCTGTCGCGCCATCAAGCAAACCCTTGAACCCATGATCAAACGCTACCGCCTCGCCCTGGTCTTCGGCGGCCGCTCGGGAGAGCACGAGGTCTCCCTCTCCTCGGCCCGCTCCTTTCTCGACGCCGTGGATCCCGAGCGCTTCGACGTCCTCCAGATCGGCATCACCCTCTCGGGTCGTTGGTTCACCGGTCCCAACATCCTCGAGCAGCTCGCCGACCGCGCCCGCTTGGGCACGGTACCCGGCGAGGGACTGCCCGAGGAGTGGGTGGGCCTGACGCCGGTCGCTCCGTTGCCCGAACCCCGGGACATCCCCCGGCCTCCGGGCCGGTCACATCCGTTGACCGAGGTCGACACGGTCTTCAACCTGGTCCACGGCAGCTACGGCGAGGACGGTTGCTTGCAGGGCCTCTTCGAGCTGGTCGACGTGCCCTACGTCGGCGCCGGGGTGGCCGGCTCGGCGGCGGCGATGGACAAGCTGTTGGCCAAGGCGTTGCTGCGCGACGCAGGCCTCGAGGTCGGCGACTTCGAACCGGTGCTGCGCCGTGAGTTGGAGAACGATCGGCGGGCGGTCATCGACCGTTTGGAGGCCCGGCTGCCCTACCCGATGTTCGTTAAGCCGGCCAATCTGGGCTCCTCGGTGGGTGTGCGCAAGGCCGAGGACCGGCGGCGACTCGGCGCCGCCCTGGACTACGCCGCGGCCTTCGACCGGCGGATCATCGTCGAGCGGGCGGTTACCGGCGATGAGATCGAATGCGCGGTTCTGGGCAACGACGCCCCCCGGGCCAGCGTCGCCGGAGAGATCCGCCCGGCCAACGAGTTCTACGACTACGACGCCAAGTACGTCGACGATTCCGAACTGTTGATCCCGGCGCCCTGCCTGGACGAGGCTGGTCAGGCCGAGGTGCGGCGCCTGGCGCTGGCGGCCTTCCGCGCCCTGGACATCGCCGGGATGGCCCGCGTCGATTTCTTCCGCGAGCGCTCGACGGGCCACTTCATCGTCAACGAAGTCAACACACTGCCCGGCTTCACACCGATCAGCATGTATCCCAAGCTCTGGGTGGCCGACGGTCTGGAGTACAACGAGCTGGTCGCCCGTCTCGTCGAGCTGGCCCTCGAGCGCCACGCCGACCGCCGCCGTAACCTCCACCGCCACAGGTAATCATCGGGAGGAAACCAGATGGACCCCCAGGAAATCGCCAGCTCCCCCCTCTTCGGCGCTCTCAACGAGGCCGAGTTGAGCGACGTGGCGGCGCTGATGGAGCGCCGCGGCTACTCAGCGGGCGATGTCGTCTTCCACCAGGGCGACATCGGCGACCGCTTCTTCTACGTGGCCGAGGGCAAGGTCCAGGTCTGGCTCAAGCTGCCCGACGGCGGCTCCCGGGAGCTGGCCACCCTGGGTCCGGGCCAGTACTTCGGCGAGTTGGCCCTCTTGGACGACCTGCCCCGCTCCGCCGACGTGGTCTGCGGCGAGGAGAGCGAGCTGTGGAGCCTGGAGCGCGAGCAGTTCATCAACCTTTTGCGCGGCAACACCAACCTGGCGATCAAGATTCTGCGCGTGCTGGGGCGACGGCTGCGCCAGGCCAACCGGCAGATCCAGGACCTCTCCGCCCTCTAGCACGCTGTGCTTGACCTTGCGGGCCGTTTTCTGCTAGATTGTCACTCCGCCCGAGGGAGCCGCGACGAGGCGCTAGCTCAGTCGGTAGAGCAACGGCCTTTTAAGCCGTGGGTCCTGGGTTCGATCCCCAGGCGCCTCACCATTCCCCCGGCTCCGGTTGCGGTGGTTTCATGGGTTGCATCTGGCGGACCACCAGGCCCGGATCGTGAACAGTGGTAGCTGCGCCTTGCAGTTGGTATCATCACAACAACTGAACCAATAAATAGCGGTAAAGAGCCGCTACGAGTGATTTGCTTGACTTGTCGATGGCGTCGCCGGACGAAGCGCCTAGATGATCCAAGGGCCATATCAAACCGCAGACCGCATTCAGTCAGGTCTTCACTTGTTGAGGCTGCCGGTTGACCAGTGGGGGGACGACGCCTCTATCTACAGCGGAGACAAGTGGAGGAGATAACGTCTCCATGGATCGCCCGTGGATCGACCGTAAGCGAATGACGGAGCAGTGGGCTATCAAGTCGTTGGGGATTACCACCTGATACTGAATCGATGCAGAAAAACCAGGGATCGTATACTCTCTTCGGACCTGCCCGTGTTTTTATCCTGTTGATAATAGCGATGATAGTCTGAAGATACCTGTCATAAAACAAGCTATTTTAAAAATGCAAGGGGTTATCACTCGCAAAAGAACCGACTCATCCAGCTAATAGATTATCATTCAACGCCTGATAGCTCATAGTCGCCGCCATTGTCATACCGCTGCTTGATGGCGATATACCTGGGCTTCCATTTGCTTCCGCTGGAAGCCGGAGGCTGTTGGTTCCGCATCAGCAACCGACCAGGCTGTGGGCGAAGGATCTGTAGACGGCGCTCCATTGCCTGCATTAGCAGCTTCGAAGGCTATCCGCCTTCACTGGTTGTCGCCCCGCTGGGGATAATCTCCGAGCACCATTCCCGAGGTGGCTTTCCCGGGTTGCGAATGTGTTGTTCATCTTCTGTGTTGATCCCAAATGCAATTAAGAAGAATGTCTTCCTTGGCAAACCCAGATATCAGCGCACTGGGTTTTTTCTGACAACAAAGACTATTGACTCCTCAATGCCGTAGGCATCATCGGACCAAATCAGGGCCGATA
>CAZOOP010000064.1:0-10080 GCA_964581465.1 uncultured bacterium
TTGAATGACAATCTATTAGCTGAACGAGTCGGTTCAGATAGAAGTGATAATCCCATATGATAATACACGCTTAGGATCGATGCGCCATCATGGATGACCGTTGCGCCAGGCAGTTGATAATGGAGCTGCGTGACGTCTCTACGGGCATCCTGGGAATGTGAAAATCCGCGTACCTGCCACAAGCAGCTCACTCGATGTGCGCGCCTGATTGCCTGCTGACCGCATGTCTCAGAACGTTATCCAGTGCCACCATGGTCCGTGACAGTTAAGTGATCCCTTCACAAGACGGGCAGTCGAAACGTGGCGGCCAATACGGGCCTGGTCTTTGGCGAACCCAGATATCTACACACTTGTATATACTCTGACAGCAGGATGCTATTGACTTTTAAGCATCGTAATAACAGACAATAAGGGTATGCTAAAAGAATTGTTGTCAATAACGGAGCATTTTCGGGTGCGGGATGACGGCCCGGTAAACCGCTCCCAATCAGTCTGATTTGGTCCGATAGCGTTCCATGATGCCTAGCGCAATTAGCCGTCATTTACCGGCAGTCGATCTGTGCCGATAAACCTCGATCCGCCCTTAGTGTCGCGGGAAGCCGGTTGGCTGCCCGTCCCAGCCAAAGGTCATGGAAGCTAACAATGTAATGATAAGCCGACAGCGGGACATTGCATCTATTGGCGCTCATCTCAGTGAGATGCTTGAACAAGTTGACGCCAACAACAAAGCGAGTCTCGAGAGTAACTCCATCGTAGCAGCTCGAATTCAACACAGATATTGGTCCGGTTTGTTGTGATGATCCCCACGTTAGGATCGTCCAATCGGGATATCCAGCCTTGGCTGAGCAGCGGCGCCGGGAACGGGACGGCTTAAGCTACTTCGGCGGCGCGCGCCTTGACCTGCTGGTCTAAATAGGTGATAATGCACCAACTGAGCTGGCAGCGACCTGGGTTCACCTTGAACGACAGCGGACGATGAGCAAGGCGACGACGGCAACCACCGACAACGAAGCGCACCTGACGCCGGAAATGAAGCGTCAGTTGCGTCGTCACGCCCGTTCCAGCCGCATCCTGGACCTGTTGCTGGGCATCCCCGCCTTTCTGCTCACCCTGCCGATCCAGATCATCTTCGCCGCCGTGCTGATCCACGACGTCGGACGGCCGCTGTTCTTCCAGACCCGGGTCGGCCGGGACGGCGAGCCCTTCACCATGGTCAAGTTCCACAGCCTGACCTGCAACTCGAAGGACCCGGTCAAGAACCACCTGCGGTACACCACCCCCTTCACCCGCTTCCTGCGGCGCTGGGGTCTCGACGAGCTCCCCGAACTCTGGAACGTGATCACCGGTGATATGTCCCTGGTCGGCCCACGCCCGGTGATGCCCAGCCAGGTCGACGAGTTCACCCCGGAGGCCTGGGAGATCATCCACGCCGTCAAGCCCGGCCTGACGGGTTACTTCCAGGTGATGCGCCGCCATAAATACCGCACCAAGGACAAGCTCAAGTACGATCTGATCTACGTCGAGAAGAAGAGCTTCTTCTTCGACCTGTTGATCATCCTGCGCACCGTGCCCAGCATCATCTTCCGGGGCAAGAAGCACATGAAGTGAGCGCGGACCGGGGAGACAGGTCGGACGTGCGACTGCTTGCAAAGACCCTCCGGGGTCCTTTTATGTATGTACCGCTGAAGTGGTCGAACCGCAATGAACAGGTTCAATCAGGCCTCCGGCGGAGTGGGTGGCAGCATGTGTTTCGTCTTGCCTTGCGGCCGCCGACTCTCTTATGATAGAACTTTAACCTCGTTGCGGCCGTCCGACCGTCTTCGGCTGTCCGTCGCCTCGGGATCAAGCCGGTGAAGAGGGATCGCATACCCGGTCCCGTCCGGATCGTGATTGTAACCTGCTGATAACAAGCGTGATTATCGTCATCTACATGTAGCGGGGCGGTTAGTCAAACTCGACCGCTCAGGGCGTGACCTGTGGCGAACCTAGCTTTACGTAAGCTTCGGTACGCTCAGACAGCAGATTGTTGTTGACTTGTAAGTGTTGTTATCACAGGCAATCAGAACAGGCATGGTCCCTGCTTGAATACAATGGAGCATTCCCGGCCGGGGAGTAACGGCCCGGCAGGCCGCTCCCAAACAGCCCGTTTTTTCGGATCCTTCAATGGAGTCGACTAACCTTCGAGGGGAGTCTGTGACAATGGACGATCGCATACCGGTACGCTTTCCCGCCGCCACCGAGGTGCCGATCAACGAGCTGATCGCCGCCCGCTGGAGCCCCCGGGCCTTCGATCCCGAGCGCGAGGTGGCCCTGGAGCTCTTGGCCCGGGTCTTCGAGGCCGCCCGCTGGGCGCCCTCCTGCTTCAACGAGCAGCCCTGGGATTATCTGGTCTTCACCGGCGAAGACCCCGAGGCCCGCGAGCGGGCTCGCCAGACCCTGAGCGAGGGCAACGCCTGGGCCGGCAAAGCCCCGGTGTTGGCTTTCAGCGTCACCCGCAAACACTTCGCCCGCAACGGCAAGAACAACCGCTTCAGCTCCTACGACGTCGGTCAGGCCACGGTGCTGGCGGCGCTCCAGGCCGTCGAGCTGGGTCTGGTCTTCCACCAGATGGCCGGCTACTCGCGCAAGGCCCTGGGCGAGCATTTCCCGCTCCCCGAGGACCACGTCTACAAGGCGGCGATCGCCATCGGTTATCCCGGTGATCCGACGACGCTCACCGAGCAGCAGCGCGAGGACGAGTCCCGCCGGCAGCCCCGTCGGCCGCGCGGGGACTTCCTCCACTTCAACGGCTGGGGCGGTTGAGCGCCGTCCCGGAAAGAGGGTGACAGTATCCGGGCCGGTGTGCTAAGTTGGTTTCGCGGCCCGTGAGGAGGACGATGGACGAGGTGCGAATCAGCGTTGAGCTGCCCCGGGGCGTCGAGGACGCCTGGCGGGCCCTCTTCGATCCGGCTGCCCGCCGGATCTGGTGGGGGCGCCGTGTCGATCTGCCCGAGGAGCGGGGCGGCGGCTTCATCGAGTACTGGCGCGACGGCGAGGGGCACGAGCGCTCCAGCCGGGGCGAGGTTCTCGAGCTGCGCAGGCCCGAGCTGCTGCGGCTCTCCTGGCTCGACGACGACTGGCCCGAGCCGACCAGCGTCGAGCTGCGCCTCGAGCCGGGCAAGCAGGGCTCACACCTCGAACTGGTGCACAGCGGCTTCGAGAAACTCGGCCCCAAGCTGCTCTACAACCTCGAGGAGTACCAGCACGGCTGGGAAGCCCTCCTCGATGACCTGCGAACCTACCTGGCCGGTCGGGCCGAGGAGCTGGACGCCGACGCCGCAGACGACGATGAACCGACCGAGTCCGAAGACGCCGCCGAGTCGGAGGCCGAGGAGACCGCCTCGGATGCCGGGGAACCCTCCTGATGCGGGGGGCGATGCGATGCGACTCCAGGAGCTGATCAGACGGATCGGCGACCGCTTGGCCGAGGTCGGCGCCTTCATCGAGGGCTTCTTCCGACCCCTGGGCCGGGTCTTCGCCGCTCTGCGCCAGGCCCTGCGCTGGCTCTCCCGAGGCCCCCGCCGGCTGGCCCAGTGGCTCCACGAGCACTGGCCCGATATCCGTAAAAGCCTGAACTTCTTCGGCCGCGCCTACAGCTCCAGTTTCAACGCTTCGGCCGTGGCCTCCCGCGACGCCCGCCGCCGCGAGCTACGACCCCGGTCCGACGGCGAAGAGCCCACCGAGAAACCAAAACCCCCGCCCGGGGATCAAGAGGGGAAACCATGAAATACGAAGACTTCATCAACGAGGTTCACGAGAAGGTCAAGGACGAAGAGGAGCTCGACCGCCCCACCTTCGAGCGGAAGATCGAAGAGGTCGCCTCCGCCATCGGACGCGGCGCCCGCATCAGCATCGACAAGCTCGACGAGTGGTCCGAGCGCGCCAAGGACTCCTGGCCCGAGGTCGAGAAGAAGCTCGAGGAGCTGGGCTCGGCCTTCGTGTCCAGCCTGAAAGCCTTCGGCGACGCCTTCCGCCGGGGCTACGAGGGCGACAAGTAGGTCCGTAATCAAGGTCAGTCTGCGACGGCGGGAGGCGACTCCCGCCGTTTTTCGTTACCCGCCGGGCGCGGGCGTCGCGGCGTGACTTGAACAGACGGCGGCTCGCTGAGTGTGGCGGAATGGACGCTGAGCTGATCAAATCAGACTGATCGGGAGAGACCTGCCGGTTAAACACCAGCTCGGCGAAAAGGTTACCTTGCTGTGCAAGATCAAGTCGCTACGACTTTACTGCCTGTTATTAAATTACTTGGCATCACACACGATCCCGGAGCAGCCCTCTCCGACTCGAAACTCCGACACCCTTCGAAAAGCGGTTGAGACTGGGCCATGCTGAATCATGTTAAGCCGGCAACCTTAACCCACGGTGTTATCTAATTATATAAGCTTGTTAATAGGCCACTTATGTTCGCAGCATAGTTATCGGGGCCAACGGCGAAGAGCAGTTTATCAGCGTATAGCTACGTCGCTACGGGCTTCCCACGCATATGGTGCTCCAGGTGCCTGTCACAAGCATCTCGCTCCATGCGCGCTCCTGTTTATAAGCCAACTGCTTTTATCTAAGGCATCATGTAACCTGATCGGACCAATTGAGCGGTGCATCCTGCAGGTAGTCGAGAGTGTTTTCGTCGTCGCGATGGCTGAATCTGAACGTCCTTTCACGGATAAAGAGCCTGTCGTTGCGGATGAAGCCGCCGTTGTAAGATGATAGCCGTCGCTTGCCGAAGCCTCGGCAGCTATCGAGGTTGTTGATACGCACCTCGCCATTGGCCAGGGCCTTGTCGCGGTTGATCCGCCTGTGGTGAAAACCGTTGAATGACAGCCCGTTAACGACCTTCCAGCCGTCGGTGTTGACGATCTATTCCACCTTGAGCTTTTCCAGCTCGGCGGCACCGTGCTCCCTTTTAGGTTCGGTGTATATAATTCTTGCCACATATCTTGCATTTACACCTGCCATCGGCCAACTTATAGCGCGCCCTGTGGTTACAATTTGGGCGACTGATGTGCCGGTCGCTTGCTCGGTTTTCTGCCACTTTTTGACCCCCCTTTTTGTGGCAGAATATCACAGCCCATCCCGTATGTTAACAGCATGTTACATACATGTATCGGTCCGAACACGGTATACGATGCCATTTAGTTTTATCAGCTTACGATTATTATTCAGTCCGAGCAGGATTCGCGGTTCCGTTGAGAATCCATTGACTATAGGTGCTGTTCCAAGAAAGAGCGATGATCCTCTGGTCGCTTTCGCCCCCGCTGTGGGTTGATGATCAGGGGCGTCCCCGGGGCGGCCCCGGCCTCGACCGGTTCAGGGCGGCGCTCCCCGCCTCTGTTTGCTCTCTTCCATCTTCACGGTTGACGCCCCCCGCGCCGGGGCTTTATCCTTCAAGGTGATCCTTGGAAGGTCAGTTCTCCACTTCACCCGGAGGTCGGCATTGGCTAAGAAGCGCGTGGGCATCCTCACCGGCGGGGGCGACGCCCCGGCCCTCAACGCGGTCATCCGCGGCGCGGTGCGTCGCGGCGTAACGGTATACGATTACGAATTCGTCGGCCTGCGCCTGGGCTGGCGCGGCCTGCTCGAGCGGCTCACCATCCCCCTGGGGCTGCCCGAGGTCGAGGATATCCTGGAGCTCGGCGGCACCATCCTGGGTTCCAGCCGCACCAATCCCTTCGGCAAGAACGCCGAGGTCGAGGTGCCCCAGTGCGAGAAGAATTTCAAGGAGCTGGGCCTGGACGCCCTGATCGCCTGCGGAGGCGACGACACCCTGGGCGTGGCGCGCAGGTTCTCCGACCGCGGCCTGCCCATGGTCGGCGTGCCCAAGACCATCGACAACGACGTCGCGGTCACCGACTACACCTTCGGCTTCTGGACCGCCGTAGAGCGGGTGATGCGCTCGGTGGATGAGCTGCGCACCACGGCGCGAAGCCACGAGCGGATCTTCATCGTCGAGGCCATGGGTCGCCATGCTGGCTGGATCGCCGCCTACGGCGGAATGGCCGGCGGCGCCGACTATATCTTCACCCCGGAGCAGCCCTTCGAGCTCGACGACCTGGCCTGGAGCTTGCGCCGCCGCTGGGATGCCGGCTATCACTACGCCCTGGTCGTCGTCGCCGAGGGCGCCGAGTGGAAGGGCCGCGAGGTCTACCAGGAGGACGTGGCCAAGGACGAGTTCGGCCACGTCTATCTGGGCGGCATCGGTCTGGAGCTCTCCAAAGCGCTGGGCAGGATGCTCGCCCCGGACTTCGGCCGCAAGACCAACGACCTGACCCGCCACGTCGTGCTCTCGCACCTGCAGCGCGGCGGCAGTCCCTGCGCCTTCGACCGCATCCTGGGCACCCGCTACGGCGCCGGCGCCGTCGATCTGATCGCCACCAAGAAGTACGGTTACATGACCGCCCTCAAGGGCGTCGACGTCGTCCCCGCCGAGATCACCGACGCGGTCAGCGAGACCAAGATGGTCAGCCAGGACTTCCTCGATCTGGCCCGCAACTTCTTCTATTAGGAGGCCGTCTTCGAGCTCATGCTTGATATTGATATCCAGGACCTTTTCCGTCGGACAAACCCTTGGTGGGTTGATAAACCTGGGCCGGTATTACCGTCATACCGGCGTTGGGCTTACGCGCCCTTGTTCAAAAGCCTGCACAGCGAATTGGCGCCGATTACCATCCTGAGGGGGCCTCGTCAGGTAGGTAAAACAACCCTCCAGCTCCAGATTATCGACGAGTTGTTGGAGTCGGGCGTGCATCCCCGGCGCATCCTGCGCGTTCAGTATGATGAGGTGCCCTCGCTAAAGAAGCTAAAAGAGCCCCTGCTCAGAGTGGTTGATTGGTATGAACGCACCATTCTCGGTGAGACATTGAATGAGGCGGCTCATCGGGATAACCGCGCCTATCTCTTTCTCGATGAGGTGCAAAACCTCCCTGACTGGGCGGTCCAGCTTAAACACCTCGTTGATCACAGTACGGTTCGGGTTCTATTGACCGGCAGCAGCTCTCTAAGGATAGCTGCGGGCAAGGACAGCCTGGCTGGTCGAATCTCAACCTTCACCCTTGGAACACTGCTGTTACGGGAGATTGCCGCCGTGCGCGGCTTGGCGGAAAGGGAGGGGCACTTACCCACGCTGTTCGAGCGGGATATCCTGTTGGATCAGCGCTGTTGGACGGATTTGGCTCACCTGGAGGTAGATGAGGCCCTGGCTGAGGCTTTTACAGCCTTTTCGCAACGCGGTGGTTATCCCATCGTGCACCGCGCCGCTGATGCGCCTTGGAACGTGGTTGCCGCTCAGTTAAACGAGAACGTGATCAAACGGGCCATCCAGCATGATCTGCGTCTCTCCGAAAGTGGGGGTCGGCGCCGTGATCCCGACTTGCTCGAAGAACTGTTTCGACTGGCCTGCCGATATATCGGTCAGACACCGGGAAGAGCGTTGTTTGTTCGTAGTCTGAAGGAAAGCCTGGATGCCGATGTCGGTTGGCAGAGAGTCCTGAGTTACCTGAAGTTTCTTGATGGTGCTTTACTGTTGCGGCTCATCCGACCCCTCGAGCTGCGGATGAAGAAGGTCCGCTCCGTTTTCAAGCTATGCCTCTGTGATCATGGTTTGCGGAGTAGTTGGTTGGGAGAAAGAATCCCCTTGGATCCGGTTGAGCTCGAACGTGTTCCTGAATTGAGCTCTCAAGCCGGACATATCGCGGAGAGTGTTGTCGGCGCTTTTCTGCGAGATATTCCAGCTCTGCAACTCAACCACCTCCCTGAACGCGGCACTCAACCCGAGGTCGATTACATCATCACAATTGGTGACAGGCGGATACCCTTGGAGGTCAAATACCAGCGACGGATTGATCCTTTCCGGGATACTTTAGGCATCCGGGCCTTCATTGAGACGACCGCTAATCGAGCCCCTTTCGGACTGCTGATAACACAACGACCTGTCCAGATCGATGATCCGCGTATTATTGGTATCCCTTTGGTAAATCTTCTCTTACTTAGATAGTAACAGTCTAGGCTGATGCCCATCGACAACGACAACATCGATGACGTCCTGCGCCGCGTCGCCGCCGACATCGGCGACGCCCGGGCCTTGACCGTGGACCAGGAGGGCCGCTGGGCGGGACCGCCGCCCACGGACCCCGCCGCCTACCACCCCGCTCCCGCCGTCGTCGACGAGCAGGCGCCCTTCCGCGTCTTGGTCAGTTGCCTGATCAGCCTGCGCACCAGGGACGAGGTCACCGGTCCGGCCACCGAGCGCCTCTTCAGGCTCGCCGACACCCCGGAAACCATGGCCGATCTCTCCTCTGCGACCATCGCCAAGACTATCTACCCCGCCGGTTTCTACAACCAGAAGGGTGAGACGATCCGCCGGGTCAGCCGTCGCCTGGTCGAGGACTACGGCGGCAGGGTCCCCGACACCGTCGAGGAGCTCGTCAGGCTCAAGGGGGTCGGCCGCAAGACCGCCAACCTGGTGGTCACCGTGGGCCACGGCAAGCCGGGGATCTGTGTGGACACCCACGTCCACCGCATCTTCAACCGCTGGGGCTACGTAACGACCCGGTACCCCGACCAGACCGAGAAGGCTCTGCGCGAGAAGCTGCCCGGCCATTGGTGGATCCCGGTCAACTCGATGCTGGTGGTCTTCGGGCGCGAGCGCTGCCAGCCCGTCTCGCCCCACTGCTCGAGCTGCCCGCTGCTCGGGGACTGCCCCCGCCTGGGGGTGGAGCACAGCCGCTAGTATTGTCGGGCAATACGGGAGAAACCGCTGGAAAACGGGACGGGCTTCGGCCCGTCCCTTTCTTCTTGACAAAGCAGAATACTCCACCTAACATTAACATTAGTTTTCACTTTCAACCATCATTGCTGTCTAGGCTGTCTGGCGGCAGACGACCTCAAAGGAGGCGGAGAATGAAACAGTCGCTGTTACTCGTTTTGGCCTTGGCCTTAGTTGCACCTGCAACCGCCGATGACTGGATTCTCGAGACGGTGGACTCGGATGGTGGTGGTGATGTGGGCCGGTTCACCTCCCTGGTGCTGGATTCGAGTGGGAACCCGCACATCTCTTACTACGACGCCGGCAACGACGACCTCAAGTACGCCGCCTGGAACGGCGCGAGCTGGGATATCGAGACGGTGGATTCGGGTGGTCAGGTCGGCAGTTTTACCTCCCTGGCGCTGGATTCCAACGACAACCCGCACATCTCGTACCTCGACATCACCAACTACGACCTCAAGTACGCCGCCTGGAACGGCTCGAGCTGGGAGATCGAGACGGTGGACTCGGACGGTGATGTCGGCAGGGACACATCCCTGGCGCTGGATTCCAGCGGCAACCCGTATATTTCGTACTGGGACTACACCAACTGGGATCTCAAGTACGCATACTGGAATGGCGCGAGCTGGAACCTCGAGACGGTGGACTCGTCAGGTGATGTCGGTCTTTACACCTCGCTGGCACTGGATTCCAGCGGCTATCCGCATATCTCGTACCGGGACTGCGGCAACCACGACCTCAAGTACGCCGCCTGGAACGGCGCGAGTTGGGAGATCGAGACGGTGGATTCGGACGGTTATGTAGGCGGCTACACCTCCCTGGCGCTGGATTCCAGCGGCAACCCGCATATCTCGTACTGGGGTTATACCAATTACCAACTCAAGTACGCCCGATGGAACGGCGCGAGCTGGGAGATCGAGACAGTGGACTCGGATGGAAATGTCGGCTTGTACACCTCCCTGGCGTTGGATTCCAGCGGCAACCCGCATATCTCATACTCGGATTTTACCAATTCCGACCTCAAGTACGCCGCCTGGAACGGCTCGAGCTGGGAGATCGAGACAGTGGATTCGGGTGGTGAGGTCGGCAGTTTTACCTCCCTGGCACTGGATTCCAGCGGCAACCCCCACATCTCTTACTTTGAAGGTACCTACGGCAGCCTCAAGTTCGCCACCACCCGCCCGGACTGGGATATTGAGGATGTTGAACTAACAGCTTCGTCCGCCGCCGACGGCGTTCTGCTGGGCTGGACGGTCAGCGGCGACGTGCCCGCCGGTGTCCGC
>CAZOOP010000065.1:0-10057 GCA_964581465.1 uncultured bacterium
GGCCCGGACCTTCGCCGAACCCCATCCGGAATCGCCGCCGCGCCCCCGCCCGGCGAACAAAGAGGGCCGGCCTCGGCCGGGAAGCAGTTCGGCGAAGGTCCTGTTTGCATTGATGCGAATACTTGGATACGCCTGCGCCGGGAAGATCAAGCAAACCGGGGTTCAAGGCGTTGGCAGGTCAGGGGTGGTGCGGTTGAAACGTGGGTTTGTGGCTTGAGGATTCATGATAACTGACTGTATCTTAAGGATTAATTGGATTTGCGTTCTTGGAGCGTTATTGCTCAAGGGATCATCAGAAGAAACTGGACCAGCATTTGTAACCATAGAGAGACGCATCGAGTAGGGGGCCTTGATAAATGAACGGCGGAAGCCGTCAATTCGTGAGGTCGGCTGGCTGATTCAGGTTCCAATCAAAGCACTAGCCTGCTGCTGGGTTTGTTTAGGGATTATCACACGTTCATGAACAGAGGTGTATCGCTAATAGTTTGTTATTATGTTTCTTATAGCTGTGAAAGTCGTCACTGTCCGTGCGTTGCTCGGCGGTATACAACAAGCTGATGTACTCTACGTGGACGCTTCCAATTGAACGCTCTGCTTCGGGAAGTCGCGACTCCTGGTTTTCATCCCGAGCTGACCGGTTATCAACAGGCTATATGCTTTCTATTAGCGGCTTTATCAGATATGAAAATGGTAGCATATCGATCTGGGGCCATTCATGAGGTAATTGTCAGCACTTCCGCTCTAAATGCCGAATATTGTCTTTTCAATCTCGGGTCAGTTTCAGGTGATAATCCCTTGTTTAAATCGCTCTTGGCGGGAATCCTTTGCAGTAACAGGCACATGGTGGAGTCGACTTCGGCGGTGAAGAACAATCCGGTTTAGAGGGCTGCCCTCCAGTCTTGATGATCAGCTTTCGAGAGGTCTGTTTGAGGTTGACCGGAGAGGGACTGGTTGGCTTGATTTGAGTACGTTGCTGGTTTACTCACTTTTCTCGATGAAAAAGCGCGGGTTGCCCCGCGCTTTGTCCTATCCTTGGTTTTACTGGGGCTTATCCCTCTTCCGCCGGGTTCCCGGCCTCTCCGCCGTCTTCACCTGAGGCTCCCTCCTCCGCGGCTTCCTCGAGGGCCTCGGGATCCGGCGCAGGCGAACCTTCCTTGACGCCCACGGCCAGTCCCTGGGGCGTGGCGAAGTAGGCGGTGTTGGCCTCCTCGTCGAAGGCCACGTCGGCCATGGCGCCGAAGTCGGCGCCTTCTTGGACGCCGTGGAATTCCCACTGGCCCTCGCCGTAGGGGTAGTAGATGGCTCCACCGTCGGAGGCGGCCCAAGCGGCACCGACGCCCAGGGCGATACCGTTGACGTTCTTCCAGTCACCGCCGGGGTTGACCTCATAGAAACTCTCACCGCCGTCGTCGGAGCGGAAGATGCCCAGGCCGGCGCTGCCCACCCAGACCCGCTCGCCGGAGACCTCGACGCGGTTGAAGGGGTCGTAGGGGTGGACCATGGTCCAGCGGCCGATCTCAGCGTCGAGCTTGGCCAGGAAGCCGTACTCGTCCGGAGATACCACCCAGACGGTCCCGTCGGCGACGCAGACGTCGGTGATACGTCGATGGCCGATCTCGTTGCCCATCAGGGGTTCGCCGAGTTGGAAGGTCGCGTTGCCTCGGGGGTTGAAGCTGTAGTCGTGGAGCAGGCCGCCGTCGGTGCCCAAGTAGGCGTCGTCGCCGAGAAGGTCGGCGCCGAAGCAGGTCCAGTCGCCGTCGTCGCGGTCGGGCAGCCGGGCGGCTCGCCAACCTGCACCCAGATCGGCGGAGTAGGCTGCGCCCCGACCCAGGGCCCAGAGAACCCCGTTGCCGAACTCGACGCGTTCGAGCCCTGTGGGCAGGGCGGCGTCATCGACGGGACTGAAGGCCGGGTCGGTACGCGGAGAGCGATAGAGTCGGCCCCCGGCGACGACCCAGAGCTCGTCCGGGGTCAGCTCGACCGAGGAGACGGCGCCCGTCGGCAGGCCGACCTCTTCCCCCGGGGTCTCCCAGTGGAAGTCCTCGGTGGTCACCCCGGCCTCTTCCGGTGTCAGCTCGGCCTGCTCGCTGATCTGCTCGTCATCTCCGCCGCAGCCGGCGCAGGCGAGGGCTAACAGGCAGACCGCCGGGATGATCCGGCGGTGGTTGCGACTATGGTCAGGCATCCTAGTCCTCGCCGATCATCTCTTTGTACGAGCCGGCGTCATGGAGGTTGTCGAGCTCGCCGGGATCGCTCAGGCGCACCCGGACCAGCCAACCGGCATCGTAGGGGTCATCGTTGACCTTCTTGGGTTCGTCGACGGCGGCGTCGTTGACCTCGACGATCTCGCCGGAAACGGGGGCCACCAGGTCGCTGGCCGCCTTGACGGATTCGACGACGCCGAACTCGGCGCCGACCTCGATCTCTTCACCGACCTCGGGGAGCTCGATATAGACCAGCTCGCCGAGTTCGCCGGCGGCGTAAGCGGAGATACCGATCAGGGCGGTTTCCCCCTCGGCCAGGACCCACTCATGGGAATCGGCGTATTTACGGTCATCCGGATAGGACACTAGGACTCCTTTCAGTTACGGGGGGAGGCGGTGCTCCCATTAACACTACGAGTTCGTCGATGTTGGAATGGTCGCTCGATCGATGGTCCGGCGCGGTTTCACTTGCGCGAGCCTTCTTTATAGAAGGGGGGCTTGACGACTACGGCGCGGCGCAGCTTGCCGCGTATCTCGACGTGGAACTCGCGCCCGCTCTTGGTGTGACCGCGTTTGAGATAGGCCAAACCGATCGGCTTGCCCAGCGAGGGCGACATCGTCCCCGAGGTGACCGCGCCGATTTCTGCGCCGTCGTCGTCGTGACAGGGGGCGCCGTGGCGGGCGATGCCGCGGTCGAGCATCTCGAAGCAGATCAGTTTCCGGGAAACCTTGTTCCGCTTGACCTCAAGCAGGGCTTCGCGACCGATGAAATCGCCCTTGTCGAGCTTGACCGTCCACTTCAGACCGGCCTCGAGGGGGTTGGTGGTCTTATCGATGTCGTTGCCGTAGAGGGCGTACTTCATCTCGAGACGCAGGGTGTCACGAGCGCCCAGACCGATCGCCCGTCCGCCGGCTTTGACGTTGTGGGGCCATAGCGCACGCCAGAGAGCCGGGCCGTGCTCGTCGGGAAGGTAGATTTCGAAGCCGTCCTCGCCGGTGTAGCCGGTGCGAGAGACCAGGACGTCGTCGATACCGGCGACGGTTCCCCTGGTCCAGGCGTAGAAGGCCAGGCCGGACAGGTCCAGCTCGGTGACCGCCGAGAGGACCTCCTCGGCCCCGGGGCCCTGGACGGCGATCAGCGTCGTCTGGTAGCTGCGGTTCTCCGCCGCCACGCCATCGGCGGGCAGGTGCCCCTCGACCCAGGCCCAGTCCTTTTCGATGTTGGAGGCGTTGACCACCAGCATCAACTCGTCGTCGCCGAGGCGGTAGACCAGCAGGTCGTCGACTATTCCGCCGTCGGGGTAGCACATCGGCGTGTAGAGGATCTGGCCCGTCTCGAGACCGGCGACATCGTTGGTGACCAGGCCGTCGACAAAGGCGACGGCGCCGGGACCGGCGAGGTGGAACTCGCCCATGTGGGAGAGGTCGAACATACCGACGCTCTCGCGCACGGTCAGATGCTCTTCGTTGATCGAGCTGTACTTGACGGGCATTTCGTACCCGGCGAATTCGATGAGCTGGGCGTCCAGCTCCTGATGGATCGCGTTGAGCGAGGTTTTGCGCATTCCCGCCGCCTTTCACGGTCTCGCTGATGGTGTCTACTGCCAGTATGCTTAGTTTAGAAACGCCGGAGGGAGTGTGTCAAGCGTTGTGGGACCCGCGTCGCAGGATGACCGAGGCGGCTAGGGCGACGATCAGCTTGAGGGCGTCGGGCGCCGCGAAGGGGAGCACGCCGGTCCGCCAGGCGGCGCCGAGATCGCCCAGCCAGAGGGCCAGCCAGGCCGTGCCCGCCGCATAGATCAGGGCCAGCCCGGTCAGGGCGGCCGCAGCGTTGTGAAGCAGGCTCGCCGGATTCCGACCGCGCAGAACGGCGACACAGTAGACCGCCGGCAGGAAGCCCAGCAGGTAGCCGCTGGTTGGACCGAAGAGGGCAACGCCACCCCCCGCGCCCCAGGCGAAAACCGGCGCGCCGGACAGGCCCAGCACCAGGTAAGCGGCCACCGTAGCAGCGGCGCGGCGAGGCGTCCCGGTCAAACCCAGGATCAACAACACCAGCACCTGGCAGGTGACCGGCACCGGCGTGGCGGCGAAGGGGTGGGGAAAGCTCAGACGCGCCGATAGACTCAGGGCCGCCACGCCGAGCAGCAGGCTCAATATCTGCTGAACGAGGCCGGTGCGAAGAATGGGACGATCCAGGGTCGACTCGTTGATCGGCAAGGCGCCTCCCGGTGGGTTGGCTGCTTGTCAAGCGTTCGGGCTGTCGGCACAAAGGATGCTTATCCTAACCAAAAGACGCCGTGTTTGACAAGGGTCGTCGCTCCAAATCCAGGCGAGCTCCCACCCACGTTCACACGGCGTCCGGCGGCGACGCGACCCGGTGTTGGCACGTTTCTTGCGGAGTTCGACGCTCCTTTGTGCGATATGCCGCGTCGCCCTGCTGCAAGAAACGTGCCAACACCGGGTCGCTCGGTCTGCGTAGATCGTACTCGGTTAAACCGAGTCGAATTTTTTTTGGGGTTCAATTACCTCCGCCCGACTCGCCGGCGAACTCCTCGAGCTGCCTCTGGATTTCGGGTAGCAGCTCATCGAGCATCTCCTCGACGCCGCAGAGGCTGTCATCGAGTTCGATGCGTGCTTCGCCGAAGGCTTCGTCCAGGCTGAGTTCGACGGAGTAGACGGCGTGGGCCGCGGCGGCGGCGGGGTCCTTGTTGATCTCGGCGCTGATCTCGTTGTAGCGGCTGTTATCGTCGCGCAGCTCCCTGGTGAACTCGTCGAACTCCTCGAGATTGGTGCCGTACTCGCTCAGGGCTTCGTCCCAGGCTTCGGGACTGCTGCCGCGTTCTTCATAGGTTTCGCGCCAAATCTCGACGTAGGTATCGTCGGAGAGGCCCTGGACGGGCTCTCCGGGTCCAGCGACGAGGAAGAAAACGGCGCCGGCGCCACCCAGGGCCAGCAGGGCCGCCAGGATCACCATGGTCTTGGGGTTCGGGTATCGACGGCTGGTTTCGTCTGGGGGGATGTCGCGTTCATGTACCGGTTCCCGCTCCTGGTGATAATCCCGCACACCGAAGCGCCGCAGGCGCCGTGCTCCGGCCCCGCAGGCCGGGCACCGGCCGTCGAAGGGCAGTTCGAACTCGGCGTTGCAGTTCTCGCAGAAATACATGTCTCTCCCGGGGACGGTCTTGATTTGATTGCGGCTTTGGTTACGATTGTTGATTTTAGTCGAGACTCGGCACCGGCGCAAATGGTAAACGGCGTATCGGCTGTTGGCCTGATGGTTGTTCAAGGCGGAGTGGAGACGGCAGGATTGATAACCCACCCTGCGCTTGCGAACAGTGATTCGCCCAAGGGTCCTGTTTCAAGGGAATGACTGATTGCGGCGCCTCAACACCCATTGAGTTCTTCTGCTGGTTGCCACCGTAACGATTGCGAGACCGGAAAGACGAGCCGAGTCCAAAGGGGGCGACTGACCAGATGTCATTTCACAGCCGCTTCTAAATGGCCGCATCCGACGCTCCAGCATCCATCTTCACAGTATGGCAAATCCGGTTCCCATCCAGGCTTGGAATCAGCAGTACAAAAAGAACCGCCGGGGGGAACCGGCGGTTGGGATAGCGCGGCACGCTGTGGCCTTACATGAAGATCTCGTCGAACTCGTCGCCCTTGGCGTCATCGAGGGCGTGGATCTTCTCGCTGACCGACTGCACCCTCTCCGGGTCCTCTTCGAGGGCTTCGAAGGCGGCGTCGACGTCCTCGGGGGTGGTGTCGTACTTCTCGAGCAGCTCGGCCGGGATATCCTCGGGGCTCTCGGCGCTGATATAGATCTCGGCCAGAGCGTCGTCGTTCAGACCGCCCAGACCGGCCAGGCCTTCATCGATGCCCTCGGCCATGCTCTCCATGCCCTGGGCGAAGCCGCTGAACAGCTCGCCCATGCCCTCACCGAAGGCCTCCATGCCCTCGGCGAACTCCTCGCCGAAGCCTTCGAGATCACCCAGGGCTTCGAGGTCTGAGAGGTCCCCGAACATCGAGTCGAAGCCCAGGGCCATGGCCAGGGCGAAGGCGGCGGCCTCGTCCTTGGCCTCGACGTCGTCGATGACCTTCTCGGCGCGATCCTCGTCATCGCCGAGTTCCTCGAGGTAGGCGTCGACCTCTTCGGTGGTCCAGCCGTACTCGTCGGCGATCGCGGCGGCGTCTTCTTCGGTGCCGGCGTTGACGCTGGCGATCCAGTAATCGACGAAGTTCTCGTCGTTGAGTTCCTTGCCGCAGCCGGTGATCAACAGCGCCAGGGCGGCCAGGAGAACGAAGGGCAGTGACTTGCGCATCGGTTACCTCCAGGTTGGTGGTCGGATCAGGGGAGTCGTGGTCTTGACTTATGAGTTGAGATCGTCCTGATACTCAATCGAGGTCTTGGAGGCCCTCTTCAAGGGCTTCTTTTCGTTTCCTCGCCGAGAATCTCCAAAGCGATGACGAAGATGTAGCCGGTGAAGCTGATCGAGGCTGCGGTGTCGTCGTTGAGGAGCGGACCGCAGCCCGCCGCGAGCAAAACGACGGTCAACGCTCCGAGGATGATTACCCGGCTGGGCATACTTCTTCACCTGGTGAATCAACCGGCGTAGATATAAAGAAAGAGATTCCCACTCGTTATTAAGACCGGTATTTTTTGCTACTAGATTGTCAAGCTATGCTTTATAGCTCAATTTGCTGCCCTTTTCTTTAGCTTTGATTCGTGGCGATCAACCTCGACTCGCTCTTAAGGCCGTGAAGGTTGAAGGCTGTTGGTCATACCTATTGGCCGTGGAAGCTGATAGTGAATGACATGCTGACAGCAGGCTATTGCTTTGTTTAGCATTTATAACAGCCAACCGTCTTCACGAGTTGATACCTATCGCCGAGTAGTTATCAAGGAACCCTTCCTCGATGCGGTTCACTTTAGTTGCCGATGTTGGTCCGGTTTCTTGTGACAATCCCTGAGGGTAAAGCCGGTCTGAGTTCGTGAGTCACCTTCCCGACAATGCATAGATTACAATGCATAGATTAAACTGTCACACGACTGGATGTCCAGTCTAAACCTCCCGCACGTGATCGGCAGCGCCGGCGACCCGGGCTCACGGCGGGTCGTGGCCCCAGCCGCCCCAGGGGTTGCAGCGCAGGACACGCCAGAGCGCCATCAGCAGACCCAGTCCCAGGCCGTACTTGCGCAGAGCCAGGGCGGCGTACTGGCTGCAACTGGGGGTGAAGCGGCAGGAGGGCGGGGTGTGAGGCGAAATGAAGCGCTGATAGAGGCGGATCGGGGCGTAGAAGGGCAGGATGGTCACCCTGTGAAACAGCGACAGGCGGGACCAGGCCGGGGCCAAGTGCTCCCACTGCCCCGGGGTGTCGCAGCCCGGCGGCGGCGTCCCCGGAGGACCTTCCATAAGCTGCGGTTTCCTGTTTCGCATACGTCACCAATGAGATGATAAACGGCTCGCAGCTCCGGGAGGATATTCACGCTGGATTATCCGGGTCAATCCGGGTCGAGCAAGAGCGAACCTATTACTTTCCCCTTGCCCAACATACATTTGCGATTATACAATGAACACGCTGTCATAAATAGACTTGCCCATTCCGCCTCCGCTTTCTCACAACTCGCCGCCCCTTCCGCCGAATCACCGAGGTGCCTCGATGATCCCACCGCGCCGCGCTCCGCTCCACCTCGCGCCCGCCCTTTTGCTGGTTGGCGGCCTGGCCTGTTCCGACAGCCCGTCCCCCGAAGCCACCGAGACGACCAACGACGGCGACGGCTGGTCGCTGACCGAGATCGTCCCCCTCGAAACCGATCCCGCCCAGTTGATCGCCCACCCCCGCCCCGTCATCTGGGAGATCGAACCCCTTAACGTCCACGGCGGGATGCCCGGCTTCATGATCGCCGGGGTCGAGCGTCTGCTGCGCGAGCACGCCCCCGAACTCGACGCCACCTACCGCGAGTACCTCGCCGACGACCCCATGCTCTGCGGCGAGATCACCGCTCACATCACCACCGAATCCGGCGTTTTCCTCTTCTGTTCCTTGGAAGACAACACCACCGGCAGTGAAGCCCTGGGCACGGCGCTCTTCGGTCAGATGCAGGCCTGGGACTGGCCCTCGGCGGGTCGCGACGTCTTCCGCCTGCACCTCTACCTGCGTCGCAGCCTCGGCGACGGCCGGGGCTTCGCCGACGCCGGCTCCCAGCAACTGCGCCCCCTGCCCCCCCTGCCGCCCCCCGACATCGTCGAACCCGAGAGCGACAAAGCCGAAGAGCCGGACGGCCCCACCGAGGTGACCGCCTCGCCCTCCGCTGATCCCGACGGCGTCGGCAGCACCCCCGAGGCTTTCCAGGACGACGACTCCGGAGGAACCCAGTGATCAAACGCCTCGTTCCGCTGCCGGCCATTCTCTTCCTTGTCGCGGCCGCCTGCGCCGCCCAGGTGGGCATCTACGCCGGAGAGACCTGTCTGCTGTACCGCGACGGTTCGCTGGTCCAGTCCTGGCCCGGCGGCTATCCACCACACGCCGACGAGCTGGCCGTCGGGGAGGCCGATCATCTGTACCTGCGCACCGTCGGCGAGCTCACCGAGGAGCGGCTGGACGGTCTGCTCGTCCTGCTCGAATCCCACGGCGAGGTCATCGTCGAGGAATCGGGCATCGAGATCGAGGCCCTCGCCGAACCGCCGGAGGATTTCACCAGCTTCGCCTGGGTCACCCGGGCCGGGGACGATGTCCCCGTGGCTCATCTGCTCCAGGCCGCCGCTTTCCTGCGCGCCAAGCTGTCCGACGTCCGGGAGAGCTGGCGGGCCTTCGTCGCCGACAAGGTACTGGCGATCACCGGTTGGGGCGCCCTCGAGGTCGACTTTGTCGACGGCGCTCCCTCCGAGGCCCGCTACCAACCCTGGGGCTCCCCGGCCCACGAACTGCTACTCGAGCGCGGGGTGATCGACGGCGAGGGGCTAGCCGCCGAGTACGCCGATCACCCCGAGGTCAACGGTATCGCCGAGTGGCTGATCATCGAGGGCCTGAGCCCGCTCTACGCGGGGGACTTCAGCATCATCGTCGGGTGTAGGTGGGAGTAGGTTGCTCGAACGCGCATGACACGCGCTGTAGGGGAGGACCTTCAGGTCCTCCCGTTTGATAAACAACCCCGCGCCGCAGGTTGCATGATCCGGGCCGACCTGAAGGTCGGCCCCTACAGGGAGCTTCACGCCCCCGCCAACAACCCGCAACCACCCGCCATACCTCGTAGGGGAGGGTTCTCTGGCAATCATGTATAATTAAAAATGTGTCATATATCCGAAAACAGAACAGACTGAAGGGCTTTCGATATGAAGGCAATTATGCATATTTTGTAACTATATGCACTTATAGGCACAGAGTGCTTTTAGTAAACAACAAGCTAATAATAGCTCTAATAAAAAGGCTAGAGTCTATATGCAATAAGTGCGATTTTGTTCTTGAAGCTTATTGCTTCATGTCTGATCATCTTCATTTGTTAGTTGTTGGAAAAGTGCATAGTAGGTTAATCGATTTTGTAAAACAATATAAACAAGTTAGCGCATATTATTATCGCAAAAGCACAGATAAACGTCTTTGGCAGCGCAGCTTCTATGATCATATCCTAAGAAATGAAGAGAGTGTTTTGGATGTAGCCCAATACATCTGGGAAAACCCCATTCGCAAGGGTCTGGCCGCATCCATATTTGAGTATCCCTATAACGGCCCCTGGCAAAACATTGAGAGCATCGGGCCGACCTGAAGGTCGGCCCCTACAGGAAGCTTCCCGCCCCCGTATACAACCCGCAACCACCCGCCATACCTCGTAGGGGAGGACCTTCAGGTCCTCC
>CAZOOP010000066.1:0-9386 GCA_964581465.1 uncultured bacterium
CTACCTAAAAAGCATCCTGATTGGTCCATGATCGTGTGTGATCCCAAACGTTTTAATACTTGATAATGATGCAGTTATGAGCCGAGTAACAATCGCTGATGGTCGTTGATTGCAAGCGACTATGCCTGGTAGCTTTCCCACCGAGCACGCCCCTTGTAGCCGCCACTTGTTGGCTGCTCATAAGTGACAGGCACATCTGCTACTACACATGTATTATCAGCGGAATACAACCACAACCCGGTCAGAACAGGGTATTCGATCCCATACAGGATTTGACAAATCCGGTAGGATTATCGCTCGTTTATGGACCGGTACTTTTAACTAGGCATCATGTAACCTGATCGGACCAAACCGGGCTGAGTGGGAGCGGCGTGCTGGGCCGTTATTTCCCCATCCCGACATACTCCGTATTTAAGCAGGCTCTCATCTTGCAAGCCATTAGTGCTTGTTATTAAGGCACTTATAATCCAGCAGCAGTCTGCTGTAAGGGCATACATAAGTCTGCTGATATCTGGAGCAGCTAAATAACAGGCCCGTCTTAGCCGCCACTTTTCAACTGCCCGTTTCGTGACAGGTATCTGATGATCATCACCTCTATTATCAACAGGATACAACCTCGATCAGGTCCGGTCAGGGTATACGATCCCTTTAACTAATAGATTGTCATTCAATGCGTTATAGCTCATACTGCCGCCATTCTCATGCTATCGATTTGTGGCAATCAACCTCGACCTGTACTTTTACTTTGTGTTACGTGAAGCCGAAGGCTGTTGGTCACAGCCAAAGTTTTTTGTACTGATAGTGGGTGACATGCTAACAGCAGTCTATTGCGTAATTTATAACCTGTATCAGCTAGCCGGCCTGACGAGTTGACGACTTCAGCCGGGTGCTTTTTCATGGCTCCACTCCCAGATGAAGCTATCCAGGTTACCAATGTTTGTTTAGTATCTTATGATAATCACATTCGGTATAACAGGATAGGTTATTGTCCACCAGTATTACCGGGAACCCCCGACGCCGTCACAGCGTTAACTAGACACCGCCATGCCCAACATCATCCGTCCCGAGGAGCGCCCGCCCTACCCCTGGGCGATGGCCCGCGTGATCCTGCGCCTGCTGGGCGGCCTGGCCCTGGCCGGGGCCGTCGTCGGCGCGCTGGGTCTGACCTGCTGCCCCGTCCTGGCCTGGTTCCGCCGACAGCCCTTCGAGCTGGGGGTTTGGAACCCGATCATCTTCGGAGTGTTCTCCGGCCTGCTGGCAGCGGGCGGTGCGGGTCTGCTGCTAATCAAGCGCTGGGCGCGCTGGGTGATGTTCGTCGCCGGAGTCTACGCAGTCGCCTTCTCGGGCTTCGCCCTGGTGTACAACTCGCTGGCCCGGGTGACGGACTGGACCTGGGCCGGGGCGGCCATGGCCGCGATCCTGCTCTCCTACGCGATGTACATCCCCTTCAAACCCGCCTTCGGACCCCGCCCACACCACGGCGCTGTTGACTGACTCCGGACCGAGGGGCTATACTCGCAGGCGTCGGTAACCAACCACAAGGGGGACAGATCAACGTGGAAGAAACCAGCGATCGTATCGGCGCGGCGCGTCGGCTAATCGAGCGGGGACAGTACGTCGAAGCGCTCAACGAACTGCGCATGGCCGTGGGTGAGGGCAAGACCTACGCCGACGTCTTCAACCTCATCGGCATGTGCCACTCCCTGCGTGGGGAGTACGAGAGCGCGGCGACTTACTACCGCAAGGCCCTAGACCTCAACCCGGACTACGAAGAGGCCCGGCTGAACCTGATGATCACGCTGAGCGACCTCGGCCGTTACGACAACGTCGAAACCGAGATGCACAGGCTCTACGGCTCCGTCGGTGAGGAAGGCGGGCACAGCATCCAACCGGCCCTGGCCTCGCGCCTGGCCAACGCCTACCTAGATCTCTCCCAGCTCGAGTTCCAGGCCGGACGGCTCAAGGAGTCCGAGCTGCTTATCGACGCAGCCCTCGAGCTCGCCCCCCAGTACCCGGACATCCACGTCTTCCGCGGCAAACTGATGCGCCGCTTCGGCCGGATGGACGAAGCCGGCGAGACCCTCAAGAAGGCTCTCGAGATCAACCCCAAGTACGGCAAGGGCCACCTCGAACTGGGCATCGTCTACTTCGGCGCCGGGGAACTGGAAAACGCCAAGGAGCACCTGCGCAGCGCCAAGCTCCTCGATGAATCCACCGGCCGCACCGTCGATCTCTACCTGGCCTACATCGAACGCAAGAGCAAGGAAGAAGTGGGGGATCAGGACGAGGCCTAACCAGTGCCCCGATCGCACAACGGCCTACACCGGCTTTTCTTAATCTCAGTGTGGACGGTCCGATTCTTCCCCCAGCAGAGCCCGACCAACACAGTTTTCACCGATAAAGTCGCTTTCCGAACCGCTCGTAAGAGCGGGTAGTGCTTGAGGACCAACCCAACCCGATTACAACGGGAGCCCCCGAGAACCCGATGAGCCAAACCAACCACCAGCCCAGGCGCACCGCGAGCGTCGTCTCGCTTCTCTCCCTGGCCGCCCTCCTCCTCGTCGGCTGCGGCGTTGAGCTGCCCGACCTGTTCAGTCTCAGCGCCAAGGAATGGTTCGAGATGGGCGGCCGCTACTACGACGAGGGCGACTACGAGACCGCGGCGATCTGTTTCGAGAACGCCACGGTCTATCCGGAGAACCTGACCTACGTCGACGATTCCCAGTTCTACCTGGGGATGAGCTACTATATGGACGAGATGTACCTGGACGCCCAGGCCATCCTCGAGGATCTGGCCACGGGCTTTCCCAACTCGCCCTACACCGACGACGCCCGCTACTACATCGGTCGCTGCTATCTCGAGCGCTCTCCGGGTTTTCAGCGTGACACCTCGATGCTCGACCAGGCCCTGGGAGAGTTCCGCCGCACTATCAAGCTCTACCCCGGCTCCGAGCTGATCCCCGAGGTCGAGGACGCCATCGCCGAGACCCGGGAGATCCAGGCCCGCAAGCTGGACAACATCATCTACATCTATCGGCGGATGGATCACCCCAAATCGGTGATCCTCTACGCGGACAAGCTCATCGGCGAGCATCCGGACAGCGGTTACGCCGCCACGGCGCTCTGGCGGCGCGGCGAGGCCCTGCGCGAGCTGGGAGACTACGCCGCAGCCCGGGCCGACTTCCAGCGCATCCTCGATGAATACCCGGAGCACCCCTACGCCGCCGACGCCCGCTCCAGCCTCGGCGCTATCGGTTACGACTCGACAGAATCGGCTACGACATCGGAAAGCGGCGAATCCTGATTCATTACCGCCCGATACTACCCGACGACGATAAACCGGCCCCGCGGGGCCGGTCTTGTTAGTGCGAATAGGAAGGGACGGCTCAGCGGCGCGAGCCGCAACGCTCCAGGAGCAGCCGTTCCAGTTCGGCCTCGGTGATCCCCCGCTTCTCGGCGGCCTCGGCGAGCCAATCCACATAGGCTGCATCGGCTTCCTCGGGGGACAGCTCCCCGGCGGCGACGGCGGCGGCGGTCTCGGCCAACAACCGGCTCTGCTCCTCCAGCAGGCCCTGGAGCTCCGCGAGGACGGCGACGCCGGGCGGCAGCCCCTCGACCAAGCCAGCGAGGTCCTCGGCGACGGCGGCTTCCTCGTCAGCCGTATTCACCTCGGCCGCGGACTGGGCCTCGACCACCGTGCTATCGTCGGGATCGTCGTCGCAGGCCGCTGTCAGGACCAGGCAGGCTGTCAGCGGTAACCAGAGATGGCTGTTATGCATTTGGAGCATCCCCTGATGGGAAGCCGCTGAAAGTGGAGCGAGTTCCAGTCGACAAGGCTCTACACCGAGATGTCTTGCTTTATCGCCGTTGACTGTCGCTCAGCCGATCGTCGTCATACTTGTTGGTACTTTCCCGGCGTTCATCCTGCTCAAGAAAAGGTCCGGCATAACCTCGACCGAAGAGGACTGGTCGAGGTTGTCCCGTTGGTCCGCTACCGCCTTACTGCAATCGCTTCCGCGTGTAACTCGCCAGATAACAGGGTGACTGATTGTCACGCACCACTTTAGCGACTTGACTGGAAGGTCCGGTACGGCGAGACATTCTCACTCGCAGGACGAGGATGACACACGACCTCGGAAAAGGCGGAAGTACGGCTAGTAAAACCCATGCTCGGCCAGAAAGGCGCGGTCAAGACCGCCGGGACGCTTCCGCAGCAGCCGATCCAGGTAGCGGGCCAGCAGGTCCACCTCGAGGTTGAGCTCCCAGCCCGGCTTCAATCCACCCAGGGTGGTCGTCCGGGCGGTGTGGGGGATCAGGCCCACACTGAAGCGCCGCCCCGTCACCTCGATAAGCGTCAGGCTGACCCCGTCCAGGGCCACCGAGCCCTTAGGCGCCAGGAAGCGCGTCAGTTCGTCGCCGGGCAACTCCGCGGTCAGAACCTGGGAACCCGCGGCGGAGCGCAGCTCGACCAAACGCGCCCGGTCATCGATGTGCCCCTGGACCAGGTGACCGTCCAGGCCGTCACCCAGGCGCAGCGCACGCTCCAGGTTGACCCGGCTCCCCACGCTCAACCAACCCAGGTTGGTCCGGGAGAGGGTTTCGCCCATCGCCTGGGCCGCGAAGAGTGTCGTCGGCGTGCCGATAAGCTCGACCACGGTCAGGCAAGCGCCGTTGACCGCGATGGAATCCCCGACGGCGGCGCGGGAGGCCGTCGCGGGGGCCTCGATTTCCAGCCGGGACGTACCGCCGGGGACTAGCCGCCGCACGACGCCGACCTCGCTGATGATACCGGTGAACATCCGTTGTCCAATATTGACTGTTGCAATCCTGCTGGTTAAGTCAAGTCCGTCGTTTCGTCGAATCGCTACTGCAACCTCACATCATCCACCATGATACAGCGTCTCTTGACGCATTGGGATCGACAAAGTTTTGCAAGCCGTCGACGCCGAGCCTCACGACCCCTCGGCAAAACCGGTCCCGGGCCGAGTATAACGTTGGAACGTGCCGGCGGGTAGGCGTTGGCACGTTTCTTGCAGCAGGGCGGGGCGGCCTGCTGGTCGATGCCGACGGCCCCTTCCGCAAGAAACGTGCCAACGCCGGGTGGTGCCGAGGGGGTTGGGTCGGAGGGGTTTTGCCGAGGGGGGCTGGAGCCGGACTCAGGGGTAGAGCTTCAGGCCGACCAGCACGGCCCAGATCCCGGCGAAGAGCAGGCTCAGCAGGTAATCGGCCGGGTAGGCGCCGTTGAAACTGCCGTCGTCGTCTCCGTTACGCCGGGCGATATAGGCCAGGGCGATGGGCGGCAGGACCGCCGGGGCCAGGAAGAAGGGGTGTAGTTGGACGGCCGGCACCACGCAGGCGTAGACGACCAGCCCGCAGAAGACCATGCTGTAGCGGTAGTAGGTGCTGAAAACGTCGCGGGTGAAGCGCTTGCGCAGGCTGCGATTGATGAAGTTGACCAGGATCATCGTCACGTAGGTGGCCAGCAGCATCCCGGAGATCAGGTTCACCAGGTAGTCGTCGTGCCAGAGGTCGGCCAAGGTTCCGGTGAGCCAAGCGTTGGGGCTCAGGTGGGAGAATATGATCGCTATCAGGGCCAGCGAAGCGAAGTGGGTGAATTGGTCGAGGACGAAGCCCCGGACGCCGGATTTCTTGACTTTATCGAAGTAGGCGTGCCCGACCTGAAGCAGGACCACCGCCAAGATGAACCAGGGGGAGTGCAGGTAGGGTAGGCAGAGCGCCAGGGTGACCACGAGGTGGATTCCGGCGTGGAGGAAGACCCCCCAGCGCTTCTCGTAGCGCACGCGGAAGACGCCGTCGGTCTGCAGCGGGTAGTCGGCGATGAGGAAGGCCAGCAGCAGACGGTAGAAGAGGGTTGGATTCATGGAAGAATGATTAGCGCCGGCGCTACTTGACCAGCATATTATGGATGGGCTCCCAGTCGTCGCCGGGAGGGTTGGCGTAGAGGCTGCGGGTCTGGATCAGGTAGGAGCGGCTGGGACCGTCCTCGGGGAAGTCGTCGCAGAGCGACTTGAAGGCATTGAAGGCTTTATCGAAGGCGGCGCTCTTCCAGAGCTCCAGCGCGGAGTCGAAGCGTTCCAGCAGTTCGGCCTGCTCGTCCTGAGCCCGGCCCAGACCGAGCAGCTCGTAGCAGATAACCGGTTCCTGTTTGCCCTTGACGCGGAAGCTGCCCAGCTCGCGGACCAGGAAGTCGTCGATCAGACACCGATGGGTGTACTCGCTGATAATGATGCTGGTGTTGAAGAACTTGTTCAACGGCTCCAGGCGGGCGCCCAAGTTGACGTTGTCGCCCATGACGGTGTAGTCGAAGCGGTTGTGCGAGCCCATGTTACCGACGACCATCGGCCCGGAGTTGACACCGATGCGCATCGACATCGCCGGGCGGTTCAGGTCGGCCCACTGGCTGTTTAGTTTATCGAGACGCTCGAGCATTTCCAGGGCGGTGTGGGAGGCGGCGTCGGCGTGGTGCTGCAGGGGTATCGGAGCACCGAAGATGCCCATCACGGCGTCGCCGATGAACTTGTCCACCGTGCCCTTGTTCTCGAAGACCACCTGGGCCATCGGGGTCAGATAATCGTTCATCAGCTCGACGAGCTGCCCCGGTTCCATCTGTTCGGAAATGGTGGTGAAGCCCTTGACGTCGGTGAAGATCACCGAGAGCTCGCGCTTCTCGCCGCCCAGGCGGACCAGGTCCGGGTTGTCGATCATCTCGTCGACGACGGCCGGGGAGACGTAGTAGCTGAAGGTCTGCTTGATCTTGCGCTTGGCCCGCTGCTCGACCACGTAGTTATAGGCGACCAGGGCCAGCATGCCCATGATCATCCCCGAACCCGGGCGGACGATCTCCAACCAGAGGTTTTGGCTCTCGAAGACGTTGAAGGCGATGATGATGTAACCCAAGAGCAGGGCGACGATCAGCGGCACGGCCAGCCACCAGCGTAGATAGGCCACGGCGAAGCAGACGGCGAAGCTGAGCCCGATGAAGATCAACAGGGACAGGGTGGGGTCCAGCCGGTGCAGAAAGTCGCCGGAGAGCATATTGTAGGCGGCGGTGGCGTGGATCTCGATACCTGGGTGGGCGTTGGAGTAGGGCGAGGAGATGAAGTCGAATAGGCTGCCGGCGGTGCCGCCGATCAGCACGATCTTGTTATGGAAGTTATCATATATCTGATCGGCCTTCTCCCGCGGGGTCATGTCGTCGCGGATGGCCGTGTACTGAATGTCGGTAAAGGAGTAATAGTTGAAGGTGCCCTCTTGGCCCTGACCCGAGGGGCCGACGTAATTGAGCAGCAGCTCGCCCTGGGGGGTGGTGGGCACGGTGAGCTTGTCGCCCAAATGGAAGCCCACCGCCGGATCGAAGCGGATCTCCTCGAGGGGCACATCCTTGGCCGTGGCCACCGCGGCCAGAGCCAGGCTGGGATAGGCCAGCATCTCGCCGGGGCGCTCGCCCTGAGCGCTGATGACCAGGGGCACCCGCCAGATGACCTCGTCCTCGGGATGCATCTTGGTGTGGCCCAGCATGTGCGAAGCGGCGGTCAGCTCGGGGATGGGCGGATGATAGCCGGCGTACTGATAGAGGTTGCGCTGGGTCTCGCGGTCGGTCTCCAGCGCGAAGGCCTCGTAGGGGTGTCCGGCGAGTTCGCGCAACTGCTCCAGGCTCGAGTACTCGACGGCGGCCATGCCCATCACCACGTTGCCGGTACGCTCCACGGCGTCGGCGAAGACCTCGTCCTCATCGTGGAGCTCCAGCCAGGCGCGCAGCTCGTCGACCTTCTCGCTCTCAGCCAGGACCTTCCGGCTCAGGCGTGGGTAGTCGGGGTTTCCGGCGGGTTCGAGGAAGTGGATATCAAAAACGACAGCGGCCGGGTCGGCCAACAGTAGCACATCGAGGACTTGGGCGTAGTACTCACGACTCCAGTCGAAGAAGCGACCCAGCCCCTCCTGTTCGGGGGGCAGCAGGCTGCGGTCGTCGATGGCCACGATGGCGATACCGGGCACCTTGGCGCCTGGGTTGTCGGAGCCCGGGAAGTCGCGTCCCTTGGCGCGGACACGGGCCCGCATGGTGGACAGCTCGAACTCCTCGAAATAGCCGGTCAGGTTGAGCAGGAAGGCCGCCAGGGTGGCCAGGGAGGCCACCAGCAGGGTAATCAGCAGCTTCTTGCCCATCCGCATCCCGCGGGTGCTCTTGCCGGTCTGTCGGCCTTCGGACAGGGCTCCTCCCCGGATTTGAGTCACATTCGCTGGTGAACTTCAATCCCGTTGAAGTTTCTTTACATTTCTTTAGGGATCATCACCAGAAACCGAACCAAGTATTCGCATTTTTTTTAAAGACGTATTGAAACGAGGTCCTGGTAAACACCTGTAACGAAGGTCAACTAGCGAAGTCGGATAACGGTCTGTGCTGCTAAAGCGAGCAATAGAGCGACGACAGCAGCTCATTTTCTCACAGCCTGGTCGACTCCCGAGCGGGACCAACAGCCTTCGGCTTCCGGCGGTTCTCAACGCTAGACAAAGCGCATCCCTACCTGCGTTGACAAGACAATGCAGCGGGATGACAATGGCGTCGATTATCAGCTATACAGCAATCAATGACAGTCTATCAGCTGGATGAGTCGGTTTCGGTGTGTATGATCATTACTTTCTTTAACCATTTGCCGACAAGACCCGAGTATTCGAGCATTCCAGCGCGGCAAACCAGAGGCCTCGTTGATTGAACGCGATAACTGCGGACGCAATCGGCCAGTGATCACTCGCAATCGCGTGTAGTCTACCCAGGAAGCTCTCTGCCGCCTCAGAAAGCTCTTGTTGATGTTGAATAATACAAAAGCCAACTGAGGCAGGCGTCGTTTGTTTAGTGATTATCACTTACATTGAAACCGGGGTACATTTCTAACATCTTGTGAAATAATGCATTTTACCTCGACTTGCTGTCACATCCCCGCAGTCGTTTTACAGCACTGGATTTGGGCTGCACTTCGTGGCGCGGTATGTGGGAGAGGCGGCTGTTCCGCCGATTGGTCCGGCTCCCTCAGCAAGTGAAAACCTCGCGAAAAACAGTCAGTGGCCCGGCTTAGCCCTTGGAATATCCAGGTGCTTCTTCAAGCTGACGCCATTAGCATGGCGAGCTACAAGAACTGATCGCGAATAGCGACCTGGGCAGCAGATATTGGTTGTGTTTGCTGTGATAAATCCTTTGTTTTGGTGGCAGATCGATATCGCCCCCGGTGACGCAGAAAAAGCCGCCGACTACCAATCGCCCTCGTGATCACAGCGTCGCGCCCGGGGGCCGGTTTTGGCACGTTTCTTGCGGAAAAGACCGTCGGTTGCTTCGCCGGGCCGCCTCGCCCTGCTGCAAGAAACGTGCCAAA
>CAZOOP010000067.1:0-9357 GCA_964581465.1 uncultured bacterium
CAAATCCATGTCCCCTTCCGCAAGAAACGTGCCAACGCCGGGCCGGGGCGGGTTGATGGGCGTTAGGGCGGCGGCGGAGGGCGGGCGGGTACCGGTTAGTTTTCTTCCTCCGGGTACATGTACTCGACGGACTCTCCGCCGCTGATCTCGGTGGCGTCTTCGGTTAGCCAGTCGCGGGAGCCCGAGCCGTGCAGGTCGCAGAACTGGAGGGGCTCGGTGCCCTCGATGAAGTCCTCGGCGATCTTGCGCGGGCAGTCCGGAGTGGCCAGCAGGCCGGTGTCGGCGCAGACGGTGTGGCGGACCAGGCGCAGCCCCTCGGGCAGGGTGAAGGGCTCCTCGGGGTAGTCCTGGAGCACCTCGGCCATGTAGTCGCTCCAGAGGGGGACGGCGTGGGATTCTCCCGTGGCGTTGTAGCCCAGGGTGGTGTGGTCGTCGAAGCCTACCCAGACGGCGGTGCAGAGTTGGGGTACGTAGCCGATGAACCAGCAGTCCTCGGCGTTGTTGGTGGTGCCGGTCTTGCCGGCGCAGTCGCGTCCCAGGGTTCGGGTGGCGCGGCCGGCGGTGCCCTGGGTGGTCACCCCATGCATCATCGAACGGATAATCGCCGCGGTCTCCTTGCGCAGGGCCACCTCGGCCCGGGGAACGACCTCCTTGATGGTGTTGCCGTCGCGGTCCAGAATGTAGCGGATCGCCGTGGGCTCGACGTGGATGCCCAGGGTGGCTATGGTGCCGAAGGCCGAGGCCATCTCGAGGGGGGTGACCTCGGAGGAGCCCAGGGCGATGGAGTAGGTGTGGGCGATGGGCGAGGTGATCCCCATGCGCTGGGCGTAGGCGCGCACGGGCTCCACGCCTATCTGCAGGATCAACCGCGCGGCCACCAGGTTGATCGACATCGCCATGGCGGTGCGGAAGGTCATCGGCTTGCCCGAGTAGCCCAGCGAGTAGTTGTGAGGCGCCCAGACGACGCCGTCGGCGTTGATGACGAAGGGCTTGTCGAGCATGACGTCGGCGGCGGAGTAGCCGGAGTCGATGGCGGCGGTGTAGACGAAGACCTTGAAGGCCGAACCGGGCTGGCGGCGGGCATAGACGGCGCGGTTGAACTGGCTCTCGTTGAAATCGGAACCACCCACCATGGCTTTGATGAAGCCGGTGCGCGGGTCGATGGTCACCAGGGCCGCTTGGGGATAGGGCTCCTTCTCGAGGGCCAGGTCCACCCGTCCCGCCGAGCGGGCCAAACTGACGACCTTGACCGCGATGGTCGAACCCACCTGGATTTCGACCTCGGGCGGGTTGGGCCAGTGCCAGTAGAGGGGGGTGATGTCGATGCGCCCGACCAGGTCGTTGCCCAGATCGATGTAGGCGTACTCGTCGTCGCGTTCGAGAACACGGCCCTCGCGGATTTGTCCCAGCTCGAGCTCGTCGATGGTCAGCCCGTCGTCGTAGCGGCGGGGTTGGTAGTTCCAGCGTTGCTGGACCCGCTCCAGCCCGGCGGCGACGTGTTTTTCTGCGATGCGCTGCATCCCGAGGTCCAGGGTGGTGTAGACCTGCATCCCGGACTGATAGACGGCGTTGGAGCCGTACTCGCGCTCCAGTTCGGAGCGGATGTACTCGATGAAGTAGGGGGCCAGTTGCTCGGAGCGTCGGCGTTGGGCCAGCTCGAGGGGCTGGGCCGCCGCCCAGGCCCGCTCCTGCTCGGTGATGACTCCGGTCTCGGCCATCAGCCACAGCACGGTGTTGCGGCGCCGCTTGGCCCGGTCCGGATTGAGGTAGGGCGAGAAGCCACCGGGGTTCTTGGGCAGACCGGCCAACAACGCCGCCTCGGGCAGGGTCAGCTCGCCCACGTGTTTGTTGAAGAAGGTGCGCGCGGCGGCCTCGACGCCGTAGCAGCCGTGGCCATAGTAGATCTGGTTGAGATAGAAGTAGAGGATCTCTTCTTTGGAGTAGCGCTTCTCGATCTGGACGGCCAGGATGGCCTCGCGGATCTTCCTGACGTAGGTTTTCTCCATGGTCAGGAAATAGTTGCGGGCGAGCTGCTGAGTGATCGTCGAAGCGCCCTGGATCTTGGCCCCGGCGATGATGTCGACGACGGCGGCCTCCATGGTGCGGTAGAGGTTGACGCCCCAGTGGTCGTAGAAGCGCTGGTCCTCGACGGCCAGGGTGGCTTGGAGCAGGTTCGCCGGCATCTCGGAGAGCGGCACGACGTAGCGTCGCTCGACCAGGAAGCTGGCGATCAGCTCGTCGTTGGCGTCGTATACCTCGGTGGGCAGGTAGCTGTCGAAGTCCCACAGACCGGAGATCTTGGGCAGGTCTTTCGAGAAGCCACTGATCAGTCCCAGACCGACGCCGCCGATGAAAAAACTGGAGACGACGACGATGATGATTGCGGTGTGCCAACTGAAGGCCCGGGGCTTGTCGATGATGTTGCCCTCGAGGTCCCGCCGCGGGGCCGGTCTGCGGAACAGGCCCTTGAAGAACTCACCGATGCGGCGAAGGGTGCGGCGGAAGAAGCCGGGCTTGGCGTGATGGGCGCTCATGGATGTCGAACCTCACTGGGAAGGTTGGTCGCAGTCGGTTGGCGTCCCCCGCTGGCGAACCTGCTGCCGACCTTGCTGTCGACTCGAACGGGTGCATTATAACGGCGGGGCGCTCCACGGTCAATCCGGCCCGGCGAACATGGCCTGTCTAAGACCGACTTCAAAGCGCTTCACAAGTCGGTTGTTGTTGCTATAAAACCCTTTGGATACTCGACTTATACCTTGACTTAACAGCGACGGAGGGGTATAATCCACCGATATTTCCTCATCGTCGTGAACGCTCTTTTCTATACCGTTCTCCGACCGCGCGAGGTTCCCCCATCGGCTCCAACATTACAAGCCTGCTACGAAGGCTGGTCTCCAAGGGGATGCTCCTGCTCTGCCTGCTCGGACGCCCCGCCTTTGCCCAGGACGCTCCGCCCGATTCCGAAGCCGGCGGGGAACCGGAATCCGGGGTTGCCTCGGAATCCATCGAGCGAAGCGGGGATGAGGCGGTCGAAACGGTCGAGACGGACGCCCCCAATACAGAAGAAACCACCGAGCCCGCCGTCGAGACTCCAGCCCCCTGGAAGCCCGACCCCGTCGGTGCTCTATGGCGCTCCGGCCTCCTGGCCGGACTGGGTCAGTTCTACAACGAACAGTGGCTCAAAGGCGCACTGCTTATGGGCTGCGAGGCCTTCACCGTCTATCACCTCGTCCACTACGCCGTCGAGGCCGGACGTGAACTCGAGGCCGGCCGGGAAATCGATATCCCCGAGGGGCTGGATTCCCCCCAGATCGACGAACTGCGCGAGAAACGCGACGACCACTTCGTCGCCTACGAGGACCACCGGGTGCGCTACGAGACCTACATCTGGCTCACCGCCCTGGTGATCGTCTACTCCATGCTCGACGCCTATGTCGACGCTCACCTATGGGACTTCGAAGTCGACGAGGACCTGGACGACTCCTCCGCCCTCGATCTCGAGCTGGTTCCCTGGCTGGGTCCCGACGACGACGGCGGCTGGTGGGCCGGACTGGGCCTGGAGCTAAGCTTCTAGCAGGCCGACCGCAAGCGATCTCCGCCAAACCCTTCGTACGGCGAACGCGATCCCGCCCGGCGTTGGCACGTTTCTTGCGGAAGGGGGCGCTGATTTGTCGGACCGGCGCGCGACGGCGCAAGAAACGTGCCAACGCCTCGCCGCTGGAGGCACGGCGGTTATCGGGTCGCGAGGGCCGGTTTGGCGGAGGTCGCCGGACGATCCGGCGGAGGAATACGTGGGTGAGGGGCGCTGTCGGGGCCGGGGCGGTGATATCGACCGTTCCAACAGGCCGCGTTCCCAAGTGGTCGTACCCGGTGGTGGGCTGGATACGGAAGGGATGCGAGGTGGATAGAGTAACGGGTGGCTTGAAGACTGGTAGAGGACTCGCGGTGGTGATAATTATCTTCTGTCCACCAGTCGTTCTGACGCTGATCGCCGGCTGCGGGACGCCCGGCGGTTCAGCGGGAGTTGATGATGGTTATGAACTTGTCTACGAGGGTCCGGAACACCACCAGGTCTGGTGGCCCGAGGTCGACGCCGACGGCGGGATGCTGCTTTGCGAGCGTCAGATCAACACCTACCCCCTCTCCGACGGCGGCCGCGCGCGGGAATCGTTCCCGAACCGACCCGGGATTACTGTCTCTGTGTAATAATGACCCTGGACCTGGCTACGGGGGAGACCCGTCGGCTCACCACCGGTGAACCGCTGATCTGGTGGTACGACACTTTCGCCGACGGCGAGCGCGCCCTGGTCGGCTACGTGGAGGATGAGCAACACCGTACCAGGATCATCGATCTGACCACGGGGCGATCGTCGAGCTCGAGCACGCCCGCGGGTACAACAGCGGTTATCTTAATCTGACCACCGACGAGGGCCACTACTACGCCCTGACCTACACCGGCGAATCGCCCTCGGGGTAGCGCATCTTCCGTCATCCCGTCGAGGCCGGCGAAACCTGGCTCTTCGACGCCCCAGGTTAGTACGACGGCTTCATCCGGTTGTTCAACCTGTCCCCCGACGGGACGGAGCTGCCGGCCAATATCGGACACTGCTTCGACAATCGCACATAACTCCAGGAACTGCCCGACGGTCCTCCCCGGATGATCGTCGACGACGAGCCCTACGTCAGCGAGATTCGCTGGGCCGCCGACGGGTATGTCTACTTCTGCAAGAGGGCTATCTGCGGCGATACCGACCCTAACCCCAACATAACGAGACGACTGATGCCCGACAAGCAACTGCCAAAGAGTGAAGAGAACAAATACACGGCGGAGAACATCCAGGTCCTGGAGGGCCTGGAGGCGGTCCGCAAGCGCCCGGCGATGTACATCGGTTCGACGGGCGATCGCGGCCTGCACCACCTGGTCTACGAGGTTGTCGACAACTCCGTCGACGAAGCCCTGGCCGGCTACTGCGACCGCGTCGAGATCACCATCCACCCTGACAACTCGGTGACGGTGCTTGACAATGGTCGCGGCATCCCGGTGGGGATTCACAAGCGCGAGAACCGCTCCGCCCTCGAGGTTGTCATGACGGTCCTCCACGCCGGAGGCAAGTTCGACGACAAGACCTACAAGGTCTCCGGCGGCCTCCACGGCGTCGGCGTCAGTGTGGTCAACGCGCTGTCGGCTTGGTGCATGGTCGAGAGTCGGGTCGAGGGCAAGATCCACCACCAGCGCTACGTCCGCGGCCTGCCCCAGGGGCCGGTCAAGGTCATTGGTAAGACTAAGAAAACGGGAACCAAGACCTCCTTCCTGCCCGATTTTCAGATATTCAAGGAGACGGAGTTCAGCTTCGACGTGCTGGCCAAGCGGCTGCGCGAGCTGGCTTTCCTCAACAGCGGCCTGCTGATCGTGCTGGAGGACGAGCGTGACGGACGGCGCAAGGAGTACCGCTACGACGGCGGCCTGGTCGAGTTCGTCAAACACCTCCAGGCCGGTCACAGCGTGATCTATCCGGCGCCGATCCATATCTCCGGCGAGCGCGGGGCCGAGGACACCGATGAAACCGGGGCCTTCTCCCTGGAGCTGGCGATGCAGCACAACGACGGCTACTCGGAAAACATCTTCAGTTTCGCCAACAACATCAACACCGAGGAGGGCGGCACCCACCTCACCGGCTTCCGCACCGCCCTGACCCGGGTAACCAACGACTACGCCCGGACCCACGGCCTGCTGAAGAAAGACGCCTCGGCGTTGTCCGGCGAGGACATCCGCGAGGGCCTGGCCGCCGTGATCAGCGTCAAGCTTGGCAACCCCCAGTTCGAGGGCCAGACCAAGACCAAGCTGGGCAACTCCGAGGTGCGCGGCCTGACCGAGCAGATTGTCGGTGAGTCCCTGGGCGATTATTACGAGGAGCATCCCGATGTGGCCAAGGCGATGATCGGCAAGGCCCTGGAGGCCTCACGGGCGCGGATGGCGGCGCGCAAGGCCCGCAACCTGGCTCGGCGCAAGAGCGCCCTGGATTCGCTCAGCGCCCTGCCCGGCAAGCTGGCCGACTGCTCGGAACGCGAGCCCGAGAACTGCGAGCTCTATCTGGTCGAGGGCGATTCCGCCGGGGGCTCGGCCAAGCAGGGTCGCGACCGGCGCACCCAGGCGATTCTGCCCCTGCGCGGCAAGATCCTCAACGTCGAGAAGGCCCGCCTGGACAAGATTCTCTCCAACAACGAGATCGCCACGATCATCACCGCCCTGGGCACGGGCATCGCCGACGAGTTCGACATCGGCAAGCTACGCTACCACAAGGTCATCATCATGACCGACGCCGACGTTGACGGCAGCCACATCCGCACCCTGCTGCTGACCTTCTTCTACCGCTGGCTCAAGCCCCTGCTCGAGCAGGGCTACATCTATATCGCCCAGCCGCCGCTCTACCGCGTCAAGCGCGGCCGCGAGGAGTTCTACATCGACAGCGAGGCCGAGATGGACCGCCTGCTGCTCGAACTGGGCTGCCGCGGCGCCAGCGCCACCATGGATAAGCGCGAGCTCACCGAGGACGAGCTATACGAGCTGGTCCGCCTGCTGCGCCGCGTCGAGATCTGCTACCATCAGCTCGAGCGCCGGGGCCTGGACATCGACGAGTTCCTGGGCTTGGAGCGCGAGGGCCGCCTGCCCCGCTACTACCTGCGCGATCCCGACAGCGGCGAGGTCGCCTACGCCTACACCGAGGAAGAGCTGGGCGAGCTCGAGGAGCGCGCCGAGGCCGAGGAGGAGCTGGCCGATCTGCTCGGAGAGCGCTCGGGGGATTCGCGTAGCCGCGAGCCCGAGGAGTTGGGCGAGGCCCTGGAGATGATGGAGCTGGCGCCCAAGCTGGCCGCCTTCGACCTCGACCTCTTCAACGTCGAGCGCCCCGGCGTCACTCTCAACCTGGGCAAGGACCAGGTGCGCAGTCTCAAGCGGCCCATCGAGCTGCTCGAGGCCCTGCGCTCCGCCGGGCTCAAGCAGTTCTCCATCCAGCGCTACAAGGGCCTGGGCGAGATGAACCCGGATCAGCTCTGGGAGACCACCATGGACCCGGCCTCGCGGACGCTCTTGCGGGTCAGCGTCGAGGACGCCATGGCCGCCGAGGAGACCTTCAGCGTACTGATGGGCGAGAAGGTCAAACCCCGCCGCGACTTCATCCGCAGCCACGCCCTCGAGGTCTCCAACCTGGACGTCTAAGCGCCGGAATCCACCGCCGATGATCCCCATCCGAAAAGGGACCGCCCCGGGGCGGCCCCTTTTGCATTTTTTGACGATAGATGCTACCAAGATTTGAAAAGCACGATCTCGGTTTCCTGGTCCAGGATAACGAAGGCGTAGGGATCGGGCAGGACGAAGATGTCCTCTTCGTACTGGGTGTCCTGGTCGGCCTCGGCGTAGAAGTTGACCAGCACGATCACCCTATCCAGCAGGTCGTCGTCGTAGCCGACCATGAAGGCGTAGTCGTAGGCGTCCAGAGGGGCCGGGTGGTCCTCCATCGTCGTGACGGCGGCGTCGATCAGGCTGTCGACCTTGCCGTCGTCGGGCGGGGTGATCTCCTCGGTCATGTCGGGGGTTTCCTGCTCGAGGTCGCTCTCGGTGGTCCCGTCGTAATGGACCAGCACGCCGTAGGCGGCGTCCTCGGCCTGGTTGGTGTAAAGGGCTCCCCAGGCCGGATTGTCGGGCTGCTCGTCGAGCTCGCCGTCGGTATCGACCCACAGCCCGACGACGCCGACCAGCTTGTTGCCGGTGTCCCAGCCGTCGGCCAGGGGATCGGCTTTGGCCAGGGCCCAGGAGAGGGCCTTGTTCGAACCTCCGCCGCCTCCGTCGGAGCCCGTTCCACCGTCACAGCCGATAAGGGTCAACAGAGCGCAGGCGAGTAGTAAGATGAGTGGAAGACGATTCATAATTTCTCCCATGGTTGGGCGGTGCGCCCGCCGGTCCTGATCAAGAAGAAGAACTGATGAGCCCTCGGCGAAACCAGAGTAAGGTTCGGGGTTGTTGTAGCAATTGCTTGATACTAAACAGCTCCGAAAAGCCGGTATATGCTTTAACGTCATATTTTCTATAATTATAAGCTGGCAAGTATCCGCGTGGTGAGGTGCCGGACTACGATGATGCTTGACAAAGCCTCGTTGCACCTTTGTTTTGAGATGGTTTGCTGTTCTGAGTTGCCTCCGGTTGGTCCGCGATCGTGTGTGATAACAATATATTTAGGGATCATCACAGAAGATGAACATCAGCTATTGCAGTTGGCTACTTATATCGGCGTGAACAAGTCTGTTATCCCGCCACAAGCAAAGTTGTCAATGTGGCGGGGTGGAGCAGGACGAGGGACCGGCACGTCAAGTGTCCCAGAGGCAACTATCACTACCGCTGCGCCGACGGACGTCGTAAGCGCAAGCGCTGCGGCAAGCTGTTCAACCATCGTCCCCGGGGGCGTCGCAACGAGCCGCCGCCGGAAAACCGCAGTGAGATAACGCGTCTGTTGCGGCTCGGCCTCCCGGCGGCGCGGGTCATCCTGCCCAAGCGCTGTGACGGCAAGCACCTGGTCGGTGCGATCCTGGAGAACGTCGAGCTTGACTCAATCGTCTACTCCGACGGCTGGAAGGCCGATAACAAGCTGTCACTCAACGGTTTTCATCACAAACGCATCAACCATGACAAGACCCTGGTCAATGGCAAAGTGCATATCAACGGCCCAGAGAGCTCCCGAGGCTATGCTAAAAGCCTACCACGGCGGCTTCATACGCAACGACAGGCTTTGTATCAGAGAAAGGCCGTTCAGATTCAGCCATCGCGACGACGAAAACGCGCTGAACTACCTCGGGAGCATACTTCAGGCTTGTTCATAATTAGTTGATAATCCCTATATTTAAGTGATCCCGTAAACCAGGATAAGTATATGTCGTAAACATCTTCTTCATATTTCTAATATTTCAGCATGCAATCCATGCTATAGATATGCCTTAATATCAGGATTATCACCTGAAACTGAACCTACGTAGAAAACGCACGTAGAAAACGCGAAAGAGCGGCATTTTGAAAGGAAGTGCTGACAACTATCTCACGAAAGGCTGTTATTTCGACGAGCCAAAGAGATATCATACTGGCTAAAGTAGCTATCTGAATGCATTTAGCTTCATTCTACCTGGTAGGTTCGGGATGCAAATCAGGAGTCGCGACTTCCCGACTCTCAGCGTCCTCCTAGAAGCGTCCGCTTAGAGCAAGTCTGGTTTTCCGTCACCAGGCAACACAAACAGGGACAACCTGCACGACTATAAGCCACTACACATCAAGCTAATAGCGATACGTACCTGTTCAGGCATGTGTGATAATCC
>CAZOOP010000068.1:0-8847 GCA_964581465.1 uncultured bacterium
CGCCGATATAAGCACCCAACTGCAATAGCTGATGTTCATCTTCTGTGATGATCCCATCTGCTTTCATCTAGGGATCATCACCTGAAACTGAACCGACGTTGAAAACTCAACAGAGCGGCATTTGAAGCTGTTGGGCTGACTACTACCTCATGAGGGGCTTTGGTTCGACGAGGTGAAGAGTTGTCAAACCCGCCAAGGCAGCTTTTTAAAGAACAGTCAGCCTTCCCATGGTTGGCAAGCTCTGGATGCGAGATTGGAAGCGGGGCTTTCCGACTCTCAGCGTCCTCAGAGGAGCGAGTCTGGTTTTATCACCAGGCCACACATGGATCGTGACAGCTTGCGCTGCTATCAAGCTTGTAATAACAGGCTATTGTCAATAGATACCTGTTCAGGCACTTGTGATAATCCCTTTGGGATCACAAAGCTGTCACGGATCATGGTGTTACTGAATATCGTTCAATTATCAGCAGTTAGCGGGCATTCAGGTTTACACACCGAATTAGCTGTTTGTGGCTGGTATAGTGGATTCCATATTCCTATTATGCCCGTTTTGACTTCTCGGCGCTCAAATAGAAACTGCTTGGCGCCATTGGCTCCCGATTATTAGCTCCGATGATTAGCCTCGATGAAGACGCATCAATACCAAGTAGCCTAATTGCATGCATATCTAACGAGTATGCGCTGAGAGGATAAGGCTGCAGACTAATCTTTCTACGACATTGCCTCGTATCAGCCGCTTTTTTTCGAGGTGGGTTGGTGTTTCGAGTTGAAACTAGCTGGTTCGGGATCGTGTTTGATGCCATCTCTTTATCTAAATGTTATCCAGTTTTACTGTGGTCCGTTGCCGCTAAGTGAACACATCAGGAAAGCGGCCTGTCTCAACACCCCCCGGCGGGGTCGATGCCGGCGTAGTCGACCACCTCGCAGCCGTTGAACTCGGCCAGCGAGCGCAGCTCGATGTCGAGCTCAGCGAGCAGGGCGGCGTCGGGGCGCGTTTCCGGCTCCCACCACAGACCGCGCAGCTCCAGCCGCTTCTCTTTGCGGTGGGCCTTGGCGTCCAGGCGGCCGAGGAACCCTCCGCCGCGCAGCAGTGGCAGGGTGTAGTAGCCGTAGCGGCGGTCCCGCGCCTTCTTGTAGCACTCCAGGGTGTAATCGAAGCCGTAGAGCCGCTTCAGCCGCTTGCGATTGATCACCAACCCGTCGAAGGGGTTCAGCGGTCGCAGTCGCCTCGCGGGGGGCGGTGGGGTTGATTCCAGCCAGGCGGGATCGAGGTAGTGGGTTTCACCGACGATTTCGACGGCGGCGATCTCCCCGGTGTCGAGCATCTCGTCCAGGGGCAGGGGTCGGGAGCGGTAGACCGCCAGATGCCGGGCGATGTCGTGACGCGTGACCGGACCCAGAGCGCCCAAGGCTCGACACACCAAGAAGCGCCCCAGCTCCTCGTCGTCGGGGGGCCGAGTATCGACGTCGGGAGGCAGGACGCGCTCGGTGAGGTCGAAGACCCGCTCGAAACCGTCGCGGCGGGCGACCATCAGCTCACCGGAGAGCCAGAGGTGGGCCAGGGCGTACTTGGCCGGCTTCCAGGCGCCCCAACCGCCCGAGGACTGGGCCTTGGGCGACTTGAAGTCGCGGCTGGCCAGGGCTCCCTCGGCGGTGATGCGCTCGCGCACGGCGTCGATGACCGGCTCGAGCTCGGCGTGCTGCCTCCTCCACCAGCCGTCCCACGGAAAGGCGGCCATCGCCGGCAGGTAGAAGCGGTAGTCCTCGATGGGCAGGTAACCCGCGGCGCGGCCGTGGTACTCAAAAACGCGACGTGCCGCCAGCAGCTCGTCGAGCTCGTCGGGCGAATAATCACGCTTGCGGCTGCGCAGGGTCAGGTGCTGAGCCCGGCCGACGACGTTGATCGTGTCGAGCTGGAGATAGCCATGGCGGCGCAGGACCTCGAAAGGCTCGTGGTCGGCGTCGTCCAACAACTGGGCGGCCAGGAACAAGCGGCGGGCCGTCTCCGGGTCGAGCTTGGTTGGGCGGTTCAAGGTGGCCTTGTCGGAGTTCCAGGTACCGGTGGGTTGGTTGATGGTTCGTTCAGTATAACTGAAAGGTCATAGTCTTGCAGTCATCGCCCGGCTTAACAAGAACCCTTATCATTAGCGCCGCGATAAGGGGTGTTTATTGACACGGCCCCGAGGCCTATGTTAACCATTCCCTGAGTCCGCCCGGTTTTGAATGCAATCCGGCATCCAACCGGGTATGCACGGCCTATCACCTTCATATAAACGCACTTGCGGAGCAACTCTTCGCGGGCGGTTCCCATTGCCCTGCACCCCCGGTGTCTGCTTTTCGTCTTGTTTTGTGAAACAGGGTACAAACTCGCACGGGTCACGCACCGGCGACCTCCGCCAAACAAGTCCCCGCGCGAACACGGCTCCCGCCGTTACCCACGGGGAGGCGTTGGCACGTTTCTTGCGGAAGGCGCCGCCGGTTCGACCCGGAGGCCGCCCCGCCCTGCTGCAAGAAACGTGCCAACGCCGGGCGCGGTCCGGGGTGCGCGCGACGGCCGGTTTGGCGGAGGTCGCCGACGACGCCGGCGGGCCACGACGGACTTATCGATTCCACCACCGCTTCAAGAGCGAAGATCCCGCAGTCAACCATAACCCTCGAGGAGGCGCGTTAATGCTCAGTCTCGACCGCCAGCGGATGCGTGAGGAGATCCAGGGCGCCGCTGACAAGCTGGGCCGGTGCCGGTCCAGCCTGCTACCCATCCTCAAGCTCCTGCAAAAGCGCTTCGGCTACCTGTCCGAAGAGGCCATCCAGGAGGTTTCCGAGGTCCTGGGCGTTCGCCAGTCCGAGATCTACAGCGTGGCGACGTTCTATCATTTCCTCTCCGACGAGCCCCGGGGCAAGTTCACCATTCATCTCTGCAAGAGTCTCTCCTGCGACCTGGCCGAGGGTGAGCGCGTGGCCCGCCAGCTCGAGAACGAACTGGGCATCGAGTTCGGCGAGACCACCGAGGACGGCCTGTTCACCCTGGACTACACCGCCTGCATGGGCATGTGCGATCAGGGTCCGGCGATGCTGGTCAACGACCGCATCTATATCAACCTGACCCCGTCCAAGGTCTCGCTGATCGTCGCGGACCTCAAGCGCGGCGTCTTCCCCGAGCAGGGCCCCGACGTCGTTCCGCGCAATCTGGTCAAATCCGGTCCCCTGCTGGACGGCTGCAACGACAAGCACGAGGGACTGAAGAAGGCCCTGGGGATGAAGCCCGAAGAGGTCATCGAGCTGATCACCGATTCGCAGTTGCGCGGCCGCGGCGGCGCCGGTTTCCCCACCGGCCGCAAGTGGAGCTTCGCCCGCCAGGCCGACGGCGACGAGAAGTACGTGGTCTGCAACGCCGACGAGGGCGAGCCCGGCACCTTCAAGGACCGTCTGCTGCTGGCCGACTACCTGGACCACGTCCTGGACGGCATGACCATCGCCGCCCACGCCATCGACGCCAAGAAGGGCTTCCTCTACCTGCGCGCCGAGTACGAGTATCTGCGTGGCCACATCGAAAAGGCCCTGGCGGCCCGCCGCGAGGCCGGTCTGCTGGGCAAGGACGCCCTGGGTTCGGGTCGGGACTACGACATCGTCATCTCCGAGGGCGCCGGCGCCTACGTCTGCGGCGAAGAGTCGGCCCTGATCGAGAGCCTGGAGGGTGGCCGCGGCGAGCCCCGTAACCGGCCCCCCTTCCCCGTGGTCAACGGCGTCTGGAACAAGCCCACCACGGTCAACAACGTCGAGACCTTCCTGGCCGCCGCCCGCATCGTCGAAGAAGGCGCCGAATGGTTCACCAAGCTGGGCGCCGAGTGCACCAAGGGCACCAAGGTGTTCAGCGTTTCCGGCGACTGCGACGTGCCCGGCATCTACGAACTGGAGTGGGGCATCTCCGTGGCCGAGCTGCTGGAGTTGGTCGGCGGCGAGGACGCCGAGGCCGTGCTGGTCGGCGGCGCTTCGGGCACCCTGGTTCCCCGCGAGGACTTCGGCAAGCGGACCATCTGCTGCTCCGACATTCCCTCCGGCGGCGCCGTGATCATCGTCGGTCCCGAGCGCGACCTGCTCGAGGTGGCTATCAACGTGATGGAGTTCTTCGTCGAAGAGAGCTGCGGGCAGTGCGTGCCCTGCCGTTACGGCTGCAGCCGGCTGCTCGAGGGCCTGGAGATGCTCCAGGACGGCGAGTGCTCCGCCCGGCACCTGACCCGCCTGGTCAACCTGGGGGAGACGATGTACGACTCTTGCAAGTGCGGTCTGGGCCAGAGCGCGCCCAACGTCTTCCGCGCCGTGGTCGATAACTATCGCGACGACCTGCTCGGTCGGGTGGACTACTAGCCTCCCCCGTCGAGATAACACCTTTTACAGTAGATTGAAAGGAGCCCGCTTCATGGCCGAATCCTGTGGCAACGTCAAAGCCGCCAAGGAGATGACCTCGGCCCCCGAGATGATCAAGGTGACCATCGACGGACGGGAGATCGAGGTCGAACGCGGCACTACCATTCTCGAGGCCGCCCGCAAGTTAAACATCCACATCCCCACGCTCTGCTACCACGAGGACCTCTGCGTTTCCGGTTCTTGCCGGATCTGCGTGGTCGAGCTCGAGGGCTGGCACACCCTGCAGGCCTCCTGCGCCTTCCCCATCGAGCGGCCGGTCAACGTCATGACCAGCTCGCCCAAGGTCCGCCGCGCCCGCCGCGCGGTGCTGGACCTGCTGGTCGCCCACCACTGGGGCGACTGCTACACCTGCAAGCGCAACAATAACTGCGAGCTGCAGACGCTGGCCGCCGAGTACGGCGTCGACGGCTTCGCCTACGAGCGCGACGAGGAACCCCCCTTCGAGATCCACACCGACGGTCCCGTCGTGCGCGACATGAACAAGTGCATCGGCTGCTTCCGCTGTGTGCGCACCTGCGGCGAGCTGCAGGACATCGGCGCGCTGGTCAAGGTCGGCCGGGGCGAGGATGTGCACATCGAGAGCTACTTCGAGATGCCGCTGATCGAGACCCTCTGCGTGGCCTGCGGCCAGTGCATCAACCGCTGCCCCACCGGCGCCCTGACGGAGAAGGACTACACCGACGCCGTCTGGGAGGCCATCGACGATCCGACCAAGCACGTGGTCATTCAGACCGCCCCGGCGCCCCGCGCCGCCATGGGCGAGGCCTTCGACCTGGGTCCCGGCGTCAGCGTCACCAAGCGTCTCAACACCGCGCTGAAGCGCTGCGGCTTCGACAAGGTCTTCGACACCAACATGACCGCCGACCTGACGATCATGGAGGAGGGCACCGAGCTGCTGCTGAGGCTCAAGAAGGCCCTGGTCGACAAAGAAGACGTCGCCTTGCCCCAGTTCACCAGTTGCTCGCCGGGCTGGATCAAGTTCGTCGAGCATAACGCCCCGGAAAAGCTGGCCCACATCTCGAGCTGCAAGAGCCCCCAGCAGATGTTCGGCGCGATCATCAAGACCTACTACGCCGAGCAGGCGGGCATCGACCCCAAGGACATCGTCAGCGTCTCGCTGATGCCCTGTTCGGCCAAGAAGTACGAGTCCCAGCGTCCGGAGATGAACGACTCGGGCTTCCAGGACGTCGACTACGCCCTGACCACCCGCGAGCTGGCCAAGATGATCAAAGAGGCCGGCATCGATCTGCCCAACCTGCCCAAGAGCGAGTTCGACGATCCCGTCGGCCTGGGCTCCGGCGCGGGCATCATCTTCGGCGCCACCGGCGGCGTGATGGAGGCGGCGATCCGCACCGCCTACGAGATAGTCACCGGCAACCAGGTCCCCTTCGACGGCCTGGACATCACCCCGGTGCGCGGCATGGAGGGCATCCGCTCCGCCGAGCTGCCCATCGAGGGCGCCAAGGGCGACTGGGCCTTCCTCGAGGGCGCCACGCTCAAGGTCCTGGTGGCCCACGGCACCGCCAACGCCCGCAAGGTGCTGGAGATGCTGGACAAGGGCGAACTCGACGGCTACCACTTCGTCGAGATCATGGCCTGCCCCGGCGGCTGCCTGGGCGGCGGCGGCCAGCCCATCCCCACCACGCCGGAGATCCGCGAGGTCCGCGCGCAGACCATCTACACCGAAGACCACAACATGGAGCTGCGCAAGAGCCACGACAACCCCGTCGTCCAGAAGCTCTACAAGGAGTACTTCACCGACGGGCCTTGCGGCCACAAGAGCCACAAGTACCTGCACACCCACTACGTCCCGCGGGGCACCAAGCTCTGCTAGGGTCGCCGGGCAAGCAAGGCAACGGGGTCGCTCCGGCGACCCCGTTTTCATCTGCCTCAACGACCACTGGAGAATGGACCCTCTAGTCTGTTCACCGGATAACCAACGACCGGGCGGCGGCCCGGTCGTTGGTTATGAAGCCTTGTTGTCACCAACTACTAATCCATCGCCTTGATGCGGCCCCAGGATGTGTACACGCCGCCGAGCAGACGATAACCAACCAGGTCGTACCAGGTGGTGAAGCGCCACTCGCCGTCGGCCCGCTCCAAGCCGAAGTTGCAGTTGCCCTGAGCCACATAGATGAGGTCATAGTCGGGAACGGCAACCTGGATGTAGTAAGCCGCACCGTTAACGGCGCCGGTGTCGCCGTCGGGCTCTTCAAAGCCGTCGGGCAGGGTCAGTGTCAGCTCGATGCTGTTGGCGCCGACGTTGTCGAACAGGAGCTCCGCTGCGGCCAGCTCGTCCTGCAAGTCCCAGCACGGCGTCAGGCCCTGATCGACGTCGCTGGGGTCGAAGTAGAAGATGAACTCGTCGGTGAAGATGCCCGCGTAGGCGTCGATGTCGGCCAACTCCCAGCAATGCTGCAGGGTCAGGATCGCCCCTTCGACCGTGGTAAGGTCGCTTTCAACCTCGGCCTCGGCCTCGGTGCCGGTGTCTCAACCGGCCAGCAGAGCCGGAATCGCGAGCAGACTGAGCAAGATAACTATGCCTCTTGAGTTGCGCATGATCCCCCCGGGTTGGCGATACGGTTTTCAATCAGCCGGTCAGCTTGCAGTGTCAGCATGCTAGAATTGTGCCAGTCCGTCGAGTACCGGGCAAGGGAGCCGGGCAAGGGAGGCGGGGATCGGAATAGTGCGGTGAGTCAGTAATCGCCGAGGTTAATCGCGATTGACCGTGCTTGAGATCGGCCGACGAGGGCGAGCCGGCGTTGCAAAGCCGGGCGGGGTTTGGTATCGTTAAGGTAGTAAAGAAAACACCCCGTTCTTCCCATTGCCGCCTCGAGCCTAATCCACCGGCAAGTCCGTCCGGCTGAGATGCCCGGGAAGGGCATCGACTTCGGATCGGCGCCGCATCATTCCGCCAGACTACTGCCGCCTCAATGGGGGGTCGACGATGAGCGAGCTCAAATACGTCCGCGTGCCCCAGCACCTCAGCGGCCCTTTCAATAAGGCCGAGGAGGTGATGGAGGACTACTTCGCCAAGCTGCGTCGCGATCCCGCCCAGGGGCGCATCACGGTCAACACCCACGACCGCTACACCCTGTGCTACTCGGCCAGCCTGGCCTACAACCTGCAGCAGGAGTACCGGGACCGTTTCGGCCGCGCCGCCCGCTACCTGCTCTACCGCTTCGGCTTCACCCTGGGCAGCGAGGACTGCCGTCGCTTCGTCAAGCGCACCGGCACCGATGACCCCCTGGTCAAGCTCTCCCTGGGTCCGGTCTTCTTCGCCTTCTGCGGGATGGCCAACGTCGAGATTCTCGAGGGCAGCCACCCCTCGCCCGACGATGACTATCTGCTGATCTACAAACACCACAACTCCTTCGAGGCCGAGGCCTTCCTCGATCGTAACGAGGTCACCGACGAGCCGGTCTGCCTGATCAACGCCGGCTATTCAGCGGGTTGGTGCTCGGTATCCTTCGGGGTCGAGGTCGCCGCCGAGGAGCTGACCTGCCGGGTGCGCGGCGACGACGAATGCCTGTTCGTCATGGCGCCCTCGCGGCTGCTGGTCGAGCGGATCAGCGAGCTGACCCGCCCGGGCCGCCCCCTCGAACACCTGGGCTGAGTCTTGTTATCAGGCCGCCGCTGATTTACACTGGGGGATGTTCACCTGCCGACCCCCCCCGGTCCAACCAGAGGTAATCCCGATGGACAAGCCCAACCCCGACGATCCAAGACCCAACAAGCCCCGCCGCATGCGCGTCGAGCTGCCCGACGATATCGCCAAAGGCGCCTACTCCAACGCCGCGCATATCTCGGTCACCCCGGCCGAGTTCATCCTAGACTTCGCCCGCGCCCTGCCCGGCGTCAAAAAGATCCAGGTCCACAGCCGGATGATCCTGCCGCCCCTGGCCGCCAAAGCCTTGGCCAAGCGCCTCGAGCAGGCCGTCGCCGGCTATGAGAAGAAGTTCGGCGAGATCAAGCACCCCGGGCGAGACCGCCCGCCCTTCGACTTCGGCTCCTTCGACGGCGACCCCAGCGCCAACTGATCGCCCGCCGACCTCGGCGACTCCCGGCATCCACGCTGCGGGGTCGCTTCTGCATGCGGGGTCTGCCTGGGGCCTGGAGTGTTAGTAGTGCGGCTGTAGAGCGGTTGTGGAGGGGACGGCGGTGCGCGCTGGTCGAACCACTCCCTCAACGGTCTTCTTCGGCGAAACGCGGCGGTCCGATAACAAGGGGACGCCCCCCGGTCAAGACCAACCGGCGCCGACGTCGAGCGGGAGCAAACGCGGGTGTCCAGGGTGACATTGGAGCTCTTCGGCTTGAGCCGTTCATCTTGCGGAACGCCCGCTGATTTGAATGTGCGTTTTCCAGAGGGTATCATCACAGAAGATGAACAACACATTCGTAACTCAGGAAAGCCCATCGAGA
>CAZOOP010000069.1:0-7854 GCA_964581465.1 uncultured bacterium
TCCACGGCGCGACGGTGGAACTCGTCGTAGCGCTTGCCCCCGGCGCGGACATCCATGTAGAAGACCACGGCCCGGCCGTGGGGCACGGCGTGCCTGTAGAGCATGGTGTGCTTGGCGGTGTACATGCAGCAGATCTTGCTGCAGTACTCGAGGCCTTTCTCGGGGCAGCGGCTGCCGATGCACTGCAGGAAGGCCACGGTGCTCGGTTCGCGGTCGTCGGAGGGCCGCTTGAGGACGCCGTTGGTGGGGCCGGAGGAGGAGACCAGGCGCTCGAACTGCAGCGAGTCGATGATGTCGGGGTCCGCGCCGTAGCCGTACTCGCCGTAGCCCTGGTAGGGCGAGTCCTCGGGTTGGCGGCCGATGGAGTAGAGCTCATAGCCGGTGGCCACGACGACGGCGCCGACCTCGAACTCGATCAGTTCGTCGGTCTGCTCGTAGTCGATGGCGTCGGTTGGACAGACCTTGGCGCAGACGCCGCAGGTGCCCTTCTGGAATTTGAGGCAGTACTCGGGATGCAGCACCGGTGTGCTGGGGACGGCCTGGGGGAAGGGTGTGTTGACGGCCTTGGAGTGGGCGCCGCGGACGACGGCGCCGGCGCTCTTCCAGGTTCCGTCGAAGGAGCCCAGGCCGGCCTCGAAGGGGTTGGGCATCCGCCCCGGGCATTTCTCCTGGCACAGACCGCAGCCGGTGCACTTCTCGGCGTCGACGTACCGGGCCTTCTTGCGGATGGTGGCGGTGAAGTTGCCGATGTAGCCCTCGAGTTTCTCGAGCTCGGACCAGGTCAGCAGGGTGATGCGCGGGTGCTTGGCGACCTCGACCATCCGTGGGGTGAGGATGCACTGGGAGCAGTCCAGGGTGGGAAAGGTCTCGGAGAGCTGGCTCATGTGGCCGCCGATGGAGGGGCTGCGTTCTACCAGGATCACCTCGCGGTCGGCGGCGGCGATGTCCAGGGCGGCCTGGATCCCGGCGATGCCTCCGCCGATGACCAGGGCGCGCTTGGTCATCGGAACGCGGATACGCTCGAGGGGCTGGTTGCGCAGGGTCTTCTCGACCATCATCCGCACCAGCTCGACGGCCTTGAGCGTGGCCAGGTCGCGGTCGTGGTGCACCCAGGAGCAATGCTCGCGGATGTTGGCCACCTCGAGCATGTAGGGATTGAGCCCGGCGTCCTCAACGGTGGAGCGGAAGGTGCGCTCGTGCATATGCGGGCTGCAGGCGCCGACGACCACGCCGTCGAGGTCGTTCTCGGCGATCGCTTCGGCGATGAGTTGCTGACCCGGGGCCGAGCAGACGAAGCGGTAGTCGACGGAGTGGACCACGCCGGGGACCTTGCGTATCGCCTCGGCCACGGCGGCGCAGTCGACGGTGTCACCGATGTTCTTGCCGCAGTGGCAGACGAAGACGCCGATGCGTTTAGCCATGGGATGCTTCCTTGCTTTCGCTGTTGGGGGGTTCGTCGACGGTGGCCTGTCCAGCCCCCGCTTGTCCTGCCCCGGACTGGTCGGCCGGTGGGTATTGGATGCCCAGCATCAGCCGGGCGTGGCGGGGTCGCTCCTCGCAGAGGCCCTTGCTCAGCCGCCTAGCCTTGAGCGAGCGCCAGCCGCCCCAGAAGACCAGCAGCAGGCCCAGGGGAATGAATATCCAGCCGATGACCAGCAGCAGTTTCTCTTCGCTGAAAACCTCGACCAGGGTCAGTCCGACACCGCTGAACGCCAGGGCGGTGCGCAGATAGGCCAGGAAGGTCCGCTCGACGGCCAGCAGGTTGCGTTGCACGGCCAACAGGGTGCGCTGGACGGCGAGCTGATTGCGGGTGTAGACGGGCCGGGGTTCTTCGCTCATTGAGGCTCTCGGCTTGAATGGTGATGTCTTTTCGGCTGGACGAACGTTGTCCGACGGCTTCCGCCGGAGACGATCACTGCGCCGATGATAAAAAGAGGTCCCCTCCCCGGGCGCACCGGCTGCGGTGGCGGAAGTCTCGGCTCATGTGGCTGATCGCTTGAGACGCCTGGATCAATCGCTCTCTTCGCCGCTGAGTTCGAAGTTGAAACTCAGCGTAACGTCCTGGGTCAGCGGCTTGCCGGCCTGGTCGGTGCCGGGACGCCAGGCCACGGAGGTGGCGGCGTCCAGGGCGGCCTGATCGGTGTCCTCGCGGCCCGAGCTGACGGCGATCTCGGCGCTGAGGATCTCGCCCTCGGCCGAGATGCGCAGCCGGACCTTGCAGGAGCCTTCCCAGCCCTCGGCCTCGGCGGCCTCCGGGTAGACCGGCGCGGGCAGGGCGCCCACGGGCTGGGGCTCCCTGGCCAGGCTGGCCGAGGTGGTCACCCCGGGCAGGGGCACCGCGGCGCGGCCGATCTCGTCGTCGCCGGCGCTGAGCGTCGGCAGGACGAGGAGCAGAACCAGCGATAGCGTCAGTCGTTTGTCGAGCCTTTGCATGGCGAACCCCCTTGCATCCTTCTGTCGTGATTCCGGTGATCACCGGATGGATAAGGGCGGATGACCGCTTGTCGCGGGGGGCGCTGGTCGCGCTAGGGCTCGAAGATGAAGCGCAGGGTGGTTTCCTGTTCCACGGGCTCGCCGTTAACGAGGGCGGGCTCCCAGTAGGTTCGCCAGGCGGCGTTGACGGCCGCTTCGTCGGCCGCGGTGTTGCCCGAGGTCTCCAGGACGCGGATGCGTTTGATCTTGCCTTCGGCGGTGATCACGATCGCCAGCAGGCAGCGGCCCCGCCAGCCCTCGGGAGCCGTGGCCGGATAGACGGCCGCGGGCGCCGGATCGATGAGTTCGGGGGGGGCGGTCCACGGCGCTTGCCTCGCGAGCGCCCGTTTCCAGGCTCGTATCGCTGTACGAGACCGTCTCCGATTCGGCGGCGCAGCCCGGCGTCAGCAGCGCTGCTGAGCACAGGGCCGCAAGGAGGACGAAGGGTTTGGCTGCGCGGGCCATCGGACTCCCCGGGGATGGTTCGGGCGCACTCGTGGTTGTCCGGGATGCCGCCAACGTTCACGTCGTCAAGACAAGTCCTCCGGCGGCGGGACTCCCGGCGGCCGATTCGGATCGGACTCGCGCAATATGACTACGTTACGCTCCGCTGGGTGAGGGGTAATCAGTCGTCGCGCATCGCCGGGTGGAAGCGGACCTCCCGCTCGACTTCGCCGACGACGCGCTCGCCGTCCTCGACGGCGGGCAGCCAGTCACTGGCTTCGACGGCGGCTACGGCTGCGGCGTCGGCCGCCTCGAGCCCGGAGCTCTCCAGGACCTCGACCTCGATAACCAGGCCGCGCTCGTCGACGGTCACCAGCAGAAGGCAGGATCCGCGCCAGTCCTCCGGGGCGTCGGCGGGATAGACGGGCTCGACGAGGCGATCGGCCAGGCGGGGTGGACGGTCGGAGCCGACGAAGTCGCGGCCGCTGTAGTCGATCTCGGGATCGGAGACGCACTCGCCGGCGAGGGCCGCGCCAACGGCCAGAGTCAGTAAAAGGATGGTCGGCTTGAGCATTCTGTTCATCGCGCACCTCGACGAAGGTGGAGCTTGTCGTATAGGCCCGGCTGGATGGTCGTCGTCGCGCCGCCATATCCTTCGAGCGAGCCCCTAAGATCGCTCGCCCCGCCTCAGCCCAGGCGCTTGACCAGCTCCCGGGTCGAGGTGAAGTGGCGGTTGAGCTCCAGCTCTTTGGATTTGACCCCATAGGCCAGACCGAGCAGCTCGGTGAGGAAGACCACGGGCATCTTCAGCCGTTCCTCGAGCTCCAGGACCCGGCTGGCGCCGCGCTGGTGGATGTCCAGGTTGAGCTGGCACATCGGGCAACTGACGACCACGCAGTCGGCACCGGCGTGGCGGGCGGCCTCGAGAACCTTGCCCGATAGGCGCTCGACGACGTCCTCGCGGCTGAAGGTGAAGGATGCCCCGCAGCACTCGGTGCGGTGGGTCCAATCGACGGGATCGGCGCCCACGGCGGTGAGAACCTCGTCCATGGCCCGGGGCTCTTCGGCGTCGCCGCCGGCCGTGGCGAAGCGCGGGGGACGGGTCAGCAGGCAGCCGTAGTAGCAGGCCGTCTTGAGCCCGTCGAGGGGCTTTTGCAGAGGCTCGCGCAGCTTTTCCGGCCCCAGCTCGGCCAGCAGCTCCAGCAGGTGCATCACCCGGGCGCCGCCGTCGCAGGTAACCTCGGCGGCCCGTTCGGCCCGGGCGTATAGTTCGGGCTCGCTGCGGCGCAGATCGTTGACGTAGGCCAACCGGTGGTAGCACATCGCGCAGGTGGTCATCACCGGCAGTCCCAGCTCGGAGGCCCGGGCGAGATTGTAGACGTTGAGCGAGGCCGAGAGCAGCTTGGAGTGTTGGTGACCCGGCGAGGCGCCGCAGCAAATCCATTCCGGGACCTCGACGAGTTCGACGCCGAGGATCTCCAGCACGAGGCGGCTGCTCTTCTCGAACTCGCGGCTGGTGCCCTGGCTGGTGCAGCCCGGATAGTAGCCGATCTTCATTCTCCGGTCCCCTTCGCGTTCCCGCCCGCCGGGTCTTCGCCGCGTTCGAGTCGGGCCACGCGCTCCATGATCCGGCGCATCTTCTTGCGGGCCGGGCGGGGGGCGCGGTCCGGGAAGGGCTTCATCTTGCCGTTGAAGACCAGGGAGGGCAGCCGGGTGATGTGGTTGAAGAAGTCGCCCGAAGAGATGTTGTAGAACAGGCCGACCTCGAGCTCGAAGACGCGGCCGTGGCGGCGCATCGTTCCCAGGAAGCGGTCGTTGAAGACCCGGGGGGCCGACTCGGGCGGACTGATGCCGCGCAGGCGGGCCAACTGCCGCAGGGCGTCCATCACGTCGGCCACCGAGACCCCCTTGGGACAGCGGGTGTAGCAGGTTTCGCAACTGGCGCAGACCCAGGGGGTGTTGAGCTCGAGCAGTTCCTCGCCGGCGCCGAGCTGTAAACGGCGGATGACACGCTGGGGTCCCAGCTCCATGGTGAAGGCCGTCGGACAACCGGCGGTGCAGCAGCCGCACTGGTAGCACTCGGCCAGGTGCTGGCCCGAGAGCTCCTCGACGCGGACGCGCAGCTCGTCGGCGGCGCCCAGCCTGGTCAGATCGAGCTCCATCTGGTCCTTCCTGCAATCGGCCGGGGGGCAAGCCCGCTTGTTAGTCTGGGATTTGACAAGGCCGAGGGGAGCGGATCGAGTTACAGCCTGCCGTTGCAATGCGGATAATCCGCCAAGACTTCTCACGCAAAAACCGCGTAGTGAGGAACGGTCGGAATCGCAGCGGTAAGCCTCTGTTTGCGAGGGCGGCTGTTCGGCTTCTGTTTCGGCAGTGACGCGCCTCATCTCCGCCGGGGTCCGTGGAAGGTCGGAGAAGTCAACGCCTCCGGTGATAGCAGGGCTCTGCGCCGCCGATGCCTCTTCGGCCGGAACGGAGTGTTTCAACGCCCAAGCTGAACTGGCATCCGACGTTGATACGCCGTCTCTGTTCGTCCCGTCGAAGCCCTTGGAAACAGGGGTTTAACTAGCAGAACACATCCCCGTAGTCAAGCCGGGGATCAGTGCGCGCGCTCGAGCTTGGTGAAGATCATCCGTCCGGCCGAGGTTTGCAGCACGCTGGTGACCACGACCTCGACCTCGTTGTTGATCAACTCGCGGCCGCGATCGACGACGACCATTGTTCCGTCGTCCAGGTAGCCGACGGCTTGGCCCGGCTCCGTGCCCTCCTTGATCAGCTTGACCCTCATCCGCTCGCCGGCGATGTAGACGGGCTTGAGCGCGTTGGCCAGCTCGTTGATGTTGAGCACGTCGACGCCCTGGAGCTCGGCGACCTTGTTGAGGTTGAAGTCGTTGGTGACCACCTTGCCGCCGGTGGTCATCGCCAGCTTTACCAGCTTGGAGTCGACCTCGTCGAGTTCGGGGAAGTCGGTGGGGTCGATGGTGACCCGCTCGCCCAGCTTCTTCTGCATATCGTTGAGGATGTCCAGGCCCCGGCGTCCGCGGTTGCGCTTGAGCGCGTCCGAGGAGTCGGCGATGAGCTGCAGCTCGTCCAAAACGAACTTGGGCACCACCAGGTCGCCCTCTAGGAAACCCACGGTGGTCAGGTCGGCCACCCGGCCGTCGATGATCACCGAGGTGTCGAGGATCTTGCGCTCACCGCCGACGCCCTGGTCGACATCCACCCGGTTGAACCAATGCTCGGGCAGCTTGCGGATCAGCAGGATCACGCCGAGGTAGCTGAAGACGATGGCCAGCCCCAGGGTGATAACCGAGCGGACCATGGGCGAGAGATTGACCACCAGCAGCAGGGACAGCAGGGTTGCCACGCCCAGGCCGATCAGCAATCCCAAGGCGCCGGCGATGACATGGCGGCGCGGCCGGGAGCTGAGCCAGATCTCCAGGGTGACGAAGATAACGGCGATGCCGATACCCAAAGCGCCGCCGATGAGGTAGGCGAAGGGGGTGTCCGGCGAAAGGTAGTTGAACAGATAGCCCGCCGCGCCGCCCAGCAGGGCGATGACGGCGATCCGCACGATGAGCATGGGCATGGTGGAAGCCCCCGTATTGCGGCGGTGGGGCGGTCGAACGACCAGAGGGCGAGGGGCGTCGGGTGGGAGGGTATTAGTGCGTGATGATATCCCTGGTATCTTGCAGGATGACGGACCCGTGGCGACGCTGGATTCCCTGCTGTCCGCTCGGTTCCTCCGCCTGGGTTGGATGGAGGAGCTGGCGCGCCAGAGAGGGATTGAACCTCTGACCTACGGTTCCGGAGACCGTTGCTCTATCCACTGAGCTACTGGCGCGCGGGTGCTGCGATTGCTTTATACGACATGCTTTGACTTCTCGCTTGTAACGACAAGGACGGTAGGTATGAAGCCGTTGGTGATCCTGAATATGCCGGGGGTCGCGGTTATTCTACGCACCTCAAGGGGGATGCGTTCCGGAACCCGCCGCCGCGCCGATGGTTGACCCGGACTTCCGCCAAACCCGTCGCAAGGCGGCGTCGCAGAACCAGGTCCTGCGTTGGCACGTTTCTTGCAGCAGGCCGGGGCGGCCGGTTGGACGGAGCGGCGGCGGACTCCGCAAGAAACGTGCCAACGCCGGGTCGCCGGTTGAGGCGGGGGTATCGTCGACTCGAGGGCTGGTTTGGCGGAAGTCCGGGCAAACCCTGGAGCTCTCGCGGGGCGCCGGATTTGCTGGAGCCGTCCTTTTGGCGCCCTGGGCGATTTGCGCTGATGGCGTCGGGGGCGATCGTTTACTAAGGCAATGGTGTTTTGATTCTTGAGATGGTATTGACGTGGCTGATAGCGGATGATTCCGCTGATGGCGTTGCCTGATCGTCGGTTGCGTCTTCGAGTTGCATCAGGTCCGCCCGTCGGTTTCGCTGCTTTGTCGCCTTGGTAGTGGTGCTTGTAAGCTCGCGGTTGTTGGGTTTTCTATGTCTGGTTTCGATGAATTGCTACCGGTTCTGGTGGAGATGCTGGTTAGATGATTAGATGATCCCGGGTAAAGCGTCTGTTCCAGGTCGCCCTGCAATATCAGTCCCCTTGGCTGTAGGCTCCATGTCTATCGGCCCCTTGGCGCGCCCGGGTGGAATCGAACCACCGACCAGCGGTTTAGAAGACCGCTGCTCTATCCCCTGAGCTACGGGCGCGGTGGTTGGGTGTTGCGGGCGTGGGGCTAGGGGTGCGAGGCGGAGGGTATTTTAGCAGAAGATGGTGGTAATGTGTAGGTGCAAGGGAGGACCGGGGTCCTCCCTTGCCGGATGAATCACTGGTGGTGAAGTGATGTCGATGGCAATGCCAAAACATTCGGTGGTGAAGTGATGTCGATGGCAATGCCAAAACATTCGGTGGTGAAGTGGTGTCGATGGCAATGCCAAAACCCGTCATTTGTT
>CAZOOP010000070.1:0-7826 GCA_964581465.1 uncultured bacterium
GACAGAGCATCACAGCCCATCCCGTATGTTAACAGCGCGTTACATACATGCATCGGTCCGAACACTGTATGCGATCCCATCATTTAATACTGTAGGGCACATACCGCCGTCAGTTAACGTAGTCGATTCGCGCAACCCAACATCATTTGCAATTGGTATCGCGGCCAGCCGCAAGGCTGCCGATACCGCCGTTACGACCGCTAGCTGCTATTGTTCGATTGCGAGTTGCAAGCAGGTCGTTGACCGGGTTAGTCCATCTATCAGCTCAATGCCGTATCGAGCTGACGTCACAAGCAAAACAGCTATCTGATATACCTCCCCAGTGGCGATTCAAGATCGCTACATTTTTCTGTACAGTTTGCTGTGGTTATCCCCGGTGCGGTCACTGACGGTCCGAGAAAGAATAATAACCTCAATACTTTATAATCACTATGCTCTTAAAACCGCATTGCCGAGTAATCGTTATCCTGTTCCCTCAAGACAAAGTGCGAGAAACCAGAGTGGAAAACCAGCCGTCAGTTCCTGATCAACCACCCTGACGCCGTCGGTTCGCTTGACCCTTCGCCGAGGTTGACCCTCCAAGCGGGCTCTGCTAAACTCCGCCTCTCAAGCTAGCAACCTCCGTCGGGCGACTTCGGAGGTCTTTTGTGCAACTGATAACAGCGACCGGCTACAACAACAAGGAGCAGCCTTGTTTACCGATCTGGTTCACGCGTTCGGCTCGATGGGTGGCGAGGGCGACGGCGGCAGCGGCATCCTGGGGATGCTCCTGCCCTTCGTAATCATCATCGCCGTGTTCTACTTCCTGATCATCCTGCCCCAGCGGCGTAAAGAGAAGAAGAAGCAGGCCATGCTCGAGGCCCTGGTCAAGGGCGACCGCGTGGTGACCATCGGCGGTCTGCGCGGCACCGTGGTCGGAGTCGACGACCGCACCGACGTGGTTACCGTCCGCGTCTCCGGCGACGTCAAGCTCGAGTTCCTGCGCAACGCCATCGCCAGCGTCGAGCCCAAGTACCGCGAGGGTGAAGAGGTCGTCGGCGAATAGCGGGACGATTCTAACCTGAAAAAACCCAGTCGAGCCGATAAACTGTTAGGTGTCGATCGAAGACCCGGGCCGCTCCAGGACCGGGTCAATCGCCCCCGGCACCGTGAGCGCGAGGGCAACAACCGGCAGGGAAGGCGGATAACGATGGCCGAGAAGATTCTGGTGATCAATCCCGGCGCCACTTCGACCAAGGTCGGCGTCTTCGACGGCGAGAAGATGACCTTTACCGAGGTCGTCCGGCATCACACCGACGACCTGATGGAGTTCACCAACCTCTTCGACCAGCTCGAGTACCGCGAGCGCCTGATCCTGCGCGTACTGGAGCAGGTGGACCTGGGCGCTGCGGATCTGAGCGCCGTGGTCGCCCGCGGCGGGGCCTTTAAACCCCTGACCTCGGGCACCTACCCGGTCAACGACGTCATGGTCAACGATGTACGCAGCGGTAACGTCGCCGCCGAGCACGCCAGCAACCTGGGCTGCCTGTTGGCCCGGCGCATAGCCCAACCCAACGACATCCAGGCTTTCATCGTAGATCCGGTCAGCGTGGACGAGTTCGACGAGATCGCCCGTATCTCGGGCATCCCGGAACTGGAGCGCCGCTCGCTCTCCCACGCATTGAATATCAAGGCCACGGCGCGCCGCGCCGCCGCCGAGCTGGGCAAGCCCTACGAGAAGCTGCGCCTGATCATCGCCCACCTGGGCACCGGGATCAGCATCAGCGCCCACCGCGACGGCCGGATGGTCGACGTCAACAACGCCAACGACGGCGGACCCTTCTCGCCCCAGCGCGCCGGCAGCCTGCCCACCACCGGGTTGATCAAACTCTGCTTCTCCGGGCGCTACTCCGCCGCCGAGCTCAAGAAGCGCGTCGTGGGCAACGGCGGCCTCAAGGCCTACCTGGGCACCGACGACGCCCGCGAGGTAGGTGCTAAAATCGAGAACGGCGACAAGGAAGCCCTGAAAATCTTCACCGCCATGGCCTACCAGATCGCCAAGGAGATGGGCGCCATGGCCGCCGTACTCGAGGGCAAACAGGACGCCGTGGTCGTCACCGGCGGCCTCTCCCAGAATTCCAAGCTGATGGAGCTGCTGACTCCGCGGCTGGAGTGGCTGGGCAAACTGCTGGTCTACCCGGGCGAGGACGAGCTCTGCGCCCTGGCCAAGGGCGCGCTGCGCGTGCTGCGCGACGAGGAGCAACCCAAGGAGTACGTCTAGCAAACCGCCGACGAGTTCCGACGGGGTCGGCGCGCCGCGCCGGTCCCGTCTTTTTGCTATAATCCCCCCGACATGGAAACCTACACCGCAAAACAGCTCTGGGAATGGGCGCTGGCGCTGCCCGAACAACTGGCGACCGAGCCCCCGACACGCAACCACGCATCGGACCCCGCTCCGCCGCCTCGGCGCAACCTCGTCTGCGGGATGGGCGGCAGCGGCGTCTCGGCCCAGTTCCTCTCCGCCCGGGGACCCTTCATCCCCTGGCGCTGGGCGACGGCACCCGCTTGGCTCGACGACTCCGATTCGCTGACCGCCCTCTCCTACTCCGGCGAGACTTTTGAAACCCTGGCCGTCACGAGGAAGGCTCTGGCGAGCGGCGTCCGGGTCAGCGGCGTGACCACGGGGGGCGAGTTGGGCCGCCTTCTCGACGACCACACCGCGCCGCGCTGGGAGCTTCCCGTCGGAATGCCGCCGCGGGCGGCCTTCGGCCATCTGCTGGGCGCCGCCCTGCGCCTGGGGGGCCGCCTGATCGGCGAGCCGCTCTGGGACCCCGTCGAGGTTACCCGCCGCCTGGCCGAGCTGCGCGACGATCTGGTCCACGACGACTTCACCTCACTGCGGCCCCTGGCCGCCTCGCTGGCCGGACGCCGACTGGTCGTCTACGGCACCTGCCCCCTGAGCGCCGCCGCCGCCCTGCGCTGGAAGCAGCAGCTCAACGAGAACGCCAAACTGCACTGCTGGAACGGCGCCCTGCCCGAGGCCGCCCACAATGAAATCGAGGCCGCAGACTCCGGTAAGCCGCCGCGCCGCGTCGTACTGACCCTGGCCGACGAGCCTCCGCCACTGGACGAGGTCATCGGCGATCACGAAGTCGGCCTGGCGTTCAGCGCCCCGCCGGGCGAACCGATGACCCGCACCTGCTACCTGGTGCTCCTCGGCGACCTGCTCAGCCTGCTCATCGCCGCCGAGCGCGGAGTCGACCCGGGGAGCATCCCGCGGATCACCGCTTTCAAACAGACCGGTTGGGCCCGTCGGGTCTACACCCAAGGGGAGGATTGACGATGACCAGGCTCGCCACGGTCGCGCTCCCGCTACTGCTCATCCTCTGCGCCTCCCCCGCCCTTGCCGATGAGGAGGCCCTGCCAGGCACCCCGGGTACTATCGTCATCCCCGAGGATGACTATTCCTCCGGCGGCTCATCATCGGGCTCGATCGACGAAGGCATCCTCTTCGGCGGACGCTTCGGCGGCTTCCTGCCCTTCAGCGATAACAATTATCTGGGCTTCGATTCCATGGCCTGGCGCTTCGAGGGCTTCATCAACCTCGAGGGCGGCGACTGGAAGGCCATGGGCAGCGTCGGTTTCTACACCGCCGCTGTCGAGGACAACCCGGACTACCGGGACACCCCCGCCTTCTGGGCCGTCCCCGTCGGCCTCGGCGTCTACTACGAGTTCGGCGAAAACTTCAGCCCCTACGTCGGCGGCGGGCTGGGCTTCAGCATCTTCCACGTCTCCGAATCCAACCACGTCGACGAAGGCTACGCCGAGGGCTTCACCGAGCTGCTCTTTCTGCCCCACGTCGCCGCCGGGGTGGATATGTTCCGCCACGAGTCCTTCCGGGTCAACGCCGAGGCGCGACTCGAACTGGCCTGGAGCGAGGAGCGCAGCCAGGTGGGCGGATTCAGCTTTCTGGTGGGCCTGGCGTTCTAGTACCAGCCTCCCCTCAAAGACGCCACCAAGCCGGACCGCGACCGAAGTCCAGTCCACACCACCCCTGAAAAGCACCGGCGTTGGCACGTTTCTTGCAACAGGGCGGGGCGGCCTTTACCGCGGCCCCACGCGCGACTCCGCAAGAAACGTGCCAACGCCTCCCCGCCGCGCGGTCGATGGCTTGATTGGCGCCGGGGCCGATTCGGTCGTGGTCCGGCGGAGGGGCGGAACCGGATGAGCCGAGCGAGAGTATGACTGAACAAGTCGACATCGTCGTCGTCGGGGCCGGCCACGCCGGCCTCGAAGCAGCTTGCACCGCCGCTCGCCTGGGCGCGCGGACGCTGCTGCTCAACACCGATCTCGAGGACATCGCCGGGATGCCCTGCAATCCCAGTGTGGGCGGGGTGGGCAAGGGGCATTTGGTGCGCGAGATCGACGCCCTGGGCGGGGTGATGGGACGCCTGGCCGACGCGGCCTCGATAGGAACACGAACGCTCAACACCAGCAAGGGGGCGGCGGTGCGCGCTCCGCGGGCGCAGTGCGACCGTCGCCGCTACCGCGCCCTGGCCCGGGAGTTGTTGTTCTCGACGGACAACCTGCGTCCCTTCCAGGGTCACGCGGTGGAGCTGCTGGTTGACGATGGAAGAGTTCGGGGCCTGCGCACCGACGGCGGCGTGGAGATCGCCTGCGGCGCTGTGGTGCTGGCGACGGGGACTTTCCTCGGCGGTGAGATATACATCGGTTTGAACAGCTTCCCGGGGGGACGAGATAACGCCCGGCCGGCCCGGGCGTTGTCGGCGAATCTGCGCGGCCATGGCCTGGAGCTGGTGCGGTTGAAGACGGGCACCTCGCCGCGGCTCGACGCGGCCACGGTGGAGGTCGGGCGGATGACCCGTCAGGATCCCGAGGACCCGCCGCCCCGCTTCAGCTTCGCCGGCCCGTCGCCGCCGGGTCCCTTCCTGCCCTGTTATCTGACGGCGACGACGCCGACGGCCCATGCGGCCATCCGCGCCGGTCTGGAGCGGAGCCCCCTCTACACCGGGATGATCGAGGGCGTCGGTCCGCGTTACTGCCCGTCCATCGAGGACAAGGTGGTCCGCTTTCCTCATCGTGAGGCCCACCAGCTATTCCTGGAACCCACGGGGCTGGACGGCGACGAGTACTATGTCTCCGGCCTGGCCACCAGCCTGGATTACCGGACGCAGTTGGCGATGCTCACCGCCGTGCCCGGGCTGGAGCGGGCCGTGGTCACCCGCCCGGGCTACGCTGTGGCCTACGATTGCCTGGCTCCGCACCAGTTGCAGGCCTCCCTGGCCGTCGAGCGAGTTGAAGGACTTTTCGCGGCCGGCCAGCTCTGTGGCAGCTCGGGTTACGAGGAGGCGGCAGCCCAGGGACTGCTGGCCGGGGTTAACGCGAGTCGCTACCTCGATTCGGGGAGAGAACCGTTCGTACTGCGCCGCGACCAAGCCTACATCGGGGTGTTGGTCGATGACCTGATCCAGCGCTGGGGCGAGGAGCCCTACCGTATCTTCACCGCCCGGGCCGAGCACCGCCTGGCCCTGCGCGCCGACAACGCCGACGAGCGCCTTACGCCGCTGGGAATAGAGCTGGGTTTGGTCGACACCACGGCGGCCCGGCGGATCGAGTTGAAGCGGACCTGGCGGGATACACTGCTCGAGTGGGCCGACAAGCGGCGGCTGGACCGGCAAACCATTAACACTGTGGGGTTGGAGGTCGAGCCCGGCGTCACTCCGTCGCAGTTGGCTTCGGGGCTGGCCAATGAGGCGCGAGCCGTGTTGACGAGGCTCGCCGTCGCCGACGAGTCGCTGCCCGTCGAGCTGCGCCGGGGCCTCGCAGTATGCTCGGACATCGCAACGGAAGCCGTCGAGACGACGGTCAACGACCTGCGCTACGCGGGTTACCTGCGGCGCCACGCCGAGGCCGCCCGACGCGAGGAGCGTCTTGCCGCCCAACGCCTTCCCGAAGACCTGGACTACGGCGAAGTGCTGGGACTGCGCACCGAGGCCGCGCAACGCCTGAACCGGGCGCGCCCGCGCACCATCGGCGCAGCCCGCGGCCTGCCCGGCGTCAACCCCGCCGACATCCCGCCCCTGATCAGCTACCTCAAGCGCCGTCGCCGCTTTCATCAACGGAAGAGGGAGCATGTGGCCGACGATCGTTGACAACCTGCTGCTGAGCCTCTGGCTGCACCTGCCCTTCGCCCTGGCGGCCTGGGGGCTGCGCCTGGTGAGCTTCTCCGGCTTCCTGGGCGGTCTGCTGCTGGGCGAGCTGATCTTCCTCGGCGCCGGCTGGCGGGGTTGGCTGATCCTAGTGGGCTTTTTCGCATTGGCTGTCGGCGCAACGAAACTCGGTTATCAAAAGAAGGCCGAGCGTGGTCTGGCCCAGGAGAAGGGCGGCCGCCGCGGCGCCAAACACGCCCTGGCCAACAGCGCCTGGGCGGTGCTGCTGGCCCTGGGCCTGCCCGTCATCTCCGAATACTGGCCCGCCGGAGCGCTCCCGCTCATCCTGGCCTACGTCGGCGCCTTCGCCACCGCCGTCAGCGACACCGGCTCCAGCGAACTCGGTCAGCTATACGGTGCCAAACCCGTGTTGATCACCACCTTCCGCCGGGTGCCCCCGGGCACCGCCGGGGCCGTCTCCTGGCAGGGGACGCTGGGCGGCCTGGTTCTGGCGGCGTTGCTGGGACTGCTCGCGGCAGCCGTGGGGCTGATCCCCTGGTCGACGGTCTGGATCCCGCCGCTGGCGGGGTTGCTCGGTTCCAGCTTCGAGAGCTACCTGGGGGCCTGGCTGCCGACGGGCGGGCTCTCCAACGAAGTCGAGAACTTCCTCAACACCGTCGTAGGCTCTCTGGCCGCCTTCGGCCTGTCCTGGCTGGTCGTTTAACTGCCCAGCCGGTCGTTCTCCAAAGCGCGATTATCTTCGAACCCGCCGAATCATTGGAGCCGTTGTTATCAATCCAATCGCGCGGGATGCTCCTGCCTCATAATACAGGATGGGATCGTATACCGTGTTCGGACCGCTGCCTGTATGTAACATGCTGATAACATACGGGATGGGCTGTGATGCTCTGCCATAAAAAGGGGGGTCAAAATGTGACGGAAAACCGGGCAACCGACCGGCACATTTGCCCATAATGTAACCATAGGCCGCGCTATAAGTTGGCCGATGGCAGGTATAATTGCAAGAGATATGGGTAGAAATATCCCCATCGGCCAAGATATACAAGGCTATCTAAAGATAAGCACCAGAGATAGCCCGTTTATTTTGGCTGAGTGTTCCCGCGGCAGCCGTGGCGAAAACTTTCGGCTAATCCCAAACAGTATCCAAATGGTGCAATCGACCAAGGGAGCGCATCACCGCCGATCGCGAGGCCGAGCTGGAGAAGCTCGAGGGGCGCATTCTATAAGCACATTGGGGTCGATGAGTCCTGCTTCGGCGGCCATCGTAAAGGAAAGCGAGGCCGGGGGCGCCGGCGGCAAGATCCCCCTCTTTGGGCTGCTCAAGCGCGACGGCGAGGTGCAGGTCATCCTGCCGCCCGACTGTAGCGAGAAGCACCTGGTGGGCGCGATCCTGGACAACGTCGAGCTGGGCTCGATCGTCAACACCGACGGCTGGAAGGCCTATAACAAGCTCTCACTCAACGGCTTTCACCACAAGAGGATCAACCATGAGAAGGCCCTGGCCAATGGCAAGGTGCCTATCAACGGCTCAGAGAGCTCCTGAGGCTATGCTAAAAGCCTACCACGGTGGCTTTAAACGCAACTCCAGTCTCTTTATCCGTGAAAGGTCGTTCAGATTCAACCAAAGAAACGATCCCGGCATGATAGACTACCTAA
>CAZOOP010000071.1:0-7552 GCA_964581465.1 uncultured bacterium
TATTCTGGCTGAGCGTTCCGGCGGCAGCCGCGGCGAAAGCTGTCGGCTTATCCGCTAAAACAGTATCCAAATGGTACAAACGACTAAGGGAGCGCATCGCCGCCGATCACGAGGCCGAGCTGGAAAAGCTCGAGCTGGATTAGATCGTCTACTCCGACGGCTGGAAGGTCGATAACAGGCTGTCGCTCAACGGCATCCACCACAAACGCATCAACCATGACAAGACCCTGGCCAATGGCAAGGTGCCTATCAACGGCTCAGAGAGCTCCCGAGGCTATGCTAAAAGCCTACAACGGCGGCTTCATACGCAACGACAGGCTCTTTCGCAGAGAAAGGCCGCTCAGATTCAACCACAAAAACGACGAAAACACTCTCGACTACCTGCAGGATGCACCGCTCAATTGGTCCGATCAGGTTACATGATGCTAAAAACTGAAAGCACCAGCAAGGGCCGGATCAGTAATGATCCGGCCCCGCGAACATGGCGTACTCGTCCTAGTAGCCGTAGCTGTCGTAGTAGTAGTAATCGACGTCGGTGTCGGCCATGTTGTTGATGATGTTCATCGATGTTTCGTGCTCCATCATCATAGTGTCGTACATGATGTCGTAGGTTGCCTGGTCCATGGCGCCACCTCCCGAGGCCGCGGCCGTGCCGCCGGAGTAGCCCCCGCCGGTGGTGGTCGTGGCGTACTCGTCGTAGCTGTCGTAGGTGGTGTCCGAGGTGCCCCAGTAGAAGAACTGGGCCGAGGCGTAGTCGTAGTAGTACCAACTGTCGCTGGTGGGCTCGTAGGCGTAGTAGTAGCCGCTGGCGGGCTCGTAGAAGTAGTAGTAGTAACCGTCGTTGGTGGCGTAGAGGCCCGAGGCCTCGTCGTAGTACCAACCATCCTGGGCGACGGCGGTCAGGGCCGTCACGACGACGAGGAGCAGCAGGATCTTCTTCATCGGGTGAGTCCTCCAAGTGGATTTGCGTTGGAACGCGGGTTCGCGAAAAGGCGGTCTTATACCCTAGTAGCCGTAGCCGTAGTAGTCGTCGGTATAGTAGTAGTAGTCCACGTTGCCGTCGATGGCCTCGATGGCGTTCATGCTGGCGGCGTGCTCATCGTTGAGCACGTTCATCATGGTGTTGTAGGTGCTCTGGTCCATCTCTCCGCCCGAGGCGTAGCCCGAGCCGGTGTAGTCGTCGTAGCCCGCGTAGCTGGTTGACGAGGTGCCGTAGGGATAGAACATCCCGCTGGCGGCGTCGTAATAGTAGTAGATGTCGGTGGCGGGTTCGTAGGCGTAGTAGAGGTCGTAGTAGGGAGCGTAGAAGTAGTAGTAGTAACCGTCGGTGGTCACGTACATTCCGCTGGTGTCGTCGTAAAACCAGCCCGAGTAATCCTGGGCGATTCCGACGAGGACCAGCATGGCCAACAGGGCGAGGGCGACTTTACGCATCAATCCTCCAGGTGAGGTAGTTTTCGTTCGTATGAGAAGCGTGGCGGAGCGGGAACACAATTAGCATCAGCTTTTAACATTATACCCGCTTTGCCTCTGAATTACTGTGAAAATCGTCACACTAGCCCCGGTTGTCCCCGCCGGGGCGGCTTTGTTATTATCGGAAACCTCGATTATCTTCGGGAGCGTTCCATCCTATCTTACTGATACTTATGCGCATTCGTGGATAAATCCGCGCAGGGAACGGAGCGAATGATGGGCGATGAGAAGATCGAGCTGTTGAAGCCCAAGGGTCCGGCCAAGTGGAACAAGCGCTCGGCTTTCATCCTGGCCGCCATCGGTTCGGCGGTGGGTCTGGGCAACGTCTGGCGCTTCCCCTTCGTCTGCTACGAGAACGGCGGCGGGGCCTTCCTGATCCCCTATCTGGTGGCCATCATCACCGCGGGGATCCCGCTGATGATTCTCGAGTTCAGCCTGGGGCACAAGATGGCCTCCGGGGCGCCGATCAGCTTCGGCAAGGCCCACAAGAAGTCGGAGTGGGTGGGCTGGGTGATGGTCATCGTCGGCTTCATCATCACCGTCTACTACGCGGTGATCATGAGCTGGTGCTTCAACTACGTCTTTCAGGCCGTCAACAGCCTGGGCTGGGGGGACAGCCCCGGCGAGTTCTTCAACCAAACCCTGTTGCAGATAACCGACGGTCCCGGCTCCATCGGCGGTTTGAGCTGGCCCCTGGTCATCGGTCTGGTGCTGACCTGGGGGGCGATCTACTTCGCCATTCGCAAGGGGGCGCGCAGCGTCGGCAAGGTGGTCCTGCTGACCGTCCCGTTGCCCTGGCTGCTTTTGGTGGTGATGAGCATCCGCGGCGCCACCCTCGAGGGCTCCGCCGCCGGGCTCAACTACTTCCTCAATCCGGACTGGAGCGCGCTGCTGGATCCGAGCGTCTGGCTCTCGGCGTACGGTCAGGTCTTCTTCAGCTTCTCCCTGGCCTTCGGCGTGATGATCACCTACGCTAGCTACCTGCCTCGCAAGGCCGACATCAACAACAACGCCGTGATCATCAGCCTCTCCGACGCCGCGACCAGCTTCCTGGCCGGACTGACCGTCTTCGCCACCCTGGGGTTCTTGGCCCAGTCCGGGCATCAATCCGTCGGGGAGGTGATGACCGCCGGCCCGGGTCTGGTGTTCGCCGTCTATCCGACGATCTTCAACCAGATGCCCTTCTGGCCCGGCTTCTTCGCCGCGATCTTCTTCATCATGCTGCTCCTGCTGGGCATCGACAGCGCCTTCAGCCTGGTCGAGGCCAAGGCCGAGGCCTGGATCACCAAGCTGGGTCTCAGGCGCAAACCCACCCTTTTGGTCATCTGCACCATCGCCATGCTGATGGGCCTCTTCTTCGCCACCGGCTCCGGCCTCTACTGGCTCGACATTGTAGACAACTTCCTGAACAAGTTCGGCCTGATCCTGGGCGGGCTCTTCGAGTGCATCGTGCTGGGCTGGCTCTACGGCTCGAAGAAACTGCGCGAGTACGCCAACAAGCAGTCCGAGATCCGCATCGGGCGCTGGTGGGATTTCTTAATCAAATACTTCACGCCTTTGATATTGATAGTCACTTTCGGTTTGGACCTCTACCGCACCATCAGCGAGGGCTACGGCGGCTACCCGGACTGGGCCGTCTTCGTCGGTGGCTGGTGCGTGGTCGCCCTGATCTTCATCCTCAGCTTCCTCTTCTCCCGCATCCGCACCCGCAAGCGCGAGGCCGCGGACCTGGAAGGCGGTGAGGCCGATGCGTAGGCTCATCCCGCTCCTCTTCATCCCCCTGGCCCTGAGCGTATTCGCCCAGCAGCCCGGCGATCCCGAGCTCGTCGCCGGCAGCGACGAACCCTGGCGCGAGCTCCCCGACCACATCCTGCTCCACGTCGAGCGCCAGGACCTGCTCTTCGATCTCGAGACCGACCAGGTCAAGCTCGAGGACGTCGTCGATGAGCTGAGCGCCGCCGTGGCTGACCCCTTCGAGGAGCCGGCGTTGCGCACCGAGCTGGCCGACCGCCTCTTCTGGCTCGGCGCGGAGGTCGAGGTCGACGGTGTCACGATCGAGGAACCCCAGGCCCTCGGCGCGGCCCTGGCCGCCGCCGTCGCCGACGACCCCGACTGGGTCCGCGGCTACCTGACACGCTGCTTCGCCAAGGATGTCTTCTACTCCTGCCGGCTGCTCGAGCTGATGGCCGTCCCCGCCGCCCTCCCCCTCTTCGACGAGTTGACCCGCGACGCGAACCTGGATTTCGACCTGCGTCTGAGCTCCGTGCGGGCGATGGGCGCCGCCGAGGGTCGGGGCGCCTACGACCGGCTGACCGCGCTGATCGAGGACCCCGCCCTGCCCGACCAGCTCCGCGTCGAGGCCATGACGGCCCTGGCGCCCATCGGCTATGACGAGGGCCGGGCTTTCCTCGAGGGATTCATCGCCGAGACCGACTCCTCGCGCCTGGCCGAAGGAGCGGCGGCCGCCCTCGAGCTCCTCGAAGAGACCGCCTCGATGACAACGGGCGCCTGGATCATGCTCGCCCTGGGCTTCCTGCTGCTTTTCGGCGGCGCCGTCTTCTTCATCATCATCGCCGTGCGCCGCTCCACGCCCCATGTTTTCTCAGATGAAGGCGAAGGCGAAGACGTGGGTGATGATCAGCGATGAAACAACCCCGCGCCCTCGGTGAGTTCATCGACGCCGCCCTGGCCACCGAACGGCTGCGCCGGGCCGTGCTCCTCGAACGCCTGCGCCTGGTCTGGCCGGAGTTGGTCGGCGGCGCCGTCGCCCAACGCACCCGGCTCGGCCTCTCCGGAAGCGACCTCGTCGTCGCCTGCGGCGACGACGCCTGCCGCGAGTTGCTGGAGACCGGTCGGGCCGACCTCCAGCGTCGTTTGCGCAAGCTCAGCTCCGGCGCGCTGAAAAACCTGCGATTGGTGGAGAGGGAAGCCTAGGAGACCGATCGGGTAGTTTAACGGTAGGCATCTGTTTTCGGGTTCGACCTGCAGAAGCGCCTTCGCGCCTCTATCGTGGTCGGCGATAAACAGAGTGGATCATCGCCGGATGATGGGTTACTGCGCGCCTAGGTCGCGCCTAGATCATGGTGTCCTGCTTGCGCAACCACCTTGTGGAGGTATCCATCGCAATCGACGATGAATGCCCGCCTTAATCGCGATTCACCGCCTATTGAGGCTTCCTAATCGCGGGCTCCAATCAGTCTGGAGAACCAACAACCCACGTGTTCGTTTCAACCTGCCGTGATCAACCCTTGGCGGCATCCCCCACCGGCCGCCCCCCGGGGCGGGTTTATGTTATTCTTGCCCGGTCCGACGACCCCCCCCTCGCCGATGAAAGAACCCTCCCCCACCCTCGAGCGTGTGATCCTGCGCGGCGGCTACCTGACGGCGGCGGCGCTGTTGATCCGCCGCCTGGCGCTGCTGATCGTCAGCGGCTGGTCGGCCTGGGCCAGCCCGGGCAGCCTGCTGCACACCGCCCTGGACATCGTGGCGGCCGCGGCCCTGGTGCTGGTGATCGGCCCGCTGCGGCGGGGTGGAGCGCCGCCGCTGAAGCGCACTGTCTACGTCCTCGCCGTGGTCGTCATCAAGCTCTCCTGGTCGATCTACGACAGCGGCGCCGTCGAGCCCCTCTTCGCGGTCTTCGACGTGGCGATCGCCGCGGCGGCCGTGGCGGCGGCGCTGGGGGCCTGGCGGCTGACCATCTGGCGCCTGAACCACGCCGGAGATGATGGCGAAGACGAGGCGGAACCGAGCGGGGGTGCGGTCGATGAGTAAGCTGACCACCAAGCTGTTGACCTGGCTGCGCGAAGACAAGCGCTGGATCGTTCCGCTGATCTTCCTTGTCGCCCTGGGGCTGCGGCTGGCCTACCTGGGTTCCCTGGCCGACACGCTCTACTGGGATCTGCAGAACAGTGATTCCATAATTTATACAAAAATGGGACAGGCCATGGCTGAGGGGGAGAACGTCGCTCCCGAGGGTTTTTTCATGACGCCCCTCTACCCCTTCTTCCAGGCCCTGCTGCGTTGGCTGGGATTGACGCCGATACTGCTCTGGGCGCGGCTGATCCAGGCGGTGCTGGGGGCGCTGGCCTGCGTGTTGGTCTACCGACTGGTACGCGAGGGAACGGGCCTGCGCTGGGCCGGGGTGATCGGAGCCGGGCTGTTGGCGCTGCTCGGACCGGCCTTCTTCCACGACGGGATGCTGCTGGTGACCAACCTGGCGATGGTCTTCGCAGCGGCGGCGGCGCTTCAGTTGGTGCGCTTCGCCGGGAACGGCCGAATGCGGGACCTCGTCTGGGGGAGCCTTTGGTTGGGTGCGGCGGCGCTGGCCTGGGGCACGTTCCTGGCGGTGGCCCTGGTGTTGGCTGTTTGGTTGGTGGTCCGGGAATGGAAATCAGGCTGGCGACGGATGATCAAGCGCCTCGGCGTCTTCGTCGGCTGCCTGCTGCTGCCCATCCTGCCGGTGACGCTCTATGGCTCGCTCAACGCCGGGGAGTTCATCCTGACAACGACGAACATGGGCATCAACCTGCATATCGGCAACCAGAGCGGCGCCAACGGACTTTATAATCCTCCGCTGATTTTTTCCACCCAACAAGTCTTCGATGGGACCGGCAGTGTGTATCTCAGCCGTATCTGGGAGCGCCATGTAACCTACTCCGAGGCCGACCGTTATTGGCGCGACAAGGCCCTGGAGGATATGTTCGAGGACCCCGGGGAGACGTTGCTGAACCTGCTGCGCAAGAGCTGGTACTTCCTCCACGGGTACGAATGGCCTCAACTGGAGAGTTACTATCACTTCAAGGAGATCGTTCCCTGGTTGAGGCTCCCCTGGCCCACGCTGGCGCTGGTAATGCCCCTGGCCCTGCTGGGCCTGGGTTTGGCCTGGCGCTTTCGGCGGCGCCTGGCCCCGGTCTACCTCATCTGCGTTACCTACGTCGCCGCGGTCAGCCTGTTCTTCATCACCGGCCGCTTCCGTTATCCCCTGGTGCCGCTGATCTGCGCCCTGGCGGGCATCGCCGCCTGGCGCCTGGCCGAGTTCATCAAGACCAAACGCTGGAGGGAGCTGACGATCTCCGGCGGTACGCTGGCAGTGCTGGTGGTGGGCGTCAACCTGCGCACTGAGACCATCGAGCGTCTCAGTGATCCGGCGATTGTGCACTACAATCTGGCCACCCGGATGCTGTTGGTGGACAAGAACGAAGAAGCCTCACGGCGCTTCGCCCTGGCCGAGGAGGCCTTCGAGAATCCCCCGGCGTCATTCTACGTCGACTGGGGTGCCAATGAGCACCACCTGGGTGAATTGGAGGAGGCGGTCGTACTCTACCGGCGGGCGATGGAGATGGGGGCGGAAACGCCCAAGCTGCCGATGAACCTGGCCACAGCGCTGATGCAGCTGGATCGCTATGCGGAGGCCGAGGCGACTTACCTGGTCGCCTGTCGGCGCAGCCCGCTCTGGCGCGACGCCTGGCTGGGGGCCGCCGACGCCGCCGCGCTCCAAGGGCGGGCCGATCGGGCCGTCGATTACCTGATGGATGTTCCGGAGAGCTTGATCGACGATCCGGTGATCCTCACCCGGCGCGGAGACCTGGAACTTGAGTTGCGACGCTTCACCGCCGCCCGGCGTGACTATGGACTGGCCCTGGAGGCGGCCGCCGACTTCGCTCCGGCCCGCCTCGGCCTGGCCCGGGCGCATCGGGCGCTGGGCGATGCTCAAGCCGCCCGGAGCGAGCTGGAGCGGATTATCGAACAGCCCCTCCCCGACGACCAGACGGGCGCTCGGGAGGTCGCCGCTCTCCAGGAGCTCGCCCGGGAGCTGCTTGGAAGACTTGACGTAGATGGGTTTGCCCGAGACCCTGACAATTAATCTCGTATTGAGGAGAGAGGGCATCGAAACACGGGCTGGGTAAGATTTAAAAAACCAGGTAACCAAGCGGGAGGACCTGTTGGTCCTCCCCTGTTGTTAGCTTCGGCGGCAACGAAGAAGCTCGAATAGCACTAAATAGTTATGACCATTATTAATCCTATGGGATCGTATACCGTGTTCGGACCGATGCATATATGTAACGCGCTGTTAACATAC
>CAZOOP010000072.1:0-6574 GCA_964581465.1 uncultured bacterium
GTATGTTAACAGCGCGTTACATATATGCATCGGTCCGAACACGGTATACGATCCCTAAGGGTATGCTAAATGAACGCTTGATCAAAAGTGTGCATTTCAGGGAAGTGAATCACAGCCCGGCAACCCTCCCAATCAGCCTGATTTGGGACGAACACCTTCCATGATGCCAACGATTATCACCAGATCAATACCCGACGCGATCCCCACAGCTCCACCAAACAGCGCGTTGGGCGGCGGACGATGGTATACAATCATGAACCCGGGCAAAACTCCCGGGGTCTTGATGATCGCCAGCTCTTTGTAACCTTACTACTCAGGCAAAGCCTCTTCAGCGCTCGAACCTACCCGCGGAAGCTCCGGGGCGAACGAGCTGTCTTCCGGCAATCCAAGGCGGAGGGTCCTTGTAAGACCCTCCGCCTTTCGCGAGCACGTTCGAGGTCCCGGGCCTACCGCTCGATGAGCTCTTCGACGGGCCGTGGCTCGCACACCTCCCGCAGCTCCGGCGGCGATTCGGGCAGGCTGTAGACCGCCCCGGGATTGATGACGATCAGTTGCTCGCGGCGACCCTCGAGCTCGTAGTAGTGCTTGGCCAGCAGCCGTTCGAAGATGCCTCGGGCGCCGCGGACCCCCAGCTTCTTGGCGTGGGCCAGCTCGGCGATGGCCCGCAGGGTCTCCCCGGGTACCACCAGCTCGGCCCCGTGCTGGGCCATCATGGTCTGGTGCTGCTGGAGGAGGGAGTTCTTTACCCCGCCCAGGATGCTGGTCAGCTCCCCGACGCTCAACTCGTGAAGCTCGGTGATCACCGGGAAGCGACCGATGAACTCGGGCAGCAGGCCGTAATCGATCAGGTGCCTGGGCTGGAGGGGCGACAGGGCGTCGCTTTGTAGAACAGGGCCTTCGGCCGTCCCGCCGAAACCAATCCGGGGACGGTTGTCGACGCGACGTTGCTTCTCGAGGCCGCTGAAGGCCCCGCCGCAGATGAAAAGCACACCCCGGGTGTCCAGCTTGATGAAATTGGTGTGAAAACGCAGGTTGCCGTTTTCGGGAAAGGCGACCTCGCTGCCCTCGACCATGGTCAACAGGCTCTGCTGAACGCTCAGACCGCCGACGTCCCGGGAGTGCCCGCCGGCGTAGGCCAGCTTGTCGATCTCGTCGATGTAGACGATGCCCCGGGAAGCCGCCGCCAGGTCACGGTCGGCGGCGGCGTATAGATCGTAGATCAGATCCTCGACGCTGCGGCCCACATAGCCGGTTTCGGTCAGCGCCGTGGCCTCGGCGATCACCAGGGGGCAATCCAGAAGACGCGCCAGGCTCCTGACGAGCTGGGTCTTGCCGCAGCCCGTGGGTCCGACGAGCATGATGTTGGATTTCTGCAACTCGACGGGGCCTTCGTAGGCCAGGCGCTGGAGGTGGTTGGCCGCACCGATGGCCATCATGCGCTTGGCCTCTTCCTGGCCGATGATGTATTCGTCGAGGTACTCCTTGATCCGCCGGGGGGTGTGAAGCTCGAGCCCGCGCCTCTGGCAACCCTTGCCCTCGGCGCGGCATCGGCGGCGTTCTTCCCGTTGCCGACGCTTGCGGTGGTTTTTGCAGACCTGCTTGATCCGGAGACGGTAATCGTTCCAGCTCTTCTTTTCCAACAGGTGGCCCGCCTCATTGGCCATCCGTTGCAGTAGGGACCTGGAGACATCTAACTTGGAGCCTTCACCCTCGGCCAGGAGCTTTTCCACCTCACTGTACTCCTTGCGGCAGACGCGCAGCTCACGCAGCTCGATCCGGGCCTCCTCACGGAATACCTCCAACAGGTTGACCAGGGCGGTCTCGTCGGGGGGTATGCCGCCGTCGTTGAGATCCAGCAGCCCGCTAATTCTCCGGCAGCGCTCCCCACCGGCCTCAACGCCCATCTCCGTATAGAGGCGACGGCAGGACTCCTCCAGTTGATACAGTTTCTGGAAGCGCCGGCCGAGTGGCTCGGCCCGTTCATCGAGCAAGCGCCTCAGGCGTTTCTCGACCCGGCGGGCGATATCTTGACGCGAGCCCAGGGTCAGCACCGACGCCAAGGTCAAGCCGACGGCGATCAGCAGGGCGATGACGACGACGGCGCCGCCGCTGAGCGGAAACTCCGCGCCCCAGAACCAGAGCTCGAGGCGGGCCAGGTGGTCGACCGGCGTCAGCAGCAGCGCCGGAGTGAGAACCGCCGCCGTGACGCAGAACTGGAGCGCCACGCCCAGCCGCGGCTTGACGAAGGATTCCAAAGCACCGGAGCGCAGTTGGTAGACTATTGTCTCTCCGGCGACGCGCAGTCGGGCCGTTTTGGCCAGGCCACCGGGCAGTGAGCCTTGGACGGCGCGGATCGCGCCATAGGCGAGACTGGTCAGCAGTGGGGTGAGCACGGCGGCCGCCCACAACAGCGGGCAGCGCGCCGCCAGACGGTAGAGCAGCACAGCGGCCGGGGGGACCAGCAGGCCGATGAGGGTGAACACGATCAGGCGGGGGATCTTGTTGAGCATGCGTCGCCTCCTTTTCACAGCCGGTCGATGATCTCTTCGACCAATACGACGACCCGCTCATTGCGCCGCGGCAGACCGCGGATAATGAAGGCGGGATACTCGAGGTAATCCAGCTCCGGGTTGCAGGTCAGACGGATGGACAGCCCGGGGTTTCGCTGGATGAAACCCCGGTAATCTTGCCTGGATCTCCGCCAGGCGACGGGGAAGACGTTATGCTTGTCTAAGTGGAAGCGCGGACGGCGGTTTTCCCGGAAATCGAGCTGGGCGCTGAGCACCACCGGCCGCCCGGCGAAACGGTACTCGTTAAAGGTTTCTCCGCCGTACCGATAGTGATGGACATCGACAGCGGCGGTTTCCACACCGGGATCGTCCAGGCGCCAGCGACTTGGGTCGGCCAGCACCCAGCGCCCGATGCTCGGAGCCCGGACGACGAACAGGCGGGTAAACGGGCTTTCCTCGTTCAGTTTCATCGAGGCCTCCTTGAACTCGGTCGGGATCGGGCGTCGCGACGCGCGGGCGTGGTGAGTGGAAGGCGGCTAGGCCAGGCGGACGCTTTCGCCGAAGGGCGGCGCATCCTTCCTGCCCGAGGCGGTGATGCACCACAGCAGGGGGATCTCGTCGTACCCCACGGGCCAGTCGGCGTAGCCGTCGGTAAGCACGAGGTTGTACCGGCCCCAGAGCCGGTGGGCGTCGACCCAGTCGAAGGCGTTCTGAAAGGAGGTCCCGCCCCAACCGGTAAACACCAGATCGCGCCAGTCGCCGCGCCGGTAGATCCGCAACGGCTTATCCGCTTTTTCACGAACCTGGTAATCGAAGCTCAGCAGACGGACGCGGATATGCTGGCTCATGGATTCCAGCTCGGTGAAGAACCGGCACAGTTCGTTTCCTCCGATGCTGCCCGAGACATCGACCATCACCAGCACATCGGCCAGGGCGTGACGGCTGTAGCCCTTGACGCCGAAGGTCTGCCGCCGACGGTTGGGCCGGGCGTAGGTGGGACGCCGACCACCCAGGTGGCGGCCGATAAGGTTTCGCAAAGCCTGACGCCAGTCCACCCGGGGCTCGGCCAGGGCTTTCAGCAGCCGGTCGATCTCGCCGGGCGCCTGACCGGGGACCTGCCTGAGGGTCTTGATGACGATGCGGTAGAGGATTCGGCTGTGGGTGCGCTCATCGGGGGAATCCTTCCAGACCGCGTGGTCCATCAGGCGATCGATAAGCGCCGCCGGGTCGCCCTCCATCCAGATGGGAACGGTGCCCCAGATTGTGTGCAGGCTGCGCTCCTCACCCCGACGGATCGCCAGCAGCTCCTCCAACAACTCATCGAAGCTGATCCGGGGCAGGTTGTCGAGAAGCTGCTCAAAACCGATCCGCGCCGGCAGCTCCTCGGGCAGAAAAACGCTGGCCCGCTCGAGGAAAGGATCCCCGGCGATACCCTCCAGATGGGGACAACTACGGTGACCGTGGATCACCGCATCCATGGCCCAGTTGATCGCGGCGTGGTTGGTCACCGCGTCGTCGCCGTAGATCCGCGCCCTGAGATGGTGCATGTTGAGGATGTGCTGGACCTCGTGGCGCAGAACGGTCAGGCACTGCTCGACACTCAGCTTGTCGACGAACTCGGGGTTGTAACCCAGCACGGGGCGTCCCGATCGTTCTACCCAGACGGCCATGGTCCGCACCGGCTTGGTGCCCGGCTCGACGGTGCGGAAGTAGTTGAGCAGATAGCCGTAGAAGGGGGCGCGCTGGATCAACCGGCAGCGGGCCATGCGGATCTTTTCGGCGGCCCCGGGAGTGGCGTCAGCGCGCGAGGGCATGCTCATCCTCCCGGGTCTCCTGTTGTTCTTCCAGTTTCGGATTATTCAGCGAGATCAAGCGTTCGCTGGCTAGGCAGAGATGATCGCGCCGACTCAACAAGCGCAGCCAGGCGCCCGGGTGGTCGTGTTTCGGTGTGACCGCCTCCAGCACCCGGCGCAGGGATGCGGGACCGTTGAGCACCGCAACGCCGTAGCCCTCGCAGATCCCCAGCTCCCGCGCGCCGTTGCGGGCGACGCTGCGCAGCAGGCCCAGAGCCAGGTCGTAGCAGTCCGCCGCGCCGTGGGGGCCGAGCAGCAGGCCCAGCAGCTCCATGACGTTGACGCGTCGTCGCTGGTCCTTGATCCGCTCCACCCAACCCATCAGACCCCAGACGAGCTGGCGCACCCCGTTGCGCCCCAGGTTGAGGACCTCGTCCTCCCAGTCCTCGCGCGGGTTTTCGATAACACGCTCCAGGGTCAGCATCGGCTCGGTGTCCAGCAGACCGGCCACCAGCCCGGCGCCGATCAGGCCTCCCAGTACCCGGCGATGGGCCGCTCCGCCGTGGAGCCCCAGCCTGAGAGCGACGCTGTTGACCCGAATGACCGCCTCCCAACTGCGCGGCGAGGGGGTGATCATCAATCCGTTGTCCACGGGCTCCTGATCCTGCTCGTCGAGCTGCATGGGGCGGCCGAGGAACATCGAACCGGCGTCATGGTCGGCGGTATAGGCCAGCACCCGGCCGACCTCTACGGAGTCGACCGCCGCCAACCGGCCCAGGTAGTCGGCCCAGCCCAGCAGGTAGTCGTCGTCCACCTCCACCTCGAGCAGACAGAAGCGGTCGAGGAAGGCGTCGTCGAGCAGGGCGTTTTGCGAATAGGACGCGCCCTGGGGCGGATTACTGGCCGCCACCACCCGCCAGCCCGTCGGCAGAACGTAGCGGCCGCAGCGGTGGTACCAGTTGCCCTCGGCGTCCCGCTGGTGCTCGATCAACTGGAAGACCGCCTGCTGGACGTCGTACTGGGCGCGAAACAACTCGTCGAGGAACAGCAGGCCACGCTCGCCGTGGATACCCGCCTGGGGCAGGATCGTCGGCGGGGCGAAGTCGGTGAGCTTCCCGTCCGCCGTCTCGTTGAGGAAGGGCAGCCCCGAGAAGTCCGCCGCCTCGTGCAACGAGCCGCGCAGGTTGATGTAGGCCGTCGGGGAATCGTCCCCCCAGAGCTCCCGGCGCAGCTCGGCGAACTCCGTGCTCCGGCTGAAGCTCAGTTCCCGGACCAGGGCGCTCTTGCCGATGCCGCGCTCGCCGATCATCAGCGGGGTGACGCGGGCACTCAGACAGAGGGTCAACTCCTGGGCGATCTGTAGTAAACCGGGCATCGCTCCTCCTTTTGCTCGCGGCCGGGGCCGCTTGGGTAAGGTCCGTCTACATAACATTATATAACGGCCCCCTGACAGAACAGGTCTGACAGGGGGCCATCAGTTTGCTTCTGCTTGCTCGGCCCCGTATTACCGGGGCTTCTCCGCGCCCGCGACCACCGTCGCGGTGTTATACGGAAGACACGCAGAAGCTCAACGCAATTAGGTTACCACGCCGCTGGTCAAGATCGGGTCGGCGGCCGCGAGATATTTTTCATCGGATGGGGGAGTTAATCTAACTTGCCGCTATCAAGCGTTTGGGGATCATCGAAGGCCAGATGGTTCCCGTCCGGGCCAAATCGGGCTGATTGGAACGGCTTGTCGGAGCGGCCGATACCTTCTGGACAGCTTACCGACACGACCAAGTCCGGACAGTTAGACGATCCCATCCCCGATAACCGAACGCCATCCGCCCAACACTTCCCAGGCTTTGGAGCCCGGGCGCCGCATACTCCTGACGTCTTTCCGCGGTAAGCCTTACCGGCGGGCCATACTCGCCGACGGAGCGGCGAGAGGGAGCGTCATACCGGTGAGAGGCAATCCAACGCCTACGCAGGAAACGCCACTCGATCCCGAAGTCGCGGAAAGCCTCGGGGGTGGTTGCTACATCCAAACACCCGGCAAACACCCGTGGTATTGGATGCCGGGCCGTCTGTCGCCGGTGCCGGCTATGTCAATCAGCCGGCCGCCGCAGAGTGCCGCTGTCTTGCGGGAGGAGGACCTGCCCTCCTCCGCAAAGCCCGTACGCCCAGCGCCCGTTGAAGGCTGGGTTCGATCTGCATTCAGGATGGGATTATCACCCAATTATCAACAAGCGCGAAGTGTGCTCCTGAGGTAGTTTAGCGTGTTTTCGTCGT
>CAZOOP010000073.1:0-6436 GCA_964581465.1 uncultured bacterium
AGCCAGAATAAGCGAGCTATCTCTTTGTGTTTAGCCCTAGATAGCTTCGTATATCTTGGCCGGTGGGTATATCTTCTGCCGTATCTCTTGTATTTACATCTGCCATCGGCCAATTATAGTGCGCCATATGGTTACATTTTGGGCGACTGATGTGCCGGTCGGTTGCTTGTTTTCCGCCACTTTTGCGACCCCTTTCTAGTGACAGAGCATCACAGTCCAACCCGTATGTTAACAGCGCGTTACATACAAGAATCGGTCCGAACACGGTATACGATTCCTAAGAAAAATTTGTGGCAAAGAGTATCGATTCGCACTCAATGCCGTGGGGAAGCAGGAAGACCGTCGGCACCGCCCAGCGTCATGAAGCAGATAATGAAGGATAAGCTGGTAGCGGTTCAGTGCTTGGTTGTCATTAGCAATAGCCACAGCCTCCACGCTTGAAGCCAGGCATGGGCGGGTGGCAAGAGTCCTCGCCCCGGATGCGGCCCTCGACAATTGGCGATCATGGTCCAGTTTGTGGTGATGCCCTGAGGATTATCTTCGATTTGTATTTAGCTGGCACAGGAACATGCGTGATGCCTTGGTCTGTGAGGTGGGCGTCATCGGGGGTGAGCCGCTGGCGACCTGAAAAGGCGGAGCCCCCGAAGGGGCTCCGTAATGGTCATCCGGCGCCGGCTCGACGTGCGCAACGCCGCTTCCGACAACGGGCGGGGCTCCGGCCCAGATGATCGCCGGCACTCCGGGAGCCTCCCTACCGCTGCTCCCTCCCGGGCCTGACGGGGTTCAGGATTACCCGGATGCGACGGTCCAGACCTTCAACACCTCGCCCGGGGCCTTCGACGACGCCCGCCCGCGCCTCCCCGGGCGTTCGCCCCGGCATATAGCGGGTTTCCGGCGGTGGGGCACCGCTAGCGCCCCGGCTAGGATGACCAAGTTTGCAGCATAGCTACCCTAGACTCTCAAGTCAAGCCGGATTGATCCTTGGCCCAGCGGGTAGGCAACTGGAGGTGCTCGACCGGATGGCGCATCGATCCGCATCTATTGGCGGGCCGATTGGCGGCCGCTCATGCGGTAGGCTGGACAAGCTGAGACGGGGCTCAATCGGCTTGAACCATCATTGCCAGGACGGCCGTTCTCCATTGACCATAATCCAAAGGGTTTGTTCAAGGCCCATCAGCCGGGAGCGTAATCAGTAATGGGTGGTCCCGGCCTTTCCAGTGCGTTGGCGTTCTCCCAGGGTCATACCCCCGACTCATCGCCCGTGCGTCCCGCGCTGTCGATCACCTCGACGGGCAGCAGCTCCGGGGTGACATCGGGATCCAGAGCGCCGGGAAAGCAAGTTGAGGGAGGATCGGCAGGCTCCTCCGTCGGCCGTCGTCCATCGAGGAGCACCCGGCGGTAGAGGCGGTCGTGGGCGTTGACCATGGCATCCATGCCGAACTCGCGGCGGATGTGCCCCGCCGCCCGCCGGGCCAGAACCCGGTAATGACCGCGACGGGACAGCAGGTCGCGCAGTTTGCCCGTGAGCGCCGCGGTGCTGTACTCAGATATCAGCAGCTCCCGGCAGTCCGGCGGGACGACGTCGGGAACGCCGCCCCGGGCGAGGCCGACGGCGGGGACACTCATCAGCAGCGGTTCGACGAAACCACGGTTGAAACTCTCGCCGCGGCCGATCGCCACGGCGGCGTCGCAGGCCGCATAGACCGGGCGGGGGTCGGCCAGGCGGCCGAGGAAGCGCAGGCGCTCACCCAGACCGAGGCGGCGGGCCAGGCGCTCGAGGTCGGGCCGGTAGTCGCCGTCACCGACCAGCAGCAGCCGCAAACCGTCAATCCGGGCGAGGGTCTTGATTGCAATCGCCAAACCCTTGCGCGGAGCCAAGCGGCCGACGTAGCAAAGTGTTGGGACGTTGTCGTCGAGCCCCAAATCGGCCCGACAGCTCGCGCGGTCGAAGAGCTCGGGTCGGAAGAGGTCTACGTCCATCCCGTTGGGGATGTAAACGACGCGCCGGGCGTTCACGCCCACGCTCTCGACGACGTAGCGGCGCACCCGGCGGCTCACCGTGCCGAAGCCGGCGGTCAGCGGCGCGGCCAGGCGGGTCAGCAATCGTAGAACCGGTCCGTCGAAGCCGTAGCGGTGGAAGGTTATAAAGACGGGGCGGCCGGTCAAGGCGCCGGCGATCCAACTCGGTACGCGGTCGGGATGACCATGGAGCGCCGTGGCGCTGATCCGCCGCGCCAAGCGGGCCAGCTTGAAACCCAGGGCTACCTGGGAATCTCCAGGTGAGCCGACCAGGTGGACCGGCACGCCGCGGCTCTCGAAGTAGGCACGGGCCGGGCCGTCACCGGTCAGGCTGGCCGCCGCCGTGGGCCAACCCAAACCGCGCAGCCCGGCGCAGAGGTCCGCCGTGCCACGCTGGGGGCCCGAGAGGGGCAGGTCGTGGACGTAGTGCAGGATCAGCAAATCGAAGGGGCCTTTCTCTGGTCAGGTGACGCCACGGTTTTCCGCCATGGTGTTAATCGTTGGATACCGCAGCGGGGAGGCTTTGGCACGTTTCTTGCGCAACGAGGGGGGCTGGTACGGTCGACGTTCGATTCCGCAAGAAACGTGCCAAAGCCTCCCCGGGGCTGCTACAGCGGCGGCGGGACGGCGGTGCGTCGGGCCGCGGCCGCACGATCCCTGCGGTTCTTTCTGTTCTTGGAGAGCTGGGTCAGCGTCACCCCGGTCAGGGCGATCACGCCGCCGACGATGAACAGGGTGGTGATGCGCTCACCCAGGAAGATCGCCGCCAGGATCACCGTGGCCACGGGCTGCCCGTTGGCCATCACGGCGACCTGACTGGCGTCGAGGTGGGCCAGGGCGTAGTTATAGCAGAAGTAGCCGACGACGACGGTGATCACGACCAGGTAGCCCAGGCCCAGCCAGCCTTCCCAGGTAACGGCGGAGTAGTCGGCGGTCAGGGTGGCCGGCAGGCCCACCGGGGTGAAGAGGACCATCCCGGTGAGCACCGAGATGGTCAGGGCGCCCAGGCTACCCCGGCGCTCGACCAGGGTCTTCGAGAAGGTGGTGTAGAGAGACCAACTGAATACGGCTCCCAGGACCAGCAGGTTGCCCAGCAGGTTCTCGATGGAGTAGCTCAGTCCGCTTTCGAGGACGAAGAGGGCCACACCGGCGAAGGACAGGGCCACACCGAGCCAGCGCCGCCAACCCGGGAACTCGAGCCCGCGCGCCCGAGCCACCAGCAGCACGAAGATCGGGTTGAGCGGGTAGAGCAGGCTGATCTGACTGGCGCTGGAGAGACGCAGGCCGTAGAGGAACAGCAGTGGGTCGGCCATCACCACCAGGACGCCCAGCCCGATGTAGAGGGGCAGCTCCTCACGGCGGAAGGCGATCTCGGCGCCGGTGAGCTTGCTGGTAATGAAGAGCACCACGGCGGCGCCGCCGAAGCGCAGATAGCACAGTGCCAGGGGGTTGAGCTGGTCTACGGCCACCTTGCCCAGCAGGTAGGTTCCCGCCGAGATCAGGGTCTGGGCGATGACGGCGGCGTAGGCCAGGGCGGTCTGCGTGCGCGGCCTCACCGGGTTCCCTCGGTGTCGGGCGCGACCGGGGTTCGGCGGGTTCGGCGCTTGCGCAGGTTGACCACGGTCACCCCGGTCAATACCAGCCCGCCGCCCAGGGCGGCCATCCAGGTCAGGGTCTCCCCGAGGAAGAGGTAGCCCCAGAGGTGGGCCAGCACGGGCACCAGGGTCAGGAAGGCCGCCACCTGGCTGGGGGGGGTCCGCTTGAGCGACCAGTTCCAGCCCAAGTAACCCAGCAGGGAGGCCGCCAGACCCAGATAGCCGGGGACCAGCAGCAGCGTCGTCGGGGCGGTGAAGGCCCGCCAGAAGGTATCGTCGATGAAAAAGAAGAAGGGCAGGGAGCCGAAGAAGAAGGTCGCCGCGGTGAGCAGGTTGATATCGCCGGTCTTGTCATCGGCCAGGATGCTTTTGGTCAGCACCGTGTAGGACGACCAGGAGAGCGGGGCGCCGACGACCAGCAGGGCGTAGCCCAGGTAACCGGCGTCGAACTCGCCGCCGGAGCCGTAGCGCAGCACCACGAACAGTCCACCCAGGGCCACCAGGATGCCGATGAAGCGCCGTGGGATCGGCTTCTCCAGCTTGACCGCCACCGAGATCAGGTAGGTGAACAGCGAGCCGCAGGCCACGATCAGCGAGGAGGCCGCCGATGTAACCCCCTGTAGGCCGAAGGTAAGGAACATATGATAACCCGCCGTGCCCAGCGTGCAGGCCGCCAGGACCTTGACCGGAGCGGCGCGCAGCAGGGCGGCCAGCTCGCGCCGCCGACGGACCAGGTAGACTCCGCTGATCAGCCAGACCGGCAGGAAGCGCAGCAGCAGGGCGGCGCCGGGGGAGAGGCTGCCCAGGCCGAACTTGAGCGCGGCGAAGGCCCCGCTCCAGGCCAGGGTCACCCCGACCATCACCAGCAGGGCCGTGGCGCGCCCGGCGGCGGGCCGGGTATTCGATTTCGGCGTTGTACTCATGGCGGCGATGCTAGCACAGCATTTCCCCGGGGGTAAAGCGCCCCCGGGGGTGTTATACTGGTTAAGCGTCGGGTCGGGCGGCGAGGCGGTCATGGGTTGTTTCGTCCCGCCCCGCTGCGGCCGAGCCTTCTGGCTTATCCGGGGTTCCGAAAGACGTGATAACGCCGATGTGACAAGAGCGCGGCGATCGCGGCATCGCACCGAACCAGCGAACTCCTCCGGCCGACGGCCGAATAACCTGCCAAAGCGGAACCAGGGGCCGCGCTCGATCAAACCCCAGATGGGTTATCCCGGGGTGATTATCACACCAACCGCCCCATGACGGATCATAACCGCTTCAGCTTTGCAACCCGCCTTCAGTCCATCGGTAATGCCGCGAACGTAAAAGCTGGATCTGCGCTGTGGCTGATTAAACCTTATCCAAAGACGACCAGCATGTACCTGAACCCCGAGGCAGCCCGTTTTCCGGTTATTGAAGAACGGTGGCGTTTCCACAGCTTGTGAAGCCCCTGGTAATCGCCGATGATCCACACGGCAATGATCCACACGGCAATGATCCATACGACTATGATCCCCGCATTGATGATCCCCGCTGTTTCGAACAGACTCGTCAGCCGACACATCTGTGACCCAGAGAGAGCCTGACGCCGTGGAGCCGAACAGCACCAGACCACCCCGCTTCCCCGAGGACTTCCCGCCCCGGGCGATCAGTCTGCGCCGGGATTACGGCGCGGAGACGGAGCTTGCGCCCGACGAGCCCGACGCCGTCCTCGCCGACGACGAGCTGCACCTCTTCGGACTCGACGACGGTCACCGCATGCTGACCCTTGCGCAGATCCGCAGTGTGCGCTGGCGCGGCCGTGTGCTCTTCGCCCCCTGGCGGCTGATCGTGATGATGCTGCTGCTGGTGGCGCTGATGACGGTCAGTTGGCTGGTGGATTTCCCCGGCTACTGGGGCAATCTGCTGGGCATCGTCATCGTGGTGGTCTCGCTGCTGGTGATCTATCTGCGCAAGGACACCGATCGGGTCAGCTACCGCTTTATCGTCCTGCCCGAGCTGGGTGGACGGCTGACGCTGGAGCTGCCCGAGTCGGTGCCCTCGACGGCGGTGCAGCGCTTCGGCCTGCTGGTGATCGAGCGACTGCGCGGTGATGGCGGTCAGGACGCCGGCGGATCGCCCTCCGGGGCGGATGAATCCGCGCCGCTGTCGGCTGGGGATGAAGATGAGGAGCGCGTCTTCCGTCGCCAGCGCAGGTAGCGGATCAATCGCAGGGCGATGACCGCCGCGAGCATCGCCGTGATCAGCCAGCCTACCAGGGGCTCGACGAAGAAGGCCAGCGCCGTGGCCGCGGCGATAATCGCCGTCAGCAGCAGGGCCATTCCCGGGTTCTGGATCAGAGCCGCCAGGCCGCCACGCGAAGGCTGGTCTTTACCTCTCAGGATCACTCCTCGGACATGCGCCGGCGCGAGCCGGCGTTTTTCTTATCACTATCGGAACTGAACAAGGGCGGGTCGGCCGTGTTCGGTTGCCCTTGTTGTATGGCACAAAGGCGGCAGTATAAGCTAAGTGATTGTCACTCGTTTTGGACCGATGCTTCTTGTTATTCAATACTCAATCTATACGTAATCGCTCATATAGCTGCCATTATCATACTGTCGAATTCTGGCGATCAACCTCGCCTTGTTCTTCTTGATCTATGCTTAAAGATTAACACACGTGCCTGAACAGTAATGCATCGCTAATAGCATGTTATTACGTGTCTTATAGCTGCGCAAGCCGTCACTGCCCGTATGTTGCCTGGTGGCATTAACGATGCTCTCCAAGCGAACCCTTCCATAATAATGCTCTGCTTCGGGAAGTCGCGACTCCTGGCTTGCATCACGGGCATCCCAGGTAAT
>CAZOOP010000074.1:0-6126 GCA_964581465.1 uncultured bacterium
ACACGGCGAGTGAAACCAGACGGTTCGTGATCAGCAGGTAGCGGGCGATTGCCAGACTGGCACACATCTCGATTAACCGAACCGCTTTCACTTTAAAGCAACGTGGGCACCGCGATCCTCTTACCGATACGGCACTCGCCGTGCGGTAGCTGCGATCCAGTTTCGTTTTTGAACCCCTTTGTTTACTGGCGACGGGCATGAACCCCTGGCCCCGGGCGGGGGGTTTCCTCTATACTGGGAGCGTTATGACAACCCCCACTGAGCAGAACAGGGAGGCAAACGAGACGGCGGCCGGTCTGGCCTGCCGCGAGCTGCGCCACCCCGTGGGAACCGACCGCTGCGCCCGGATCAGCCTGACGGTTGCCCCGGGGGAGGTCCTGCAGGTCGCCGGGCCTTCGGGTTCGGGCAAGACGACGCTGCTGCGCGTACTGGCCCGGCTGCAGGCCCGTCTCTCCGGCGAGCTGACCCTGGACGGGCTCCCCGCCGAGGAGGTTCCCCCCCGGCGGTGGCGCCGCCGGGTGGGCTATCTGCCCCAACGCCCCACGGCCTTCGAAGGCACGGTGGCGGACAACCTGCGAATCCCCTTCGATCTCACGGTCAGCGGGGAGAGCTACGATACCGAACGCGCCGCCGGCCTGCTCGCCGACTCCGGACTGGCGCCCGGGGACTATCTGGAGCGCGACGCCCGGACCCTCTCCGGCGGCGAACTCCAGCGCCTGGCCCTGGTGCGCAGCCTGCTGACCGAACCCCGGGTGCTACTGGCCGATGAGCCGACGGCCTCGGTGGACGCCGCCACGGCCGCCGCCCTGGCCCGCTCGCTGGCCGGCTGGGTCGAGCGGGGCGGCTCCCTGATCCTGGTGGTCCACGACGAAGGTCCCTGGGCCGTCCTGGAGCGCCGTGTCCTGGACATCACCGACGCCGTCTTCTCCCGCCGGGAGGCGCCGTGTCCGTGATCCCGATCAGCGACTGGCAGTTGGCCCTGGCCGTGGGTCTGGTGGTGATCACCGCGGTGATCACGGCGCTGCTGCGCCTGGGTCTGCTCAAGAGCCTGATCATCGCCACCCTGCGCACCTTCGTTCAGCTCTTCCTGATGGGCTGGGCGCTCAGGTACCTCTTCGCCTGGGACAACCCCTGGCTGACCGGCGGGCTGCTGCTGTTCATGATCGGCTTCGCCACCTACACGGCGCTGGACCGGGTCTCCGGAGCGCCGAAGCGCTACTACGGCTTGACCTTCCTCTCGCTCCTGCCCGGATCGGTGCTGATCACCACCATCGTCTGCGGCCTGGTGATCCAGGGCGACCCCTGGTACTCGGCCCGGGTGGTGATCCCCATCGGTGGGATGATCATCGGCAACTCGCTCAACGGAATCAGCCTGGCCCTGGACCGCCTCTACAGCGAGGTGCGCAGCCATACCGGCGAGATCGAGACCCTGTTGGCCCTGGGCGCCGGACCCTGGGAGGCCGTGCGCGACCGCGTCCGCGCCGCCCTGCGCGCCGGGATGACCCCGATCATCAACTCGATGATGGCCGTGGGCATGGTCTTTTTGCCCGGGATGATGGTCGGGCAGATCCTGGCCGGGGCCGAGGCGCTGACCGCCATCCGCTACCAGATCGTGGTGATGCTGATGCTGGCCGCCGCCGTCGCCATCGGCAGCCTGCTACTGGTCGCCCTGCACTACAAGAAGCTCTTCACCGCCGAAGAGGCCCTGGACCCGGCGTTGATCGAGAGCCGGGGCTCGAACGGTCGCTGAGTCCAAACTCGCGAGAGAAACCGCCGAAGACGACCGACCTGCCGCTGCGCAGTCAAGACCGGAGGCGGGTCGCCGCTCTGATCCACGGCGGAACCGGCTACGACGACCTCGCTGGATCGGCCGGCCCGCCCTCATCCGCAGGGCGAGGACCAGCGAACCACTGGTGTTGAACCTCCGCCCGGCAACCATCAGCCTGGATAACCCAGCGGACCAATGACCCCCCTACCCAAGCCTCCCCCGGCCGATCTGCCCGCCGACCAGCGTCGGCGCGCCTACTTCGAGCGCGGCCGCCGCTGCGCCGCCGGCCTGCCGGAGGGCTTCATTGCGGCGCTGCGGGATTGTTGGCGCGACGCCACCGGATCGCCCTCACGTTTCGCCGAGCTGGTCGCCGAACACGGCGTCTGGGAGGTGCCGCTGGACGTTGTCGACGGCGCCCTCGAGGTGCGCTACCCGCGCTGTTTCTGCCACAACCTTCCGCCCGTGCCCGACGAGCACTACTGCGAGTGCAGCCGGGGTTGGCTGACCGAGCTGCTGGCCCGGATCAGCGGGATCGAGCACCGCGTCGAGCTGCTCTGCTCGGTGCTGCGCGGCGACGACTGTTGTCGCCTGCGCGCCCGGGGCGTTTCGTAAAAAGCAAGTGATCATCACAAAGAGCCGGACCAGCATTGGCGACCATGGAGAGCCGCTCCAGGGGATCATGAAAACTGCTCGACGCACAATGTAAACCCTTGAAGCCGATAAGCGGTTACAAGTCATAAAGGGATCATGTAACCTGATCGGACCAGTTGAGCAGTGTATCCTGCAGGTAGTCCGTCGCGGTGGCTGTATCTGAGCGTCCTTTCTCTGATATAGAGCCTGTCGTTGCGTATGAAGCCGCCGTTGCAGGCTGATAGCCGTCGCTTGCCGTAGCCCCGGCAGCTATCGAGGCCGTTGATACGCGCCTCGCCATTGACCGGGATCATCTCATGGTTAGTGCGCTTGTGGTGTATCCCTTTGAAAGATAGCCTGTTATCGACCATCCGACCGTCGGTGTTGACGATCTATTCCACCTTGAGCTTTACCAGCTCGGCGGCACCGTGCTCCCTTTTGGATTCGTTGTGTATATTTCTTGCCATATCGCTTGCAATTATACTTACCATCGGCTAACTTATAGTGATTCTCATGGTTACAGTTTGGGCAACAAGTGTGCCGGTCGGTTGCTTGTTTTCCGCCACTTTTTGACCCCCTTTTTATGGCAGAATATCACTGTCCATCACGTATGTTAACAGCATGTTACATACAGGTAGCGGTCCGAACACGGTATGCGATCCCTTCATAAATCAAACAACAGCCTGCTCATAGCCCTTCCCGTACCGGTATCAAGTTTTCGACCCAAGCGACGGGACCTACAGCCTCCCGCCTTCCCGCGGCCCTATGTTCAGGTAATAATAGTCGCCACAAGTCGATTACCTGTAATTGGCGGCGTATTAAGCGTGAAAGCGTCCTTTAACAACCCATTAGCATTATGGCATACTTGAACGCGATCGGACCAAATCGGGCCGTTGGGGAGCGGCTTGCTGGGTTGTTCTTGACTCCTTGGAAATGTTCGTTCTTGGTCAAGCATTCATTTCTCATACTCAAATTACTTATTGTTACAATACTTATGAGTAAGGGACAGTCTTCTGTCAGGGCAGATACAAATATCAGATATCTGGGCTCGCTAAGGAGGACGCTCTTCTTAGCCGCCACTTGTTGACTGCCGGCCTTTAACAGTAACCCGAGGATCATCGCCTATATTATCAACAGGATACAATCGCAATCCGGTCCGGTAAGGGTATGCGATCCCAAAGAAAACGACCGCCGCGGGGCGATCGTTTTGAAGGTCGGGACGTTGGTGAGAGCCTAAGTCAGGCCGCCCTGGGGATCGATGATGCGTCGCCCAGCTTTCAGGCGCTCCCAGTAGGCCACCAGCAGGCGACGGAAGACGGCCATACGGTACTCGTTGGAGATGGTCTGGACCAGCTCGGCGACGGAGATGATGGTGTCGGCGCGGTAGGCGTTGGAGCCGGCGAAGGTGAAGCCTTCGTCCAGTTTGCCCAGCCGGGCGTTTTCCAGGGCCTCGGCGATACAGTACTGCGCCGACCGCTGGTCGCAGCTCTTCATGCACTTCCAGGGGCAGTTCCGCGGCGCTCGTTCGCCGCGCTCGGCTGACCGGAGGAACTCGTTGTCGACGGCCCGCCCGGGCAGCCCCAGGGGGCTTTTGATGATGACGATGTCTTCGCGGCGCGCCGCGAGGTAGGCCAGCTTGAAGCGCAGGTTTGCGTCGCACTCGTAGGTGGTCACGAAGCGCGTGGCCATCTGGACACCGTCGGCGCCGAGCTGCATGAAGCGATCAATATCGCCGCCGCTGTAGATGCCTCCGGCGGCGATGATTGGTATCCTGGCCCCGCTATCCACCAATTCTTCTTTGGCCACCCGGAGGACATCGGCCAGCAGGTGCTCGAGGTCGAAGGCCGGATCGTCGATCTGCTCGGGCTTGAAGCCCAGGTGCCCCCCGGCCATGGGACCCTCGACGACGAAGGCGTCGGGGACGCGGAGGTACTTCTTGGCCCAGGTCTTGATGATCAGTCGGGCCGCCCGGGCCGACGAGACGATGGGAATCAGCTTGGTGTGCGCGAAGGCTCCCCTGTCGGCGAGCATCTCGGGCAGCTTGAGCGGTAACCCGGCGCCGAGGAAGATGCATTCGACACCCTCCTCCAGGCTGACCCGGAAGTAGTCCTCGTAATCGGTGAGGGCGACCAGGATGTTGACCCCGATGGCACCGTCGGTGAGACGACGTGAGCGGCGGATCTCCTGGCGCAGGAACTCCAGACGGGCCTGCAGGCTCTTGGTCGATGAGCCCACGGATTCGACGCCGTTGATGATCGCCGCCGAGATAACGCCGACGCCGCCTTCCTCCGCCACTGCCGAAGCCAGCGAGGAGAGGGAGACCCCGACGCCCATCCCGCCCTGGATTATCGGCAGGGAGAGCTCCAGATCACCGATGTTGAGCTTGGGAAAGTGCGGCAGGTTGTACACGGGACTCCTCGTAAGGTCGGCTGCTCGTTAGAAACACTCTTCGAAGGATGAAATCCAGATCGTATCGAGTCAGCCAACGGATGAGCGCGATGCTCCACGAATACGAAGGTCCACATGCTTGCCGCCGCTTACATTCCACCTTTTCTACTAATACGATAGTACCTGATAAATGTTTCGTTTTCAATAAAATAATACGACGGAATACCGGAGCGATCGGGCTTCAGTCACCTCGAAGACGCCTGTTGATAACATCTTGTCGTTTCCGAGCACCCCGCAAAAAGAGTTGAAAAGTCTTTAAGACCGCTGAAGGGCTATGCTAACATGAGCGCTCAGGCAAGCTGAAACGCTGGAGCACGTCAGACTGATAAGGAACGGTTTGCTTGGTTCGCTCCGGGCATGTTAGTGCGCTATTATCTCGATTTGCCACCGATCGCGCCTATAGCAGCCACATTTTCTCTAAGGCAGCATGTAACCTGATCGGACCAATTGAGCGGTGCATCCCGCAGGTAGTCGAGACCGTTGTCGTCGTCGCGGTGGTTGAATCGAAACGACCTTTCTCTGATACTTCTCTGATAAAGAGCCTGTCGTTACGTATGAAACCGCCGTTGTTAGCTTATCACCGTCGCTTGCCGTAGCCCCGGCAGCTATCGAGGCCGTTGATATGCACTTTGCCATCGACCAGGGTCTTGTCGTGGTTGATGCGCCTGTGGTGGAAGCCGTTGAGTGACAGCCTGTTATAGGCTTTCCAGCCGTCGGTGTTGACGATCGAGTCCAGCAGGTGCTTCTCGCTACAGTTGGGCGGCAGGATGACCGCACCTCGCCGCCCCGCTTGAGCAGCCCGAAGACGGGGGTCTTGCCGCCGGCGCCCCGGCCTCGCTTTCCTTTACGATGGCCGCCGAAGTAGGACTCGTCGATCTCGATGTGCTTATAGAATGTGTCTCTCGAGCTTCTCCAGCTCGGCCTCGCGATCGGCGGCGATGCGCTCGCGAATGATACGATAATACTTGGCGACCGTATTGGGATGGACGCCGACCTTTTTGGCCGCTCGGGCCGCGGTTACTTCAAGCCAAAACAGCTCGGCGATCAATTCACGCTTTTCTTCTGAAAGCCCACGGCGAGCCGGTTTATAGTTAAAGCGTTTTCTACAGCGCTTGCACATCCGCCGACCGTCACCTAACCTGTTGTGATAGCGATAGTTACACTTCGGACACTTGACGTGCCTGTCGGGATTACTCTTTAAGCCTTCTGCCACATCGCCTCCTTTACTTGTGGCAGGATAGCATCCCGGTAACTCTCGTGACTGCAAGATTATCACGATA
>CAZOOP010000075.1:0-5428 GCA_964581465.1 uncultured bacterium
AGCAGATTGTCACTGACCTTTAAGTGTCGTAATAACAGGCAACAAGGGTATGCTATGCGAATGATTGGTTATAAACCGCGCAGTTCGGGGAAGTGAGAAACTGCCCAGCAAGCCGCTCCCAATCAGCCTGATTTGGTCCGAACATGTTCCATGATGCCGCCCGTATCCATTGCTAGGCGATTGTCAAATAATGCCCGATAGCTCAACAAGCCGGCAGGTTCTTCAAGCCGTTGATGATCCCATGATAGATGCCGTTGTTCGATAATAACCTTTGTCATACGTTATAAAATTGCCGCATCCCGGAACCGGTATCAGAGTCCATTGCCGTAGTGAGCTTCGAGCTGCAAGAAACACCAAACCCCAAGCCCGCTTCCAGCCGCTCAACCGGTACGATGCCCTGACGATCTCAGCCGCTCGCCGTCATTCGAGGAGGGGGACCCCATGGAGCAATTCGAAGACAAGCAACTCGAGAAGCGCCTGCGCAAGATGGCCAAGGCGCGCGCCGAGTTCAAGCAGCACCTGCTGACCTACATCGTCATCAACGGCCTGCTCTGGGCCATCAACTACCTGACCCAGATGGGCGACCGCAGTATCTACTGGTGGGCCATCTGGCCGACCCTGGGATGGGGCGTGGGCCTCGTGCTGCACTTCTTCACCAGCTACACCGGCCTGAGCGAGGAATCGATGGCCCAGCGCGAGTACGAGCGGCTGCGCCGCAAGTACGACCGCTGAACACCCCGGGAAACGCCGACCTTGAACGACATTATCCCGAACCCCGAGCTCGAGACCCGGCCGCGTCGCGTCCGCGGCCGCTAGCCGGACACCAAGGCGGGCGAGATCCCGCGCCGACCCGCACCGATCAGGCCCACGGCCCGGGTCCGGCGTTGGCACGTTTCTTGCGGAGTGGCGCCAAGGTCGACGGCGACCGGCCGCCCCGCCCTGCTGCAAGAAACGTGCCAACGCCGGACCCTTCCGCCGAGCGCTTGTGATTGCCCGGGACCGTGACCGGGGTCTCGCCCGCCGACGCCGCCCCTTGAAGGCGGCCCTTTTTTATGCTAAACCTTCAGCGTGCCCAAAGTCTCTAACAGATAGATATCCACCGGTCTCCCGCACTCATTCCCCCAGATACCCCGGCCAGCGCATCCCGCCGAAAGGACACCGCGATGAAGAAGCTCCTGCCCCTGCTGCTTATCCTGTTGCTTGTTCCGGCCCTGGCCGCCACTCAGCTCGTCCGTTGCCAACTGACCCGCGAGCTCCAGGAGACCGTCGACTGGAGCTGGTTCGACGTGGCCGGCTGGGTGCTGGGCCACGCCGTGGACATTGTCATCGACGAGGAGGATCGCCACCAGCTCTACGCGGTCGGTCTGGTCGACCAAGAGGTGTTGATCCATGACGTCAGCGCCGAGTTGCGCCGGGTCATCGAGGGCTCCAACGACGTACCCGATGGTTACATGGACAACGACGGCATCAACCAGTTCCTCCAGGACCTGGCGACCAACAACCCGAGCATCTGCGAGTACGTCGACTTCACCAACGAGTGGGGTCTGGCGACCGAGGAGGGGCGCCATATCTACGGCGTGAAGATCTCCGACAACGTCGGCTCCGACGACGCCGCCGAGGCCGACGTGATGCTCAACGGCTGCCACCACGCCCGCGAGATCACCACCCCCGTGGTGACCTACATGTTCGCCGAGTACCTCTGCGACAACTACGGCACCGATCCCGAAGTAACCGATATCGTCGATAACCGTGAGGTCTGGATCGTCCCCGTGGTCAATCCCGACGGCTACGAGTACGTCTACGACGTCTACGACATGTGGCGCAAGAACAGGCGCGACAACGGCGGCAGCTACGGCGTGGACCTCAACCGCAACTACACCTACCGTTGGGCCTGGGATGACTCCGGCTCCAGTCCGAATCCCTCCAGCGACACCTATCGCGGACCCACGGCGGGCAGCGAGCCCGAGATCCAGACGATGATGAATTTCTACGCCGACCGCGAGGACAACGGCAACCCGGTGATCTCGGCCATCAACTTCCACACCTACTCGCAGTTGGTGCTCTACCCCTGGGGCTACGAGGACAGCACCACCCCGCATAACTACATCTATGCCCCGATGGCGGCGCTCTTCGCTTCGTACAACGGCTACGCCGACATCCCCAGCCACCAGCTCTACAACACCAACGGTGACGCCACGGACTGGCAGTACGGCAGCCACCTGGACGACGGTTACGGCGATGAACTGCTCTCTCAGCCCCTGTTCGGTTTCACCTTCGAGATGGGCACCTCCTTCATCGTCCCCTACGCCACCGCCGAGGCCCAGTTCACCGAGAACCTTCAGCCGATGCTGGATCTCTGCAAACTGGCGGGTAATCCGGAGATGATCTGCGGCCTGCCCGGCCCTGTGCTCCACGATCCCGGCGACGACCCCGACGGCAGCTACACCGTGGACTGGGACGCCGTCAACCCCGACCACGGCGTGGTCGAGTTCTACCAGCTCGACGAGCTGACCGGCTACAGCCGAAGCACCGACGGCGCCGAGGACGGTTTTACAAACTGGGACAACACCAACTTCTCCATCGTCAGCACCAACCCCCACTCCGGTTCGAACTGCTTCTGGAGCGGCGACGCGGATACCTATTCCGCCACGATGATCAGCGCCAACCCCCTGGCCGTGGAGTCCGGCGACAGCCTGGACTACTGGACGCGCTACAGCATCGAGACCGGCTACGACTACGGCTACGTCGAGGTTTCCACCGACGGCGTGGTCTGGGACCAACTGGCCAGCTACACCGGCAGCGGTGCCAGTTGGACCTCCAAAAGCCACTCCCTGGGCTCCTACGTCGGCCAGACCGTCCTGGTCCGCTTCCGCTACAGCACCGACACTTACTACCACAACGGGGGGATCTACTTCGACGACATCTACCCCGTCGACTCCTTCGACACCGTCACCACCCTGGCCGATGACCTTACCGACACCGAGTATCAGGTGACGGGCAACGACCCGGCCACCTACTACTATCGGGTCCGCGCCGGCAACGAGTTCACCTGGGGCGGTTGGAGCAACATCGAGTACTGCATCGTCGGCGGCGCCGACGCCCCGGTCCGCGAGCTGCGTTACGACTGGACCGAGGAGGGCGCCTTGGTCGCCTGGGATATTGAAGGCACGGCCGCCGGTTTCAACCTCCACCTCGAGGCCGACGGCGCCCGCGAGCGCCTCAACGACACCGCCCTGCCCGCCGACGCCCGGGCCTATCTGGTGCGCGGGGGCGAGGCCGGCCAGCGGCTCTACCTCGAGGTCCTCGAAGGCGACGGCGGTGTTTCCGAGTACGGCCCGTTGACCCTCTCCGAGCGACCCGACGAGGCCGTGCGGACCGTGGTCGACGGCTGCTTCCCCAACCCGGTGCGTTCCAGCGCCACGATCTCCTACAGCGTGGGCGCTTCGGCCGTCGGGGCCGATCTCGAGCTGGCCGTCTACGACCTGGCCGGACGTCGCGTGGCCACCCTGGCCTCGGGACCCGCCGTCGCCGGACGCCACGAGGTCGCCTGGGACGCCTCCAACGCCGCGGCCGGCGTCTACCTGGCCCGGCTGACCGTCGCCGGCGAGAGCCACACGGCTCGCCTGGTCGTCAGCAGGTAGACGGTGTGGGAATGGCGCAAGAAAACCGGGGCCGTTCGGCCCCGGTTGTCGTATTCGGGCTGTCGTACTTCGGGCGGCGGCTATTCGATGGTGAAGTTCTCCATGGCGATAAACTCGCCGTCGAGGTAGAACAGCACCGTCCAGGCGCCCAGGTCCCACCAGCCGGGCTCGGTGTAACCCCGGCCGCCGATGACCCGCTTGGTCTCCTCGTCATCGCCGATCTCGAAGTCCTTGTCCTGGCTCCAGCGCAGGACCTCCTCGGGATCGTACCACTCGGCGGTGATTGTATGGGTGCCCGTGGGGCCGTCGGGCTGCCGGGCCAGGGAGACCACCCAGACGATCATCTCGGTCTCGTCGTTAAGGAAGGTGTCGCGGACCTCGGAGTAATCGTCGCGGTCGACGAAGACCAGACCGTAGAGGTCCAGGCCCTCGGTGGGCTCGGTCTCGACCTCGGGCTCGTCCTCGGTGGCGCCGACGCTGAAGTTGGTGGCGCCGATGGGCTTGCCGTCCACGGTCAGCATCAGGGTGTACTCGCCCGGTGTCCACTCGGCGGGATCGGTGTAGCCCTGGCCGCCGCCCACGGAGACCGTCTCCTGACCCTCGGCCACGGTCATCGTGCGGGCCTCGTTCCACAGCGGCTTGCCGTCGGGGTCCATCCAGGTGGCGCTGACCTGGTGGCGGCCGACGGCCGCGTCGGTGACCGAGAACTTGGCGAACCAGATGACCTCGGTGACCGTCTCCTCGTCGAAGACCGTTACCGGCTCGGTGATGTCGTCAGGGTAATGGAAGTTGACCCCGGCCAGCAGGATCGGCTCCTGATCCTCGGTGATTTCGCCGGTGACCCGAAAGATCTCCTCGGCCACCGGAGAGCCGTCCAGGTAGAACTTGAGGGTGTAGACGCCGGGGGTCCAGCCGCCGACCTCGGCGTAGCCCTTGCCGCCGGTGATGCTGATCGTGGAGTCGTCACCGGTGGAGAAGCTGCGGTCCTCTTTCCAAAGCAGCTCGCCGCTGGGCAGCAGCCATTCGGCGGTCAGTTTGTGCCGGGAGAAGCGGTCGTTGTTGCGCAGGTTGACCTTCCAGACCACGATGGTGGTCTCGTCGGAGTCGAAGGTCTTGGTTACGGCGGATAAATCCTCCTGGGGTGCCAGGGTGACGCCGAGGTAGCTCAGCGGCTCGCCGGCGTTCTCCTTCCCGCCGTCGTCGGGAGTCTCGGCTCCGGGGAGCTGGCAGCCGACCAGCAGGAGCAGCAGCAGGGGGGTGAGCGCTAACAGACGTTTCATCAATAACCTCCGGGTTTGTCGAAGGATACCCCGTCGCGGGGTTGGTTTATCGGTGTGGGTGCTTCAAGTTCAGGTTTTTCATGTGGTTGATTCGACTTGGCGGCTGTTCAGCCAAGCCGGTTGGAGCGGATAGTCGGCGAACAGCCGGTTTTGTCGCACAAGGGGCGGATAAGTGGCGGGTGCCTGGTCTGTGATTATCAGGCAGCGGCCGACATGCAATCTTCATTGCCGTTGGTGCGAGTCGTTGCCCGGGAGCATCGTGCGTCAGCAAGCACACCCGGTCCGGCGGGTTTGGTCCTTGGAGTAAATGAAGGCAACTGGAAAGCTTGTAGATCAACTAATGCTGATTACTTGTCGTAATCATCGATTATTATCTGGAGGCATGACCCACGACCCCGGACCAGCCCACTCCAACACGAAACTCCGATCCCCTTCGAAACAGCGACTGAGAGGAGGCCATGCTGAATCAAGTTTGGACTGTAAACTAATCTTCACGGTGCTCACTCA
>CAZOOP010000076.1:0-5328 GCA_964581465.1 uncultured bacterium
CGCCGATATAAGCACCCAACTGCAATAGCTGATGTTCATCTTCTGTGATGATCCCTTTATCTAACTGTTATCCAGTAATACTATGATCCGTTGCCGCTTAGTGATCACTAAAGGGATATGCTGTTCGCGAATCAAAGGGCCGCGGCGAGATGGGCTCGGAGTCGCACGTTTCGACGTCGGCTGGAGGATAACGCTCGCCCTTTAGCGCAGCAGGCGGCGGACCAGCAGCGTCACCAGGGTCAGCGTCAGCAGCCAGCCCAGCACGGCCTCCAGGCAGACCAGCGCCCAGCCCAGGGCGTTGCCGGCGTAGGTGAAGCCGCCGCCGAGGAAGGCGGCCAGCGAGACGCCGAAGTAACCGAAGAGGTCGTAGAGGTTGAGGTTGACGATGGCCGGGGCTCCTCCGCCGCCGAGGTAGTTCACGCCGATATAGAGCAGGCCGAAGAGGTAGACGACGATCAGGGCCGTGACCACCAGACGCAGGGGGCGCTCGCCGTAACCGGCGATCAGCCGCCACAGGCCGTAGGCGGCGCGTTTGAGGACCCCGCCCCGGCGGCGCACCAGGCGGTGCTCGACAGCCCAGGCCAGCTCGCTGGCTCGCGAGGCGGCGGCACGGGCGCCGGACTCGGCCAGGCGACGCCCGAGACGCCGGGCGGCGGCGTGGAGGGAGCGCAGGGCGGGCAGGCTCTCCCCGGCTGCCAGGTGGCTGTGTTCGAGGCGCTCCAGGGAGCGTTTCAGGCGGCGCGGTGTGGCCAGGCCGTCGTAATAGGCCGCCTCGAGGGCGGCCCGGCGGGCGTCCGCCGCGTCTCCGGCTTCGTTGAAAAGCTCGGCGGCGCGGGTGGCGTGATCGGCGGCGGCTTCGGGGTAGGCCTCGCCCAGCTCGGCGGCGAGCTCCAGATAGAGCTCCGCTCCGGCTGCGGGGTCCTTCTCCGCCCGTTCGGCGGCGCGGGATTCCAGTTCGATGGGATCGACAGGGCTCATGACGGTCGGACGGCCTCACGGGTGGGACGATCGTTCGGAGTGCATCTGAACGGTACGATTATATCAGGTGCCGCCGATGGTAACCAGCCCGCCGCGATCCACTCGACTATCGGTCTTGACCGCCGGCCTTGATCGCGCCCCAACTGACCTTGGCCACCGCGCTGGTGGTGCCGTGGAGCTCGAAGAAGGCGTCGTACTCCTCGCTCCACTCCTCGTAGGAGCTCTCCCAGGTGGCGCCGTCGTCGCTGGAGATGTGGGCCATCTCGTACTCGGTGTGCAGGGGGCAGACCCAGAAGAAGAGGTAATCGTACTGGGCCTGAACGCTGAACCAGTAGCGCTGGCCGCTGGTAATGCTCAAGTCCTCCCCGGTGGCGCTCAGGTCCATGTCGATCTCGAAGATCTCGGCGGTGCCGAAGGCGTCGCCGGTGTCGGTGAAGGTGATGTAGTTGCCTCCGACGAAGATCTCGTCCAGCTCCGCGCCCGGCTCGCCGCCGTCGTCGGTGAACAACCGGATCCAGAAGTCCGAGGACTGCTGGACCTCCTGGAAGATGCCCCAGATGACCACCCGATCGACGGTGGCGCCGTAGGGCACCTCGAAGTCGTCGGCCAGCATGTAGGACGCGCCGTAGGTGGTGCTGGGCAGTCCGATGGCGGCGTCGCCGAAGTCGTAGCTCTGGAAGTAGACCTCGTCGGCGCCCGCCGTCGCGGCGAGAAGGACCAGCAGTGATAATAATCCCAGGATGTGTCGCTTCATCGTTTCTTCCCCCTTGATGTTAAGGGCCACCCCGCTTCTGTGAACTATTGCTTTACTATAGCTGTTTTCTTTCCCGCTTGCCAGTCCGGTGTGTCAGTTCGATATGTCAGCATGACCAAACCGGCCCCGGGGGCCGGTTCAGTCGTCTTGGTTGGTGAGGCGCCCGGTTAGTCCAGGGCTTTGATCGCGCCCCAGGAGCTTCCGACCACGGCGCTGTTCGGCGTGCCCTCGACGACGAAGAAGGCGTCATGGGCTGTCGGGTTGCCGATATAGTACATATTGCCTCCCAAGGAACCCAACCAGGCGGCCATCAACGTTCCGGGATCGCTGACCTCGAACCAGTAGGTGCCTGGAGCCAGGTCCTCGTAGACATCGGCGGGATCGAGCTCGAGGCGGGTTTCCCAAAGATCGTAGCCCCAGTTGTCGTCGCCGGTGTCGGTGTCGGTGATGTTGGCGGCGTCAACGGTCACCCGCCAGAATTCGCTGCCCGGGGAGCCGCCGTTGTCGTTGTAAAGAGCAACCTCGAGGTTGCGGGGATGGCTGTTGTCGTATACCGTCCAGACCGTGAAAGCCTCGATGTCGGACTGGCTGTCGATAACGAAGTCATCCTGGCACAGCCTGCCGGCGTTGATGTAATAACCGTCGTCCAGAGTACTGTAATCGTAGGGATGCTCCCAAAGGATATCGCCCATCGGCAGGGGATTCCCGGCGAGGACGGTTCCCCCGGCGGCCGGGGCCATACCTGCGATCAGAACGAGCAGCAGGGGGGGGGTCTTCTTCATGTGCCACCTTTCATTCTTGCCCCTACTCGGGCGTGATGGTTAGAAGATGAATACATCAGGTTGACGAATCTCTCAGATAAGTATAGCATGTGAACACGTCGCACGTCTAGTTGGAAGATAAGAAACCGGCCCCGAGGGGCCGGTTTGGCAGCCTTGGTTGGTGGAGTGTCCGGTTAGTCCAGGGCCTTGATCGCCCCCCAGCTGGATTGGTGGATGGCCGTATTCACCGTCCCCAGCACACGGAAGAAGGCATCGTAACCAAGGTCCGTTCCATCGCGGTGCATGTTGCCACCGTCGGCGCACAGCCAATAGAAGATGCTAGTGCCGGTTCCATAGATCTCAACCCAGTAGGTGGTTCCCGAGGCAGCCTGGAAGAAATCAGCAGAATCCAGGTCCATTATGGTGTGGTACAGGTCAAAGCCCCACGCATCATCGCCGGTGTCTGTGTTTGCCACACTGGAGGGTACCGCTTGCCAAAGCTGGTCGCCCGGCGATCCTGCGTCGTCATCGTAGACGGTTAGCTGAAAATCACCCATTGGCCCGTCCTGGAAAGCGCTCCAGCATTCAAAGCCCTCGATGATTGCATCTTCTGTCAATTGGAAATCATCCTGACAGTAGAATGATCCAGATGAATACATTCCATCATGGAGATCAACAAGCGAGTATGGATTCTCCCATAGCACATCCTGCAGCGGTTGCTGGTAGGCATTAGTAAGTACGTTACCACCTGCGAACGCCGCAAGAGAAGCCACGAGTTGAGTGATGCATATTCTCTTCATCCTATCTCCTTGTTGGGTGATGTGGTCCTTGTTGAGTGATGTGGTGGCGAAAGGATAAGCACACATAGTATGTATTGTTTTTTTTCATTATCATCATGAACAAACCGGCCTGTTAGGCCGGTCATCCTGGTTTGCAGCTTGGCTTGTGAATGTTATGGCACTTGTATTAGTAACTATTTCAATGGGTTCGTTTGTTCGTCAATCAGCAGGGCTCAGATCAGGTTCAACTGCCGATGGAGGTGCAGGGCCTCGGGGTCGGTCAGGCCGACCAGGTGATCGAGCAGCAGCCGTCGGCGTTTCTCGTCATCGGCCTCGGCGAAGCCCCGCTCGAGCAGCTCCGCCGGCGGCCAGGCCGCCCAGTGGTCGTGCAGCTCGCTTAGTATCTCGCCGGCCCGGCGGCACTGGCTCTTGATCTTGGGATGGTTGTAGAAATGCTCCCGGCTGAAGGCCTTGAACTCGAGGACCAGAACGCCCAGCTCCTCGGGATAATCGATGACGGGATGCTCGACGCCCTCGCGTTCGGCGTTGCGCAGCAGTCCGGCGGCGTGGCGGATGACGGCGCGGATCAGCATGCCCAGGGTCTCGCGCTTGGGCGAGCGCAGGAAGAGGGCCAGCCGCTCGGGGACGGCGGCGCGGCGGGCGTCGAAGAGCCCGGCGATGCGCATGTCCTCGGTGTCGTGGGCCAGGTAGGCGATCTCGTCGGCCAGGTCGACCACCTGGGCCTCGAGGGTCCGTGGCCGGGTGAAGGGCTCGCCCTTGGCGCTGTAGCCCAGCTCGACGAACCCGGCGGGCAGCTCGCGACCCTCCGGGTAGTCGGCGGCGTCGAAGGCGGTGTGGCAGAGGATGCCCTGACGGGTCTGCCCGGTGAGGTCGAGCCCCTCGAGCTCGTCGACGACGCGCAGGGAGTGCTCGTTGTGCTCGAAGCCGCCGCTGCCGCGCATCAGCTTGCGCAGGGCGTCCTCGCCGGCGTGGCCGAAGGGCGAGTGGCCCAGGTCGTGGCCCAGGGAGACCGCCTCGGTCAGGTCCTCGTTGAGTCCCAGCGCCCGGGCGATGGAACGGGCCACCTGCATCACCTCGAGGGTGTGGGTCAGCCGGGTGGTGTAGCGGGCGTGGGGCGGGCCGGGCATCACCTGGGTCTTGTGCAGCAGCAGGCGGAAGTGCCGGGCGTGGAGGACGCGGTCGCGGTCCCGGGCGAACTCCGAGCGGTAGGGGTCCAGGGTGTAGGCCGGATCGCGCCGCCGGGCCTCGATGGAGCGGGCGGCGTAGGAGGAGAGCTCCCGGGCCTCCAGGGCCTCGAGGTGGGCGCGATCGCGGGGGATGTCGGCGGGCGTGAGCATGTCTCTATCCTAACAATTCGCACCGTCCTGTGGGGGTTTTTCTCCATCGGGGGTGTGGTTTGGATCCAGGCGGATCTGGAATACCGGCGGGGTAGCGTTCACCCCGATCATCAACGACCGCCTCCGTTCACCGGCGTTGAGACCGACCGATCGGCGTGATTGCATCCTTTCGATGATAAACCAAGGGGAGGACCTCTTGGCCCTCCCCGGCATGGTTCGTCGTTCGAAGTTGGCGCGCCGGCGAACCACGGTTACCCAGCAACGGCGGGGTTAAGGAACCAGTTCCACGTCCCGCCCTGCATTGTGCCGCCGAGGTTCCGCTTGCTTGTGTAGGAAGGCCCCGTGGGACTGGATCTCGGCGGGCCGCCGGGAATCGAGTTTAAGGTAAGGGATTATCACTCGCACCTGAACCGACTCATCCAGCTAATAGACTGTCATTGGTTGCTTTATAGTTCACACTCGCCGCCATTGTCATCCCTCTGCATTGTCGTACCAATGCATGGTGGCACGAGATCCGGCCTTGCATTGAGTTCCGCTGGAAGCCCGAGGCTGTTGGTTCCAATCAGGTTTCAACCAGACTGTGAGTAAGTGACCCGCTGATGACCCTCCATTGCTCGCTTTAGCAGCATAGACCGTTGTTCGGCTTCGCTGGTTGACCACACGCTGCGGGTGGTTACCAACCCCTCGTCTCAGGGCGT
>CAZOOP010000077.1:0-4302 GCA_964581465.1 uncultured bacterium
AGGCCGACGGCGGATCGTTCCACCAGGCGTAGCGGATGTCGTACGAATTACCCTGATAGGCGATGCGGGGGTAGCCGTTGGAATCCAGCACCAGCGAGCAGTGGCCGGAATCAGAATCCCACAGGTCCTCGACGGTCTCGAGCTGCCAGGAAGCCCCAACGGCGGCCGCCAGAGCGAGTAACACAAGTGCAGACCACTTCATAACCTGTCCGCTTTGTTGATCATGATAATGCCTATCAACCAGCAGGATGCGAATCACAACAATAATAAGCCAATAATGTTAAGAAGGCAAGGACAATGATATTCTCACCACACCCATCATGACTAAACTTTTTCTGTACTGCTGTAGGCGGCTACTTGCCCCACCAACCGCCCACGACCTCACTCCCCCGCTCGTGGTGCGCTCGTAGCCGGACCGGCCTCGGCCAAACAGCCGACCTCGAGTTGTCGGGGTGCGCCGCCGGGGGGTGTCCAGTCCAGGCGTACCTTGAGCCGCAAGAATCCCCGGGGCAGATCGAAGTCCGCCGGAGTCAGGCCGTGCTCGGCCAGGGCCTCGGCCAGCTCCTCGGTATCGTCGATCTCCGGGGCGCTCGCGGCGTCCAGCACCCACCAGCGCCGCCAGAAGAGGCCCTCGGGGCGGTCCTCGTAGGGTTCGAGGCGGGCGCGTCCGGCCAGCTCGCGGGCGTCCAGGGCTCCCAGGGAGTCCAAGCGCTCACGGGCGTAAAGGGCCGCCCGGCCCGCCATCGCCCCGGCGGCGATACCCCGCTCGGCGTTGGGTAGGCTGAGTAGGACACCGGCCACGCCGATCAGCAGGATCGCCGAGGCGATCATCATCTCGATCAACGAGAAGCCGCGCTGACAGTTCGCTTTCATCACCACCACCGTTCTAGGGCCAGCAGACCAGGCCCGTTGGTTCGTCAGGCAACCGCTCGAGCTCCCGGCCGGTAAACTCGATGATAACCAGCTCGGTGAGAAAAACGGTCCCCCGGGCCAGGTGGCCGCCGTAAACCTTGCCGTCGTGGCCGGCCAAGCCGGCGTGGAGATGAGCGTGGGGTGCGCCGTCCCGCAGCGAGATGTTACCCAGCAGGCTGACGATCTCCAGGCCGCCGAAAAGCTTCATTTCATGGTACTCGTGGGTCTGTTGGTCGTAGAAGCCCAGGGCGGCGTCGGCCAGGGCGCCGATGCCCGAAATGAAGCCCTGCCTGATGTCGTGCTCGACGAGGAGTCCGGTGATGTGCCCCACCAGCTCCGTCCCCTTGGGGACGCGAGCCAGCAGTCGCCGCCCCTCCTTGAATTCGTAAACGCCCACAAACGTCCTTTCCGCTTTGTCGATTATGTTGGGTTCAAAGCTGTCATACCAACCGGTTCATGCAAGCCGAGTACTGCGTCTAAAGGCATGGCGCGAAGACAGCGGCTTCACGCCGAACCTAGTTCGGCCCTTCATATTATACAACGCAGCGATGTCAACCCTCAGCGGTATGGCCCGGAATCAGGCTTGTTGTCGTTTTATTCTCACAGTACTCGCCCGAGCTTTCGGACACTCGAGAAACGGCGCAGGCGAAGACTCCAACGTGGCCGGAGACTCCGTCCGGTCTGGGGCATCGGGGAAGCGAATGCCCACACACAGAACCGCTGACCACCGGCCTGACTTGACCCGGGACCTTCGCCAAACCCACCCCGACGCGACACCCCACGCCCAAGCCCGGCTTTGGCACGTTTCTTGCAGCAGAGCGGGGTTGCCGACCGCCGGACATCCACGCGGGATTCCGCAAGAAACGTGCCAAAGCCTCCCCGATCCAACGACGCTTGCTTTCATGACGACGGTTTGGCGAAGGTCCCGTCCGCCGGCAACGTGCCTTGATGTTTGCAATGATACCACGCCGGGCGGTTTCGGTCAGCCCTCGCGCGGTCGGCCTTCCCAGGCACCCCTCGGCTGTGCTACTATCCCAAACTGATGTGATAACAATACTCGAAGAAGACGATCGTGAAGGGAGAAGACTCCATGGGGTGCTCACGCGTGTTTACAAGGGCCTGAGAGACGAGTTGCGTTTCGTCGCCCGGCGGGACCCCGCCGCCCCCGGGCCGTTGACCATTCTGTTGACCTACCCCGGCCTGCACGCCGTCCTGCTCCACCGCGCGGCCCATCGCCTCTGGCGCCACGACCTGCGCACCACCGCCCGCCTGCTTTCCAACCTGGCCCGCTTCCTCACCGGCATCGAGATCCACCCCGCCGCCCGCCTGGGACGCCGGGTGTTCATCGACCACGGCTACGGGGTCGTCATCGGCGAGACCACCGTCATCGGTGCTGAGACCGTCATCTACCACGGGGTGACCCTGGGCGGTGTCAGCCGCCGTTCGGGCAAGCGCCACCCCACGGTGGGTCGCGGCGTGGTGCTGGGCGCCGGGGCCAAGTTGCTGGGGCCGATCACCATCGGCGACGGCGCCCGGGTGGGACCCAACGCGGTGCTGCGCCGGGACCTCTCCGCCGGTGGTCTGGCTTTGGGCCCCGAGGTCGCCGAGCTGACGAAGCTGGAAAAACGTTTGAGCCGGTTGGAAGCCGAGCTGGAAGGGCTCCGCGCCACCGTGCGAACCGAGGAGTGCCGATGTTTGGCGTAGGTGAGACCCCCCTTACCCGTCTGAAGCGCCTCTTCCCGCGAGGCCGCGTCTACGCCAAGCTCGAGGGCGCCAACCCCGGCGGCGGCGTCAAGGACCGCGTGGCCCTGGCGCTGATCCTCGACGGTCAGCGTCGGGGCTACCTGTCCGAGGGCGGCACCGTAGTCGAGGCCTCCAGCGGGAACACCGGCATCGGCCTGGCCCTGATCGGCCGCGAGCTGGGCTGCCGTGTCGTGGTGACCATGCCCGCGGGCCACAGTTCGGAGCGCCGCGAGCTCATCGAGAGCTACGGCGCACGGGTGATCGAGACGCCGGCCGTCGAGGCGATGGCCGGCGCCCTGGCCAGCGCCCGGGAGCTCGCCGCCGAGCACGGTTGGTGGCTGCCCGGTCAGTTCACCAACCCCGCCGTCATCGAGGCCCACCGTCGAACCACCGCCGGCGAGCTCCTCGACCAGCTCCCCGAGGTCCCGGCCGCTCTGGTGCTGGGCGTGGGCACCGCAGGAACGCTGACCGGTCTGACCCTGGGGCTGCGCGCGCACTGGCCCGAGCTGCGCGCTTACGCCGTCGAGCCCGCCGCCGGCGCCGTTCTCTCCGGTGGACCACCGGGGCGGCACCGCCTCGAGGGGATCGGCGCCGGTTTCATCCCCCCCTTTTACCGTCCCGAACTCGTCGACGAGGTTCTCGCCATCGAGGACGAAACCGCCCTCGAGCTCACCCGGGAGCTCTACACCACTGAGGGCATCCTCGCCGGGCCGAGCTCCGGCGCCGCTCTCGCCGCCTGCCGCCGCCTGCTCTCCCGGGGCGAGTCCGGACCCCTGCTCACGCTGCTGCCCGATCACGGCCGCCGCTACCTCTCCACCGGCATCTTCGACGGACTGGAGATTTCCCCCGTCGACGGCTAAGCTGTTATAATGTACTTTTGAGCCGCAAGCTTCACGGCGGCCGGAACCGCATCCAACAGTCGGGAGGTACCATGCGCAAACTAGCCCCCATCCTCGTGCTGCTCACCGCCCTACCCGCCCTGGCCGTCTTCAGCGTCGGCGGACGTGTCGGCTATCTGGCCCCCATGGGCGAATACTCAGACTACTTCGAGGGCGGCCTGACCGGCGGCTTCAGCTTCGGTCTCGGCTTGATCCCCCTCATCGACGTCACCTTCAACGTCGACTACGTCGAGAGCGCCTTCAAGCCCGAAGAGGTCGACGGTGTCGAGGTTCTCTCCGACCACTACAACACCATCATCCCCATCTACCTCCAGGGCAAGCTCAAGCTCCCCGGCATCATCAGCCCCTTCGTCGTCGGCGGCGTCGGCCTCTACTACTACGACTTCCAGTTCACCGACGCCGATGAAAACGAGTTCGAGGACAAGGGCCTCAAGTGGGGCTTCAACACCGGCCTCGGCGCCGAGGTGGGTTTCCTGGGGTTCATGGGGGCCTACGCCGACGCCACCTACCACTGGACCGAGTCCGACCTTTCCGACATCAGTTGTTTGACCCTGCGAGCCGGGTTCTACTTCGGCTTCTAGCCCGGGTCGGCTTAGCTGGAATGAAATGCGGCGGGACGCCCCGCCGCTTTTTTACTGACTCAGCGCTTTGGGTTATGAATACTCTCCTCTTGACGAAGCGCTTTCTCTGGGCTTTTTCAAATTGCGAGATCGTCAAGCAATCCAGCGAACTTGAGACGTTTGAAAAA
>CAZOOP010000078.1:0-3768 GCA_964581465.1 uncultured bacterium
CAAGACTACCTGCGGGATGCACCGCTCAATTGGTCCGATCAGGTTACATGATGCCTTCAGTTATTGTTGTGTTGACGACAAGCCGGTTTAGAAGAACCAGTCCGCTTTCACCCCCACCCCCGCCCCCCCGAACAACCACGAGGCTGACCCGATGGAACAACGCCGCATCTTGATGATCATCGGCGACGGCATGGGCGACCGCCCCGTGCCCGAGCTCGACGGCCGCACCCCCCTGGCCGCCGCCCGCACTCCGGTCCTGGACGAGCTGGCCGCCGGCGGAGCCTGCGGCCTGCTGGACCCGATCGGCCCGGGAGTCTGCGCCGGCAGCGACACCGCCCACCTGGCCCTGCTGGGCTACGACCCCTACCGGTACTATACCGGTCGCGGCCCCCTCGAGGCCGCCGGAGTGGGTCTGGAGCCCCGCGAGGGCGACGTGGCCTTTCGCTGCAATTTCTCCACCGTGGAGGAGCGCGACGGGGAGCTGATCATCGTCGACCGCCGCGCCGGGCGCATCGAGGAGGGCACGGAGGAGCTGGCCGCCGCCCTGGACGGCCTGGAGCTCCTCGACGGCGAGGTCACGGCGCGCTTCCGCGAGTCGGTGGCCCACCGGGCGGCCCTGGTCCTGCGCGGCGGGAAGCTGGGCGGCGAGGTGGCCGACGTCGACCCCCACCACGAGGGAGCCACCGTCCAGCCCTGCCGGGTGCTGCTGCCCGAGGGCGATCCGGGCTACGTCCCGGCCCGGCGCACCGCCGCGGCCCTGGACGAGTTCATCGTGCGCAGCCACGAGATCCTGGGCGGGCTGGAGGTAAACCGCCGCCGCCGCGAGGCCGGTAAGCCGCCGGCCAACATCATCCTGCCCCGGGGCGGGGGGCTGGTGCCCCACATCCCCACCTTCGAGCGCCGCTACGGCCTGCGCGCCGGCGCCGTGGTCGAGGTCGGCCTGCTCCAGGGCCTGCTGGGCAGCTACCTGGGCCTGGAGCTCATCGACTGCCCCGCGGCCACCGGCGGCATGGACACCGACGTGGCGGCCATGGCCGCGGCCCTGACCCGGGCCGTCGAGGACTACGAGTTCATCTTCCTCAATCTCAAGGCTCCGGACCTGGCCGGTCACGACGACCTGCCCAGGGAGAAGATCCGGGCCTGCGAGCTCCTCGACGAGCTGCTGGGGCGGCTGCGCCCCGTGTGGGAGGGCCGGGTCGTCATGGCCGTCAGCGCCGACCACTCGACTCCCTGCGAGTGCGGCGACCACGCCGGCGATCCCGTGCCCCTGCTCGTCCACGGCCCCGGGGTGCGTCCCGACGCCGTGAAGTCCTACGATGAGTTCGCCTGCGCCGCCGGAGCCCTGGGCCATCCCCTCGGCAGGGACCTGCTGCCCCTGCTGCTGACCTATGCCAACCGCTACACCAAGTTTGGAGCCTGAGACGACTATGCGACGCCTAGCACTCACCAAACTCTTCCTGCTGCCCGTGCTCCTCCTCGCCTGCGCTGAGGATGAACCGGCCGCCGAGGAGTCCACCGAAGCGGGCGACAGCCAGGCCGTCGCCTCCCCGAACTATACGACCTTCGAACTGGACCCGGAGCTGCGCGGCTCCCTGGTCGGCCGCACGGCGGTCATCGTCGTCGGAAATGACTTCTACGACCCCGAACTCTACGGCGTCCTGAGCCTGCTCAACCAGGCCGGCGCCGCCGTCCACACCGCCGCCGCGACCGGAGTGGCCTACGGCCTGGGGGGCAGCGACGCCCGCATCGACCTGGACCTGGACCAGCTGGCCGTGCTGATCGTGACCGACGGGGTCGACCTGCTCTACCTGATGCAGTCCCGGGGGATGGAAAGCCTGGGCGACATGGAGCGGCTGCGCGAGGTTGTCCGCCTTCAGCGCGAGACCGGCGGCATGCTGGCCGCCTCGGGCATCGGCCTCGAGGCCCTCATCGGCGCCGACGTGCTCGAGGGCGTCCGCGTCGCCCCCTACCGCGCCCTCTACGACGAATGCGAGCGGGCCGGAGCCATCGTGGACGAAACGGCCGAGACCCTGATCGACGGCGACATCGCCAGCGCCGTCTTCTGGCCCCAGGGGCCGGAGCTGGTCCGGAAGATCATCGGCGAATTGGCCGCCGAGTGATGCTGGACTACTCCGCCGAGGCCGCCCTCATCGCCGAGCTGGAGCTCAGCGTGCCTCCGGCCGGCGTCGATGAGGCCGGCCGGGGACCAGTGGCCGGGCCGGTGACCGCCGCCGCCGTGATCCTCGACCCCGCGAACGTGCCCGCCGGACTGGCCGACTCGAAGACCCTTTCCGCCGCCCGGCGCGGGGAGCTGGCCGCCGAGATCCGCCGACGCAGCCTGGCCTGGGCCGTCGCCTCGGCCTGCCCCGGCGAGATCGCCCGTTGCAACATCATCGGCGCCGCCTTCAACGCCATGGGCCGGGCCCTGGCCGCCCTGGAGCCCCGCCCCGCGCTGGCCCTGGTCGACGGCAACCGCCAGGAGCGCCACCGCGAGCGGCTGGGCGTCGAGGCCCACTTCTACATTCGCGGCGACGGCCGCCTGGCCAGCATCGCCGCTGCAGGCATCCTGGCCAAGGTCGGCCGCGATGAGCTGATGGGACGCCTGGACGTTCTCTACCCCGACTACGGTTTCGCAGCCAACAAGGGCTACGGCCGCCCGGCACTGGAGGCCCTGCGCCGCCTGGGACCCACACCGCTGCACCGCTGGAGCTGGGCCGCCGTCCAGCAGACCGAGCTCCTCGGAGATTGACCCGCCTCGCGAAACTCCCGCCGCCGCCGGTGTATCCTAGATGATGAAACCGTCATACCGACAACGACCTCAAACCACCGGGGAGAGCGCGATGAACGTGGGCGAGGAGTTCAGCCGAGAACTGGATGAAGAACTCGATACCGATAAAACCGTTGATGCCGACGGAACCGGGCAAAACGAGCATGAGCGCCGTCTGCGCCGCATCGCCAAGGCACGCGCCGGTTTCAAGCACCACCTGCTGGTCTTTCTGGTCATCGACGCCTTCCTTTGGGCGCTCAACTACTTCACCCAGGCCGGCGACGCCGTGATCAGTTGGTGGGCGGTCTGGCCCACCCTGGGCTGGGGCGTGGCCGTGCTGCTCCACGCCGTGCGCACCTACGCCGGACTGGACGACGGCACCCAGGAGGAGCGGGAGTACGAGCGCCTGCGCCGCAAGTACGACCGCTGAGCTACCGGTTCATCAACCAGCCGCCGCGACCTTACCGCTTATCACCGATTAAGCTCCATTTCCCGCCGTTTAGTGCTCAAGTCTGGTGTTGAAGTGCGGTGTTGAAACTCGACTCGACTGATCGTTATCCGGTAAGCCACGGCGCCAAATGCGGTCTATTGAGCCGCCAAACCTTGATCTTATCGCTCGCTCCCGGAAAGATATCTTGGGGATTATCATCTGAAACTGAACCGACGTAGAAAACTCGACAGAGCGGCATCTGGAACAGCAGTGCTGACTATCTCCTCATGTGAAGCATTAGTTCGACGAGCCAAAGAGCCGTCATACCTGCTTTGTCAGCTTTTTCAAACAGGGGATCGTATACCTGGTCCGGACCTGATTTAGATTGTATCCTGCTGATAATAGACGTGATGATCATCAGATAATTGTCACAAAACGGGCAGTCAAAAAGTGGCAGCTAATACGGGCCTAGTCTTTAGCGAACCCAGATATCAGCAGACTTGTATTTGCCCTGAGAGCAGATTGTCACTGACCTTTAAGTGTCGTAATAACAGGCAACAAGGGTATGCTA
>CAZOOP010000079.1:0-3523 GCA_964581465.1 uncultured bacterium
CTTGCTCACGCCGAGATAAGTACCCAACTGCAATAGCTGATGTTCATCTTCTGTGCTGATCCCTATGACATTTAGGAGTCAGAGGCGATCGGCTGTCAGAGCTAATGCAAGTGCGCTTATATCTGGATTCGCCAAGGATCAGGTCCGTATTCGTTGCCACTTTACGACTGCCCTTTTGTGACAGGTATCTTCAGATCATCACGTCTATTATCAACAGGATACAATCACGATCAGGTCTGGTTTGGGTATACGATCCCTAAGGCTTATTGATGCAGGGACTGGAACAAGTAGCGGGTTGTTGTTGGCTTGTCATCGATCAGTTGGAGCTTGGATCAGTTGGAACTTACTGACCAGCGGGTATAATCGGCGGCTTGCCGGCTTTCTGCAACACCAAGCGCTACGAATCTCTTTAGCCATTTATCCAGGGCCTGACTGTATTGGAGAACCCTACCAGTTCAACACCGGGTTCTTGTTGGTCTACCTTGTTGTTCGGGGGCGACAGGCGCACCTGGAGTGGTTCTAAAGTCGGTCGGCCCTATAGGCGGATCACGCGCCGGCCCTCGAGGCGGTAGCGTCCGGAGAGCACCAGGGCGACGGCCTCGGGGTAGAGTTGGTGCTCCTGTTCGAGGATGCGGGCGGCCAGGCTCTCCGCGTCGTCGTCGTCGCGGACCTCGACGACGCGCTGGGCGATGATCGGCCCGCCGTCGAGGCTGGCGTCGACGAAGTGGACCGTGCAGCCGCTGTAGCGCGCGCCGTACTCGAGGGCGCGGCGCTGGACGTCGAGGCCGGGGAAGGCGGGCAGCAGACTGGGGTGGATGTTGAGGATGCGCTGAGGGAAGGCCTCCAGCAACGGCGCCTTGACCACGCGCATAAAACCCGCCAGGCAGACCAGCTCGACGCCGGCCGTCTCCAGTGCCGCCGCGTAGTCCCGGGCGTCGTCGCCGTCGAGCTTGGTGCGCCAGCGTTTTGGCGGCATCGCGCGGGCCTCGACGCCCAGCTCCCGGGCCTTGGCCAACCCCGGCGCCTCGGCGGCGTCGGAGAGGACCAAGGCGACCTCGCCGCCCAGGCGTCCCTCGCGGGAGGCCTGAATGAGCGCGGTCATGTTCGAGCCCCGGCCGCTGATCAGGATGCCGATACGTTTTCGCGCCAAGCGAGCCTCCTTGCTCCTCAACCCTTGTTTATCGCGCTCCCGGTGTCCCCCGGAGCCCGGCTTGCTTCCCGACGGGGTTAAGTCTACAATAACCGCCGTGCCTTTGACCATTTGGAGCGACGATGACGACGGAGAGCATGGTCCTGACGACGCTCGCGGAGCTGCTCGAACGCTGGCGGGTCCAGGGACGCCCCGGACGGGTGGTCTTCACCAACGGCTGCTTCGACCTGCTGCACCCCGGCCACACCCGTTATCTGGCCGCCGCCCGGAAGCTGGGCGACGCCCTCGTCGTCGGCCTCAACGATGACCAGAGCGTACGGCGGCTCAAGGGCGCCTTTCGGCCCTTCCTGACCCTGGCGGTGCGCGGCGAGTTGCTGGCCGCCCTCGATTCCGTGGATTACGTCGTGCCCTTCACCGAGGACACCCCCCGCGCACTGATCGAGGCGCTGCGTCCCGCTGTGCTGGTCAAGGGCGGCGACTACCTGCCCGACCAGATCGTCGGCGCCGCCCAGGTGCCCGGTTGGGGTGGCGTGGTCCGCGTGTTGCCCCTGGAGGCCGACTTCTCCACCACAGCCCTGGCCTTGACCGTGGCCCGGGCGGTGCGCGGCGAGTTTCCCGAAGTCGGGTTGGACCCGGGGACTCACCGGCCCTACGGTCCGGGGATGGGCGAAGCCGCCGCCGGGCTCAAGGCCGAGCGCGAGAAAACGATCAGGGAACAGGCCCGGGACGGTGAGCGATGAAGGCGCCGCGAACCCTCTGCGTCGTACCGGCGCGCTACGCCAGCCGCCGTCTGCCCGGCAAACCGCTCAAGGAGCTGGCCGGACGACCGCTGATCCTGCACACCCTCGAGCGGGCCGCCGCCGCGACCGCCGTCGACTGGGTCGTCGCCGCCACCGACGACGAGCGCATCGCCCGGGTGGTCCGCGAGGCCGGTCGCGACGCCGTGCTCACCCCGGAGCTGCCCTCGGGGACCCACCGCGTCGCCTGGGTGGCCCGCAAGGTCAACTGCCGCTTCGTGCTCAACCTGCAGGGCGACGAGCCCCTGGTGCCGCCGTCGCTGCTCAACGCCCTGGTGGCCCGTTTGAGCGAGGGCGAAGCCGAGATCGTCACCGCCGTCCATCCCGCCGACGACCCCGCCGACTACGCCGATCCGAACTGCGTCAAGGTCGTCGTCGATTCGCGGGACCGGGCGCTCTACTTCAGCCGCGCCCCCCTGCCCCACCGACGCGACGGCGAGGGACCGCCCCCCGGTGGCTACCTGCGCCACGTCGGTCTCTACGGCTTCACGCGCGCGGCCCTGGCGGCCGCCGTCGAGCTGCCGCCGAGCCCCCTCGAAGAAGCCGAGGGGCTCGAGCAGTTGCGCTGGCTGGCCGGCGGGATGCGCATCGCCTGCGTGCGCTGTGACTTTGCCGGCGTCGGCGTGGACACCCCGGCCGACCTGGAGCGCGTCCGCCGTATGCTCGAACAACAACGCGAGGACAGCGATGCCCGATAACGACTACCTGGACCACGGCCGCGAGCTGCCCGACGTCGCCGAAGAGGCCCCGGACCACCCCCTGCCCCTGGACAAGGTCGGCGTCAAGCACATCCTCTACCCCATCACCGTGATGGACCGCAACGAGGGCTGGCAGCCCACCGTGGCCCGCGTCAACATGTACGTCGACCTTCCCAAGGACTTCCGCGGCACCCACATGAGCCGCTTCATCTCGATCCTCAACCGCTTCCGCGGACGTATCTCCTACGAGACCCTGCGCGAGATAATCGAGGAGACCCGGCGCCAGTTCTCCGCCGAGCGCGCCCACCTCGAGCTGCGCTTCCCCTACTTCATCGAGAAACGGGCTCCGGTCTCCGGCGAGACCTCGCTGATGGAGTACCGGGCCGGCTTCCTCGTCGAGGGCAACGGTGACCGCTTCTCCATCACCGACGTCGTCAACGTCCCCGTGATGAGCCTTTGCCCCTGTTCCCGCGAGATCTCAGACCGCGGCGCCCACAACCAGCGCTCCGTGGTGCGCATCCGCGTCGAGAGCCCCAAGCTGGTCTGGATCGAGGAGCTGGTCGAGATCGCCGAGACCTCGGCCAGCGCCCCGCTCTATGCCTTGCTCAAACGCGAGGACGAACGAGCCCTCACCGAATCAAGCTACGACAATCCGCGCTTCGTCGAGGACATCGTCCGCGCCGTGGCCCATCGCCTCGACGCCGACGAGCGCATCAGCGCCTACCGCGTCGAGTGCGAGAACTACGAGAGCATCCACAACCACAGCGCCTACGCCAGCCTCTCTCGTCCCTGAGAGCGGCCCGCGCCGCCGCGCCACCGCCCCGGCCCGCGACCAAGGAACCGAATGAGTCGTTCCGGCGCGAGGCGTTGGCACGTTT
>CAZOOP010000080.1:0-3090 GCA_964581465.1 uncultured bacterium
TGTTCGTGCTATCTGCTCAGTCGCCGCCAAGGTGCCGGTACCCATCGAGCAGTGGGGGTCGGGGGGAGGGGGGTTGGACCCCCCGGGCAACGACCGGCATATGTCAACCTCCGCGTAAAACAGCGCTACTCGATGAGGAAGGTCCGTGTCAGCACCTGTTCGCCGTCCAGGATCACCCGGGCCGTCCAGCGTCCCGGCTCCCAGGCCCCGGGCTCGGTGTAGCCCTTGCCGCCGATGACGCGCAGCTCGGTCTGGCCGGCGGCGAACTCGGCGGCGCGCACCTCCTCCCAGTGGACCTCGCCGGCGGGATCCAGCCACTCCAGGGTGACGGGGTAGCTCTGGAGCAGGGCGGTGTCTGCCCGCTCCAGCTCCAGGGCCCAGACGACCAGCGAGGTCTCGGCGCCGTCGAAGACGGCCCGGGGACTCTCGTACTCGCCATGTTTGTAGAAGCTCAGCTCCTCGGCGGCGGGACGCTCACCACCGGGTCCGGCGGGCACCACCACCTCGGCGGTCTCTTGGCCCATCGTCTTGGCCAGGCTGATGGCCAGGCCGCGACAGACCCAGGGCAGCTCACCGGCATCTCCGACGGTCTGGGTCTCGCCGAGGACCGCCTCGGCGCTGTCCACCTCGACCAGGCGCACGCTGACGGTGAAGGTGCTGCCCAGGGCGGCCAGGGAGCCCACGGCGACGAAGTCGGCCCCGGTGAGCTGTCCGACCTCGGCGGCCTCGTCGGCGGTCAACCCGGCGGCGGTCAGGCTGCGCTCCTCGAGGACGGCGTTGAGCCGCGAGCGCTCGATGATCCGCACCCCGGGCAGGCCGACCAGCTCGGTGCGGATGATCTCGGCCACGGCCTGGGCCTGGTCGGGAAAGACGCCCAGGGCCTGGAAATCGGTCACGGCCAGGTCGACGACCTCGCCGGCGAGACAGGCTATCGGCAACAGCAGCGGCAGGACGGAAATGCGACGGAGCATCGGGGGCCTCCTGGTCTGGGATCGCCAGGCCCTTGACGTGTATGATCGTTGCGGGGCGGCGACCGGGAAGAAGCCGGGAAGAATACACGAAGCGTTGTCATTATAGCATTCTACATCAACAGCTCACCAAGACTTGCCGAGACAACGGATACTCTGCTAAACTGTTTGTATCATTAACCTTTACTCGGCAACCGGTTGATAGAGAATTGTTTTGATTGGCGCTTTCGTTCAACCAAACACCCCCGGCCGTCCCGGCCCTCGGCGCAAGATAGGCAGGTTCACCGATGCCCGGAATCATCGTCGCCCTGATCGAGGAGATCATCAAGGCCCGCTCCAAGGGCAAAAAAGAAATCGCCCGCTCCACCCGCGAAAAGATCGCCGTTCAACTGGGGCGACCCCTGGAGTCCTTCACCATCGATTCCCCCGACGACCAGGCCATCGTCGAAAAGGTCATCGGCATCGGCAAGAACCTGGGGATCGATGTGAGCCGACTGGCCGCCCGTCTCGAGGAGGAATCCACCCAGGAGCCCACCCTCGAGTCCCGCTGGGCCTTCAGCAACGCCGTCTCACCCGGCGTGGCGGCGCGCGAGCTCAAGGAAGCCGTCGGTGGAGCCCGGGGCGGTCTGTTCGTCTACTTCGCCTCGACGGCCTACCAGCCCGAGGCGATGTCCTGGGCGGTCAAGAGCGAGTTCCAGCTCTGCAAGGTCATCGGCTGCACCACAGCCGGGGAGCTCTCCCCGCGAGGCCTGACCAAGAACTCCGTCGTCGGGCTCTACCTGCCGCCCAGCTACGCCTCCGGCGTCGAGCTGGCCGTTGTCACCGAGCTCTCCAGGGGCGCCGCCGGCGCCACCAAGGCTGTGCGTTACCTGGCCGGCCAGTTCGGCGAGGAGTCACTGAGCCTGGACACCGAGCGCTACGTCGGCATCGTCCTGGCCGACGGCCTCTCCGGCGGCGAGGAGCAGTTGATGGTCGCCCTGGGCGGCGTAACCGACGCGCTGTTCATCGGCGGCTCCGCCGGCGACGATCTCAAGTTCAAGAAGACCTGGGTCTTCTGCGAGGACAAGGCCTACTCCGACGCCGCCATGCTGGCCCTGCTCAAGCTCAAGGTCCCCTACACCATCGCCAAGACCCAGAGCTTCTCGATGCGCGAGACCACCCTCGAGGCCACCCGGGTCGACCCGGCCGAACGCACCGTCCACGAGTTCGACGGCAAGCCCGCCGTCGAAGCCTACGCCGCCGCCCTGGGGATCGCCCCGGAGGAGCTCGACCAGGAGGCCATGACCAGCCACCCCCTGGGCCTGGCCGTCGGCGACGAGCCCTACGTGCGAAGCCCCCAGCAGATCCTCGATAACAGCGGCGTCAAGTTCTATTGCCGCGTCGACGAAGGCTCCAAGCTGCATCTGCTCGACAACACCGACATCCCCGGCGACACCGAACGCGACGTGGCCGAGGCCGAAACCAGCCTCGGGCGGCCCATCGGCGCGATGCTCGTCTTCAACTGCATTCTGCGCCACCTGGAACTCGAGAGCCGCGGCATCGTGGCGCCTTTCGTCAACGCCTTGGGCGAAAGGACCTTCGCCGGCTTCTCGACCTACGGCGAGCAGTACATCGGCCACATCAACCAGACGGCGACGATCCTCTGCTTCGGCAAGCCGCGGTAATCTTTGTGAACTTTATCAACCACTGCCCTTGACAATGGTTAACCCATAGGTTAACCTCTTCTCACAAAATCACGATGCGCACAATCCTCTATTTCAAGGGTACATACAGAAGCACATATTTCCTCGTCAACGACAACGGCGTTAACCGTGTCCTCGATTTTATCATGAAGCAGAACAGGAAACGTAAACATGATTGCGGAAAAATGCGAAGCGCTATAAAGAAAATATGCGAATATAAACGACCGAACAAGGAAATGTTCAACCATGAAAAGGATGGTATTTATGTAATCAAAGCTTATCAAATGCGGATATACGGCTTTTTTGACGAAGACAGCTTCATCATGTGCCGCGCCGCAATCAAGAAGAGAGACAGGGCGGATCCGAAGATGATCCAACGGGTAAAGAGGTTGTTACTATACCGCCCCCTACGGGGCAGAAAGGAGAGATAATGGAAAGAA
>CAZOOP010000081.1:0-2957 GCA_964581465.1 uncultured bacterium
TGCTTGACGATCTCGCAATTTGAAAAATAGCCCAGAGAAAGCGCTTCGTCAAGGGCGGGTATTCAACTGCCGAGTATAGACGGAGCCGCCGGGCTTTACACTGAGTAGTTGGCACGATTGTTGCATTAGTAATCATCGAAGGCTCTCCGGTACCCCTCATCCTCTCATGAGACCCCGGCCCGAAAAGCCGCCAGCGACAGCCTTCCCCCACCTTCCTGACGGCCTGAACGAGCGCAGCCGGATCCGCCGGGGAGCCTTCCAATCCCCCCGGGTCAACCGTTCTGACAATCATGCGGGCAAATCCTTGCCAGACTGAGACCGCCGCGGCGGTCTCTTCTGTTGGTCCTTGGTCGGCGGACCACATCGCGGCGACGGCGTGTTACAATCTCCTTCGTTCATCGTGACAAGCTGTGCCCTGGAGTGCGAAACTGCCCACGAGGTGCGCCTTTGCTGAAGAACTGGCGGTTCTGGCTCGGACTGGTGATCTCCGGCGGTCTGATGTGGTGGTTCTTCCACGACATCGACCTGGAGGCGATGGTCGACGGCTTCCGCATGGCCGATTACGGCGTGATGTTGTGGTGGATCGTGCCCCTGGCGTTCAGTTATCTGGGGCGTATCCTGCGCTGGAAGCTGCTGCTGGACTCGATCCACCCGGTGAGTTTCGTCAACGCCGCCAGCGGAACAATGATCGGTTTCATGGCCAACGGCGTGTTGCCGCTGCGGGCGGGAGAGCTGATCCGGCCGTTGGTGGTCAGTCACAACTCGGGTTATAAGTACTCGAGCGCTCTGGCCACGGTCATCTTCGTGCGCATCCTCGACGGCCTGGTGATCATGGGCGTCTTCGTCCTGGTGGTGTTTTTGATCCCCGTGGGCGGGATGCTCAAGGTCGGGCTGGCCATCGGGGTCGGGGCGGTGTACGTGGCGGGCTGCGTGGCCATCGTGGTGCTCTACTACCGGCGCGAGGGCACGGCGCGGGTGCTCAGCTTTCCGGCGCGTCTCTTCGGCGCTAAGGTCCGTGAGAGGGTCCGGCGCTTCTTCATCAACTTCGGCGACGGCCTGCACATCTTCAACCACAAGGGGCGGCTCTGGGGGGCCATCGGACTCTCGCTGGTCATCTGGGGCCTGGCGGCGCTGTCTTACGTGCCGATCGTCCGGGCGATGCCCTTCGCCCACGGGGCGACGGCGGGGATGATCCCCTGGTACACCTCGCTGGTGACGATGGCCTACGTCTGTCTGGGGGTGGTTTTTCCCTCGGCTCCGGGCTTCATCGGCATCTTCGAGTCCTTCGGGGCGATGGGTCTGCTGATGGCGGCGCCGGGGCTGACCGGACACTACGGCGAGACCGCCGCCAAGGGGATGGCCGGGGCCTTCGCGGTGCTGCTCCACGTGACCCAGGTGGTGCCCTACATCATCATCGGGGCGGTGTTTTTGATCCGCGAGGGTCTGAGCCTGGGCCAGCTCTCCCAACGTGGACGGCGCCGGGAGGCCGAGGTCGAGGAGCGTGGCGACCTGGGCGCCGTCGATGAGGAACGCGACGGGGGCTGAGGCTTGTCGATGCTTGAGCACGCTCGACCACTGACGAAGCAGAGCGGGGGGGCGCGCGTTCGATCGAAGCCCACCCGCGCCTACCCGGTATCGATCGCCGGGGCAAGCGGACGGTCTTGCGCCGGGAACTGCGAGGTTATCATGGCCGGTAGGCTGAACAAGCTTGGCGATATCATCCGCGGTTACACCGACGGTGTTCGTCGTCGGTTGACGGGCGTCAATCCCCGACCGCGCTACGTTTTTTTGGAGATCAACAACACCTGCAACATCAACTGCGTCATCTGTCCCCGTGACAAGCTGGAACGCCGCGTCGGCCTGATGGACGACGTCCTCTACCACTCGCTGATCGACCAGTTGGCCGCCTGGAAGGTCCGCTGGATCAAATTATTCCTCTTCGGCGAGCCCCTGGTCCACCCCAAGATTATCCCCTACGTCGAGTACGCAGCGCGACGCGGCCTTCATCCGTTGATCAACACCAACGCGATGGCCCTGGACGAGGAGTGTTCCCGAGGATTGCTGGAGGCCGGTCTGGCCGGGATCACCTTTTCCGTCGACGGCTTCACCGCCAAGACCTATGAGACTATGCGCCGCGGGGGCGACCTGGAGCGTGTACGCGCCAATATCCTGCGTTTTCTCGAACTGGCTTACGAAAAAACGAATCCTCCCAGCACGGTGATGCAGTATACGATCTGCAAGCTCAATGCTCATGAAGCCGACGTTTTCGCCGGTTTCTGGAGCGAACGCATGGAGCACGTAAACCTGACTAAGGTTACCGAGTACGAGAGCATCAAGGAGCTGGATCTCAAATCATACGGTTACCGTAGCAACAAACGTATCGCCTGCCCCGACGTCTGGAAAAAAATGGTGGTTCTGGTTGACGGCACGGTGACGACCTGCTGTCTGGATATCAACGGCGTCCTGGGTTTGGGTGACGCCAATACCTCGGCACTTGTAGCAATCTGGCGGGACGCGGCTTGGAAAGCCCTGCGCACGGCGCACAAGAGTGGACGACTGGATGATTATCCACTTTGCCGCCAGTGCCCCATGCCCCTGCTCTACGCCGAGAACATCCTCGATTACACTGAGGAAAACACGTAACGTCCTCCACCAGCCACTAATCATGCCGGCGTCATGAATAGTTGACGTCGGCATTTTGCTTACCATCGACGAGAAAAAACCTTAATCCCGTCCGGAACGAGTAGCCGTAAGCCGACGCGATTGCCACTGCCATCCCTTGGCAGACTCAGAGCAACCGGAAAAAAAGAAGTCGTGTTTAGGCCTATTCGCAATTAGTTTTATGCGCATACTACCGTTCCCAGGCAAACTGGCGGGGCCATTGCAACTGTATCATCCCGAATGCGTCGTCAGACCCCGGACAGGTACCCGCAACCCCAAAGGAGAGTGCCATGAGC
>CAZOOP010000082.1:0-2717 GCA_964581465.1 uncultured bacterium
GCTCATGGCACTCTCCTTTGGGGTTGCGGGTACCTGTCCGGGGTCTGACGACGCAAACCCGACAATCGTGGTGCAGTGGCCCCCGACCGGACGCCTAGGGTGGTGAATACGTCAGCGGCAAGTTGAGAATTAATCTTAATACGTGCCGATTATAGACTTGAAGGCCAGGCCTGTCAAGCTCATGCCATCAGCATATACGCATACCACTAGGCAGGGCTACAACAGCGAGAAGCGTGTCGCGGTCGTACCTGAGCGTGTAATCCAGATGCCGATATCCCGGGTCGGGACGGCTGCATTGGGGTGGCGACCCGTTGCGGATGACGATGTCAGGCGGGGATGTTAGCGACGGGTTGGTTGTAGGGGGAGCGGAGATCAGTGGGAAGGTGGGGGCGTGATCGGGGAGATGTTGGTTAAGCGCCTGTGTTTATTGCCCTTGCATTGCTCGGAGGAACTGCGCGGCCGAGGAGCAGGATGATTGACCCACCCAGGGTCGCGGCTACGGCCAGCCACTTGATCAGCGCAATAGCGGCCAGACCGGGAGGCAGCCAGGCGGCGAAGCCGTCGAGATCGGAGAAGACGGCCAGAGTGAAGGCGTTCTCCAGCCAGTCGGCGGCGACGGCGACAGCGGCGACTCCGACCAACAGCCGTCCCCGGCGCTCCCAGCCCCGGCGGGGGTGATTTCGGGCTGTAAGCGAGGTCAGGGCGTAGAGGAAACAGCCGTAGAAAACGGGGAAGACGGTATCGAGGAGCAGGTAGCGGTCGAGGACGACGGGCCGCAGCTCGTAGCCGCGCAAGACCTCCACGGCGGCGCCGCGGCTCCAAACGAACTGCAACTCGACGGGATGGTGGGGGGTGACGGCTGTCAGGGGGCGCAGGACCTCGTTGAAAACCACCGGCAGGATCAGGGTTCCCAGCAACCCCAGCGCGAAGATCAACCGGAGTTTGGCCGCGCGGTTCGATCCGCCCGGCGCCGTCGGTTCTCCAGCAGACATCCGCTCCTCCAATCCCCCAGAACGGCGGCTTATGTTACAATTTCCGCACGTTTGATCCCGAGCGCGACCCCGGCGAGAGTGGCGGAATCGGCAGACGCGCTGGATTTAGGATCCAGTGGCCCACGGCCGTGCGGGTTCAAATCCCGCCTCTCGCACCATACCGACCCGCTTGGATTGCGGGTGGACCGAAGGTACCCCGCTTTAACGGCGACGTGCCCGCGTCGCCGTTTTCTTATCCCCTTCCCAGCCGGGCGGCGTACTCACGAACAAGAGATGTCAGGCGGTCGGCCAGCTCGTCCGCCGGGACGCCCTTCTCGACGATCTCACCACCGACGAAGAGATCGCCCCTCTCTTTGCCGCCGGCCACCCCTAGGTCGGCGTGACGAGCCTCGCCGGGGCCGTTGACCACGCAGCCCATCACGGCCACGCTCAGCGGTACTTCGATATCGGCCAGTCGTCGTTCCAGCTCCAACAGCAGTCCCTCGAGGTCGTACTCGCAGCGCCCGCAGGTCGGACAACTAATGAACTCGATTCCCCGGCGGCGCAGACCGCAGGCCCTCAGGATGTGCCAGGCCGCCCGGACCTCGGCCAAGGGGTCGCCGGTCAGGCTGACCCGGATAGTGTCGCCGAGGCCCTCGAGCAGCAGGCCGCCGATGCCCAGGGCGCTCTTGATAAGCCCGGCCTGGCGGTGGCCGGCCTCGGTGACCCCCAGGTGCAAGGGCCAGTCCGTCCGCCGGGCCAGCAGGCGGTAGGCGGCCAGGGTCAGGCGGACGTCGGAGGCCTTGGCGCTGATCTTGATTTGCTCGACGCCGGCGTCCTCCAGCAGACGCACCTCCTTCAAGGCGCTTTCGACCATGGCCGGAGCCGTCGGGTCGCCGTGGCGCGCTTCGAGCTCCGGGTCCAGGGAACCGGCGTTGACCCCCACCCGGATGGGGATGCCCGCTGCGACAGCGGCGGCGGCCACACGTCGGATTTCGACGGCGTCGCGCAGATTGCCCGGATTGAGCCGCAGCCCCTGGACTCCGGCGTCGATGGAGGCCAGGGCCGACTCGGCGGAGAAGTGGATATCGGCGATCAGGGGAACGGACGCTCCGGCGACCAGCCCGGGCAGGGCGCGGACGGCGCGGCGGTCGGGCACGGCCAGGCGGACGATCTCGCAGCCCGCCCGGGCCAGCTCGGTGATCTGGCGCGCCGTGGCCGAGGCGTCGTGCGTCGGCGTGTTGGTCATCGACTGCACGCTGACCGGAGCGCCGCCGCCGATGGCCACGTCGCCGACGCTGATCCGTCTCGTCTGTCGGCGGTTCGTTTGCGTCATGATCGGGCTTGCAAGTGGGGGCCGGGAAGGGATGCTGAGCGGAGGGATGGTGACCTGGAACGTTGGAGGATAATCCGGTGGAGAGCTGTTCAGGTTCCGGGATGGTGCTCAGTTCGGACGGCAGTCCCGGTTGGGGAAGGTGGTGCGAGAGGCGGGATTTGAACCCGCACGGCCGTGGGCCACTGGATCCTAAATCCAGCGCGTCTGCCGTTTCTGCCACTCTCGCAGTTCGGCGACAGGGAATTGTAACATAGGCTTCACTGCAGATAGTCGGTTGTTGCCAACCACGCCGAAAACAACAGGGGAGCGGCGCGAGCCGCCCCCCTCTGTTGGAGTTGTAGCGGAAGCTAATTATTACAACTTCTTGTGGCAGAACCACCAGTCGTAGCACTCGTGGTCCTTGGAGCTCA
>CAZOOP010000083.1:0-1884 GCA_964581465.1 uncultured bacterium
GCTTGACGATCTCGCAATTTGAAAAATAGCCCAGAGAAAGCGCTTCGTCAAGGGGAGAGTATTCAACTGCCGAGTAATACCTGGAGGGCATAAGTCTCTTTTCCCTTGGTTTTACTCCGGCGAAGTGGTAAGGTAACAGGCCGTCTGCGGCTGTAGTATAATCGCCTCGTACGCCCACGCCGGTAACGGCGTTTCCCTTTTCCCGCACACGGAGGAGACCCCGTGAAGATCCTGGTGCTCAACCCCCCTTTCGTCAAGCATTTCAGCCGTGAGCAGCGCTCGGCCTACGCCCCCCGGGGCGGCACACTCTACTTCCCCCTCTGGCTGGCCTGGGCTACGGGGATGCTCGAACAGGCCGGTCACGAGGTCAAGCTGGTGGACTGTCCGGCTGACGATCTCAACCTCGAGGACACCCTGGCCATCGCCCGGGAGCATCAGCCGCGGATGGTCATCTCGGCGACGAGCGCGCCGAGCCTGGCCGTGGACATCAACACACTGCACGCCCTGAAGGAGCAGCACGGACGGGAGCTCTACACGATGCTGGTCGGTCCGCACCCGACGAGCATCCCCGAGTTGGTGCTCAAGGCCGGCGGCGAGGACCTGGACGCGGTGGCCATCGGCGAGTACGACTACACCGTCGTCGAGGTCGCCGACTGGCTGGCCGGCGGGGGGAGCCTCGACGAGCTGGAGAAGCTCCAGGGCCTGGGCTTCCTGCGCGACGGCGGGTTCGTGCGCACCGAGGCCCGGCCGCTGATCCAGGACCTCGATGAGCTGCCCATGCTTTCCGAGGTCTACTGGAAGCAGGGGCTCAACATCAAGCACTACCGCTATAACCCCTGTCGCTGGCCCCACGTGATGACCCGGGCCAGCCGGGGTTGCCCGCACCGTTGCACCTTCTGCCTCTTCCCGCACACCTTCTCCGGGCGTCGGGTGCGCTACCGCTCCCTCGAAAAGGTCTTCGACGAGATGGAGTTCATCCAGGAGCATTGGCCCAACGCCAAAGAGATCATGTTCGAGGATGACACCTTCACCATCAGCAACAAGCGGATGCACGAGTTCGCCGAGGGTTATCGCCAGCGGGGCCTGAAGATCAAGTGGTCGACCAACGCCCGGGCCGACGTGGACTACGAGGTTCTCAAGGACCTCAAGAACGCCGGCCTGCGGATGCTCTGCGTGGGCTTCGAGTCGGGTTCGCAGCGGATGCTCGACGCGATGCGCAAGGGGATCACCGTCGAGCGGATGCAACGGTTCGCCCAAGACTGCAAGCGCACCGGCGTGCTGTTCAACGCCGCGTTCATCATCGGCACCCCGGGCGAGACCGTCGAGACCATCGAGGAGAGCTACCGCTTCGCCAAGCAGTTGCCGCTCTATACGGTCCAGTGGCTGCCGTTGTCGCTCTACCCGGGTACGGCGGCCTTCGAGCAGCTCATCGGCGAGGGCCGGATCTCCTCGGCGGACATGCACGAGCTCACCAGCGCCGAAGCCGGGGACATGGTCTCCAACGCCGCCGGCGGCAACCTGACCCCCCAGGAGATCGACTACTACTGCGACAAGGGTTTCCGGATGATCTACCTCAGCCCCAAGTTCTTGCTGGGCAAGTTCTTCCGCGCCCTGGTGCACTGGGACGAGTGGTCGCTGATCTTCCCGGTGGGTTGGAAGCACCTGCGCTACTTCTTCCGCAACCGCTTCACCCCGGAGGGCCGCAAGGAACGGCGCCGGAACAAAGAGAAGGTCCAGGCGATGGAGCGGCTGGCCGCCGAGCGCAAGGCCGCCCTGGCAGAAGAGGGTGACGAGGGAACGGCTTAGCCGGTCCAAATAGAAGGAGTATGGGGACGGGCTTCGGCCCGTCCCTATTTAGCACCTTGCCATCCTCACGATGTTGGC